>CALHIR010000001.1 GCA_938030705.1 Candidatus Poseidoniaceae archaeon
AGGTTCCACAACCGTGTACCAGAGACCTCTTGTCGCTCCAGGTCCATTCCAACGATGGGTCGCTTGGGATGAGCGTTCGCCGGCGTGCTGAGTGGCCGCCCTTCGATGCGAAGAAACGCCTTCGCCACTTCTGTGGCCCCAAAGGGCACCCCTGTCTGCGCCATGCCCCACGGCCCGGGGTTCATACCCAGGAGCAAGGTGGTGGCGCCCAGTCCGCCCCACAGGTCGAGGAATTGTTCGTGGTGGGCCCAAGCATAGTCGAGTGGGTTCGTAGCATGGGCGACCGCTCCCGAGGCTTCGAGGCCGGCGATGGCTTCGTCGCACGCAGCCGACAAGCGGCGTGCCGCCTGCTTGAGTTGGTCCACCGTGTTCACGCCTGTTCCTTGCGGAGGGGCCTGATAGTGCTTGCTCAGTTGTCCTGGCGGCGGGTCAGACCAACACCGATGGCGATGGCAAGGAGCGTACCAAGCGTACCAACTGACGGCAAAAGACCGCCCTCTGTGGCGTCTTCAATGACGTCGTTCGTACCTTCTGGTAGGATGACCGTCGTTGCCGTCGATGGGCTGCTGGAAACCGAACCGTCGTTGACGGTAACCACACAACTCACCGTGTTGCCGACTGCAAAGCCGATACTGAGCGTGTTTGAACCGGCCTGGATGAGGGTCTCGTTCACCATCCAAACGATGGTCGCTGTGAGCGCATCGTTTTCTGCGTCCGAAGCGCTGTAGCTGCAGGTGAGCACATCGCCGATTTCAGGGAGCAGCGGGGTGATGGAAACGTTGTCAACCTCTGGAGCGGTGTTGACGGGGTCAACGGGGTCGCTCTCTTCGCAACCCGTAGCGTCCACCGTGGTGCCGGCAGGCGTGTTGGGGCAGAGGTCATCAGCGTCCAGGACGCCGTCGCCATCGCTGTCGGTTGGAGCCGTGGTGACTTCGCATCCGTCCTCATCAACCACGACGCCAGCTGTGGTGTTGGGGCAGAGGTCGTCCTGGTCGAACACACCGTCGCCGTCGGTGTCCACCGTGGTGTTTCCTCCAGTGTTCAAGACCACATCGAAACATACGGGCCCGTCTTCGTTAACGAAGAAGAATGCGCCGTAGGTGGTGTCGAACACCTTCAGTTCAGCGTTGAAACAATACTCTCCCGAATAGGGCAACGAGCTCACTTGGAGGTCCCAAGCACCCGCCACGCCGTAGTGTTGATCCATCGGGAAGGTTACGTGCCCTTCGTCATGCTCGGTGGCGTACCACCAGGAGGGGAAGTTCCCAGCCCCTTGCGCAGACCATTCTTCAACGACCGTTCCAGTTAACGTATGGTTGAGACTAACAGTGTACCACATTGAGACGTTTGTCGGCGTCCAACACACATCAATGTACGCTAGGACGGTATCTTCCTCGTCATAGTAGGTTGAGACATTGAAAATGAGGATGTCGCCATCAATACCGCTCTGGTCAAGTTCTGAACAGTTGAGCTGAGTTGTCTCGGTTCCGTTGGTATCATCATCAATGCTGATGACAAGACAGTCCTCGCCCTCAGCCTCAGTGTTGCCGTTGGTGTCCACAAACATCATCTCGACGCAGACTTCAGCACCGTCGGTCAAGCCCATGATGTCGAAGGTCGTGCTGTCGCTGTACACGCCCATGCCGTTGATGCTCACGTTGCCATAGACTTGATTGATCAAGAGGTTACCCGGAAGGAGGTAAGCCTGGTAGTAGAAGTTCCCTGACCAGTTGCCGGAGTTGTTCACGGTGTAGGACAGGCCGATGGTATCGTTGTCAATTTGCGTAATGTCGTAGTCGAAGTCAAGGTCGTAGAAGGCGTCGCTGTGATTGCCTGAGCTGTTGTTGCCCACGTTGAAGCAAGCGTAGTCGTAATCCACCCAATAGGCGTAGGTGTCCACCTGCTGGTACAGGGAAGCATCGAGACAGTACGTGCCGTCGGACAGGCCGGAAAGGTTGCCCTGTTCACCGCTCATGTTGTTGTAGGCCGTCCACGAAGCGTTGCCTGTTGCCATGGTGGTGTTGGTCATGACCTCAACGACGGCCCACTCGATGTGGTAGTCTTCGCCCATCACGAGTTCAGAACTTTCGATGAACCACGAAACGGTGTCGCCACTGGCGTAGTTCGATTCCGTCGTGCTGGCCATCACCACACCGTCAATGTCGGTTTGGTTGCCGGATTGGTTACCGCCACCACCGGTGCTGCCGTTCCAGATGAAGAAGGGGTCATCGTCGGTGTCGAGTGTTTCCCAATAAGAAGCGTTGACCCAGCCCATCGTCACATCAAAGGAATAGTTTCCTGGGGACTGGGTTGCCAGTGCCGTGGAGGTCACGTTGTGGGTCGTAGAGAACTGGGTGTTCGTCCATGTGATGTTGCCGGAATCAACCGTCATGTTGGTGTCGGTGTTCGTGATGAACCAGTAGACGGTCATGGTTTCGTTGGTTAACGAACAGTAGGAATCAACCTCGCCGGTGAAGTTCTCTCCTTCGTCGTACACGTACACACTAGACCATGCATAGACCGAACATTGCGGCCCCGTACTTTGGTTACCACCGCCACCGCTGCTGCCGTTCAAGACGGAGAACGCATCGTTGTCGCTGTCGAGCATCTCCCACATCGTCGAGGAGGAGTTGTACCACGAGAGGATGACCTCGAAGGAGTAGTTTCCAGCGTTTTGGTTAGCAATGGCCGAGGACGAGACATTTTGCGTCTCAGAATACATGGTGCTGGTCCAGCTGATATTTCCTGCATCCACCGTCGTGTTCGTGTCGGTGTTGAGGATGCTCCACTCAATCATGAGCGTCTCGTTGGTCAGCGAACAGTAGGAGTCAACCTCTCCGGTGAAGTTGTCGCCCACATAGTACGCATAGTAGTCGGACCATGCATAAACCGCACAGGACGGGCCGCTGCTCTGGTTGCCACCGCCACCGGTTGTGTTCGCCCAAACTTGAACGCTAAGGTTGGAATGGTCCACATACGTCCCGTTTGAAAGGGAAAGCATGGTGCTGAACGTGTAGATGCCTTCCGAGAGGGAATGGATTTGCGGGTAGATGTCGTAAAAGAACCCTGAACCGTCGTAGAACATGTTGACGTTTTGCCAAGTTGCAGTAAAGTTCTGGAACCCTGAATGCGTGATGTTGGAGGTGTTGTGATTGTACAACTCCCATGTGTACGTGTACGGGGTGTTCATCATTGCACATTCGATGTCCGACCAAGGGTACATTGAGGTGCCTTCAAAATAATAGTTGCTTGAAACATCGGTTTCCATCGAGACGAGGGTATTGTTGTAACCGCAAGCCGTGGTGGTCATCGTTGAGTTGACCTCGAAGGTGTTGCTCACATTGGCAAGGAACGACCATGAATTGTTCATCCAAACCGAGAAGTGCCCAAACACGGAGTAATTGCCCGTTTGCATGTAGCTCAGATGAATATCAACTTCATTGAAGTGGTCCGTGTGGTTTGGGTGGTAGGTGACGCTCGATGTGTTGGTTTGAAACGAGGTGCTTCCATAATCAATGATTGAGCCGTTCGCGTCGTCGATCAGACCCCACGACACCATGTAGGAGTTGTTCCAAATACCGCAATACGTGTCGAGGTAGACCGAAACGGTGTCCAGGTTGTTCCATGTTGGTTGGTACGCCTCCACTTCAAACGAGACGTTGGAAGCGTTTGTTCCACAATCAACGGTGCCACCCGAAAAATGTGGTGCAGTGGATTCCTCAAGCGCAGAAGGTATCGTGGGTGCAAGGGCATTGGCCAAGGTAGAGAGGACCAACAAGAGGGCGAGCGTTAAGGCGCGGCTGTTCATGCGCTTTCCTCAATCAGAAGAGATATAAAATAACCTCAAGATGTTTCGAAGTTCTTCTGTGAGGGTGATCTCCGCGCTTTCAAGCCAACTCTCAACACTGAAAGGATGGCCTCTTGAAAGCCGTTTGGCACGCTCGCCGACCAAGGCCCACGCCGACTTTTTGCCGATGCCCGGAATCGCTTCGAGTTGCTTTTCCGAGACGGTCATCGGGTCAAGGCCCACCTCGACACCGGTGATGGAGCGGGCCCCGTGGCCGGTGATCATCACGCTGGACTGGGTCTCGAGCGGAATCTTGTATTCCACGCCAACAAGAATGGGGTAGGCCCCGATTTGCCGACCAAAGGTGATGCCGGCTTTGCCGTAGACCTCCGGGCGTCGGTGAAGGTCGGTCTCGTGCACGGGCAGGCGGGTTCGCCCGTCGTGAGATTCCCAATGGACGTCATGGATGATTTGGCCCAGCGGGAACAATTCCTCAAGGAGGGGCTTGTCAATTTCATCCCGGCATGCCGTTTTGAACGAAGCAAAAGCCTCGGCCGGGACCTCTTGGAAGCCTTCACCTTCCACTTGACGAATGTTGATTCGGCGCAGTAACAAGCCTTCGCTGCGTATGTCCCGAAGCAACGCCATGTTCATGCCATAACTGGCTTCGGTCTCGCCGTTGAGTCCGGCAATGAAGTTCAATCCAGGCAGTAATTTGGGAAGGCCTCGCTCACCTCGAACACGGCCGTGCTTGTTGATGAGGCGAATGGCCGTCTTAAGTTGGCCGGGGTCGCAGTTCAACCAGTTCGCTTCGTGGACACTGGGGTCAGCCGACTCAAGACCAAAGGACAGCACGGCGCCGTCGGAGAGCGTTTCGACGAGCGTTTTGGTGATGGCTTCGGCCGGTTCAAGGTTCTCTGCGATGATGGACGGGTTGCCGTTATCGGTGTGGAGAATGCCGAGGCGTTCGTCCTCACGAAGGCCATGAAGAAGTTTCGCGATGGGTTCTGGATTTGGAACCGGGTATTCCAACTCACGAACGCCTTCGGCCATGTAGGTGTAGGTGTCGGTCATGCCTCCAAGACGAACGTGATGGACACCGGCGTCATGGGCGATGCGCACTTCTTCGATAATATCCTCCGGTGTTCGCCAAATCGGGACGCCTTTCTTGGGCTCAATGCAGAATTTACAGCCCCGCTTGTACCGCACGCAGCCCTGGTAAACTTCCACTTCGTAGGTCAGCGGCCCGGCCTGCGTTTCGCTGCCAAGATCGGGATGTTGGGTGACCGCCTTGCTCCCAGCACCGGCTTGCGCCCAAGCCGTCCACTGTTCGGCGGTCCGGCGCTGATGTTTCCATTCCCCTTTTTCGAGGAAGTGGTGCAGCGTTGCGTCCGTGTCTTGAACGGCCAGGAAGAGGTTAGGTCGGAGCGGCGTCCAACCTTGCTGCTTCCATCCCCGAATGGCCCAGCCGCCGAATAGCGCAGGAGTTCCTTGCGGTAGACTCCGGATGAGGTGTTGGGTTTCTTTGAGTGAAATCGGCGTGCCTCGAAGGTATTTTCCGGGAACAACGGCCCCTGCGATGCACACCACGCCAAGGCAGTGCTTGAGTTGCTGTTCAATGAATTCGGGGTTGGTTTTGAGGGTCTGACGGTAGCGGTCGACGGTCATGTAATCGTAGGCCTCACCGCTCGCCTCGAGCACGCCACAGGCATAGCGGATGTGGAAGCCGACGTAGGGTGGAACACCAAAGGCGGCAGGTTCGTCTTCGTAGCCGTCCAAGACCAACCAGCGTGGCTCGGACGATTCAACCATACCTCAAGGGGCAGGGGTGCCGCCTTCAATCCTTCTTTGGGCGGGGGCGTCGCTTGCGCTTCTTTCCGCCTTCACCTTCTTCTCGAAGGGCTTGGAGTTCTCGTGAGGATTTTCCGTCGCTATCGCCACCACGGCTTCCGCCACGGTTGCCATCACGGCCACCGCCTTTGCCACCCTTGGCTTTGGCAATGTCGACCTTGATTTTGCGGCCTTCCACCTCGCTGTTGTTGAGGGCCTCCACCACGGCGTCGCCTTTGTCTTTCTCAGCGATGAAGACGAATCCAAAGCCCTTGGCTTTGCCGCCGGGTCCGGTGGCGAGGATGACTTCGTTGACCGTGGCGTGGGCAGCGACCATGGCCTTGAGTTGGTCTTGCGTGGCCGTGAACGGGAGGTTACCGATGTAGATCTTGAGGCCCTCGGGATCTTTTCGCTCCTTCTTAGCGCCATTCTTCTTGTCGTCATCCGCATCACGCACGCCAATGCGTCGTCCGTTGATTCGGTGGCCGTCAAGGGCTTTGATGGCCGCATCGGCCATGGCTTTCTCAGCGTAGGTGACGAAGCCGAAGCCTCGGTTCACGCCGGCGTCGTCGGTCAAGACAACGCAATCGGTCATGTCGCCGTGCGACTTGAACAGTTCGCTGAGTTCATCGGTACCAACGTCACGAGGAAGGCCACCCACGAAGAGTCGGGTGCCAGGAGCGGCTCGTTGGCGTCCACCGCCTCGGCCTCCGCTCTGTCCCTCGAATCGGAAGTAGGTACGCTCTCGTCCGTCTTCACGAACGTCGGCGGCGATGAAGGTGGCTCGACCCGCAGGGCCTTTGGCGAACATGGCTTCTGCCGCCCCGCCCCAGCGCTTGCCGGCATTGTTCAAGGCGCTTGCACCTTGGTCGAGTTCGGCCCAACCGGCGCCGAAATTGTCGGCGAGGGCCCGGTAACCTTGGTAGCCACATGTCGGGCACTTTACGTTCCAGTCGCCGTCGAGCTCGGCTTGGAGGGTGTCGCCACAAGGCGGGCAGATGGCGTGGAGGACGCCGCAATCGTTTCGCTCTCGGAAGTCGAGGCGAACGACCGGCTCAACTTCCTTGACGACGGCACGACAGACGTCCCGTCGGCGGAGCGCATCGGAGGTCTGGTGCATGAATCGGTCAACCAGTCCGGTGACGAAGAATTGACCGTAGAGGTGCTGGGGTTGGATGGAACCGGTTTTGCCTTCAACGGCGAGGATCATCGCTTCACCGTTCTTCTCGTTGAGTTTGACCACTTCGCACAAGACCGTGTCGCCCACAACGGGTTCCACAATTGGTTTGGAGGGGGCGACCGAGATGGCGTCGCCGTCAACATGAACATAACCAACCACGGTGGAGATGATGTTGCCGTCGGCAAGGGTTGTTCCTTCACCGTGTTCGTGTTCGCCCTCTTTGGCGATGATGCTTCCTGGGGTGACGAGGCTCGCCGTCATGATTCTCATTCCTTTCGCAGATATGGCCCGAGATGGGTCGCACACCGTTCGCTGAATTGAGGCGAGGGTTCCTTCCTTTTGAACCCCCCATATGGTTCAATCATCGTTTTCAGCGGGGAGGCGAGCGTCGCCGTGGCGGAAAAATCGCCAGCACTTCACGTCCGTTCCGCCTTGACGTTGACCGTGATGTGCGTATGTAGGCGGAAGACGAAACGTGGTTCGTAACACGACTTCGCCCGCCCAATCCGATGCGTTGGCCATCGCTTCGAGGTGAACGGCGTTGTCGCTATGGAGCACGTGGATGGCGCTGGCTTCCGAGGCAAACCCAGCCTCCAAAAACGGACGGTCAGCTTTCGCTCGCTGAACGCCCCACGGCGGATTCATGACGATGATGTCCGGGCGGTCAAGGCTGAACTCATCGGCGCCGATATGGGCTTTCCTTATGCTCGCACGTTGGGCCAATTCGTCGTCAAGTCCGTTGATGTTCTGCTGAAGGACTTCCGCAGCGTCCTCATCGGTTTCCACGAACACGACGTTTTCTGCGCCCAGCATCAGGGCAGCGATACCGAGGATACCGTTTCCTGCTCCGAGGTCGGCCACACGGCGCCCTTCTAACCCGTCGAGTTGGTCCACGGCGAGCATCCAATAAGCCGCAAGGTCGCCTTCTGTAGCGTATTGCTCAAGCGTGACGTCTGCACATGGATGGGGAATGAGTTTTGACAGGGCCATCGCCAAGTGCTTCGGGCGCACTCACTTCACCAACGGCGTTGTTGGTAGGGGTTGCCCTGTGGGGGTTGTTGCGATTGCATTTGCAAGCGCATGCTGTGAATTTGTTGAGCCTCGATCCGTAGACGTTGCAACAGTTGTTCACCGGGCTGCTGGTTGCCGCAGAAACGACAAAATCGGGTGCCATCAGGGTGTTGTTGGCCGCAATTGATGCAGAATCCCATGGTGCTCCCTCGATTTCCTCATTTCGTTCATGGATTTAGACCTTCTCAGCCCATGGCCGTCATCTGCAAAAGAATGGGCCACGTCTCCAAGCCTTCTGCGACCGCTTGTTCGCTGATGTCTTCCCAGCGCGGGTCGTCCATGAAGGCCGATGGCTCCACGCCTGCATCGATGAGTTCCTGGAAAAAGGCTCGCAGTTCTGTTTCGAGTTCGGAAATTTCAACCTCTTCTTCCACCACTTCTGGGAGGTCAATGTTTTCACTGTCGCCTGGCGTTTCTTCCGTTGACGTCTCCTCGGCCGGGGATTGATCTCCTTCTTCGGTTGCGGCCGGCGGAAGGGGCACGGTTGGTTCGGTTGGCGCGGGAGAAGAGGCCGTTTCGCCTGATGGCGGAAGCGGGACGACGGCCTGTTCGCTGTCCGCTGGTTCCGGTGCTGGTTCAGGGGGCGAGGTTTCGGGAGAGCCCGCTTCCGGTGCCGGTGCCTGTGGGGGTGATTCGGGGGGTGCTTCTGCAACCGGTGCGGGTTGTGGTTCTGGTTCCGGCGCGGGTGGTTTTGGCTTTTCAAGTCGGCCAACGCCCAAAACTTCTGCCTGTTGGCGAGCCATTTCGGCTGCAGCCCGCCGGGGGAGACTGACGAAACACTTGCCAGGTAGGGATTCGGCTGGATAGGGGAGGAAGTACTGTTCCAAGGCGGGCAGGGACGGATGGCGGAAACACAGCGTTTGGATGGCTTCAAACGGTCGCTGAGAGGGGAGACCAACCGAAAACGGTGTTGAAGCGAGGGCGATTGAACTCCTCAGCCATCCTTCGTTGTTGACCAGTTGTTGCATCCACGGTCCGAGGTCAGCGGTGGCGATGTTGACGAATTGGAAAGAGGCTGCTCGGGGATCAAAGCCCTGCTCCTCGAGGAGATGGGCTTCCGCACGAGGGCGGTGGAAAACCGCCATGACAGGCTGACCGTGTTCGATCATGTCGCCGTGCAGTTCCATCATTTTGCGTTCCTTCCGCGGGCACAGGAGCAAAATCGTCATCCGTGTTGCATGGGGGTCCCAAATTTCGCCCCAGCGAGAGGTCGCCTCGGTCGTCAGTTGACCGATGGTCATGTCCGGAATCATTGCGGTTATTCCCATACCTGCACCGATGAGGAGGAGGTGGTTGTGACCTTTTACCCTACGGGTGAGCAGGTTTGGTGGAGAGCAATCCGCGCCAGTGGGCCAACTCTGCAAGGAAGATGACGCCACCCGCTGCGCCTCGGACGGTGTTGTGGCTGTAGGCCTCAAACCGAACGGTGGTCGAAGCAGGACAACCCACGCTGCCGACCACGACGGCCATGCCAGCAGCGAGGTTCTTGGCCGGGTCAGGGGTGACGGGGAAACCTGCCCCATCCGCAAACAAGTGCTTGGCAGGGTCGATGATCTCAACCACCGAAAGGGGTCGAACGGGTGCGCTTGGAAGATGGGCCATGGTGTGCTCACTCGACCACGTTTCCATCACCCTAAGGACGCCCTCTCGGTCCACTGTCCGGTCAAAAGTAGCCTCGACAAAGACATGATGGCCATCGGCTCGCATCACCCGGTTGCAATCCAAAGAAGCGCCTCCTTTCCATTGCAAAATACGACTGAATTCCGCTTCTGTTTTCGTTGCCTCCCCGGGAATGTTGGGGTCGACAGTTCCGGCTTGGAAGGCTGCTTGCATGAATTCGTGTCCTCCACCCGAAAGGCCTTGCTCGCTGCGCAGGGTGTACTCGCGCAAGCCGTAAGTTTCGTGCAAGGCCGCCAACGGGAGAATCAATGGCAACAGCGTGCAATTGGTCGCACAGACGTGTCCGGGTGCCTTTTCGCCTGCTTCCAACGCGGCTGGGTTCACTTCAGGAATCACCAGCGGGACATCCTCAGCGGCCCGAAAAGCACTGGCGTTGGAATAAACGATGATGCCACCGTTGACCCAAAGTGGCTCAAGTTCAGTGGCTTGTGCTCGAGGAAGAGAAGAAAAGGCGAGCACGACGCCGTTGTTGGCCAGGTCAGCCACGGTGTCGGCCGAGGCAACATCACGCACCGTGATGGAGGGCAGTTCAGGACGTGGTTCTTCAAGCACCCAAGGGACCTCATCAAGGGCATGATTGTGAAATCGGGAGGAACCAGCTACGGCAACCAACTCGAACCAAGGGTGGTTTGAGAGGCGTTGCTGGAGACGTTGGGCCACAAGTCCGCCTGCTCCAAGCACGGCGACCTTGAGTCGTTCCATGCTTCGGCGAGGGCCTCGCACCCTTTGAGGGCTTCCAACATCACAACAACGGTTCGGGGATGATTCGGCGGGTGATCAACTTCCTCAAGATCTGCCATCCGTCAGCGGTTGAACCGAGTTTTGCTTCACCGATTCGAGCGGCATAACTGATCGGCTCGAAACCAAATTCAACGCCTTGGTGAACCATGCTGGCAAACATCTCGGCTTCGATTTCAAACGAACGGCTGTTGAGTTGAAGGGCGTGAATGGCCTCTTTGCTAAAGGCCCAATACCCTGAACAGACATCCGAAGTGGTGGTCCCAAAGAGGGCGGTCGCCAACCAAGTCAACACGTGGTTTCCGATGAAATTCAGTCGGGTCATCGCATCGGGAGCCATGCGTCCGTTGAGTCGGTCGCCAATGACCACCTTGTGGTCCTCAAGTCGGGCCAAAAGCCTGGTCATTTCGTGCGGCGCATAGGTCCCGTCGGCGTCCAACATCACCACACAGTCGGCCTCCAAGCGAAGCGCCTCACGAAAACCATGGCGGATGGCGTTCCCTTTCCCGATGCCATCTTGGTCAACGAGCAGTGCCCCGTAGTCGTCGGCGACCTGCTCGGTGCCGTCTGTGCTGTGCCCGTCCATGACCAAAACCGTGGTCCTGTACCCCCTCTTCTCCAAGCGTTGATAGGGCAGGCGTTCCAACACCCATGCTAATCCCAATGCTTCGTTGAGCACCGGGAGCATGACAACAAGGTGTTGCATGGTCATCACCCGTGGCTTCTTCCACATGTATCTGCCGTTCATGAACCCGTGGACCAGCTGAACCATTGGAGTTTGACGCCTGTTTTGTCCAACAGTACGGTGTCTCTGCCTGAGAGGCCGAGAGGGTTGAGCCATCGTGTCGGCTCTGAGCGGTCCCATTCCAAGCGTAATTCCGTAAGTTCGCTGGCGTTGTCAACAGCAAAGCAGGCTTGGTGGTAGCCTGCATCGGTCCGCAGGCCGTGGAAAGGCCGCTCAAGGCCCGATGAGGCTTGCAGATAGAATCCGTCGGTCTGGCCGATGATCTCGTAGACAAGGCACATCGTGCTGGCGGTCTCTGGTGCCTCAACACGAAGTTCACCGACGGTTCCTTCGGGTAAGAACGGTCGGTCTTGACCGAGGTCAAGCGGGTCCCTGAATTTGTGATGCCTCCACGGGTCCAAACGTACATCACAGGCCGTACAATCTTCTTCATCGATGCCCGTCAGCAACAAGAGCGGGGCATCCCCATCGGGCCTCAATGCCCACAACGTCGCTCCGTCGGTTTGGAGACTGGCCGCCCAATAGGGTGATGTTGCCAAGGTCCACTGCATCGTACCCAAGGGCGAGGTCAAGGCGTAGAGCATGTTGTTGTTCTCAAAATACGAGGTGTTGTCGAGGAACATCGCTTGGGTAGCGTTGGCGTGTTCGCTGGCCGTGAGGTGAACGAGGCCGAGGGTGGGGATGGAGGTCGTTTTCACACCCGCTGGAGCATCCCATATGTAGCCCCAGTGCATGTTTTCAGTGTAGATGATTCCTTCGATGTCGGCCAGGGCACGGCGTAATTCCAAGTCGCCGGGGGAAACCGCCATGAGTTCCTCGTGCTGTGCCAGTGAAATCGCCACAGACTGAGCGAACAGCGTGCCAAGAAGAACCGTGATGACCAAACCCAACGAGAGGGCTTGTGGCATGGGCGCTGGTACAGGAGACGCCTCGAGATGAGGGGTCAATTTGGTGCCCGGTGACCACCAAAGCGCCACCAGCACGGCCAGGGGGACATGAAACGCATGCAGGGCCATTGAGTAAAGGGTGTAGGACAACAGCGACAAGACGGGAATGAACCTCAATCCTTCCACGAGGTGAACAATACTGAGCAACCAAAGAAGGGCAAACCACGTGATGGCGATTCGCCCTTCCAGTGTTCTCCGGAGCGCGATGGCGGCCACGCCACCGGCGAACAGCAAGGCACCGTTGTAAACGACGAGTGGTTTTCCGCCCTGCCACCCGTATTCGGAAAACACCGCCTCATCAAACAGGCGGGGCGCGATGACCAGGAGGGCCACAGCAAAACCGACGGTGATAAAGGCCGAAGCGATGTAAGCCAAACGGCGAACGAGCTCACGGTGTTCCTCGTTCTCCATGGCCAGCCCGTGCATCACATGGCTGAGCAATAACAAGGCGAGGTAAATGGCCCCAGTAGGGTGAATCAAAGCCACGGAATACAGCGCCACGCAAAGGCCCACCGTGTGGTGCTTTTGTCGCTGGTCGGCATGCCGAAACAACACAAGGATGCCGACGACCAAACCCAACTGGCTCGCCACGCTCGGAAAACCTGAATCAAACGTCTTGGCGAACAACCCCAACCCCAGCCCCATCGCAAACATGGCGTACGCGCCTGCGCCGTGCCGGTCGAGCGAACCCATCAGCCCCATCAGTAGGGCGAAAAGGGTGCAGTGGCCAAGATGGAAGACGGCCGTACCCGCATCATGCCCGGTGAAGGTGACCACCCAAGCGGCGACCGATGGGAAGGCCGGGGGGTAGGTCCAGAACCCCTCGTTGGTTCCTGGCAGACTGAGATTACCTTCCAAGACCAATTGTTGCGTGAGCATGGCAAAACCGATCCAGTCCACGCCAAACGGTAACCGCTGAATGATGGGCGTGAGCATGGCGGTCGCCGCTACGACCATGCTCAACGCCATCAGCGGTGTTGAACGGTTTCGCTGAAACTCGAGTTGTATTTCCGCTTCTTTGCTCAATGAGGGTGTGTCGGTTTCTTCGGAAATTTCCCCGTGCATGGCGGCCTCCAACAACTGCCATCGGGTTCGCTTCGCCAAGGTTTCATGGCGTTGGTGAATCAGCCGGTAGGCCAGCGCGTTGGCGGCCAACAATGCAGCGCCCATCAAGAGCGGCGACCAGAGGTTGAGGAGAACCAGCGTGCCGGACAGGCCGTACATCAAGAGCAGCCCGAGGGCAGGAGCGAGCAAGATCTTTCGAAACCTGTCGCTGCTGCCGTCCAAGACAGTGCTGAGCGCCCATCCCGGCAGGAGGCTCGGGGCGAACACGACCACAGCGCTACCGAGCATGGACCGTCCACCCTCAAGGCATGCTTTGATGATTCGCCGAAACCTCAAGTAGAAACGGGCGGTCGCAGGGTTATGACCTCTTTGCCTTCGTTCCCTTACCATCCCACGGTGGTGTTTGACGGTCCGTATTGGGTTCATGATTTCTCAAAACCCAGTCCTGATGGATGGCAGGCGCCTTATCCCTATTCGGTCGGTCGCTACGATGAGCATCGGCCGACCATGTACACCACCGAACTCTTTGGCGGGGATCGAGATCATCATGTTGGCTTGGATTTAGGTGGGCCGGTGAACACGCCGATTCATGCTTTTGCCTCCGGAGAAATCGCCGACATTGCCCTCAACGATGAAGACGGCTCCTATGGGCCGACCTTAATCACCAAACACACCCTTTGCCTTCCCCAGATGGTTGGCGGCCCCCTCGAGGAGGTTCCACGAACGTTTTGGGTGCTTTACGGGCATTTGAGTTGGGAGAGCATCGCCGGGTGGAAAAAAGGCGACCGGTTTTCCCCCGGTGACGTTTTGGCGACCATGGGTGACGAATCAGAAAACGGGGGCTGGCCTCCGCATGTTCATGTTCAGATGGCCTGGGAGGCGCCCGAGAATGGCGACTTACCCGGCGTGGTTCACCAAAAGGACAGGGCCGATGCTCTTGAACGCTATCCGGACCCTCGGTTGATTTGCGGGCCGCTTTACTGAACGCTGTTCAGGTGCGCCTTGAGCGCGTTGATGGGTGCAATGGCGGCAGGGTCCTTTCCGTGCAAGAAAGCGAGGGTGATGGAAAGCCAATCCATCACGAGACAGTGATAGAGCATGCATTCGAGCAACGAGTCGCCTTCGCCAGCGAGGTTCCACGCTGTTTCGGTGGGTGAATGCGCCACCATCCAGTCCAGGCGTTGTTGAACACGAGGGTGCATGCCGGGCCAAGTCAGCAAGAGCAACGCCTGATCAGTGGCTTGTTCGTCGCCGTCAGGACCAACACCGCCCCACGCCACGCTCTCGTTGTGGTTCATTTCGGGCAACACGCCGACACGGACGAACCGGGCGGCGTTTTCATTCATCTGATTCTTGAATCGGTTGAGCGCCGGTGCGAGTTCGTTCGGCCCGATGACGGCAAGGGGCTGCTTGAGCAGGCCAGCCGCTAAGAGCGCAATGTCGCCCTCCGGTTGGTTCAAGACGTCGAAATGGAGGTTGTTCGCCTCCAATCGCTTGAGCATGGCTTCACGCACCTGGGTCGTTTGGGGCGGTAACAACCCGAGCTTCTCCAAACATGCCACTTGCCGGCTAAAGATATGGCCGAAGGCGGTCCGAGGTGGTTGGCCTCCAACCGTTGGAATCAGGTGACATCGTGGCGATAATTCTGGCAATCCTGCGAGAACACCACCGGTGGCGATAACGATGACGGTGGCCCCGAGGCTCAAGGCCGCTTCAGCTGCCGCTACGGTCTCCTCGGTGTTTCCGCTGTGGCTTGTGGCAAGCACCAACCATGTGGGGTCAAACCAAGCGGGCAGGGTGTAATCCCGGTGAACGAATACCGGACAACCGCCAGCATGCGCCGTTAACGCTGCAAGGAAATCTCCGCCCGCTGCACTCCCACCCATGCCAAGGCAGAGGACGCCGCTCCAAGGGGCTTGTTTGAGTTGATGCAGCCACGGCAGGCGTTCTTCGTTGACGGCCTCAAACCCTCCTCGCAGGTCGTCATGGAATGTGCGGGTGAAGCCAACCATGCCTTCGTTGTCGAAACGCTCGGCGAGGTCGACCAAGGTGGGCTCTGGCATTGCATCTGGGTCGTGCTCCATGTTCAGTCCTCCTGGAGTTCGGGGGTGTCAATCGCCATGTGAGGTAAGGCAATCCATTCTTCATCCTGTCGTATCAGAAGACCTTTCCTTCCCAGTACGTGGTCGAAGGGCAGACGAACGAGGCTCATCGACCACGTGGTAGGGTCCAAGAATTCGCCGACCGAGGCGTCTTCGTTGATGAATTCAACTTCGATAAACTCATGCCGTTGCGCCAAAACCTTCGCATTTTCAAGGTCTCGCCACGATGCCCCCGTGCGTTCCCGGCGGTCAATACGTTCCATGATGGCGCCTTCTTTCGTCCAGGCCGATGGCCGCCACAGATGATGCCTCCATTGGACCACATCACCGATCTCGTAGCCGGGTTTACGGTAGAGGAGGGTGAGTCGCGTAACATCCACGCCGTCTTTTCGACCGACCGTTGAATTGGTCTCGACCACCATGCCGCCGTACTCGTTGATGAGGTGGCGCCCCCAGGCTCTGGCGAGACCTTTGCTGCCCAACACCACATCGTAGCCTCCGGTTACGGCGCCTTCAGAGGTGATGAAGAACATGGGGTCGTCGGACAATTTCTCGAGAACGTCTTCGAGGGTCGCTCGCAGTCGATTGAATTCTTCTTCGCTCAAACGGCGCGCACTGGAACGAAGTTGAACGGTCGCTTCAAAGTAATTTCCAGCACGACGCGTGCAAGTCAGACAAACCCCGTTGGCCATTCTTGCTCGCATGGTGTGCTCTTCTTGGAAGAGGAGGTCGTCGATCACGCCTTCGAGTTGAAGGTGAATCAAGGTGTGGCGGTCAGAAACTTTGACCGGTTCCATCGCGAGTTGAATGTCTTCGGCTCGTTCATGGACCACCAAATTCCGATGCAACAACTCGTCCCAAACTTCGGCTTCGGTGGTGTTTTCCCACTTCCCCTCTATCTCGACGATGCCGCATCGAGCGCATCGCACCCATGGAATGTTTTCCGGTACTTTGGCCAACACGGTTCTGGCCCTCAAGCATGGCTCACACATTCGGTCGCCAAACAACGGGGGGTCCGCACCGCAGACCAAGCAAAATTCACCGCCGAGCCGTGTTGACATGGTCCTCCCCACGGGTGTCTCGAGGCATGGCCTTTGAAAGACTACGCCTTGGAATTATCTTCAGCGTCGGTTTTACCGGCGGCCGCTTCCATCGCCAGAAGTCGCTCGTCCAGCCGTCGACTTCGCTGCACAACCGTCCACGTCCAGAGGGCAATGGCGACGAGCATCCCAAAGTAAGCAACGGCGAGGTAGGTCATGCCTTCCATGTCAATTTCCTCCGTCAAGGTTGTGCTGCATGCGCTCGAGTCGTTGTTCCAATGCCGTCAGTCGCATGGAGGCCATCATGTGCCCGATGATGAAGACGGTAAATGAGACCGCGCCTATCAGCAATACAAGACCCATGTCGCTGTTGATGGAACTGCCGTCGCCGGTCGCCACCACGGGCCCTGGATGACGAATGGTCCAAATTCGTGTGGCGATGTAGGTGAGCGGCACCAGAACAAAGCCGTACAGACCAAACGCAGCAAAGGTGTCCCGAGTTTCCACGCCGTCAGGCTGACTGTTGCGGCCGAGAACGACATAGATGGCGAGAAGGGTGAGCAGACCAAATGAGTTCAACCGTACATCGGTCCAATCCCACGGTGTACCCCATTCTGCAGCGCCCCAAACACAACCCGACCACACGGCCATGAGTCCGGTGGCGAGGCCGGCTTCAGATCCTGCGACATGGAGGCGCCACATCCATTCAGAGCGTTTGAACAACCAGCCCGCTGACCCCACGAAAAGAGCGCCAAAGGCGATGAAGGCAGCCCACGCGGCCGGAACGTGCCAGTAAAAGATGCGTTGAGCCGCAGGAGATTCAAAGGCGTTGATGGAGACGCTGGGGGCCCAGAGCAAAGCCAAGAGAAGGGTGGCACCGATGCCTGTGAAACCGACGAACAGTACGGTTTCGCCCAACCTCATGGTTTGGGGGTTGAATCGTCCTCCTTGAACTTGGTGTTTGGCTCAAGAAAGAACGCTGATAAGAATCGAGTAGGGTAAAATCAACACCGGTGTCAGCAAGCCAACAAAGACAGCGTGCGGCCTCGCCAAGCGCTGGGTTGAGCGTTGCATCCAGCCAACGCAGTGCCAGACGACAAAACACAACACGGCGCCTGTGAGGATGACATGGGCTTCTCGAGCGTTCCCCAAACCTGTGGTGGACAACAAGGTGAACGCTGCCCCGATGGCCAAAGGCATCCAACCTGCGTGGGGCTCGCCACCACCGACCGCACGCCACCAAACACCGGCTCGTTCTTCCCGAAGCGCAGCGACAAGCGGGTCACCGCAAAGGCCGACCGCCAAGGTCGGGGCGAGGATGAACCCCATCTGCTGGAGGCTGTCCAATTCCTCCATGAAGTCGCCCATGGTCAGGAATAGACCGAGCGTCAAAAGGCCCGCCATGGCGTTGGTGTTCAACCACATCATCGTTCGTAGATGCATACGTACACCAAAGGAAGCAGGGGAAAGAGGTTTCACAGGACGGGAAGGTCGTGGTTCTGCTTTTTTCCCAGCAGGAGGGGTGTTGACTTGGCGTTCGTTTTGGCCAACATCGAAGAGTTGTGTGGCGTGAACCATCAAGCGTTCGTCGTGGGTCGCTATCAGCAAGGCATGACCCATGGTGCAGAGCTCTCCCATCCACCCAACGAGGGTTTCAATGGACGCATCGTCCAGTCCGGCGTCGGGTTCGTCAAGCATCACCAGCGCAGGTGTCGGGCTGGCAAAGGCGGGCAACAAACCAGCGAGAACGGCGACCTTCCTGGCCTGACCCTGCGAGAGATGGGCCACGAGATCGTTGGCACGGTGCATGAGATTGAACGCTTTGAGGAAGGGGGCGATGTCGACGGAGTGGCCGCTCATGGACATCGCCATCTGGAGGTGCTCGGAGACCATTTCACTTCCCAACATTCCGTTTCGCTGGAGGACCATGCCCGTGGTGAACGGCGAAGTTCGGCGACGACCTTCGGCATCGGCGACCACCACCTCGCCGTGCTTGACATGCCCTTGTTCCATGGGCAGCAAGCCGGCAGCGGTCTCCAGCAGGGTTGACTTTCCAGCCCCGTTGGCTCCGGTCAACGCCACGATTTGGGCGCCCCCCACACTCAGAGAACATCCGTCCAGGACCGTGTTCATGCCTCGGCGAACCTGAACATCAACGAGGTTGAGCAGGGCCTTGGCCATGATGCGGGGAAGGGTCAACCAAGCAAGAACCCTCCTGTTTTTGTCCTGTGGGACATCAACTCAAAAGAGATGGAGGTAGAGGGGCGTGCATGGGCTTCGCCATGTCGCTGTTCAACACGACGGAGTGGTTGGTTCTGTCGTTGTGGTTCGTCGCCGTCATTGCGCCCATCGTTTACGCCGTGCGCACTCGCACCTCCTTGGCCATGGGCATCACCGTTGCGGTCTTGTTGGGCGCGGTGGTCCAAGTCTTCTGGGCCATGCTTGACAACTGGGGCATGGTTGAATACTGGGTCTGGAGCGATTTTGTGCTCGTTCCCGTTCGTAGTTTTGAGCCCGCTTTCCTTCACACGTTGGCTACGGCAGGTTTTCTTCACAGCCAAGGCGACATGATGCATGTCTTGGGCAACGTCATCATTCTGGCACTGGTGGGGGTTCCCTTGGAACAACGTCTTGGCGCTAAGCGTTTTGCCGCCGTGTACGTCATCGGCCTGCTTGGCGGATCGCTGGGCTGGGTCGCGTTCAATGCCGACTCCTTCACGCCGGCTTTGGGAGCCTCAGGAGCAGCCTTTGGTCTGCTTGGGGCGTATCTCGCTGGATGGCCAAAAGACGAGATTCCATTTCCGCTCTTGTTGATTCGTCCGTGGCCGGTCGTGTTCATTGCCTTGCTGTATTTCGGACTGGAACTCATTCGGGCCTTGGCCACGATGGATTCGGGAGTCTCCAGCGGCATCGCTCACATGGCGCACATCGGAGGCTTCGTCGCCGCCTACGCCCTGCTGCCCTTGGTGGCCAAAGGCGGACCTGTTGAACTCGGGGTGGTGGACGGAGGTCCAAGTCAAGGTGACGCTCACGCCGCCAAGCGACGCCGTATGAAGGCCAACATGGCTGACTTGAAGGCCATTGACGACCCTTGGACCGCCCGGGGCCTTGACGTCCCCAAGCATCTTCGTGAACCGCTCAAAAACTTGGTTCAAGCCAGCGACGAGCCCGAAACAAGGGCGGCGTGGATGGAGCACCTTGCCGATGCAGGTCGTTGCCCAGAATGTGACGCACCGTTGGGTTTGGTCGAGCGAAGTTCGGGGCCACATTTGCAATGTTCCTCCACCGCTGAACACCTCGAATGGCCACCTCGTTAAATCCCCGTTTCATCGGCCCGCAGCGTGATACATTTGAGGATAGAATCAAAGGTGGGCAAGGCTTCCAACCTCATGAGAGGTGAAATGATGCGGGGTCAACAACGGGCATCCTTGCGCACGGGTGCCGTTCTCTTTGCTCTCTTGATGCTCTTCGCAGATATCAGCGGCGGCGTGCTCTCCAACGCAACACACACGTCGGAAAGAAAGGAGTTCGAAGCACCGATTCTCATCGACGGTCTCCCTCCGCTGATGTGCGGCGAAGACCTGTGTGAACGCCCGACACGACTGATTGACCGAGGCGACCGAGCTTCTTCAGAACCCGACCAGTGGTGGCTTGCCTACGGGCCCGATTTGGATTGGAACGGCATGGACGACCGCCTTCAACGGGTACTGGACGGCCAAGAATCCATCTCACCCACCGCCATCATCGGCCCAGACGGCCGAAAAACCGTGGCCATTGTCGTCGACTACGCCTGGGCACCAAACGATGAGGAAGTGAACGAACTTCGAACGGTCCTCAACCATCACGGATGGGTGGGAGAAAACGGAGGCGCTTGGTTCCAAGTCATGAACGCCATCGACTCGGTGGTGGTTGACAAAGTCCCCGTCAGCGCTCTCATGGACCTTTACACTCTCGAGGGTGTGGTCGTCATTGAAATGCAGAACGTCATGATACCCTTCAACGGCGTGGCCAGCGAAGCCGCTCGCGCCATGCCTTCGGATGTCTATTCGGCGAGCACGTACGCCCGGGGCTACAACGGCGAGGGCGTCGTCATCGCTGTCCTCGATACCGGTGTTGACAACGAACATCGGGCGCTCAATGATTTCGATGATATTGACGACGAGCCGGAAAGCGACGCAACGAGTTACACCGACCAAAAATGGGTCGCTGGTTTCGACGCAACTTCCTCGGCCGCCAATCCTGATGGAAGCGTTGACCCCGACGACGGCCAAGGGCACGGAACCCACGTCGCCGCAACAGCGCTTGGTACTGGCGGTGCTGGTCGAGTTCACACCGGGAGCGGCATGGGGGCTTACCTGGTTGACATCAAGGTCCTCACCGACTCGGGCGGCACCAATTCTCAAGCCTCGCTCAACGGCATCCAGTGGATGATCAACAACAAAGACACCGACTGGGGCAACAACGAATCCAGCCGTGGCATCGACATCGGCTCGATGTCGTTTGGTTCGCTGAGCAGTCCGCTCAACCCTGACGACGAGGGCGACAACGGTTCGGGCGCAGAAGCACGCTTGGTCAATGATGCACGTGATGCGGGTATCGTCTGCATCGTCGCGATGGGCAACGATGGCAGCAAGCGTGTTCCGTCGCCTGCCAGCGCCGACGGGGCCATTTCCATCGGGGCCGTCAACGACCGAAACTCGGTGAACCGCACCGACGACATCGTGGCTTCTTACTCCAATTACGGTCCTCGCTTGGACGACGGGGACGACAACGAGTGGGAGGAGCTGAAGCCGGACTTGACTTCGTACGGCACCGGCATCACCTCGGCCTCAGCAGCGACCGGGCCGTCGTTCCCCGGTCAACCTGAGCGCCCGCTGGCCGACAACGAATACGAGTCTAAAGACGGAACGAGCATGGCGACGCCTCTGGTGTCGGGTATCGTGGCCTCGTTGCTTCAAGCCGACGACACGCTTTCTCCAGAAGATATTCGTAACATTCTCCGCAATTCATCGGAGGCACGAGGTTCGGCTTCAGAACCGGATGTGTCAAATCGTTGGAACGAGAAGTGGGGTTTTGGCCTTGTTGACGCCTCGTGTGCCCTCGACCATGTCCTCGGCCGGGCATGCACGCCTTTGGAAGATAACGGCGGGGTGATCGTGAATCCTCCGCCCGGTGGTGATGGCCTCGGTGAAGATGTATCAATGACAGCACCTGTCAACCAGACGTTGCACCTGGCCGGCAACATTCTCTCGGTTGAGGGCACCACTGACCTCAGCGAACATTCTTACATCGAGGTTCAAGTGAAATTTGAACAATTTTACGACGACGGAGAAAGCACCGAACTGACCAACTGGCTGGGAGCCGACGGCACGATTGAAGACTGGTACTTTGACATCACGGTGGACGATGATTGGGTCGATGCTGATGAAGCCTATACCCTGGTGTACGCTCGTGCTCTCAACGAGGACGGCGAAGCTTCCGTGGTCGATGTCCGCATCGTTCGTTTTGCTCGCATGTCGGTTTCCGTTTCAGAACCTCCGCTTGGAACCGCTTTGGTTGGACTCGTTGAATTCTCTGGAACGGCCGAAGGCATTGAGCATGACCGTATTGAATACAAGGTCGACAGTCAAGATTGGCAACTCGGCGATACCCTCAACCAAGACGGCGAAGGCGTTCAAGATTGGTCCCTCACCTGGGATTCCACCGAGGTGGACGATGGCTCCCACCGAATCAGTGTGCGGATGGTCAACGCATCGGGCGTGGTCAGCGATGTGCTGAAGCGAACCTACGAAGTCGACAACCTGCCTGCAGCTCCCGACTTTGCCTTCACGGGAACCGTGGGCGTGTACGACGGGGGCCTTCCGGTCAATACCGCCGTCGCCGGTACCGTTCTCGAAGTTCGTTTTGGCCTTCGAAACATTGGCGATCTGGACGCCAACGAAGTCTACCTTACGTTGGACGGACCGGGTTCTGACTCGACCACCTACCCGTCCGAGGGCAAAGTGACCTCACTCGAACAAGGCGAAAGTGTCCAAGTTACCCTTTACTGGTGGGCCACGGAAGCCGGCACACACGACGTGACATTATCCCTTGACCCAACCAACCAATACGAAGACCCTGACCGCACCGATAACGATTACACCTTCAGTTTCACCATCGAGGAGCGACCGGTTGAACCCATGCTTCGTTTCCTCCCCGGTGCTGCTCGCACCACACCCGATGTGCCGGTGCCCGGTACGCCCTACGACCTTCGCCTTCGCGTCGACAATCTGGGGCAAACCGATGCGAGCGGTCTTAACCTTGGCCTGGAACGTTGGATTGAGGAAGTTGGATGGCAACGAATTGATGATCAATCCGTAGCCTTGGTCCCTGGTTCAAGCACGACCTCCGGCTATGCCTTCGCCCGATTTGCAGATGTCCATGATTCGGCAGGGGCCGTCTCCTATCGTGCTGTACTGAGCGGTTCAGGTGTTGAAATCGAGCACAAGGAACTCCGATTCAACGTCACCATCGCCAACGTCCAAGCCGGTTCTAAAGTAGGCATTTCGCTCTCGACAGGCGAGGTCGCCATCGATTTCGTCGGTTTGAAGGACGGGGGGCTCCTCTTCACGACCATTGACGGAGAACTCCATGCTCGAACCATCACCTCAACCCTCGCCATGGTCGGTGGCGTGGTTCTCGAAGAAAATTGGGGCGGTGAATTGGCCGTCTATCAGCGAGACGATGGATTGGTGCAGGTTGCGTGGGCACGTCGCTCAATGAGTGTCGAAGGCTACATCCTGACCGACATCGCCATGACGTCCATCTCCGCCGCTGGAAAAACGACACCGAAGCACTACCACATGCCCGCTCTCAAACTCTCAGAGGGTTCCTATTACGGCTTCAACTTCGATCAATACGACGGCACCATGGTTCTTGCAGGCTACCATCGAGACCTTTCCACCAGTGGTTCCTGGCAAGACATCACCTCGCTCTTTGTCATCTCGTCCACCTCCCCGGACAGAGGGAATTCTTGGAGCAGCCCGCTCACCGTTCTCTCTGATATTGATATTCGTCCCGGTGATGCTCAACCGCTCGCGGTTGGTCTTGGTGAGGAATACCTTCACCTGATTTACCAAGAATACAGAGACGATGTCTCGGGCATCGAGCGTGTTGGGCTCATGTACACGCACGGCGCTTACACCTCCTCCTCTTGGAGTTTCCAATACTCCATTGGTGACGATGCGAAACACCCTGCCATCGAAGTGCTCGTTGAGGATGATGAAGACCGTCTCATCGTGGCATGGGCCGAAGGCCAAGGCAAGGTCTCAAACGTCGTGGTAGCGAACACCAATGCGCTTTGGTCGGGCGATGACGTTCAACGCATCCTCGCTCCTGGCGTCTCAACGCTTGGCTTTGCCTCTCGCGACGAGGGAGTTTACCTCTACCACGACGAAATCAACATTTACGGCCCCGTTCATCGAATGGGACTTGTCGCTGATAGCGACGGTGAAACGCTGCAAGGCATGTCAAACATGCTCGACGATGGCTACTTGTACGGCATTGCCGTGATGAAAGAAGACACCATCATCTGTTCCATCACGCCCGGTGGCTCCCTAAGTTTGAGCAAGGTGGCTTCCCTCCAAGGCTCCAACAACCCGGTCGAATCCCCCGGTCTTTTGGAAACGCTTCTTGATTACCTCCCCGGTGGTTCAAACGAGGTGAAATACCGAATCCTCGCTGCCAGCATGGTTCTTTTGGTCCTCTTCTTGGGTGCCGTCGTTGTTATGGTTCGTCGCTCCCACAGCGAAGTGGAAGAACTGCTCGAGGAAATGGCCGAGGAAGGTGAGGTTGTGGAGATCATGATCATGCCCGAACATGACGCAGGCCCGTTGCTTTCCATCGATGATGACGCCGAGGAACTCACGGTCCAAGAAAGCCAACTCTCGGTGGTCAAAGAGGATGAAGAGGAAACGTTGGCCGAAGAACTTGAACGTAAACTCGAGGACGGGGGGGGCAATGCTCGCCTTGAACGGCGAATGAAGCGAAAGCAGCAGCGGGAAATGGAGGCTATTTTGCAAAAAGGTCTCCCTCCTCTGCCCACGCCGGAACTTCCCCTGCCCATTCCAAACCTTCCAATGCCCGATGCCCTCCCACCGCTGGAGGGGAACGCTCCCCTTCCGACGCCGTCGTTGCCTCTGCCCGACTTGAAGCGCGAAGTATCATGCCCTTCATGCAAGGCCAGCTTTGGTGTGAAAGACTTGATGCTGAAGCGTATTTCCTGCCCGGTGTGCGCCAACAGTTTCGACTTGTGAAGTGATGAGATGTGTGGCATTTTCGGATATATTGGGCATCAGCATGCCCTTCCCATTTTGGTTGAAGGGCTACGACGATTGGAATACCGAGGTTATGATTCCACTGGCGTCGCAATCGATGACGGCTCCCATGTTCAAACGCACAAAACGGTGGGCAAAGTGGCCGATCTGAAAGCCATCCTACCCGAGACCGTGAGTGGAACCCGAGGGATCGCTCACACTCGCTGGGCCACCCACGGGGGTGTCACCCAAGGGAACACCCATCCCCACGCTTCAACCGACGGAGCCATTCACCTTGTCCACAACGGCATCATCGAAAATTATCAACATCTCCGTAGAGGCCTTTCGGCACGAGGTGTGGATTGCGTCAGTGAGACCGATTCTGAAGTCCTCGTCCAGATGATGGCGCTGGAATTACAAGGCGGTGCAACACCTCTTGAATCCGTTCAAAATACCCTTCAACACCTTCGCGGGACGTGGGGGCTTTGCATCCTCTTCCGAGATCATGACCTGTTGATCTGTGCCCGAAATGGTTCTCCTCTCATCATCGGTCAGGGTCAAAACGAGACCTTTGTTTCAAGCGACCCTCATCCCTTGACGGCTCACACCCAGCGAGTGGTTTACCTCGATGACGGAGACGTCGTGGTCATCAACCGTGAGTCTTTCCAAATCAAGACGACCAAAGGGCTTCCTGTCGAACCCAGCATCACGGTGCTTGAGGATGCATGGGGAGAAGCGGAACTCGGCGATGCACCGCATTACATGTACAAAGAAATCTACGAACAACCCGATGCATTGCGTCAGTGCATCGGGGGCCGGGTTGACCGAGAAATGGGTACGGGGCGGCTGGGAGGAATGGGTCTCGATCACCAAACCCTCGTTCAAGCGGCTCACATTCACTTGCTGGGGTGTGGCACGGCTGCTTTTGCTGCAGAAATTGGCCAGATGTTGATCGAGAAAATGGGGCGCATACCTGCGACAACCCACATCTCAAGCGAGTTCCGAAACAACGACCCGGTCATCAATCCAAAATCCCTCTATCTCGCTGTGTCTCAATCGGGTGAAACCGCTGACACCATCTCTGCGCTCAAGGAAATCAAGCTCAAGGGCGGACAGGTCTTCGGTGTCGTCAACGTCGTGGGTTCCACCGTGGCCCGTTTGTGCGGGCGAGGCGTCTACATCCACTCGGGTCCTGAACAGTCCGTGGCTTCAACCAAGGCCTTCACCAACATGGTGGCGGCCTTGACGGTTTTTGCAACGCAGCTTGGCCGCACTCGGCATCTTTCCAAGGCCGACGGTCGCAACTTGATTCGCCACCTCCAACAAGCACCGCACTTGATGGAGACCTACTTCGAGGACATCGGGCCCATTCACGAAGCCGTGGACCTCCTGTGCGAGGCCGACTCCGTTCTCTTCCTCGGGCGCGGTCTTTCAGCACCGGTGGCCAAAGAAGGGGCGCTCAAATTGATGGAATTGGCTTATATTCCCTGTTTGGCCTACCCTGCGGGTGAAATGAAACACGGCCCCATCGCGTTGCTTGAAGAGGGCAGTCCGGTCGTGGTGGTTGCCCCCAATGACCATCTCAAGGAGAAGACCATGTCGGCCCTGCATGAATGCAAGGCACGTGGTGCGAAAATCATCTTGATTCACGAAAAGGGCGACCCTATTGGTGCCGAGGGCGATGTCTCCATCGCCGTTCCAGCCATTCATCCTTGGTTGACCCCACTGCTCACGGTCCTCCCGCTGCAGTTGATGGCCTACGAGACAGCCTTGAAACTTGGTCGAGACGTTGACCGGCCTCGGAACCTTGCGAAATCGGTCACGGTTGAGTGAACTCAAACGATGGTGAACCGTTGTTCACTCTCTTTCCAATTGAACGGCTTGTAGCCGAGCAAATGGTTGGTATGGCGCATCTTGACGATGCCGAGTTTACGGAAGACATCGTCGCCGTGTCGTTCCATCACCAGGTGCATGACACCGTCCGATAGGTAATCTTCAACGCCGTATTCACCAAACTGTTTGTGGTCTTCACCGGTCATCTCGCAAATGAAGAAGGAGGTGAGTTCCAAGCGTCGAACCGCTTCAAACAATCGAAAGATTTCGTCGCGGGGATTTTCCATCTTGGTCAAGGTGAAGAAGGCTCCCAAGGAGTCAAACACCAGCAATTCAAAGCCGATGGATTGGCGGTAGGAGGTCAACTGCTTGATGAGTTGCCCCATCCAGTCCACGCGGTTGCTCATGCCCTGTTCATCCAGCTGAACTCGAAGGTCGGCGAGGTCGATGATGGCAATTCGGTTGCGCACGCGAGGGTCGTCCACGTTCATGCCCATGTTGGCCATGTGAGAGCGGAGGGAATCCTTGCCCTGCTCGAGCGTGACGTAAATTCCACTGGTTTCACCGTAGAGAACAGCGTTGTAGAGCATGGAAAACGTAAGGCTGGACTTCATGGCACCGGAGGCGCCAGCGACGATACAAATGTGGCCCTGTGGAATACCGCCCTGCATTTTCTCATCAAGACCTTCAATGTGTGTTGGGATTCGTTCCATCTCGGACATGGGGCTCACTCGTTCCACGGTGGACCTTCCGATTCTTCAATATCACCCACGCATTTGATGAGTAATCTCCAAAACCCTCGGCGTTCGGTTTGAACTATGGACGTGTGGTTGGCCTCCAACTCTGAGCGTCGTTACGCCCTGTTGTCCTCGCTTTTTCCAAATCTCCACCACGAGGGTTTGGCAGGGGTTGATGAAACGCCTCCGAACGGAACGGTGGAGCACCAAGTCATGACGATTTGTCAACGGAAAGCAGGGGCGTTGCCCGACTCGGACCACGAGGTTGTCATCGTCGCAGACACGATGTTGAGTGACCCTGACGATCATTCGCTTAGCATGGGGAAACCACGAGACCGTACCCATGCCGCCATCATGCTCCATCGCCTAAGCGGTCGCTTGCACCAAGTTTGGTCGGCAACCGGCGTTCGCTGGAACGGAACATGGCATTACTGGTGTGAGGCTTCGGTGGTGGCCATTCCGGAGTTGACCACCGACCAACTGGACGAACTGCTCTCTTCAAATTCATGGAAAGGAAAAGCCGGAGGGTACGACCTTCACGGTCCCATGGGTGAATACGCACGGTTGGTCGAAGGCGCAGAAAGTACCGTCCTCGGATTTGCAGGTGAAGCCATGACCTTCCTCGAGATGCTGGCGTCAACACGCTGATGTTCACAGCAACGGCGTCAAGCCCAATTCATGCTTTTGCATGTCCACCACGACATTTTGACCGGGAATCATCAACAACTTGTCTTCTGCATCGAGCGAAAAGACGCTGACGCGGGCGTGGTCGGCCATGTGTTTGATCTCCCTGCGACACGCCATCTGGTGACTTTCCATGTGGACCAACGAACGCAAATCAACGATGGCGGTGTCGCCTTGCAGGACCCGTTCAAACATGGCGTTGGTTGGAATCCGCTTCATCACATCGGGGGCGATGTAGCGAAGGGCTTTATCGGGCACGTGTGGTCGACGTTTTCTCTCCACGCCCAGGTCATGAAAGGCTTCTCCATCGGGGGTGAGGGGGCCGTTCCAGCCCAGCGGCGGGGTGCGTAAACTGCGAACGTTGGGTTCGAGGGCTGGGGCGGCCGTCGTGGCGAGCTGGGGTGCATGCCCCGTCTCTTCTTCGGTTGCGGCTCCTGTCAGCGAAACTGGTTTTGATGCCGTTGCCGCTTGGGCCGGGGGGCTTGTCGTGGCGGGTGGGTTTCCATCAGGGTCGGGTAATCCGAAAAAATTCCACAAACTTCCCATCTTACTCAGCCTCAGAAGTCAAGGTCGTCGAGCAACGACTGTAACTCTGAGGATGCAGGGGTGGGTGGAGTTTGTGAAACTATGGGTTGAACAGGGGCCGGAGCGGGTTGGTTTGCGGCCAACCATTGCTCTCCGTAGTAATTCCATTGCTCAATGGTCCATCCCAAAGGCAGACCGGTGGCGGGAAGCGGAGGGCCGGTGTTGACCGTTTGAATCGCTTCCACGGGTGCAGCAACGGCGGGGGCCGCAGGCTGGGTTGCCTGAACGGGGGCTGCAGGCTGTGAACTTGGCAACGGGGCCATGTCTTTGGGTGCGGCGGTGAACTGACTTTGTTCGAACATACCGAAATCTTCGGACGAGCCTGCACCTTGGCGTGTGAACAGCAGGAAGAGGACGAGGCCGGCGATGATGATGCCAAGCAGAGCGATGATCACAGCCGTGGTGGTGCCGACGGTGCTCGTAATGCTTTGGAGGATGCCTTCCGCTGGTGCTTCGGCGACCAATACAGTGATTTCGGTTTGGGTTGATTCGCCGTCGTCATCGGTCACGGTCAAGGTAAACGTCCAGGTCCCTGCTGGCATATCTTCTACGGTCCAGGTCGGTCCTGTGAAGTCCACGTCTCCGGTCTTTTGCCCGTCGAGGTCAGTATCAAGGTGGGAGCTGTCCCACTCGTAAACCAAGTTCTCCTTGTCGCTGACCGTTTCAACGCTGTCTGTTCCAGAGAGCGTCACGTTGTCACCTTCGGTCAGTCCATCAAGCACCGAAATTTCAGAAATAACGGCGGTGGGCGGGATGTTCAACACGCTGACGTTCATGCTCTGCTGAGCCGTTGCACCGTCGTCATCGGTGACGGTGACCGTGAGCATGCGCACGCCCCGCGTGGTCC
Source organism: Candidatus Poseidoniaceae archaeon (assembly GCA_938030705.1). Lineage (GTDB taxonomy): Archaea > Thermoplasmatota > Poseidoniia > Poseidoniales > Poseidoniaceae > Poseidonia. Next base: position 29,166 of record CALHIR010000001.1, read on the forward strand.
ACGACGGAGCGATGTTGGTACCCGTGAGTTCGCAATCGTTGTCGTCAATGCCGTCTCCGCTGACATCGATCTTGGCGTCCAAATCCCAACAGACCTCAAGTGTGGCCATGTCCGATGCGGTGTCAGAGGCTACCACGGTCAGATTCAGAAGGTCGTTTTCAAACACGGGAGTATTTCCCGGTAGGCCCGTGACGCTTGGAGGTACGTTGTGAATCATCACCGTCGCTTGTTGGATGTCGGACGATGCGCCATCGGCGTCAATGGCCCGAACCTGAACGGTATGCATGCCCGAACTGTTCCATGCGACCGCTTCTGACGAGGAGATGCCGATGCTGGAGATGGTCCAGTTCTCGTCTTGGAGTGAGGGGTGCCACTCGATGATGACCGTGCCCACATCGTTGGCGGTATCGACGGCGGTCGCTCGTAAGAGTGCAACTTCATCCTCGTTCAAGTGCCAAGTTCCATTTTCGTCGGGCATGACCTCTTGGCCGCCCTTCAACAGCGATGGTGCAGAAAGGGTGGGCGCCACGTTGAGCACCATCACTTCACTGGTGAGCGTGACGGTCGCACCGTCATCGTCGGTCGCGACGGCGGTGATGTTCAGCGGGCCTTCAAAGAGGGGAGTGAAGGTGCACGTGGGTTGGGTTGTGCCTTCATCGCAATCCAGCCCTGGCCAGGAGATGCTGACTTGCTGACCCGACGGCGAAGACGTATCGATGTCCTCGATATCGGTGGCTTGGACGGTGATGGGCGATTCGACCTCCACCGATTCGGGGTGGGTCAGGTTGAAGGTCGGCGCTCGATTCAACACCACCACATCAACCATCATTTCGTCCGTATCCAATTCTTCGTCGATGACAAGAACCTTCACGCTCCACGAGCCGCTGTTTGACCAGTTCCACTGGGTCCAACAATCGGGCGCCTCAATGACGTCAATGAGGCCCGCCCGTGATTCAATTTCAAAGCGACAATCCACCTCGCCACCGTCGATGTCGAAACTTTGGGTGGCGTTGAGTGTGATGTTTTCGAAGGTGTATTTCCCTTCATCCACCACGAGGGACGCATTGGGTGCACGGCCGATAAAGACGGAAATGGAAGCGTCGTTGTTACTGCGGTTGGCATCGGCCGTCACGTTTTCGTCGGGGTCGACTGAGAAGGTGAGTTCTGCCGTCCCAATTTGCATATCGGCCGGTACCGACCAATCGATCAGCACGCGTTCCTCTGCGTAGGGGGCGATGGCGGGGAGGGCGCTCCTATCGATCAAACCGTCTGGTGTTTCAACTTCCATGAAGGTGGAAGGTGCGGTCAGGACGCCTCGGTTTTGGGCGGGTAAGGAGAAACTGAGTATGTCGCCGGGCAGGGCATTGTAGCCAATGGAGGCGCCCAGTGTGGACGTGTCTCCGTTTCTGGTTCGCTCCACGATGACCGAGCTGGCTTGGGCCACGAGGTCAACACCAACAACGCTGAGGTCTTGAACGACCGTGGTCGCACCGACGACGTCTCCGACCGGGTCGTAAACTACGATGCCGTTGCTGGTATAATCGTCGCTTGCGGGTGTATCGTCCACTTCGTCAGAGACATTGAGTGGAACTTGAGCCTGCCCGTTGTTGTCCGTGGTGGGGTTGATGATGGTGCCTGCAATTTCGTAACGAAGCTGGAGGTTGGTGTTCTTGAGAGGGATGCTCGGAGAGCCGGCTACGCTGTACTCGATGGAAACTTGTTCAACGGCGTTTGGCAAGGTCGCTAAGGTCGCGGTACTGACGTGAATTTGCGTGTTGCGTCCACCGGGGGAAGACGATGAGACGACGCTGTTGGAATCTGCAGGGTCGTAGGTTTTCAACAACCAATCAATGGTAAATCCTGCAGGGTTGATGATGCGATTCCATGCGCTGCCCCGGACGGCAGGACAATACCAATTGAATCCTAAGTTCACGCCGGTGGCGTTCCACTCCGAAATTTTGTAGGCATCATCACATCCCGTGTATTGCGGGGTAATGCCGTCCTCGGAAGGGGCTTCGTTCTTGACCACCTGCCAAGAGTTGTTTTCATCCTCTTGGGAATCAAATTCAGACGGGTCAAAATAATCTGAGGTGCCGCTGACCTCGGTTTCGGCTTCGAATTCCATGTACCACTGATCGCCGGTTCGCAGCGGGAAGTCATGACGTTCCTTGGCCGGTGTGTAGGTGTTGTCAAAGGTGACAATGCCGAGGGTTTGTTCAAGAAATCCAAGGTTGAACGGGCGAAAGCGAACATCCAGTGTGAAATCGCTGGTGATGGTCGCAAGGTCCCGTGCACGCAGGACGTCGATGCCGTCGTAGTCAATGTTGAGGCGACCGGTGACCCCCTCCAAGGTTGCACCGCTGTTGCCGGAGGTAAAACTCCCGCTGATCTCAATCTCGTAGGCCAATACTGTGTCCCCGTTGTTATCGGTTTCGTAAAAGATGTCGGTGACTTCGTTGACCGTATCGCCCGTCAACGTGTTGAGTGAAGCCGAAACGTTGGCTTGGGCAAGCAATTGAGCCACGTCGAATTTTGTCTCATACACCCACTCATCGCCAACGCGATGGGTGGGAACATCGACCACGCCGTTGGTTCCTTGCGTGCGTTCGGTCGGCGCCTGTTCTTCGAGGGTTGAAGATTCCACGAAGCCGAGGCCCATGGAGAAGACAAAGAGAGCGACCAGAAAGGCGGCTTGGCACTCACGCCCGAGCATGCTTGTAGGTTGCAGTTCTGATACAAAAGAGAATGTCCTCGTTGCACATGCTCATCCCTGAGAATCCAACCATTGTTGACCGTAGTGTTCCCACTGTTCCATGCTCCATCCCTCGGGAAGACCAGAGGCAGGAAGCGGTGGCCCTGCTGATGGATTTGAAACAGGAGAGGCCATGTTTTGCATGGCTTGTTGGAACAAGTAATCCGGTGGAGGGCCTTCGGGTTGTTTCTGACGAAGCCGTTCATTTCTATCGCTGAACAAATCGCCGGACAAGGCATCGGATACCTCGTCCCAAACGCCGTCGTTGGCTTCCACACGGTTGCGTCGACGGGCGAACAAGGCCACAAGCAGCAACATCAGGGCAAGAAGGCTGAGTTGAGCGAGCGGGTTGGCTTCTTCACCCACCAACGCAGCGCCAAGGTTCTCAATGGGCGTACGGTCCGCAGGCAGAACAGCAAAGGTCACGACTTTGGTCCCCGGTCGTTCTGGGTTCTCATCCCACGCCATGACCTTCACCGATTGCAAACCGTCCCGTTTGAACGTGTACGTGACCGTTTTCCCGATCAGGTCGGCATCGTTGTCGGGAATACCGTCCTCGTTGCTGTCTTCGGTGATATCAATGTCCCATGCCACGGTCAGGTCGTTCACGTCGTTCAAGGCATCAAGGGTCGTGCTTGCATCGAGCAGGCATGCTTGGTAGGCCGTGCAGGAAAACGGCGCCGTGCGGACGATGGGTGGGGTATTGAGGACCAAGACCTCCAGCACTTCACTGGCGTGAGCACCGTCGTTGTCGGTCACGTGGTAAACGAGTTTGTGGACGCCGCTTCTGTTCCACGAAACGGTCAGGTTGTCACCGATGACATCACAATCGTCGTCAGCGCTTCCGAAATCGTCGGAATCCATGCTCGGGTCGATGTCCCAACATCGCACCAACGTCTCCGCATCCGAAGCTGTATCGGTTGAGGAGCCAGCGACACGGATGGTCTGTCCCTCAGCAACCGGGAGCACCGGGGCGATGGGTTCGATGGTGGGCGGTACGTTTTGTACGCTTACCCAGCGTTCCTCTACACCACTGGACGCCCCTTCGGAGTCCGTAACCTCGAGGCGCATTTTGTGGAGGCCTGCTTCCAACCAGACCATTTCAAATTCAGAGATACGTCCGTCGAAGACCCGAATCAGTGAAGGCTGAGCATCATCGGGCCACCAGGTGTGGGTTAAGTCGTCAATATCATCCATGGAATCTTGGGCTTGCCCCTTCACCCGAACCGTCTGGTCTTCCTCAACGTGCCAGGTGTCCTGAGCGTCCATGGCGATCGGCCCTTCGTCGCCCACCATTTGCACGTTCAGGCTGTGGGGGCGGATGTTGGTAAATTTGACATCAAAGGTGGCTGATGCAACGGCTCCATCGTCGTCGGTGCCAACAGCCGTGAACGTTTTCCAGCCCTCGGTATTGGATGTCGTGGTGCAGATGCGAGTATAGTAGCCTTCCTTGCAGTTCGCCCCTGGCCAATAGATGTCGACCACACCGGGCCAAACTTTCTCTGAATCGGAATCGTTGGCGTAGGCATAGAGCGTGATGGGATATTCCACCTTTGCCTCGGTTCGTTGGCTACGAACTTCGATTTTCGGGTCTCGGTTTTGCACCGTGACATTGAGTGTCATAATCGACTCGTCCCGCTCTTCGTCTTCAACCGTTATTTCAACCGGGTAAACGCCGTCGTCGATCCATGTATAATTCAACAAGCAGGACGGCGATACAATGCGTTCGTAACTCCATGTCCTTGTGCCGTCATCGAAGGGAACATAGAATTCACACGAAACATTCCCCCCGTCTTCGTCGTAACTTCCACTGGCGTTGATGAGAATGCTTTCTTGCGTGAGGCCAACGGTGGTGGGGGCCATGGGCGTGGGCAATCGCCCCACGAACAACTCAATGCTTCCGACGTTATTCTGGAAGTTGGCATCCGCCGTGTTCGTTTGTCCAGTGTCGGCTTCCCACTGTATCTGCAGCGAGCCAATGCTCGAGCCGTTCGGGACCTGCCAAACCGTGTACATCTTGTAGGCTTGATAGGTTTGCAATGCAGGGAGTTCCTCCGTGAGGGCCACGCCGTCGGGTGTGGTCAATTTGGCATCGGTTGGTGTAGAGGTCGTGATGCCTCGGTTGTTGAAGGCGACTTCAATGTCGAGTTTGTCGCCCGGCAACACGTTGTAGCCAGAGAGGGCGTTGAGTTGGGTTATCGTGCAATCATTCCCGATGCACCGCTCTCGCAGGATGACGGCTGCCCCCTCGTCAGCAAAGACATCCAAGCCAACCAGGTATTGGTCAAGGGTTACGGTGGCCGCACCGACCTTATTCCCTGATTTGGCCACGAGTCCATGACTGGCGTAATCGAGTTGCGTCGCCGACGAGTCGACGGCATCACCGATGTCGATCAGCGCCCAAGCGCTTCCGTTGGCCGCCGTGGTCAAGGTTGACACGAAACCTTCCACCTCGTGGTGCAGGTCAAGTTGCAAGCCAGCCGTGTTGGAAAAACACGATGAGGATGCATTCACCCACACCTGCATCGGTGTGTTCAAGGCCGTAATCGAGCGTTCCGGAACCACGTCAAGACAGTCCGAACGAGTGCCGGGATTGGTGTAGGGTTCAACGCCGGTCGCACCGACAGGGTCGTAGCGCTTGAGTTTGAAATCAATGACGAGTCCGATGTCATCAGCGGTATGGAGCCACGCATAGTTTCGCACTTCAGGGCAGTACCAGCGGTAGCCTTCCGAAACACCGTCGCTGTTGAACGAGGTCATTTCATAGGATTCATTGCAACCGCCGTAATCGATGGTTTGGCCGACGTTATTCGTGGGTTTTCCGACGTCGGAGACCACCCATGTGGTGGTGTTGGTGTCGGTCTCTGGTGGTGGGAAGGGGGTGATGTAATCGCTTTGCCCCGACCATTGGGAATACGAGGTGGTTGTGGTGGTCCACCGTTCATCAATACGGAGCGGGAAGTCGTAATTTTCGTTGACCGGGGAGTAGGTGGTGGTGATGGTGATGTCGCCAAGGATTTGCTCGAGGAAGGAAATGCCACTGGGGACGAACCGAATGTACATGTCGAGTTCACTTCGGATGGGTGCAAGGTCGCTGACCCGTAGGTATTCGGTTTGGGTGAATTGGATGTAGACGTTACCGGTGTACCCCTCAAGCGAGACGCCGGATTTGTCGAAATTAGCTGAGGTTCGGAGGGTGTAGGCCAACACCGACATGTTGTCCACATTCTGGGTGGTGATGCCGGTGACTTCAGACGTGGTATCGCCTTGGATTTCCCCAACGGTTGCATCAACCCCGGTGTCGGTGACAAGAACGGTCGGGTCGAAGGTGCCCGAGTAGATCCATCGGTCTCCGATACGCCATGTGGGCACATCAGAAACGCCCGGGTCACCGGCGATTGAACGCTGAACAGTGGCCTCGCCGAGAGGCTCGTGGTGCACGAGTGGGACCATGTTCAACACGAGCAGCAACATCAAGGCCAACGGGACGGTCCGGCTCAAGCGTACCTCTCCCATGGCCGGGCCACGGGCCCGGGAGGACATCAAGACTTCTCCTCCAGCCGTTTGGCGGAGAATGTGTTCAAAGCAGGTCGGCCAGTTCGTCCTTGATGATTTCAACGGCTTCGAGAATCTCGTCCTTATGTCGAGCACCGGTGATGACCATCTTTCCTGAACCGAAGATGAGACAGACAACCTTGGGGTCGTCAAGTCGGTAGATGAGGCCGGGGAACTGCTCTGGCTCGTATTCCACCTTGTCGAAAGGTAGGTGGAAGGTCAAGTGGTTGAGGTTGAGTTTGCGAGGGACGCCGGCTTGCGGCTCGCCAGTGAACTTGTCAACGCCGTCGTAATCTTCAGGGTAGTGAAGGGCGTAGGTGGCGACCATGTTTTGCACTTCAATGGTCACGTCTTTGAGGTCCCAGGTTTCAATGCCGGCAGCTCGCAAGTCCTTGATCATCCGATCGATACCGGTGTGGATGTTGTCTTCGTCCTTTCCTCCGGTGCAGACAGCACGGCCAGAGCGGAACATGAGGATGGCAAGTTTCGGCTCGGTTACACGGTAGACGACACCAGGGAATTGCTCGGGTTCATACTCACAGTTGAGTTGAATGGCAATGTCGGGGAGGTCAAGTTCTTCGGCAACACGGGTGCTGGCGACAACGTTCACAACTGTCAGGCGTTCTTCATCGGTGGTCATATAAAGGCCCAATGACCTTTAGTATATAAAAGGAATTTCGGTGCCCAACCTTGGGTCACAGCCGTCAACTCTGGCTATCGAGGCGAACGCCTGCGTTGCCGAGCCTTGAGATGAGCACCCGTCCACCGGCCAGTTCAATGGCTTCGCTGGTGGTTTTCGGGTCTCGGGTCAAGGCGACCATGCAGCCGCCTCCGCCCGCCCCCGTCAACTTCACGCCCAAAGAAGTGGGTGTTGCCGCTTGAATCAAATCTTCCAGTTCGGGAGACGACACGCCAAGGTTTCGCAGCAAGAGGTGATTTTCACTCATGGCGTGACCCACCGCCTCGTAGTCGCCACGAATCAGCGCCTCAATACCTCGGCGGGCGACGGTGCCGATGGCTTTGATCTCCTGCATGCGATGCGGCTCCGCAGACAAGGCGTTGGCGACCATAGCGACTTGGCGAGCGGTCGGTGCGTGGACACCGGTGTTCCCAAGGACGAGGTAGATGTCATCGGCTGCAGCGGGCAAGGCGTGAACTTCCCATGTCCGCTCGCCCTCTGGCGTGGCCAACCGACGGGTGTACAACCAATCGCCACGTTCTTCTCGTTGATTGGAAAGAAGGACAACGCCACCCTCAACGCTTGTTGAAGCGTCCATGGGGGATGCACGACCGTTTTGGGCGTGGGCTTCGGCGAGATGGGCCAGTGCGCTCAAGCGGTCGTTGTCAAGCGCTTCATGCTCGGCGGAGAGATGGTGCATGGCGGCGCCGACCGCAGCGCTCAGAGCGGCGCTGGAACCGAGTCCAGAGGCGTTGGGGATGTCGCCGGAGACCCTCAGGGCCATGGGGGTGTCCTTGCTCATCAAGGCCTCCTTGAGCATCATGATGTGGGGGTGTTTTTTGCTGTTGAGGGGGCTGCCATCTACGCTCCATGAGGAGGCGGGCGTCATGGTGACGGTCAACCGCTGCTCGATGGCGACCGCCACGGCGGGCTGCCCGTAGACCACAGCGTGTTCTCCGAACAAGATGCATTTTCCCGGGGCGCTTGCAGCCGTTGACTCCACCGCATCACCCATGAACCCATCACCAGGTCGCGCTTCATATTCCTTGTTGCGCAGTGTACGATTTCGTGCTTCTTTTGACGGTGGTTTGAAAGTGCGTCTTGAACTGGGGGAGATAGGCGCGTTCAAGCGCCAACGGTGAAGGACATGGAACACCCCCTGTTTTTGGATTATGGCCCGATACCCGGTTGGGCGATTCTGTTGGTCTTGTTTGGTGTCTCCGGGGGCTTCTTTGGCTATCAGGTGGTCAAGGCTTCCCGTCTGGTGCTCAAAGGCAAACCAGAGAACCGGTTTGACAACTGGGGGGCTCGTGTTTCTGAAGTGCTCACCGGGTGGTTGGGGCAAAAGAAAGTGCTCAAAGACCGCGTAGCCGGTGGCATCCACGTCCTCATGTTTTGGGGGTTCCTCATGCTCTCAACCGATATGTTTGACCTCGCCAGTGGCAACCAATTTTCACAGAAAATTCTGCCGGAATGGCTTCGAGGGCCGTGGAACCTCGTGGTTGAAATCGGCTACACCATCGCCTTCGTGGGTTGTGTCTTGGCGTTGATTCGCCGCGTGGTCTTCACCCCTGAGAAGCTCAAAGGCAAGTCTCAACTCGAAGGCAACGTCATCTTGTTGCTCATCATGACCATCACCACGACCTCTTTTGTGGTCGAAGCCGGTGAACCCACGGTCTCGTCCACGTGGGAGCCCATCGGCGCATGGGTGGCCAGCACGCTGGTCCCCTCGACCAGCATCGTTATCGCCGCCTATTGGGCCCACATGCTCGCCATTTGTGTCTTCTTATTCCTCATACCCTTGTCCAAACACATGCACTTGGTCATGGCGTTCCCGAACGTGTTCTTTCACGACCTTCGCCCCATGGCCACCATGGAACCCCTCGCTCGTGGTGAGAACGGAAAAGCGGTGTTGCTCGATGAGTTGGACCTCGAATCCTTCGGAGCGGTGAGCTACACCGATTTTTCTTGGCGAGACCTCATCGACGGCTGGGCCTGCACCTCTTGCGCTCGCTGCCAAGATGTTTGTCCGGCTTACGCCAGCGGTAAGGCCCTCAACCCCATGCAGATCATCCACGATGTGCGTCACTATGCCAACGACCACGCGACCAGCATTTTGGCCGATGAGACTCCCGAGGAGGACATCATCGCCCGGTTCGGGGAGGACGCCATCTGGGCGTGCACCACCTGCCACGCTTGCGTGGAGGCCTGCCCCATTTACATCGACCACGTTCCGAAACTTACCGACGCTCGCCGCCATTTGATGATGGAGCGTATGGAGTTCGACGAAAGCGTGGAAGACACGGTCATGCCATTGATGGCCACCATCGAGAACCTTGAATCCGATTCAAACCCCTACGGGCTGCCTGCCCACGAGCGAGGCGATTGGGCCGATGGCCTCGACGTCAAAGTGGCCGAACCCGCCGAATACATCTACTTCGCAGGGTGCGCTGCTTCCTTTGATGAGCGCAACAAAAAGGTCGCCAGAGACACCATCAGCATCATGAAAGAAGCCGGGCTTGATGTGGGTATTCTTGGCATGCAGGAAGGGTGCAGCGGCGATGCCGCACGGCGAGCAGGCAACGAATACCTGTTCCAGATGCTGGCTGAGACGAACCTCTCCACCTTTGAGGAAATCGGCGTGAAGAAGATCGTCGCTTCCTGCCCACACTGCTTCCATACCCTGGGCAAAGAGTACAAGGATTACGGCGGTGAAGACATCGAAGTGATGCACCACTCCCAACTCATCAACCATCTCCAAGTCGAAGGCAAACTTCCACAGCCCAAGCACGACGGAACGGTCACCTACCACGACCCCTGCTACCTCGGCCGGATCGGAGGGGAATTGGATGCACCCCGAGACGCCATCGGCGGTGTCGATGTCGAGGCCGAGCGCCACGGGCGTGATTCCTTCTGTTGCGGCGCTGGAGGCGCTCAAATGTGGATGGAAGAGCACGTTGACGAAGGCCACGACCGTGTCAACGTCATTCGTTCAAAGGAATTGGCCGCAACGGGCGCTGAAACGGTCGCCGTAGGTTGCCCCTTCTGTTCCACCATGGTCACCGACGGCCTGAGCGCTATCGGCTCCGAGATGGAAGTGAAAGACGTGGCCGAACTGGTTTGGGAGCAAATCAAGGCCAACGACGCCAAGATCCAGGCGGCCAAAGCCTCGGCCGAACCCGCTGCTGAACCTGCTGAAGCCTGAGGTTGAGGCGTGCTGTCCGAGGAGAACCAGCAGGCGTTGCTGGCCTGGTACGATGACCACCAGCGGGAGTTACCCTGGCGGCAAACCAACGACCCTTGGGCCATTCTTCTCAGCGAAATTTTGCTGCAACAGACCCAAGTCAGCCGGGGCCTCGTGTTTTGGGAGCGAATGGTGGAAGTCTTTCCCACCGTTGCCTCAATGGCCGCATCTCCGGTTGATGCCGTCCTGAAGGCTTGGGAGGGGGCCGGCTACTACAGCCGTGCTCGCCGACTTCACGCCTTGAGTCAGCAGGTCATGCTTGCAAAGGAGAAGGGCGGGTTTGACGGTCGATTGCCTTCAACCTATGACGAACTCCTCTCCCTACCGGGTATCGGCCCGTACACTGCAGCCGCTGTGGCGAGCATTGCGTTCGGTCAAGCGGTCGCTTGCGTGGACGGGAACATTCGTCGAGTGATGGCTCGGCAGACAGCGCAACCCGAACCAACGCCAAAACAAGTGCAAACTTGGGCCGATGGTTCACTTCATGCTCAACGGCCCGGTGATTGGAACCAAGCCCTCATGGAATTGGGTGCGACGGTGTGCACGCCGAGGCGGTGGTCTTGCAAAACATGTCCCGTGCAAGCATCCTGCGCTGGAGAGGTGTCTCCAGCGAAGTATCCAACTCCGAAGAAACCACGGATTGAGTTGCTCAGGCTTTGGGCGGTGGTGGAGTATGCGCTTGACGGTCACCCCGTGCTGCACCAGCGTCCAATGTCCGGCATGTTTGCCGGGCTATGGGGGCCGGTCTATCACACCGAAGCCGAGAAGGTTGACCAGACCCTGCTCAAGTGCGGGGTTATCGCGCATCAATTGAGTCATCGAAGGATCGAAGTTGAGGTTTACTGCAAACAACCCAGCGAGTTCGCCATCGGGACAAACCGAACGGAGGTGGCCCTCTCTTCGCTTGATGAGAAGGTCTTGCACCTCGCTGCTCAGCATGGCCCCTAAGGGTCATCCTCATGGGTTTGGCAAAGACCTAAACAGGCCACCATCACCACCCGGGCATGAAGTATGAGATTTCGAGGGCTTGGGACGAAGTTTCTCTCCGGTTCCACCAGATGTTTGACGGTTTGGGTCTCGTAGAGTTGAACGAACAACGAGCGGAATTTCGGTCGCTGCCTCCTGCCGTATCAACGGGCATCAGCCTTGACCGACAGGGCCGTCTTTTGGCCAACATGCCTCTGCACTCAATTCAATCAACCTTCACCACCATTACGTTTGATGAGGGCATGAGGTTCCTTCTGCTCGAAGGACCGGAGAGATCCTACACCTACACCGTTCCTTCTGAACTCCTCGCTCTTCGGGGTTGATTGACCCTACGAGGTGTGGGTGGAATTCCAACCGGTCTCCGAAGAGAAGGTGGCGGTGGTCGTCGCTTCCCAAAGGTCTGCGATGTACGTTTGGTTGGTTTCTTTTCCGATTTCAACGTGATAGACAAAGCCTTGCGAGTTGACAAAGACGGCGTGCGGGATGGACTTCGCCTCGACCTCCATGGCTAAGGCGGGGTGAAGCATAAACGGCCGGGCAATCGTGCGGTTGAGGTTTTCCTCAGTGGTGTTGTGCCATTCGCTCATGTTGGCGTATTCTTCACTGGCCTCCCTTGAGAAAATCATGAGCCTGTCTTCGGGGATGACGTGGTCATATGCGTCCAACGTTGACTCGCAATGAGCACACCACGGTGCCGAGAAATAAGCGAGGTAGGACAGGTTGGTAAACTGGTCGAGCGAATGCGATGCATTGGTGTGGTCAACTGCTTCCCAAGCTGGGAAGACGGTAGCCACGGGAGCGGGAATTTGCTCTTCCTCAATCGGTTCAGGGCTCTCCTCTGCCGTACATCCGGCCACCATGAGGGTGAGGCACAGCAGGATGGAGATCGCTTTGTCCATGTACGCCTGTTGCCTTCATCAGTGTTAATTCTGCTGATTTAGGATTTTACGCCAAGCAACTCATGCCGAAAAGAAGCCAAGCACAACATAAGGCCACACACCAGTACGTATTCTGCAGGTGCAGCGACTTGAATACCGTCTTGCGCTTGGTTGAGGAATTCAGCGGTGGTCATTCCGGTTGAGTCTATTTCGTTGGCTGCGCTCTGAAAGGACACCACCATGACCACAAAACCAGATGCCGCCAAGAAGACACCGAACCGTCGGCCTCGTTTCCCTTTGGCTGTGGCTTGGTCGCCGAGTGCTCTGTTGGCCAAGAACGCCCAAACGACCCCTCCACCAAAGGCCAACATCGCCGTGAGGATGTGCGGGTTGATGTATCGATACATGTCGAACTGACTGACCAGTATCGTGTTCAATGAGGCAAGAAGGCCGATGAGCGTCGCCACAAACCAGAGGCGAGGGTGTTCTGCCTCCAGGGTGTGGTACAAATGCCATGCATAGGTCATTTGTACGAGGCCACTGAGCGTCAAACCAACGGTGAACACCACCCCGTCCATCCCGGTGGCGTCCGTCTCAGAGATGAAAAATGGAACAGCACGTGGGCCAGCGAGGCCGTGAAGCACCATGGCGACCACGACGGTAAGCGTCGGAATCAGGTAACTTGCACGAGCGGCGAACAAGCCTTGGTCGTGGGTCAGAGGAAGGCGTCGACCGTATCTTGGATACATGTGTCAAAGTCCTCCCATGCCAGCCCGAGCACCTTCTCGGCTTTGGCACTTGAGTAGTCGGTATCACCGCCCATCATGTTCTTGGCCACGGCCCGTGTTAAGTAGCGTTGGCGCCCGAAGAGACCACCAAACCAATCCTGGAACACGGCCAGGGGCACCAGCACGTTTGGGAGGCCGTACTTCGGTGCTTTTGTGTTCGGGTTCAGGGTGCGGATGCGTTTGCAGATGGTAGCCAGGGTAAGGTTGGCGTGGGGTGCCAGAATAAACCGTCCTTCGGCTTCATCCACCTCAAACGCCCGTCGATGCGCTTTGGCAACGTCCCGAACATGAACCACCGACATGGGGAATTTTGGTACCACCGGATAGTTTCCCGCTATCGCATCTTGAAAGAAATCCACGCTGGGTGTTGGTCGGACGAAGCCTCCACCAAGGACGGCGGTGGGGTTGATGACACGCAAATCGAGGTCGAGTTCATCGGCGAGTTTCCATGCCAATCGCTCCGATTGTGTTTTGGCCGTGGTGTAAGGCAGCGACGTATCCGTGTTCCATACCGATTCGTCTTTGGTTTTCCCTTTTGGAGAGGTTCCAACGGCTGCCGTGCTGGAAGTGTAAATGATGCGGTTGAGTCCCACCGCAGCAGCAGCGTGAAGCAGGTGGGTGGTGCCTTTGTTGGCCGTATCGAGGATCACCGTCGCCGTATTTCGGGTGGAGTAGACGGTGGCGGTATGGAACAACCCGTCGCATCCTCTCAGCATTTCGTCCCAACCGTCGGCTTCCAGCACATCGCCTTCTACCAACTCAAGTCGGTCCTCAAGCCCGAACTCGGCGGCGTGGGCGAGGACATGGGCTGTTTTTGATTCGTCGTTAAGGTCTCGAACCGAGCCGCGAACCAGGTAGCCATTCTCCAGCAGATCACGAACGATGTGATTGCCGATGTGGCCGTTGACACCCGTGACGAAAATCCGCTGCCGTGCCTTGTCCTCCATAGGCCTTCTGAGGGGCGCGTCCTGTATGAACCTTCAAGTGCAACCCATCCGAGCGGGAATTGAAGCCCATGCCCATTCGCCTTCACGATACTCGGCGCCGAGAGAAGGTGATCTTCACCACGCTCGAACCCGGAAAGGTGTCAATGTATGTCTGTGGTGTCACCGTTTACGACCGGTGCCACCTCGGTCATGCACGTTGCTATCTTGCCTTTGACTTGATTCATCGCTGGCTTGAATCCAGCGGCTACGATGTTCATTATGTTCAGAATTTCACCGATATTGACGATAAAATCATCCATCGAGCGAACGAAACGGACGGCGATTGGAAGGCGTTGGTGGACCGCAACATCCAGGCCTACTACGAGGACATGGACGCCTTGAACATCCTTCGTGCCGATGTTTACCCACGATGCACCGAGTATGTGGACGATATGATTCGAATCATCCAAGATCTCATTGAGAAAGACCACGCTTACGAGGCCAACGATGGCGTCTATTTTCACGTTGAATCGGCGCCCGAAAAATACGGTCAGTTGACCGGCCAGTCCATTGATGCGGTGCGTTCAGGTGCTGGCGGACGGGTAGACGATACCGGTTCGGGCAAGCGCGACCACAAGGACTTCGCTCTTTGGAAGGCCGCCAAGCCCGGTGAACCAACATGGGATTCTCCCTGGGGCCCGGGCCGGCCGGGTTGGCACATCGAATGTACCGCCATGTCCCTTGACCACTTCGAAAAGGAGTTCGACATCCACGGAGGCGGCCATGACCTCCGGTTCCCTCACCACGAGGCAGAAATCTTCCAAGGCGAATGCCACACAGGCCACGCCCCCGTGGTCCACCACTGGCTTCACAACGGCTTTGTCAACATCGACGGTGAGAAAATGAGCAAATCCCTGGGCAATTTTTGGACCGTTCGCGACATCCTCGCCCAAGTTGACGCAATGGTGCTTCGTTTTGCGCTCATCAACGCTCATTATCGCTCCCCCATCGACATGAATGAAACACTGCTCAACGATGCCGAGCGAAATTACAACCGTTTGTTGGAGTGCTATGTCGCCGCCCTCAAATCGAAGGAAAACGCTTCTCCCGTCGCTCTTCCTCATCCCGATTTGGCGTCTTCGCTGCCGCTGGCACGCTCGCTGGGTTTGCTTGAGAAAATGGGTGAAGGTTTCGCCAAGGCCATGGATGACGATTTCAATTCCAGGGAAGCTGTGGCGAAAGTTCTGGGTATGGTGCGTGAAATCAGTAAGATGCTTGGCATCGACATGGATGCTACTGACCGAAATGCGTTCGCTCACTATGCCGTGGACCTCCTCGAAGAGACCGCCGGGCGCGTGCTCGGTGTCTTGCCTCCTCAGGACGTGGCGCTGGCCGAACCTGAAGAAGACCCGAGAAAGGCAGCAATTGCTGACGAAGTTGAAGCCTTGTTGCTCCAACGCAGTCAGGCCAGGGCGGAGAAAGATTGGACCTTGGCTGACCAAATTCGAGATCAACTCAACGCCTTGGGCGTGGTGGTGACCGACACCGCCAGCGGCCCTGAATGGGACCTGGCCTGATCATTCTGATTCATCGTCGGGCGGCGCCATCGGTGGCGGCGTAGGGACGAATACGCTGGCGGCAAGGGCAGCGGCTTCTTGTTCATCCCACATTTTCTCGATGTGAACCTCGGCGGCCAGGGCATCTTCACCTCCACGGGAGACGAAGTACAAGGCGGCGAGCATGATGATGATGATGCCAAAGAACAACAGAAGCGCTTGGTTTTCGATGTTTTCATCTTCTGCTTGAGAGGTGTCCACCGGCGTGTTGGTGGTGCCTGTGTTGTCGGTGGTGTCAGCGTTGTCGGTGGTATCGGTGTTGTCGGTGTTGTCCGTATTGCCCGTGGCATCGGTGTTGCCGGTGTTGCCGGTGGTACCTGTGTCACAGGGCGGCTGTGTGCCGTCTTCGCAAGGCTCTGGCTCGGGTTCTACGACGACCTCGAGATTCGTCACAACATCAAGCGTTTCGGCACGGTCGTAATAGCGGTCGTAAAGCAGTGACATGTCCCATTGGAAGTTGGCTGTTCCGGAATTGTTGAGGACGTTGAAATAGCGTTCATCACCGTAGGTGTACCAAGGGTCAAGGCCGACATTGCCCATGTTTCGTGTGACGCTATCGAAATCGTTGGCATCACCAAAGGCGGCCGTCATTTCCTCAACATCAAAACGCATGGCCATGGTCAAGTTTTCAACGATGCTGTTCCATGTCTGAGCCCCTTCAGGTGCAGCCAGGAAAGTTACGTCCACCGCTTTGCCGAATTTGCCCGCAGGCTCAATATCGTCGCCCTTCAGGCTCGTCATGATGTCTTCATCACCGTAGACGGCCAATCCACCGACGACGGTGAGGCGCACATCGGGGTCGATGGCGTTGATGAGGTTCCGGTATGGATTGGCATGGATGTTGTCAACAACCACAAAGTCAGCGACTTTGCCAGCCTCGAGGGTGCCCAGTTCGTTGTCCCAATTGGTGGCGATGGCAGCACTGGACGTGACCATCTCCACCATTTCGTAATCGGTGAAGATATCACCCAACATCTCCTCATCCCATAGATCGGCTACTTTGAGTTCGTGCAAGGGGGATTTGGAACCCGAAGGGGCCCAATCCGGTGCCAACGTGATGTGAACGCCAGCTGCCTTGGCTGCGGCAACATCGGCCGTTTGGCCGTAGAGGAGAAGGTTGGACAGCGGCGACCATACGAGCGTGGCCCCGACGTTGGCCATTTGGGTGAATTCTTGCTGGCCGAGCGCCACGCCGTGAATCAGGACCAGTTCGCCCACGAGCAGGTTGTTCTGGACCAAAATGTCAAATTCCGCTCGGCTTTGTTCGTCCACGCCTTCTGCGATATGAATGAACCACGCGTCAAGTTCCCCACTGGCGTTCCCCGTCTTGATGTGGTTGCCCACATAATCCGAGGTCAATTCGGTGACTTTGGTGTGGATTTCATCCCTGCCAAAATTGTAATCTTCGATGTTCCGTGAAAGGACCGTAGCATAACTGTCGTCGGGATTGCTGGGTCCGCCTTGAGCAGACGTTGCTCCACCAACGAGGGATTTCATCTCGATGTATTTCATCGCCTGCGATTCCATGTTCCAATAAGGCCCTGAATGGACCAGCATCTTTGGTTTAGTGACTTGCTCGCTGTAATCCGGATGGTTCTTCCATTCGTAACGGTTGTTGTAGCCGCCCCATGCGTTCCGGTTGTTCTCCGAAAGGTGAGGTGTCATGTCCCACAGGGGCGCTTGGTTGTAATGGAGGTGGTTGTGCAGGTCAAGCAGGCCGGGGTAAATCGTACCGTTGGTCTCCAAAATCGGTACGTTGGTCAATTGGATGTCTGACGGAACATCGTCTTCCCAAACGGCTTCAATCATGCCGTCCTTCACGAGCATGTGCCCTTCATTGATGACATCTGCCTCGCCGGTCATCGGTACGATACGTCCTTTGAGGACGTAGGCGCCGGAGTGAACATTGTCGTTGAGTCCGTAGCAACGAACCATGTTTTGGGCCACGGCGTACGTAGCGTCATCACCCCATCCGGGCGTGGGCGGAGAGACTTTCGAGACCGTGTCGTTGAGGCCCTTTGCGTAGGATGTGTCCCACCATGAGTCTTCTTCAGGGTACGAGAGCGTGTCAATGACGTTGCCGGAACTGTCGGAAATGGTCGCGGTGTCGCCGTCCCAATAATCGAGTTCAATCCTTGAACTGTCCCGGAAGATCACGATGTAGCCGTTGGGCTCAATCGTGGTGTTCCAGGCGAGTCGACAGGGGGCTGAACCGCCTCCCGTGATGTCGTCGAGCAACCAATCGGAGACATCTACGGGTTCGGCACCGCTGTTCCAGAGTTCAATGAACTGGTCGGATATCGAGCCGATGTCGCCGTCGTTGTTCCAGTCCGTGCCGTTGTAATCAGCAGAACTCGCCGAGACCAAGATTTCGCTGATGCGGACATCGTCGGATCCACGAGCAGATGCGGCGCTTGGGCCGTCATTTGCGGCTGGAAGTACAACGCTTGCACTTTGTCCAAGGAAGAGGGCGACAATGAACAAAGCGAGTGTGAGTGGTCGGCGCATGACCTCTCCAATGAATGTCGGCTCATAAGCGCGTCTCCGAACAGGCTAGCCTTTCACATGCCTTCAAGAAGGGTGGAGGAAAGGCCCCCGTATGGCCACCCTCGAAATGAGCGAACCCATGTTCGCCGAGACAATTGAAAACAACGAACTCGTTCTTCTCGATTTTTGGGCGGAATGGTGCGGCCCTTGCAAGGCCTACGGTCCCGTTTACGAGCGGGTCTCTGAGGAATTCCCCGATGTCGTCTTCGGAAAAATTGACACCGAAGAACAACAGGCTTTGGCCGGGATGTTCGGTATTCGTTCCATTCCAACCACGATTGCCTTCAAGCAAGGCATCGGCGTCTTCATGCAACCCGGCGCCCTCCCCGAGGATGCCCTCCGTGATTTGGTTCAGCAGCTTCAGGGCCTTGACATGGACGAAGTTCGAGCCGAGATGGCGGCCAAGGAAGCGGAAGAAAGCAAGGACGAGTAATCGGAACGCCGTTCCGATTGGTTCAAGTCAGTCCTGTGCCCCGGTTTATTCATGGACATGAAACCGCTGTTGGTGGTGCTGCTCTTTTCGACGAGCATGCTCGCTGGCTGTTTCGGAGAAAGCGAGGCCGTGGACGAGGGCACCTCCGGCGACGGTGCCTATCCGGAACCATGGGACCGGGCATCGTTGTCTTACGATGATCAAGACATCTACGCTCGTGTCTCCGTGAACGGAACCTATGGCATCGATGACGTTCGCTCGGTTTACGTCCCCGTCCCCACCATTACCGCCGCTGATGGGGGCGCAGGCTTGACCGGTGATGCCGAAGTCCATCTTGGCCTCTGGCTCCCCGTGGTCGAGGGTTGCGATTGGGAGAGCGAATCGCTTGACCCTTCGTGTCAGGTCCCTGTCATCGCAGAGGTGGGGCCGTACTACAACGACGGCGATGTTGATGCGCTGACACCTGCGGACCGCCTCGGAAAGATGCTCATCGAGAATTACGTTCCTCACGGCTACGGCGTAGCCCAAGTGTCGGTGTTTGGTACCGGTGAATCCAACCACTGCATGGACCTTATGGGTACGGATGAGCAACGGGGCATCGATGCGGCAGTGACATGGCTGGGCACCCAAGCATGGTCCAACGGGAAGGTTGGAATGATTGGGAAATCCTACGACGGCTCAACACCTTGGCAGGCCGCCACTTTTGGTAATCCACATTTGGCGACCATCGTTCCCATGTCGGGCCTGATCGGTGTACACGAGCTGATGTGGCGTAACGGGAGCATGGAAGCCCGAGGAATGATCATGCACAACGGCGTGTACGGCTCCTTTGGCATCGACGGCGACAGCGAAGACGCTCACACCCTGTGCGAAGGTTACCTCGAAGGCTATGTGAACGGTCCAGCCGCCTATCTCTCCGGGGGCATGGTGACCTACGCCGGCAACGATTACTGGACGGAACGCTCGTTCCTCGACCGCGTACTGGAGAACTACAACGGCTCAGTTTACATCATTCAAGGCATGCAGGATTGGAACGTTGACCCCCACATGTCCTTCCCCACCCACCAACTGGTTGAAGCGGCGGGTATTGAAATCAAGACGCTCGCCGGTCAGTGGGCGCACGATTATCCCGACCGTAAGTCTGGACACAGCGCTTTGCCAAGCGGCGAGGGTGCCGAAGCCTATCCGTACACGCTTCGATGGGATTGGGCCGACGAGATGCTGTATTGGTTTGACTGGTACCTCAAGGGTGAAGGACGGGCACCGACACTGGGCGTCGAGATGCAAGACAACCAGGGCGGATGGAGGTTCGAAAGCTCCTATCCTGCGCCAGACACGGAATACCTGGAAATTTCGGCCGCTGACCTCAACCCATCGGGCGCCTCGATGGTCACCACGACTGAAACTATCACGATGACCTACGGTCCGTTCGAAGAAGATGTCTACATCGCAGGAATGCCAACTTTCCACATCGCCGTGACGCCGCATACGGCCAACGGTGCCCACGGCTATCTCGAAATGACCGACGGCAACGGGCTTCGCTTGGGACACGCCGTGATGGACTTCCGCTTCCACGAAGGTGGCCGTGATGGCCAAGAAGTGCTGCCGGCCTTCCAGACGGTGTTGGGTAAAATGGAATTCATGGCCATGGACATCTTCCTTGCACAGGGTGAAACGGTGGTGATCACCATGTCCCAAACGGGCCGAGATTACGTGCCCTCGCCGGGTGCCGCCGGTGGCTATTCCCTCAATTGGGCCGAGTCCACCCTCACCCTTCCCATTGTGAAACGCACCTGCGACGACCTGTTCCAAGCACCCATGCTCGAGTACGGTGGGGACGGTCAGCGAGCCTGCTGATGCGAACCAACTCCGTCCCGACGGTCAAAAACTGAGGTTTCTATCTTCGGCCTCAGCGTCATCCTCTTAAGCCCTTGACAAACGATGGCTCGTATGGTTTTGACCTCCATACCGGGCGTAAGCGAGCGCATGGCATCAAAAATGACCGATCACTTCGGGTCTGAAGAAGCGGTGGTCTCCACCCTTGCAGCGGGTGATGTCGGTCGCCTTGCTGAAGTTGAAGGCTTGTCGGTCAAGCGAGCGTTGTCCCTTGCCCGCTCTTTTGCGGGGGGGGAAGGGACGTTCCTGGCCACGAAAGAAGCCATGAAACTCCACCAAGCTTTGCTTGCTCGTATCCAATCTTTCACCGCCTGTCCTGCGACCAAAGAGCGCATGGGGCTCTTGATGCCCGTGGCTGACCCCGAACCTCGTCGTCGGATGGTAGAGGCCGCCATGGCGTTGCGTCCGGACTGGCTCGAGAACCAACGCGAAGCATGGAAAGACTTGGGTCGGTTGAAGGAGAAACAAGAACGCTACGAACGGGTGGTTGTTTCAGCAGAGCCATTGGAACATCTGAAGCGATACTGCCGCGTTCTGCAACCCACCGAACAAGAGACGTGGAAGGATTACACCGTGTTCAAAACCGTGTCGTGGTTGGGGCCAGGAGCGCCAATGGAAACGCCTGACGGGTGGTTGGTTTTGGGTTCCTCACCCGACCTTTCCCTGATTCTTCCCGAGCGTACCATCGACTGGTTTGCCCATAATCGAAAGACCTTGAACGTCCTTTGTCAGGTCATTGAATCCATTCAAGCCGACCGTTTTCCGCTGAATGCCTCCTTAGAGGAACTTCGAGAGGCCCTGCTTCCTCTTTCGTCCCTCCCCGAGGTCATGTCCATGTTGGGCGACGCCTCTCAAATCGAAGACGTAGCCCGAATCAAGGACGAACTTTGGGGTTTGGTCAAGAACCTCGAGGAAGACGTGAATCAACAGGTTGAGTCCGCCATGAACGACGCCAAGATGGCGCTATCGGGCGCTGAACTCTTGGAGGCCTTGGCTGATGGGACAGCCTTTCAACGAAAGCTACGTGACGCCACAGGCCACGTGATTCAAGAGGCCATGCAGCAGGCAAGAGAGAACCTTGCGGCTTTCCTAGAGCCCGCCAGTTTGCGTTGTCCATTCGACGTTTTCACTGATGCATGGCCTGCTAAAATCAACCGACAAACCATTGACGGCATTGATGCGGCGCTCGAGTCCAAGTTGAAGGCCGAGAAAACAGAGCATTTGGTGAACCTTGCTCGGCAACTCGGGCCGTTGAAACCGCATTGTGAACAGGCCGTGAGCCGTTTGATCGAGGCCGACCAATGGCTTTCACTCGCTCGTTGGGCTCAGCATGACCGTTGCGTCATGCCGGAACTCGTCGACCATGGCATATGGTTGGAGGAAGGCCGCCACGTGCTCTTGGGCATGGAGCCTGACCCGGTCACCTATGGTCTGGGAGCCGCAGCCATCAAGGAAGATCAACAATCCTTGGCGTTGCTGACTGGAGCGAATTCTGGAGGGAAAACTACGTTGTTGGAATGTCTTGCTTATGCGTCCATTCTGGGCCACATGGGCTTGCCTGTGCCGGCCAAGCGTGCACGAATTGGCAAAGTCGAGGCCCTCCACATTCTCGCCAAGGCCGGCGGAACTCAGAGTGCAGGGGCTTTGGAACAAACGCTTGTGGAATTGGCGACCGTGGTCAGCGACCCCACGCCGAAATTGATCCTCGCTGACGAATTGGAAGCCATTACCGAACCCGGAGCAGGGGCCAGAATCATTGGTGGCATGCTCCTGGCTGCAGAAACACAGCCGGATACAACGATGATGCTTGTAACTCACCTTGCACCGGCCATCATTGAAGCGACCGGTCGGGATGATTTGCGTGTTGATGGCATTGAAGCCCAGGGTCTCGGTGAGGATTTGGAATTGGTGGTTGACCGGACGCCTCGCAGAAATTATCTGGCCCGCTCAACTCCTGAACTGATTCTACGTCGCCTTGAACAAAAAACAACAGGAGCCATTCAAGATGTATTCTCCTCCATTCTCCAACGATTTGAAAGTGAATAACCATCATTTTTGGCCTGAAATCATCAATAATATGAAATGGTAGAGATGGTGTCTGCTACTCAATGCAATTAAGTGATGATGGCAATTTTATGTGGAACGGAACTGAATGGATACCAAATCCGGAAGCGACTCAGGCTACGCCTGTGCACAATGATGTGGAAGCTGATTCAGCCGCTGCGGTTCCGACCTCGGTTAACCCTGGTGCGGCTACCATGGTGGCGGACCCAATGCAGCCTGTAGCAATGACGCCAATGACACCAATGACGACTGCCCCAAGTGCGATGCCCATGGGGACCATACAAGGTTCGACAACGGGAACTCCTGCCATCAACATGGCAGCTGCCTTATCTGTATTCAAATACGGAATCCTCAGCATAGTTGGAATGATTCTTTCCTTCATTCTGCTGACAATTGTTTGGGTCTTGGCCTTCGGAGTGGCTTTCGCCGGTTCAGGAGATGACGGAGGTGGAGTGGTTGCTCTTATCATTACATTTGGGGCTCTCCTCATCACGGTGATTGGATACGGCCAAATCATCATCTATCCGGTCGGCGTTGCCCTCAAGGACGGTCGCCGTGATTCGGTATCGTTTGGATATGTAGATTCCTGGAAGGCCTCCATGGCCGGATTCATTGAATCGGTCGGTGTGACCGCTGGAATGGGGCTCGTTGTTGGGATCGGTGCTTTTCTTGAGAGTGGAGTCTTGATCGGACTTGGAGTTCTTGCATTCGTCCTGTTCCTTGTAGGATACGTGCCTTACATGGTTCGCAAGACAGCAGAAATCATGAACTGATTTCATTCAACTTGCTGGTAGTTCCAATTCAACCGCAAAGAGCGGGTCGGGGTCGGTTGAGTCGTGGTAGGCCACCACCACACCGCCGTCGTTCAGGATGGCCAGTGAGGCAAAATCAAACCGAATGTCGTTGCCAGCCCCCGAGGTGGAGTCAAGGTCGCCTTGGCCAATGTAGGTCAGGGTGTCGGGCGACATGTCTTCGGAATAGCCGCGAACATGGTACACGGTGTCAACATCCGGTCCATCCTTGGATTGGTACCGTACATTGAGGATGAAGAGGTCCAATGCTCCATTGGCTTGGAATTCCCATTCTTCAATTTCTGAAGCAGTACCGTCAAGCGAGTAGGTGTGGTTGGACCACGTTTGCGCGCCATCGGTTGACATGTAGTGGGTAAAGCTCGTTCCGCTGTTGACAACGCAGTGCAGAGCGCCGCTGCGGTCAATTTGACAGTATTCCGACGGAAATTGAACTTCAAGTTCGTTCCACGACAGCGTGGTGTCCATGTAGGCCGCATGGCCATTGTCGTAATAGGAAGGGAAGATCAACCCCCCGCTCGGCAGCGAGAAGGCTCGCATTTCCTTGTGGGGCTTGTTGACGTCCCAATAGGCGGGGAGGTCGGCGTTGGTGAAATCAAGATCGAGCTCAATGACCGGCTCACCGCCATCGCGTCCTGGGAATTGGAAGGGGTAGTAATTCAGGCCGTCAACGCTGATTTGTCCACCGGCGTTCTGGGTCTGGTGCCAGAAATTGGACACCACGATGCTGGCCCATTCACCATCGCCGATGGAGGAACTGATGGGGCCGATTACTTCGACTTGCCATGAGCGGTCGTAGAAGGGTTCTGTGATTCGGTTGTAGCACCATTTCCATTCACCTTCAGACGCATCGTATAGGATGGCATAGAATTTGTCCAACTTGAGATCGCCTCCGACGTAGGGGAACCACGACATCGAGATGATGTCGCCGTTGGTGGCTTGGACAATGCTCCCCTCACCGAGGCCTTCCTGTCCGGGATTGGTCGGGACAAAGGTGCGGCATTGCGTGTCTGGAAGCGCTGGGGGGATGTAGGTGTCCCAAAGGTGGCCTCGGTCGGTGGAAAACACCGGATACTCGCCGCCAATGTTCAGAATCTGACCGTCAATGTCCGTTGCGAGGTAGTGTTCACAGCAGTTACCGCCGTAGGAGGCATCGAACACCGCCCAGGTGGTGTTGGTCGTTTCATTGGTTCGGAGGTCCACGGTCACGAACACCCGTTCGTCTTCGTGTGGTTGGGCGTCCACCCGTTCGTAGGACTCCCAAATGGAGGCGTCCGGCTCGTTGGCCACGGTTCCACTGCCATCACCAAAACATCCCGCAAGGAGCATGGACATGGCCATGGCGAGTACGAGGAACCATCGGCGCATGGGGTTGGCTTGTTGGGGCTTAATTTGAAGCCGTCGCTTTGAGGTCCATGGCCGAAATACACGCGTTTAGGGTTGAGACCACTTGGTTCGCAGGCGTTTCAATCCCGTCAAGGTTCGTGTCCCCATCCAGGTCAGGTCTTCCCCGTCGATGTGGTGCACCCGAGGCGGCGTCGCCGTCAACTGTTGGAGGACCTTGAACAACGATTCACCTTCTTCAACCGTGAAATCGTGCGGCTCGCTGGAGAGGAAGAGGTCGGTGACGTCGTGTTCAACGAGAATGGCTGCGTTCACCACTGGATATCCGGTGCCTTCTGGCTCTATCTTTGGGACACTGAAGCCCGTGCATGTGAGCATGTTCCCGGCGTAGGTGTTCCCGTTGGCCGCCATCAACGGTTCGTGCCAAATCAAGGGAAGGCCAATTCGTTGTGAGGTTGGTAGGGGGTCGTTGAGGAGCGATTCAATCTGCTTCGCCCACGTCTCGGCTTGCTCCGTCCGGTTGACCGCCCGCCCGAGTTCACGCAGCATGGCGGGCACATCGTGGGGGTGTTGGACGTGGCACACAAAGGTTGGAAAGCCCTTTTCCTGACACCAATCGTACACCGCCTTCGGGTTTTCGTCTCGGTCCATCACGACCAAATCCGGTCGGGCAGCCTCAATTTTTGACAGCGTTGGCGTCTTGGTACCGCCGACCACGGGCACATCGGCCACGCTTTCGGCTGGATGAATACACCACGGCGTACGGCCGACGATGGACGTCGCGTCCAATCCAAAGTCAAAAAGCGTGAGTGTCAGGCTGGGCACCAGCGAAACGATACGCACGATAAGGCCTCACTTGACCGTGAAATGAACCGAGGTTCCGTCAACCTCAAAGTGCTCTGCATCGCTGGGCGGCGTTGAGCCTTCGGGGTGGAAGATACACGCCGCTGCTCGGGTTTCAGTGGCGACCCATGCTTCGTCATCGGCGTGCATTTCCGGTGCGTTGTTGAGCCAGACCTCCAAGTCAATGCTCGCTTCAATCTCGAGGTTCAGGTTCTTTCGCTTGGCTTGGACTCGGCGCACGATGTCTCGGGCCATGCCTTTGGAAAGCAGGGCGGGCGTATCGTTCATGTCCAAGACCAAACTAACGTGGAGTTGCTCTCCCTGACTCTCCAATTCAACGGTTTGTGCGGCGAAGCCCTCACGTTCAACACGTTTCACTTCCACATCCCCGCTCTCGACCACAACGCCGAGCACTTCAGCCCCGCCGTCGTTGATGGAGGCCAGCAAAGCCACCGGGTCCTCTGCCTGACGGATGGCGTTCGCGACGTTGTTGACTTCAGCTCTGGCTTTGGGGGCCAGTGCCCGGAAATTCGGAGCCAACTCAATTTGTTGGAAGCGGTCCAGGTCGTCCTCAACGAGGATGGATTCAACGTTCAACTCCTCGGCGAGAAGTTCGTGGAAGGCGGAGAGGTCAGGGCCTGCGACGACCCACCCCTGAGCGCACGGCAGGCGTTGCCTCCGACCGCCGTCAATGCGGATGCGGCGTCCGGCCTCAGCCAGTTCTCTGACCAGGGTCATGGTGTCTTCGAGGGCAAGGTCTTGCGGCGGAAGAACCGCCGTGGCCTTGGCCGCATTTTCGTCCCATGCATCGGCGGTTGCTCCATCGAGGCTTCCCGGGACACCAAGGGGCCAGTTGGCGGTGTGGACGGAGACGCCCGTGAGGTTTCGGTGGATGTGATCCACCATGAACGGGGACACGGGGGCGACCAGTTTGCACACCGTTTCGAGCACTTCATGGAGCGTATGCTGGCACGACAATTTGTCGTGGCTGTCGGCTTCATCCCAGAGCCGTCGTCGGCTTCGACGAACGTACCAGTTCGATACATCGTTGACCATGAATTCCTCCAAGTCGCGACAGGCCTTGTGGAATTGCCAGTTGGTGAAGTTGTCGTGGTAGGCCTTGGCGACGGTGTGGAGCCTTGACAAAATCCATCGGTCGAGGGCACTGCGTTGAGCAACAGGAACGTTCTGTGCTTCAGGGTCAAAGCCATCCAAGGCTGCATAATCGGCATGGAATTTGTACACGTTCCACGTGGTCAAGAACATCTTGGCGTAAGTTTCTCGCACCCCGTTGGGGTCGAACTTCATCGGGTTCCAGGGTGCACCTGCGGTGACCATGTACCATCGGGTGGCGTCGGCCCCCTCTCGATTGAAATGGTCCCACGGGTCGACGATGTTGCCCCGGGATTTGGACATCTTCTTGCCTTCAGCATCCAAAATCAAGCCCAACGAGAGGCATCGCTTGTACGCCATGTTGTCAAACACCGTCGCGGAAACAGCCAGCAGCGTGTAGAACCAACCTCGTGTCTGGTCAACGCCCTCGCAGATGTAGTCGACCGGGAAGGAGGCGTTGAAGGTGGATTCGTTGTTGAACGGGTGGTGCCATTGTGCAAACGGGGCGCATCCGGAGTCAAACCAGCAGTCCATGACAAACGGTTCACGCTTCATGGGCGCTCCTGTCTCCGAAACGAGGGTATAGCCGTCGACGACGGGTCGGTGCAAGTCGACATCGTCGGGACACTCGGGGTTTTCAAAACCAGCAGCCACGGCTTTGGCCACTTCGTCTTGGAGTTCTTGAATGGAGCCCACGCACTTCATCTCGCCGCTCTCGCTTCGCCAAACGGGCAGCGGCGTTCCCCAATAGCGTTCTCTGGAGATGGCCCAGTCCTTGACGTTGCGAAGCCACTCACCGAAGCGGCCTTCTCCAACCCAATCCGGAGCCCATTCGACTTGGTCGTTAAACTTCAGGAGATTTTCCTTGACCGCCGTCATGCGAACGAACCATGAATCCATGGCGTAGTAGAGGAGCGGATGGTCGGTTCGCCAACAGTGTGGGTAATCGTGGAGGTAATCCTTCTCACGGTAAAGAAGTCCACTTTCTGGGCCTTTCCCGTTGCTGCCTTTGGGCGCTGAGAGCAAGGCGATGATGGTCTCGTCGCACGCTTTGACATATTTTCCATCCAGTTCGGGGTGGGTGCCGTCCACAAAGGAACCGTCCATGCCAACGGTGTGGTGGGCCGGAAGACCGGCTTCCATGCCCAGGTTGTAATCGTCTTCACCGTACATGACGGCCGTGTGAACCACGCCCGTACCGTCCGTGGTGGTGACCCAGTCAGCAGCGAGCACCGTCCATGCGGTGGTTGAATCGCCTCGTGGAACCGCCTCGGGGAAGAGGGGTTCGTAGGATCTTCCGACGAGGTCGGAACCGGGGAACTCATCGATGATGTCAACGTGATGGCGAAGCACTTCTTTCATCAGGTCTTTGGCCAGAATCACCACTTCGCCCACCTCGGCGCCACCTGCACCTGTCCATGCATCGCCTGCTGCTTCTTTGATGCGGCATCGGGCATAGGTGACGTCGGGTCCAACCGCGAGGCCCACGTTTCCGGGCAAGGTCCAGGGCGTTGTGGTCCATGCCAAAATAGAGGCATCGTCATCGGTCAGCTTGAACTTGACGTAAACGGAGGGTTCCTCGACCTCCTTGTAACCCAGGGCTACTTCGTGGCTGGAATAAGAGGTGCCTGTTTGGGGGCAGTAAGGAAGGACTTTGTGGCCTCGATAGAGCAGGCCCTTGTCGAACATTTGCTTCAAAGCCCACCAAGCGGATTCAACATAGTCGTTGTGGAGGGTGACGTAGGGGTTGTCGAGGTCGACCCAATACGCCATGCGCTCAGTCATTTCTCGCCACGCTGCCTCGTAGGTCCAAACGGATTCTCGACAGGCTTGGTTGAATTCCGCCATGCCGAAGGCTTCAATCGCTTCGTTGCTCATCAAGTCAAGTCGCTTTTGGACCTCAATTTCGACGGGAAGACCGTGGGTGTCCCAGCCGCCCTTTCGCTCAACGAGAAAACCCTCCATGGTCTTCCAACGACATACGAGATCCTTGAAGGTTCGAGCGACCACGTGGTGAATACCCGGTTTGCCGTTGGCGGTTGGTGGGCCTTCAAGGAAGATGAACGGGGCGTTGCTGCGTCGCCCGTCGATGGAGGATTGGAACGTTTTCTCCGTGGCCCATCGCTCCAAGAGATCTGTTTCCAAATTCACGGCATTCAGTTCACCTGCCGATGAAGGTTGAGCCATGTTTCAACCCACCGAGGGTTCGGTTTTGAACACTCCTCCACTTTTTGTTCATTTTCATCGTCTCAGGCCGTAATTCACGGTCCTGAAAACGAGGGGGTACAACGGTTGGAAACAAAATGAGGCAAACCCAAGAGGGGTATGCTTCAAGTCCTTGAATGAGCACCAGGGTCCATGGCGGGTAGGCGTGCCCACGCACAGGCTCTTGGATTGGTCGTGCTCTTTGTCATGAGCAGTTGGCTGAGTTTGGTCGCTCCAGCGGGCTCCTATGCACCGGTTCTTGCCGAAGAACACGAGGTCATGGAAGCCGGTCAAGGGGACGAAATGAACCTCACGCTGACCAGCACACCCAACACGATGTTCAAACTTGATTTGCCCAACGGTGAGCCGCTGGTTAACGCTGAATTGAACTTCACCCCACGCATCCTACCAACCCAGTCCGGTTTTGCATGGGATAGCCAGAGCGATTGGGAACACCCTGATGCCATTTCCAACGGTTCAAGCGTGTCCAACAACGTCCTCACCGGCTCCACGCCGGGTCTCCTTTGGGATTTTAACACCAACAACCAAGGTTGGACGTTCTCCAATTCCTACACGGCACGGGTCACCTCGCCTTCCTGCGGATTCAATGGTTCATCGGGGGGGTCGCTTCGAACCTATGCCGGTTCAACCTACGGGACCTCGCCCGTGGTCAATCTGGCAGGCGGCGCAAACATCCCGTTCCATGCTTGGGTCCACGAAGGTCGCTCTGGCTGCGGTGAGACACCGGACAGCAATGAAAACCTCCAATTCCAATACAAGTCGGCAACAGGCAGTTGGACTGTGTTTCGTACCTTCAGCGGTGGAGGCTCACAGACCTCGAACTTTCAGTTCATGACCACCCTGCCGGCCGCTGCCATCCACGCCAACTCGCAATTCCGCATCCACCAAACCAGCGGCAGCAGCACCTGCTGTGATTATTGGTTTGTTGACGATATCCGCATCGCCACCCCACCGGAATCAAACTGGACCAGCCCTACCCTTGGCCACAAAGCCGGCACCACCCAACTCCTTGCGGCCGATACCTATGCGCCGCTGTACATCGAAGCGGATATTCCGGACGGCTCCTACCTCAACTGGTCCATCCTCAACACCGCCGGTGAGGTCATTCCCGGTATGCTGGGCTCCAACGAATTCGTCGTTCCTCTCAACCTTCTTGACCACACCCTGGTGGATCAGTTCCGTCTTCATCTTGAATTCAAAGGCGGAAGCGGAGGCCTTCCCGAAGTGTACTCCATCGTCGGCGATGGGGCCTATCGTGAGTCCTTTGTCAGCGATCCAAGCCTGCGCGGATGGACGATGACCAACGCCACCTACATCACCGGCATCGGCGTCCTCGGTTCTGACGCGAGTTCGACCCTGACCTCGCCTTGGTTGTTGGCCAATGCACCGGTTTACGACGCTATGCTCGGAGGCACGGTATCAAGCGGCCAGGTGCAAGTGCGCTACCATCCCGACGACGCTTGGATGAACGTCACCCTCCCCTACACGCCTCTGGTTGACCAGAACACCGTGGGCATGCAAACTCGTGTTGTCTCTGTGCTTCCGGCCGATGGCAACATGAACAATTTCATCGCTTGGAACGTTGAAGAACTCGCCATGGACATGTTCGGAGGGCAGCACCCTGCTCGACCAACCCTCGATTTCAACGTCGATGAGCGATACGAGTGGGGCGGTGAAGACGCTCGTGTTGGCACATGGGGCTGGCAAGACCGTTTTGCCAACGCTGAAGAGCGAATTGAACTCTCGTTGACTTCGGGCGCCCCAAGCGATGCCAAGGTCTGGGTTCCCTCTCAGGACTTGACCTCCTTTGGCTTCAGTTATGTTGCCGAAGCGGGAACCACGCTCGAAATCGCCCTCTTCGTGCAGAACACACTGGTCGCCAACCGGAGCACCAACGCCTCCACCAGCGGCTTGTTCCATCTCAACGGCAGTGAGCTGGCCGCCTTTACACACGCACTGGCCAACACCGGAAATTCGGTGGACATTTTGGGCACGGCGTTCACCGAGGCCCGCATTGAAGTCTCCGGAAATGGCGTCACCGTGCTCGCCGGTCTTCGGGCCACCTACCACGCTACGCACAACCTCGTCGCCGATGCCTCCTCCTCCTTCGTGATGGGCGTCAACGAGGCACGTACCGCCGTTCAGAACATCAACGGTGTACAGGCCATTCCACTTCCGTTCATGGCGGACCAGCGTGGTGGCCTGACGGTTGAAGTGGTCAGTTTGCAAACGTCGAGCACCGTCCTGCTTCAGGAAGGTGCTATGGTCGATGCTGAATCGGTGCTCACGCCATCCAAGGAATGGCAAACTATCTCGGCCGAATACCAGGTCATCGGCGGGACCATCACCCATCACCGATTGGATGTTTACAGCAAATCTCACCAAGCCACCTTCCTCTTCCCTGCCGTGGGCGGCGGTCCGGCCGGATTGGGCGACGCCGACATGGTTGAACTCCACCCAACCGAGGCCATCGACATCACCGAAGACGGCATGAACGTCGTGACCAACATCACGTTCAGACTTCGTCCAACATGGGACGATGAGGCTCAACTGACCGCCACCTCCCGCCTCGTCATGCAGAGCGGCGTCATCTCAATTCCCTTCGCCCACACCTGGGGCGGTGGTTCAACACAAGGCTATGAGAACGATTTGGAACTCAAATCCGTGGTCTTCGCAGAAGACGATGTGGAGATGAGTCCATCTCGGCAGTACTTGCGTGGTGGTGAATCGATGAACATTTCCATTGCCGTTGGATACGAGGGCATCTCACAGCACCGCGGTTTCGTTGACGGCGATGCTGAACTGACCCTCTATCGAGACGGCGTGGCCGTTCGCAACACCACAGCGGTGGACGGGGCCTATTGGAATTTCACCGAGCAAATCCCGTTCACCTACGGTGATGTGGAATGGGAGGTTTCCCTTGTCTCTTTGAACGGATCATCGGTGATTGAACCTGGTTCAATCAGCCGTGTGTTCACGGTGGATTCGGTGAAGCCCAGGGTCACGGAGACCTCCATGTATCGCTACGACCACCGCACACCAAGCCCAACTCAAGTGATGCAAGTTACCATCATGGACCAACCCGTGCTTCCCAATGCGGTGACCGCCATGGTCTGGAAAGAATGGTCCGATGATACCAACCTGAACGGTTGGCCAGACGAAGGTGAATTCAATCCTGTTCCCATGCTGGTGCCCAGCGACTTGACGGCGCTGACCGGCGTTTACACCTTGATGATGGACGACACAGCCGGTAGCCTCGGCCAGAAAGTGGCCGTGTACCTCAACGGGTCCGACCCTTCCGGATACGCCATACAAGACGGTGGAAGTGCCGAAGATGGCGAACAACTCTTCGTATACCAACTGGCGGTGGACGGCGCTCCAGAGTTGGCTCCCGATGCCTTTGCTTGGGCCAACGGGCGTATGTCATGGCTTCACCCCGCTCAACCTTACGAACTCAACATCAAACTCACCGAGCCCAACGGGGGTTCTGACCTTTCCACCGTTGAAGTGATGCTGGCCAGCAATCAAGGAAGCGATTCCATGAGCATTCAGTGGGCGTTTGAGACCGGACAGTGCACCACGACCTCCACCCACCTCCTCATCGACCAGTGCACCATGCTTGGCCAAAACGGCATCGCAGGTCCGTACGAAAAAGACCTCGTCTTGAACATTCAATTGCGCCTTGGATGGAACACGCCGGATTTGGGCGAAAACCGCAGAGAACCTGCCATCCTCGTGGTGGACCGTGCTGGTCAAGAAGAGATGAGGAATTTCCCCGAACACCGATGGCGTTTCTCCGCAGGCCTTGCGGTTCCCGAAGAAAGCGTGAACCTCCACCTGACCCGCGGCTCCTTCCTCGGCGACGGAGCCAGAGTTACGCCCCTCACACCCATGGAAATTTCCGGTGGCCTCGTGTTTGCTGAAACGACCAGTGTGCCCGATTTCGACTGTCAGGTTGACGTGCTCTTCGCCGGTCAAACCTATTCTGCCACGGCGATTGATGGCATTTGGTCCATCGCCCTCAATGCTCCCGCAACCTCTGGTTCCGTTCCCATGACATGGGAGGTTGGATGCCTTGAAGGTCAAGGTATGGACTTGACCGATCAGGAAACGTCGGTGAAGTGGATCGTCGTTGACGGAACGGGTCCCGAACCTCAAGAAGTTCTCTCGCCTCGGCCGCTGGCTATTTTGGAAGGTCAAAACCACGAGGTTCGGTTGATTGTTCAAGAACTGGGCGGCCTTGATTTGCCCTCCCTTGAATTGGTGTGGCAAGTCGAGGATTTCGAAACGGGAGATGTCATTCGCTCAGGACGAGAACCGCTCTCGCTTGAGGGCGAGGACTTGGACGGTTTGCGCCTTGAGTTGTACGCCGACATGAACCTCAGCGTCATCACCAACGAGATGCTCATCGACCGCATGGTGGTGAAAATCAGCATCGCAGGTCGCGACCTCGCTGGAAACGCCGTGACCGGACTGGGTGGCAACGTGAACAATCCCTACCTCGCCACGTGGAACATGGAATGGTTGCAACCCAAATTTTCCGTCGCCCCTTCAGCCTTGACCTATTCCAGGTTGCTCATGGAAGTCGGGGACACGACCTCCATTCAACTTGAAGTCGAAAACATTGGTTCGCTCCAAGGTGAGATCGGCGTGATGTTTGAGGCGGTTGACGCCAATGGTGAACGAACCTTGATCCAACGCACAACCGTCGCTGCTGAGCCAGGGGCCATCGGTTTGGTCACGGTTGACTGGGGTCCGGAAGAGCCCGGTGTCCAGTGGGTGGAAGCGACCCTCGATAACGGCATGACCGCCAGTGGGCCCAACATCGATGTCCGTGTCGCAGAAGAGCCGAGTTTCTCCCAGAAATTATTCGGTGATGTGAACCCGATTATCGGAAGCCTCACCGCTCTCCTCTTGGTCGCCGTAGTGGTAACCCTGCTGGCTTGGATGCGGCGCATGACGGTAAACTCCGGTACAAAGGTGGATTACGACTGGGACGAGTATTCTTCGGAGTTTGAGGATGAATATGAGGACGATGACGACGGTGACGTCGCTTCCAGTGGGGCTTCCGCTGCTGCTACAACAACCGCTGCTTCCACCGTGGATTCATCTTCTTCTGGAGAACAGGAAACGGACTGGGTCATGGGCTCCGACGGCTATTGGTGGTACCACGACAAGGCCACGAACGAATGGTGGTACAAGGACGCCAACGGCGAGATTGTCAAGCATCCTTGAGGACCTTCGGGGGTGATTGGAT
Source organism: Candidatus Poseidoniaceae archaeon (assembly GCA_938030705.1). Taxonomy (GTDB): domain Archaea; phylum Thermoplasmatota; class Poseidoniia; order Poseidoniales; family Poseidoniaceae; genus Poseidonia. The sequence continues at coordinate 63,123 of CALHIR010000001.1, forward strand.
GAGCAAGGTTGGTTTGCTACAATTTGACCCCACGGTCGGCGACCTTGAACAGAACGTGCTTCGTTTGTCATCGCTTGCAACGCAAGCCGAGCAGGCCGGTGCGACGGTGGGCATCTCAACCGAGTTGGCCGTTTGCGGCTACCCTCCCAGAGATTTGCTGATGGAGCGTGATTTTGTTCAGCGTTCGATGACGGCTGCCCTCGGTATGCGTGCGCCACTCCCGGTGCTTATCGGCACCCCGATTCCTGCCGAGGACGACCGTACCCTTCCCACCAATGGCGTGGTGCGCTCCGGCCCAGAGGCCACCAGCATCACCAAGGACGAACACGGGCGCATCGTCGCTGAGAAGCAACTCTTGCCGACCTACGATGTCTTTGACGAGGCCCGGTATTTTGCCGCCAAGAATCGCTCGGGACTCGCCCGTTCCTTTGGTGGCTTGACCCTCGGGGTCACCGTTTGTGAAGACGCTTGGCAGTCCGCCGGAATGACGCCCTCTTCTTATGCACAGGACCCGATTGAGCACATTGCTGAATGGACCCGTCAGGGCGTGGATATCCAAGCGACGGTCAACCTCTCAGCCTCGCCGTTCCACACTGAGAAATTCACCACTCGCTTGGCCGTTGCCCGGCACGCAGCTGCCGTGTTGAACCACCCCTTCCTCTTGGCCAATCAAGTCGGAGGAAACGACGATCTGTTGTTTGACGGTCGAAGTTTGGTGGTGTGGCCCGATGGTCGGGCTGTCGTGGCTCCATCCTGGCAGGAAGGTGTCCTCGTGGTCGACCTTGAAGATGCAAGCGCCTGCACTTGGATTCCAAGCCAAGCTGATGACGCCCTCTGCATCGGCTCGGCGACCCTGATGGTTTTGGAATCTGGCGATGACGGTTCGTCCTTTGTGGACACGGTTGAGGAACTCACCAACGCCGTCGTGACGGGTCTTGCAGATTACTGTCGTAAATCCTCGATCGGTTCGATTGTGCTCGGCCTTTCGGGGGGCATTGATTCAGCCGTCGCCGCCTGCGTCGCCGCCGAAGCGCTGGGTCCAGAGAACGTCACGGGACTGGCAATGCCCAGTCGTCACTCGTCCCAACACTCGATTGACGATGCGCTTCATACAGCACAAGCCCTCGGGATGCATCATCATCTTCACCCCATTGACAGCATGCACACCAGTGTGGAATCCACGCTTGAGAAGGTGCTGGCAACCGGCCATCCAGTCGCTGGAGAAAACTTGCAGGCCAGGTTGCGCGCCATTCTCGTGATGGGCTATGCTAACGCCAACGGCAGCATGGCGGTCACCACCGGAAATAAATCGGAAATCGCTCAGGGCTACTGCACGCTCTACGGCGACATGGCTGGAGGCTATGCGCCGCTGGGCGACGTCTACAAAATGGACGTCTATGCGATGGCGGAACGCTTCAATCAACGAGCGGCTGCTCAAGGCAAGACCGAACCCGTTTCGGCCTCCACGATGACCAAACCGCCCTCGGCAGAATTGGCGCCGGACCAGACCGACCAAGATACACTGCCGCCGTATGAACGCCTTGATGCCATCCTCCGTGCTCATATCGAGGGTGGTCAGAACGCTGATGATTTGGTGGCTCTCGGCCATGATGCAGCGACCGTCATGGAGGTGCTTACTCGCCTGGAGCGCAACGAACACAAGCGATGGCAGATGCCGCCAGCGCCCCGGGTCTCACCTCGTGCGTTTGGCCAAGGATGGCGGCGTCCACTCGCTTCCAATCACGATTGGCGCCGCGTTGCATGACGACGGTGAACTCAAAAAGTGGATTTTCCACGGTGTTTTGTGTCCGGCTCCATCATGAACGTCGCCGGTTATCGTTTTGTTGACCTGAACGACAGGGATGAACTCCAAGCGAGGCTACGCAGCCTTTGCCTGGATGTTGGTCTCAAAGGGACGGTGCTGCTCGCTCCGGAGGGCATCAATTTTTTCCTGGCCGGACCTTCCACATCCATTGATGCGTTCACGGTCATGCTGGGGGAGGACGAACGCTTTGCTGGTATTCCCCTCAAGGTCTCTTACACCGATTATCAACCGTTCAATCGCATGAACGTCCGGAAAAAGAACGAGATCATCTCGGTCGGTCTTGAGCACATTCGACCGTCGGACTTTACGGGAGAGGAGCTTGAGCCTCAAGCGTTCAAAGCCATGCTCGATGCTGGTGAACAGGTGCACGTGCTGGATACCCGCAACGACTACGAGTTGCGATTAGGGACCTTTGACAACGCCATCGACCTCAATATTCGGACTTTCAGAGCGTTTCCCGAGGCCATCCAACAACTTCCCGAGGCCATGAAGGATGAACCCATTGTCATGTTCTGCACCGGGGGCATCCGATGTGAGAAGGCCAGTGCCATCATGATCGAAGCGGGCTTCACCAACGTGAAGCAACTCAAAGGCGGCGTTCTCGGGTACTTTGAGAACGTGGGCGGCGACCATTGGAACGGCGATTGTTTCGTCTTTGACCAGCGTGTTGCGGTGGACCCTTCGCTGAATGAAACCGAAGTGGTCGTGTGTTTTGCCTGCCGCGAACCGCTTTCCACCCAAGAGCAAGCCTCACCCGATTATGTCGTGGGCGTTTCCTGCTCTTACTGCATTGATCGGGCTCAACTCGTGCCGTTCAACGACGAATGACCACCCAGTCATCCGACAGTTCACCATGGCTCCATCGGTGCCATTCATGCCCGTGAACACCATCGTGTGCGATGAACCATGCTTGGGTCGGCGAAAGGATGAGTTCGCCATAGGTCAGCGCTTGAGATGAATTCCCGTTGCCCGTCCAAGGGTCGTAAGCCAAACGCATGGCCGTGCCCTCGACGGCCCACAGCACCACGCCTTGTGGTGTGCCGTTCACTGAACCGCTTGACACCACGATCCAGCCGTCGCCAACCGGAGCCACGCCTCGGAGGTCCGATGACATCAGTCCGGGCGTGAGGTCGTGGAGCACTCGGCTCCCTTGTGGCGTCCCGTCGGTGATGCATGCCTCCATGCCATGGGTCGGTGTGAGGCAATCAAAGAGAAGCCGTTCACCGGTGTTGGCCACGCCGATGTGCGCTCCGGGCGATTGGAGGGTGCTGCTCAACTGGAGGCTGATACCGTTGGCTAGGTTGGTGGTCCACAGCCGTGCTTCGTTGGCGACGGTGACCGCATCGTAGACGAGGTTGTCCCCGATGAGCTGCAAGCCCATGTTTTCACCCAAGTGGGTGTCGCCTGAGGATGGGGCAATGGAGGTCAACCAAGCGTGGGTGCCGTTCTCGTAAAGGCGAACCACTTGCTTCACGCCACCTCGCACGCCCACAGCCAACGCATCGTTTTCGATGGAGAGGAGGTCTGAAAGTTGCGAGCTTCCAAAATCGTTGATGGCCCACGAGGTCAAGACGCCGCTTGTACTCAATCGGTAGGGTTCGACATCTCCAGCCCCGTCTGCGGCGCTGAACCAAACCGCCCGTTCATCAGCGTGAATCCACGCCTGACCGATGTCGGTCAACATCGAGAGGTTCGCTTGGACGGCCTGCGATACCTCGGCGGTCCATGTGGGCAACGTCACGTTGTTTTGCAACGCACTCCCGTTGGTCCAGACGAGTTGATTGGAGGTTGAGCGGAAGAGCAACCCCTCTCCCCACGGCAAGGGTTTCCAGGCCTCCACCGCTCCCAAAGCTTCGGTGCCTTCGGCCGTGCCGTCGGTCACCCACAGTTCACGGGGCCCTTGACCGTCGGTTGCGTCGAAAAAGAGCAATTCTCCATCTCCCAGCACGGAAAAGCCGAGGTCGCGACCCGGCAAAGCGTCGCCGTTTGGATGGAGGTCAACCAGCATGGTGGTGGTGTTGGCCTCCGGGTGATGAACGTGAAGTTCACAACCGTTGACGCCATCGTTCGCGGCGAAGAAAAAGCCCGAGATGGTGTTGGACCACACGGCCTCATCGCAGCCAGTGGTCATTGAATTGCCAACTCCGTTGAACACATCAGTTGCCCGTTCCGAGCGAAGCGGTTCAAAACAGAAATTCAGCGTCTCACGGACCTCGTTGAGTTCCAACACCCCGTTGTGGGCCTCGCCTTCAGCGGCGCCATCATCAACGCCAAAGCGGATCATAAACCCGTCAGCGCAAATGTAGGTTGGTGCAGTGACCTTGTCGACGAGGGCTGCCGCTCCAATCCTTCCGTCCGTTCCGTTGGTGCCGGGACGCCCATCATCACCAACAAGGCCGTTACAAACGACGGTTTGGTTGACCGTTTCCTCGGCGTCGAGGTTCTGGTTGAGGTTGAGGTCCAGTCCACTGTGCAGAACAAGCCCTCCTTCGGAACACGTGGCGTTGCCCACGGGAAGAACCGTCGTTTCCATGCGTTGAGGTACGGCATCCATGCCGTTTTCACCGCGTTGGCCCTGAGGCCCAGAGAGGCCTTGCATGCCATTACAGACCACCACGGAGTCCATACGTTCGCCTACATCCAAAAGGCCGTTTCCGTCAACATCGAAACCGGTGTGGAGGCGAGATCCGCCTTCGTTACACGGGGCAAGAGGGCCGAACGGCTCAGTTTCAACCAGCCAGGGCGTGGCGAGTTGTTCTTCATGAGGCGCAACGATGAGGGCGTGGTTGTAGACAGCCAGGACCAAAACCACCACCAAGGTCAGGGTTTGAAGCACGGTGAACCAACGACGATGGCGGTGGTTGGGTGGCTGTTCCTGTTCTTCGTGGCGTTCCTCATGTTCGGAATCATGTCCCGAATCCTCTTGGTTTGCAGATGTTTGCATGACACCATGAAAGGGCGTTAATCATTCTTAATCTACCGCCGTTCATTATCGCTTTTGTTTGGGTGTTGAGGGGTGAGTTCATGAGGCTTCAAGGCGTGGAAAGACCATGCAGCCCCCCAAGCGCTTACTGGACCAGTTGGCGGGAAAGGAAGGGAAGACGCGACAGAAAGCGGCACGACTGGTCATTGATTTGGCTGATACGGCCAAAGCCGACGGCTATGTCCCAGCGGTCCACGCTCACGTCTCGGGGGTATCGGTTATTACCGGTGGTCACGGCTTGCGTCGTTTCCTCCAAGATTTATCTGCCGATGGCGATGGGGAAGTGGCCATTCCCACCACCTTGAATTCGGCCGGTTGCGACCGCGAGAAAATGAAGGAAATGGACATTGAATGGCCCGATTTCCTCAAGCAACAATTTGAAATCGTCCACGCCTATGAGCAACTTGGCATCGACGCCACCCTGTCCTGTACCCCCTATGACCGCGGTATCGAAGACGAGACAGGCATCGCTTCTTGGGCCGAATCAAACGCCGTTTGTTTCTCCAACACCTGGACCTCGCTGGTCACCAATCGGGAATCGGGGCTATCGGCCCTGGCAACGGCCTTGACCGGTTTTGCTCCCCGTTGGGGGTTGCACCTCGAAGCCAACCGCTCGCCCAACCTTCTGGTCCATCTCGATTGTGAGATGAACCATCTGGCGGATTGGTCGGTGTTGGGCGATTGGATTGGAAAACAAGTTCGTCCCGATTGGGACATGCCCTTTGGACCCATGCCCTACATCACTGGCCTGCCCTCGTTCATGTCGTTCGCTTCAAAGAAAGCCTTGACCGCTGCTGCAGCCAATTATGGATGCGCCATGTTGTGGGCTGAAGGCCACACGGTCGCTCCGCCCCTGCCTCGCCTTGAGGACGGCACCTTTGCACCACCCGATGGTGGATGGCAAGGGGAACTGACCTTTACGGCCGAAGATCTTCGTCAGCGGTATGACGAACTCGCCCCCAAAGGACAGGTGGATTTGGTGGTTGTCGGTTGTCCTCAAGCCAGTCTGGAGGAATTGCGCATCACGGCCTCTGCTGTCCGGGGCCACATGGAGATGGGGCGGAAAATTCCCGACCATCGATTGTGGGTCTTTACCAGCGGTGAAAATTACGACTTGGCGGTGGCCGACGGGACCGTTCAACTCCTCGAGGATGCCGGGGCCTTGTTGCTCAAAGACACGTGCCCGGAAGTAACGCCCTACAATCGCAGCAAGTACAATCACTTGCTGACCAATTCTCTCAAAGCCGAGCACTACCTTACCAGCGGCCTGAACCGTCTGCCCACGTCCGTCATGCCCATCGAGGACTGTGTTGCCCACGCCATTGACCCCAGCCTTAGCCACGGGGAGGTCCCCGTTCTGAAGGCCAAGGCCCAACCCCAACACGCCTCTGGAAAAACACACCAAAGCGGTGATGCGATGCTGACCGGCTCCGGATTGCGCTCACAAAGCGCCTTCACCGTTCGTGGCCGTGCCTTGGTAACCGACGTCCCCATCACCTACCTGGGTTATGTCAATCGAGACACCGGTGTCATCGAAGAGCCCGGCCATCCCTTGGACGGTGTGGCCATTGAAGACACGGTCCTGATTTACCCCAAAGGCTCGGGATCTACGGTAGCGCCCTATGTGCTGATGGGCCTTCTTTACACCGGGAAAGGACCCAAAGCCGTGGTGAACCGGGACATCTGTCCCCTCACCCTGCCTGCATGTTCGTTGCTGGAATTGCCCTATGGGCACGGCTTTGACGAAGATCCGTGCATGGTTGTGAACACCGGCGACACGGTTGAGTTTATCCGCACCGATACGGGGGTTCAACTTCAGGTCGTGGAGCGTGCCCAAGCATGAGCCAGCGCGTGGTCGTAACCGGTGGAGCTGGCTTCATCGGGGCGGCTTTGGTTCAGCGCTTGCTCACTGAAGGGCACCATGTCGCCGTGTTGGACAACTTTTGGCGAGGCTCCATGACCAATCTTCAGTCGGTCTCCCAACACGCTCATCTCACGGTGGTGGAAGGGGACGTGACGGTGGAGGATGACCTCGACCGGTGTGCTCAAGCCCTTGGCGGCGTTGACCTTGTCCACCACTTGGCCGCCATCAACGGGACAAAATGGTTTGATGAAGCAGCCCTTGAGGTCATTGATGTCAACATCAACGGCACCCTGGCAGCCCTTCGAAAAGCCCAAACATGGGGTGCCCGGTTCGTTCTGGCATCTTCACCCGAAGCCTTTGGCCAGAACGAAACGATGCCGTTGCGCAGCGAGGAGAGCAGCGACTTCCCACCCGCCTCTCTTCACCAGCGCTTTTCCTACGGGGCGAGCAAGTACCTTGGCGAGGTTGCGGTTCAGCACGCTGTCCGAAACGGGTTGGACGCTCGGATTGTACGTCCATTCAACGCCTACGGGGCTACGATGCTCGGGGATGCCTACGGGCAAGTTGTTGGCATGTTCTTTCACGCTGTGGTGCATCAACAACCGATGCGCATCCACGGTGATGGCCTGCAAACGAGAAGCATGACCTACATCGATGACACCGTTGAGGGGTTCTACCTCGCTGGGGCCTTGGACGAAGGGCTTGACGGCGGCAGCCTTGCGGGTCGGAGTTTCAACATCGGCTCAACCGAAGAGGTCAGCATGCGGTTTCTGGCGGAGAGCGTGAACCATGTGGTGGGGACCATGGCGGTTGACATGGTGCTCGGTGGTGGCTACCCCGGCGATTCACAACGGCGTCTTCCAGAGAATTCAGGAGCCCTTGCCTCGTTGGGTTGGGTGCCACGGACCTCGCTTCAAGAAGGCCTGGCAAAAGTTTGGTCTGCGCTTCAAACCGGGCCGTAGTGCTTCTCAACGCGTTGTGTCCAGCCCTGAGGGGAAGGCGTCATGTCGTCTCGCCCGTGTTGGCAAAGCACATCCAAACCACCCGCTGGCATCGTTGCTGAGGAGAACCATACCGCTTCGACCTTGAGGACCGTAAGGGTGGCTACCGCATCCGGGAGGGCGTGCTCTTGCACGAAACTGGCTTCGATGGCCGCCACGGCTTCTTGGAGCAAGAGCGGTTGTTCATCGACCGTTTTGAGGGGGATGAGGAGGCCTTCGTCTTCGCCACGGGGGAGGGGCGTCGCCGTTTCATCGACAATGGTGGCACCTCGCGGGGTTGGCGGCATCACGTTGAGCATCACGGTTGAACCGTTGCGAAGGTTGTGGAGGGTGTCCCTCGGGCGCTTGTCCTTGTGAATGGAAAAGGAGGTCGTAAGGTAGGGCGGTGAGGTTGAGACCTGCATGACCGAAGAGAGCGGTGCAAAGTTTCGTTCGCCCTGGCCGCCAAGTGTTCCTGCGACGACGACTGGCCGTGGAGAGAGGACGCTGTTCAGCCAGATGCTGCGATCCACGTGTTCCATGTCGGCCACGGACAGCCGGTGAACGGGAGCTGCGGCTTCATGCGTCTGCTCAAACCAACGGTCAAGGGTGCCGTTTGCGATTTCCTCAAGGGCGTGTTCATTGAAGGCAATGTACGCTTCCCACTTTGGAATTTCATCCATTTCTCCTCGTTCTTGCTTTCGTTGAATCGAGGCCAAAGCGTAAGCGTTGCACTTTTTCAAAAACGAAGCAACGGCGGTTCGCTCATCGGTCATGCCTTCACCTCTCGTCGGGCTTCGTACATGTCCCGGGTCATGAGGAACGCTGCGGGGTTTCCTCCCCAGACTTCGTTGGCGGGCAGGTCCTTGGTAAGAACCGCTCCTGCTGCGAGGACGCTACCTTCGCCGATGTTGTTTCCTGGGATGACGGTGGCGTTCCCACCGATGACGGCCCCGGCGCCCACATGAACGGGTTGCCATTTTGTTCGGTCGTTGGATGGCGGGAATTTGTCGTTCAGCAACACGGCGGACGGGCCGACGAAGACACCATCACCCAACACGCACTCGTCGGCGATGTACGCACTGCCTTGGACTTTGCAACCTCTGCCGAGGACCACCCGCTGACCGATGTGGGCAAGGGCGCCAATGGTGCAATTCGGCCCGATCGTGGCGTTTGTTCCGATGTGGCAGGGCCACCATGCTACACTCCCGTGCTCAAGGTCAAGGCGTTGACCTGACAAAGGGTGGTCGTCCATGGTGCTCCCTCATTCGCCCAAACCAAGTTCCCGCATCAGCATGCCAACATGGCCTTTTGCTTTCACGTTGTACCTGCACCACTTGATGGTCCCGTCGGGTTGAATCACGAAGGTGGAGCGGGCGCAGCCCATGTATTCCCTGCCGTAGTTCTTTTTGAGTCGCCAGGTGCCAAAGGCTTGGTGCAATGCCAAGTCTTCGTCGACCAGCAAAGGAAAGTTAAGCTCCTGCTTTTGGGCAAAGCGTTGGTGTGATTTACCTGAATCCTTGGAAACGCCGAGAACAATGTGGTCTTCGGTGTTGAGACGGGCCATGTTGTCTCTAAAATCACAAGCCTGGGTTGTACAGCCCGGGGTGGAATCTTTGGGATAGAAGTAGAGGATGACGGTTTTCCCTTTGGCAAGGTGGTCTTGCAAACTGTGTGTTTCGCCGTTTTGGTCAAGGGCTACGAAGGCGGGGGCTTCATCGCCGGGGTTGAGTTGAACCGTGTCGCTCATGATTTTAGGTCAGAAGCCCGCCACTAAAGGAATTGCTTTGCAAAACCATACAATTTTCCTCGCCCATTTGTGAAAAGTAGCGCCCTATGATGCTTTTATGCAAGTTGAATTAAAGAACCTTCACTATGGGTAAACCAAGCGTTACCGACCGATTCTTTGAATAACTGGCAGGCCACAGAGGAGAGTATGGTCGGCTCGCGTATGTCCCGTAAAGCGCGGCGCCACTTCAAGAAGATACAGCGGTCAGATAGCAAATATGGCCTTCAGGAAATCGCAAGTGCTATTCAAACCGACCTCGACAAGCGACACCTCAGTTATGACGAGGCCCTCATGTTGGGCAACATGATTCAAAACCGTGCGGACCAAGTTCCCGGGGACGGTATCGTGTACGCCATTTCCGACCGGGATGCATACCGACGCACGCTTGAGCTCTACTTGCGAGACGCTCTCCTCACCCGAACAGAACAGTTGTTGCTTTGGGAAGAGCGACGGCGCTTGGGCATTTCCGACGGGGAACACGAAGCCCTCCTCAATCAACTTCTCGCTCAGTGGAAGCGACAAGGGAAGTCGGTCACCATCGACCGATTTCAAAAACCCGACAGTGGAGGTGCCGGCCCTGTCTAAGGCTGTTCTCCCCGTTTCTTTGGTCATGATCATGCTCATGGCTGGCCTCACGCCTTTGGCGGTGGCCGACCAGGGCCGTTCCACCCCCGATTTTATGGTCACCTCCTTCACGCTTGACGATGCAGGTTCCATGAACCTTGGCGGGGGTATTGAAGTCGAGGACGCCACGCACGTCGTTCGTGTCCAGGTCCAAAACACTGGTCTCGGCGCTGGACAAGCCACCTTGACCCTCCTCCTGCAGGGCACGGCGTCGTCCGGGGACGTGGTTCTGGACAGCACTGACCTCGGGGTCATCGGCGCTGGGCAATCAAGCGCAGTGACCATTTTTTCATGGTCAGCCACACTCGGAAATAATCAGATTCTCAAGGCTCGTGTCAGTTCATCAGCCGACATCAACACCGGCAATAATGAAGACCAACTCATCGTCAACGTAAGTCGGTATCAAGACAGCAGCGTGCCAACTCATGACATTCCCACTCCTGCAGGAGGCGCCGGCAGTGTTGTCTGGTCGCCAACCGTCCAGGACTTCAACGTCAATGTTCGAAACGACGGCGTGAAAAACCAGTCCGCTACCTTTTACCTCAATTTCACCGAGGTCGGCAACCCCGCCAACACCTTCAGCACACAGTCCGAGATTTTGGGCATCGTTCGCCCCGGCTCTCTGTATGCTGGTGGTGCTACACCCTCTCCTGTGAACATGCAATTTGATGCAACCTCACTTTCGGGTCAGTACGACGTTATCGGGGAGATGCACACGGTTGGTATCGGCTGGTCAAAATCGATTGAATTCCTCAATCAAACGGTTGTATTCTCCTCGTTTGATTTTGACTTGACTGCTGCTCACGATCGGAGTGTAGAGCCCGGTCAAACATCCCAACTGACTTATTCGGTCAAAAACACCGGCGTTAGCGTCGACAGTTACGCCATATCCGCCACCGGCGTCAGTGGCTGGATTAGTTCGGTTTCGCCCGCAGCATCAACGCCGACCGCCATGCCGGGCGATACACGGTATGTTTCGGTTTACGTCACTGTTCCAGCGACGGCCCTGCGAACCGAATCGGAGGTCGTGACCTTCACGCTAACATCCTCCAACGATAATCAAATTGTGAAAACCGTCACCACGACGGTTCTTGCCAGCGAATCCTACGATGTTAGCGTTGAAATGGACGCCGATACGAAGGACCTCACGCCGGGCCTCCCCTTCCCGCTTCAGGTGAAGGTGACCAATGAAGGCAATGCAGACTCGGTGTTCTTGCTCTCGAGCGGAATTTCCTCGAACCCGTTGAACTGGGAGCTTGAATTCTCAAGCACCTACACGGGTACATTGAACCCGGGCCAATCCGTCAATGTCACGCTTACGGCTACGCCCCCCGTGATCAAGAACCCCTTGGTTGAGGCCGAATACAACGGACACGGCGATACCCTCTCCGTCTGGGCTCAAGCCGTTTCTGTTGATGGTGGCGTTCCGAAAGTAGACTCAACGCCCGTTCAGATTCTTCCCGTCATCGTGGTCGACCCTGGCTTGCCCACCAACAGCATAGACATGACGGCGGAACAGGTGCTCCTCGCTCAGCAGGGTCAGGGGCTGCAGGAAATTTTGGACTTGGATGTTGAAGTTCGACACAACCTCATCACCGAACTCAGCGAAACGGTGGACACGACGCTGTCCCTTGGCACGCCTGTCTTCACCTCCGATTCTTCAGGCGGCTTCGACGAAGCCTCACGGTGGGCTATCGGCCTGACGCCTACCTCGCTCCCAAACATGAACTTGGGTGAGGTGGCCCATGCCGTCATGACCATTCAAGGCCCAGCGGACAATTTTTCCGTCGCCGGCTCCCTGAGTATCCCGCTCACCGCAACACCCTCGCTAAGTGCGGCCCACAGCAGTTCCAACGTGATACCAACCGCCATCACCCAGACGTTAACCATCAATGTCCCGCCGGTGTTGGGCGCCGTAGGCCACAACGGGACCGTCCTTGATGCCATGGTGGGGGAGGAGACCTCCTACGACATTGACTTGGCGAACACGGGCAACAACATGACATCCTACCGACTTGTTCTCAGCGATGTACCCGACGGATGGGACGTTTCGTTCTCAACGTCGTCCATCATGCCGTCAACGACCGTCATTGATGTGCCAGCGGATGTAGCGAATTACCCCTCCAACGTCTCGGACCATATTGCGACGTTCCCGTTCGTGGTCACGACCGAACCGAACGCTCCAGCGAACAGCATCGAAACCATCTCAATTGAGGTTCAAGAAATGAATTCAGGCGCCTTCATCACGACGTTTGAGGTTCCTATCCAGGTGGGTGAGAAGGTCAACGCAACGCTCTCCCCTTCAAGTCAAACGGTGAACATGTCCATTGGGGATACCATCACCACCAGCGTGATCATCAGCAACGACGGGAACACCCCCGCTCAGTTTGCGGTCTATCTTGACACGTCCAATGCCGGAGAGATCGATTATGTTCTCGAAACCCCCAGCGTCGTTCAAATCGGTGCTGGCTATGAATCAACGGTTCGGGTTCGTTTGACACCAAGTTCGGATGCCCTGGCCGCTGCCAACTACTACGCAACCGTTTGGGTTTCGAACGCCGCTTCGGGGCTCAACCTTTCGGCTGATATCTTAGCCAACATCAGCGAACAACACGGAGTGGTGTTGAGCACCCTCGATGAAATCGGCGTCGTTCCCGGTGAAACGCAGACCGTTGATTTCTCGCTCATCAACAACGGGAATCTCGTTGAGAACATCGTCATTGAAACCAGCGTGGTCGACAATTGGAGCGTGACCCCCGCCAGTCTGCCGCTGACCCTCGGCGTGGGGGATTCGTACAGCGGTTCCTTTGACGTTGATGTTCCGGCCTTGGGTGACGATGACAGCATGCTTAACGGCGCCATTTACGCGGTAACGATGCGGGTCCTGAACGCCTCCACCCAAAATGAGTTGGAAGTCCACCGCTTCAATTTCATCGTCGCCCCCCTGTTCATCGTCGAAGTCGAAGAATGGCCAACGACCATGGATTATCACCGAGGTATCAGCCGCACGTGGGATGTCTCTTTCATCAACACAGGAAATAAGGACGTTGAGGTGAACATTACCTATTCGCTTTTCCAGGCCGGTTTAACCACTCCCAGCACCGATTGGGAAATCTCATCCACTGCGCCTTCCTCCATTTTGCTTCGTCGCGGTGTCGCTGAAAATTTGGTCTTCACCATCCGCAGCGTTGCTATCCAACCTCCACTCACGCTCGCAGCCAACCTCGTAGTTGCACTCGACCCGAAGGAAGAAACGGTTCAGGGAAGCGCAGAATACTACACCGAACTTCGGATGAATCGCTTCTTTGAACAAGGCGACACGGCCGTCACTCCACCAGCGGACAACGGGGAACAGACCTTCCCCATCACGTACTCTCACATTCCAACCGGCCCTGAAAGCGCCGTCGCTTACGAGTTGGAACTTTGCCGTGCTGAGCGTCTTTTGGATGTTGGCGACCTTGGCCAAAACGCCTCGTTTTACGAGTGGTCATTCGCCGTGCGAGTCAACAACATCGATTACCCGCTGAACATGTCGGCTTACTGTGGTTCCACCTCGCTTGGGGCCGACTCCCGAATCACGTTGCCCAGTCGGCAACCATGGGTCACCAGCGACCCAATCCAGCTCATCATCGATGCCCCTGATACCCCTCACATCCTTTCTGGCGACGGTTGGGATTTGACCTTCCGACTCTACCATCCAGACGAGAACAGTGGCTACAGTGTGTTTGAGGAAGACACCTTCACCTACAAACTGGCCGTCTTTGCCAACCCTGCGATCATCGCTCAGGGGCCGGAAAACGCCGATGCTTTCCTCGAAGGGGTTGAGACGACCTACTCCGTCGTCGTTCGCAATCTCGGCACCGCCCAAGCCCTCGGTGTTTCTGCGGCGTTGGATTGTCATGGGGATGTTGACATCTTGAGCACGCCCGAAATGCACCCTCTCCTGGGCTCTTCCGAGGAACACACCTTCACATGGAGCGTGAAGCCGGCGACCATCGATTGGTGGGAAGTTGACAAAGACATTCTTTGCGATGCCTCACTCTCCTACCTTTACATCGGCCCCGGGAACGATGAAAGTAACGATAATTCTGCAACGCTCCGAGAGTCGGGCCAAGAGTTTGGGCAAGAAACTGTTCAATCGTGGTCCCCTGACCTCTCGGTAGCGTTCATCGCTTGTGTGGTCGCAGCGTTGCTCTCCCTCATCTTTACGCGACTCTCGAGCCAATCAGAAAAGTGGCAACTCGGCGGCGTTTACGCAGGCGTCTTGGCCTTTGGGTTTGCTTTCCATCTCTTCACCGTCCAGTACTGGGGTCCCGCCGTGTTGGCGCTGTGTGCGCTGTGGATCTGGCGCATGACCTGGAAGAGCAGCGACGAATTCCGCCTCATTCACGAAGACTACCAGCGTGCTCGCAAGGGCATCTCTACGGTCTACTCTGACCACTTTGAGGCGCTCAAAGATAGCCGTCGGCAGCTCACCATCATTCTCTCGCTTCCTGTTTTGGGAATGCTCGCCATCGTTCTTGGTCTGCCGCCGCAATTGTCCACAGATGGTGACAACCTTCTGGTCATGGCGTCGTATTTCTTCATCATCATGGTGGGCGTTTGGTACCTGCTGAAGCGCTCGGACAAGATGTACGGCAACCTCTACGGTCGCATGACCGATGCGGAGATCAAGTCCATCCGTATTGAACGGGACCTTGGCGACCCAGCCCGTCTCCTGAATGACCTTGCTGATGACGGACTTGATTTCACGGCCATCCTCGGCGAAGAGGCTTCTGAGCCAGAAGACGATGCCAGCAAGCAGCCGGCTGCCGATCTGGATTTCTCAACATCTTCGGAGGTGGAAAGCGATGCCTGAAGACGGAATGGACGTTCCCGAAGACATCATGCGAGAGGAGCGAGCACTGCGAGAGCAAGGCATCCGTGAGGCATCTCAGACCTTGGAACGCATCGCCCGACAGGCGGCCAAGCGGGAGAACCCCTCTTTGGCAGAGACAGACATGGATTTGGGTGAAGTCAAAGTGCACTTGAACTTGCACCAACTCGGCAAGGCCAAGAAAACGCTGAAGCGAGCAGAACGTACCCTCGAGGAATTGGAAGAGGATGTCCTCCATCTCCGACGCAGCATCGCCATGCTGCATCGCCTTTTGGTTCACAAGCACATCACCCTCGAGGAAGCCGAACGTATTCTTTACAAGTTGAGAGAGGCCACCGCTGCCGCCGAAATTGGTGATATTCGTGCATCCACCGACGAAGTTGAGGATTTGCTCGAGGATATGATCGGCGGCAACACCTCGACGCTCAATCCCTTCTTGTTCCGTCATTTCTGGATGGGCGTGGACACGCGATGGCCAGCCGGAGGTGAATCCGGCGTCTTGCTCGTACGCATCATCAATGACGGGCCCATCCCCATGCCAATGCTCCGGTTGAAACCACCCGTCCCCGAAGGTTGGACGGCCAATCCGCCCAACGTGGATTTGCCCATCATTGCCCCGGGTGGAAACATCCCCCTTCGGTTTGACATTCAGCCTGATTTCCGCCTTTCATCGGAAGACATCCCGCTCACTCGTAAACTCTCGGTCGCCACATCCTATGAAATGCGCTCGGGTGAAATCACCGTCACCATGCGTGTACAAAACCGGTCAATGGAACCCCTTTCCGAAGTCCTTCTCACACCTTGGATTCCTTCTGGATTCTCCACGGATGAAGTACCGTTCATCCGCAATCTCGCTCCTGACGAAGTGGCTGTCATTCGCATGCCGCTTCGCATCAACCTCGGTCAAGGAGGTGCTCTTTGACCGCATCACGTTCCACCCGCAGAGGCGGGGGATAAACAAAAAAAATGGTGAAAAATATGAAAAACGAAAGAAAGAACGAACAAAGCGACAACGTCGCTGCGATCGGTATTGGTGCAATGATTGTGTTCATTGCCTTGATTCTGGTTGCCGCGGTGGCAGCAGCTGTCATTATTCAGACGGCGGAAAAACTGCAACAGAACGCACAGACCACGGGTGAGGATACAACTGACATGATGGCATCGAAGATTACCGTCAAGTCGGTGGTCATCACCAACACGAACAACCTGTACGTGACCTTCGAGCTAGCTCCTGGCTCGGATCCGGTCACGGCCACGACCATTCAGTGGTTGATCACGTGTGACATCGGTGCCAACGGTGCTACGGACACTGGCGACTTCGCCACTGTCGGCACGGCCACCGCTGCCTCTGATCTTGCGGGTAGCGTGCAGGGCACAATCTCGCCCGGTGAGACATACACCGTGGAACTAGACCCTGCAACCTGCGTGCCAACCGCAAACGCACAACACACGCTCAACGTCCAGTCCGGAACCGGAGGTTTCACCTACGAAGTTTTGAACTACGGCGGCGGCATTACTGACGGCGAGGTGGTCATTTGAAGACCAACGTCCACACCGACTCCATGAAGGAGGACAAGATTGCAGCCATCGGTATTGGTGCCATGATTGTCTTCATCGCTCTGATTTTGGTCGCAGCCGTTGCTGCAGCTGTCATCATTCAGACCGCTGAGAAACTCCAACAGAACGCCCAGACCGCAGGTGATGACACCGCTGACGAAATGAGCGGGAAGATCATGATCAACTCTGCGTATGTTGGGACGGGTTCCGCCACTGCGCAGGCCGATGAATTCCATCTTCTCGTTCGTCTTGCACCGGGCAGCGACCCAACACCTCCCGATTCCATTACCTACCAGTTGTTCTGTGCTAACGGTATCGTCGAGGGTGAGTTGGCCAACGGTGATGTCCATTTGATGGAGACCGAGACCGACCTTGGTGTAAATGACAATCTCGATGTTGGGGTTGGCTACATCGTCTACATCGATGGTGATGACGGGGCCTCCGATTGCGGCCCTTCTGCTGTCGATGGAAGCGGTGACCCAATCACCACGTTCCAGTTGTACCTGCACGTCTTGAACGGCGGTACAACCTACGAGACATTGACCGTTGATGACACCGCTGCAGGCGCCCTTGTGGTTTGATCACTTCTGAGAGTCAACTTTGACTCTCGGAAGGAGGTTATCACATGGCATGGCCATTTAGTGGAAACTCGGGTGGAAACAAAAGTGCAGACCAATCTTTGAGCGAAGAGCGCCTGAAAATTTTGGCCAACGTGGCCATAGAACAGGTGCCGTTCCCTGAACAGGGAATGCTCACGGAGGAGGATGCATGGACCATTTCCCCCGGGCCAACACGTGCTCGGATCAACAGCCAACAGAGCGTTCCCAACGTGGCGGCTTCGATTGCACCTGCCCCTACGCACGTGCCAACAGCCCCTGCGACGGTTGACACCTCCGGCCTTGAGCGTCTCATCAGCAGCCGCCTCGACATGGTTGAAGATGTCTTACGTATGGTGGAACACCGCCTCGAAGAGGGCGTGTCTGTCAATGCAGAGGCTGGCACTGAAGGCGAGAGTCACGAGAGCGATGTATTCGACGTTGACGCTGACAGCGCTACCGGCGACCGCATCATCACCGCCAGCGGTGAAGTGGTGGAAGTCGGCGGTTCAACCCGTATGATGGAAGACGACCAGGGTCAACTGGTTGAGTTGTACGAGGCGCAAGCCTTGGCGGCCAACCCCTTCCTCGTCGCTCCGCGCTCAAGCGGGTCCGGCAACCAAACCAGTACAGGTGCACCAACGGTTGCAGCCTTGCTCCTCGACCACATGTCTGGCATGGCTGCCGTGAGTTTCACGCAGAAGGCCATGGAATCAGGCATGCTCTCGCAGGAGGAAGGTGACGCCGTTCTTGCCATCGTTCAGTTGGCAGAGCCCGGCGACCCGGAAACGGCGCTTGAAGACCACCTGCCGCATCGACAACTGTTGGTGTTCTCGGCGTTGGTCTCGTCCTGGCGACAGCTCCACATCCTTCGAGGTGAAGAGTGACATGGGTGCTTCGGTTGGTGTAGGTGGACTTATCATCGGCATTTCGATGCTGGTGGTGTTCTCCATGGCCCATCAGGCCATTTCGCTGCAAATCGAATCCGGCGTTGACCGGATTGAAGGTGCAGACGAACCCACACCGACCTTTACCATCGACGACGCGGTGATGTTTACGGGCGCCATCGTGAATGTCACTATTGTGGACGGCGGCTCTAACTACAGCAGCGGAGGCACGATTGAAGCCTCCAGCGGAAACGGCGGATTTTCTGCAACCTACACGATCAACGGCACGGGAGCCATTACCTCCGTGGTGGTCACCAGCCACGGAAATTATTCCTCGCTCCCGACCTTGGTCGTGAACGGTGGCGGAACGCCAACGTCCCCTGCCAACCTGGCCGCTGTACAAGGCAACGTGCTCTACGCCAACATGACCAACACGGGCCCCACCACCATCGCTCATGATGATGTTTGGATGTTCCTTGACGGTCAGAATGCTACCCGGTTTTCAAGTGTGTACAATCCACCGCTGACCAATTTGTGGTTCTCCGGCGAGACGCTGTTCCTGAACTGGTTTGACACCGGTCTTCCCGGCGATGAACGAATGACGCTCGCGGTGGGCCCAACCACCGTAGGACACGGGTTGTGGTGATGGCATGGCGGACGGAGGTGCATCTTCGATGATCATGCTGGTCACAGCCCTCCTGGTCTCAGGAGGAGCGGGGGCCGTTCTTGTCTCCGAGTGGAGCGACGCCGTCCGGTTGGTGCAAGTCAACGAACGAGCAACATCAGACGCAGACCATGTGAGTGTTGCCTTGGCCGGTGATCCGGCCATGGTCGCTCACAACACGACCGCCAACACCATCATGTTGTACTTCCTTAACACGGGCAAGTACGAGTTAAACACCACGAACTACCAGGTGCTGATCAACGGTGCCATACCAACCTCAAGCACGGAAAGCGTGCTCCCGAGCGGAAACGACTGGAACAGCGGTGACCTCCTTGAGGTGGTCTTGACCAACACATCGTGGTCGTTCTCTGACGGCGAAGACATTTCGGTGTACTTTATTGGCGTATCCGAGCCCGTGAGCGGTCACACCCATTCAGCCACAACCAATGCGGAGGTGAGACTGAATGCTTTCGCCTGATGAAAATCCCTTCATGACGGCTCACAAACCCGTCGAAGACGGTTTCCCCTTTGAGGTGGAAACGGATTCACTCGCCGACTCGATGGGGCTACGATTGCCCAACCGTTCCCTCTACCTGCTTCAAGGAAAGGTCGGTGCCGGTAAATCACTCATCGCTCAGCGCCTCATTCATGGCATGGTGGAGAACGGTGTCAAGGTGCTCGTCATCACCACCGAACTGACCACTCGTGGCTGGATTGAACAAATGGAGAGCATCGGCTACGGCATGACCGACGCCATACGCGAAGGTCGCGTCATGGTCCTCAGTCGATACGGTACCGTAGCGGATGCCCGACAGGACGTCTCTCTCCAAGAAGTCCTCAGCAGCCCAGCCATTCCTGCGGCCGACGTCATCGTCCTCGACTCTGCGAGTTCGTTGATGCCCGAAGGCGGGACGAAAGCCGACCATTACAGCCTCATACAGCAATTCAGGAAACTCGCCTCTGATGGCCGTTCGTTCATGTTGTGTGCCGACCCTGAAGAAATGGACCACTCCTTGCTCCACACCCTACGGGCTTCGGCTGAAGTGGTGTTGGACTTGGAAAATGCCATGATCGGTGGAGAGATCAAGCGAAACATCGTCGTCACACGCTTCCTTCGTGCTGCAGGTCCGATTCAAACATCGGTCGGATGGCGTGTTGAGCCCGGAATGGGCTTCATCGTTGACATCACGGCGGTGAGCTGACGGAGGAAACGACATGGCCGAAGAACCACGATTTGCAAAAGGCGACCTCAACGGCGTCATGGCGGCCTATCCCCACGTTGCTGAATGGGTTCGAGATTTCGAAATGCGCTACGGGTCTCGCCCTATCTATTACGGTCCGCTTGACCGCGACGCCAAGAAACAACGGCCACTCAACCTCATCTACGTCACCCGTGAACCCATTTTCGTTCACATCTACGAGCCACCGGCTGACGACGAGGGCGGAGGAACCGTCCTCTGGTTTGGATTGGAGCCTCAACTGACAGAAGAAGAAGAAAACATTCGGCGTGAACTGGTGGAAACTTTGTTGCAAGAAGCACCATCTGCTCCTTCGTTCACCACAGACAACGAGTTTGAGAACATCCTTCAGCAAATGATTGAACGATACACGGTCCTTGACACCGAAGCCAACAGCATGGTGCGTCGCCAAGGTCGTTTGTGGGAAATGGTGGGTATGGACGACAAACGGCTGACCGTCACCCAAGCTCAACGAGAACGCCTCAACTATGTTGTGATTCGCGACTTGATTCGGAACGGCCCGCTCGAACCCCTGCTTTCTGATGAGATGTTGGAAGATATCCACTCGGTTGGGCTCAAGCACATCCACATGGACCACAAAGTGTTCGGCATGGTCACCTCGAACATTCGTTTCCGTGAGCGGGAATTGCTCTCTCGCTACCTTCGGGCGATGTCGGAACGTATCGGTCGCCCGGTTTCAGACAACAAGCCGATCATTGACGGTGTACTGCTTGACGGTTCCCGTATCAACATCATTTTCTCCGACGACGTCTCGATGCTCGGGCCGTCGTTCACCATCCGTAAGTTCGCCGAAGAAACCATCTCGGTCATTCAACTCATCAAATGGGGCACCATGTCGGCGCAACAGGCCGCTTACATCTGGATCTGTCTCGAATACGGCATGTCCGTCCTCGTGTCTGGAGAAACGGCATCAGGAAAGACCACGACCCTCAACGCGATTCTTCCGTTCATCGACCACAACGTGAAAATTTACTCCGCTGAAGACACGCCCGAAGTGAAAGTACGCCACAAAATCTGGCAACGCCTCGTCACTCGCGACGCGAAGAACGAAGATTCTCGTGTTGAAATGTTTGACTTACTCAAAGCAGCGTTGCGTAGTCGTCCTCGCTACATCATCATCGGTGAGATTCGTGGTGTTGAAGGCGCCACAGCGTTCCAAGCCATGCAAACCGGTCACCCGGTCATCGCAACCTTCCACGCCTCCTCCATCGTCAAAATGATTCAGCGATTCACCGGCGACCCAATCAACGTCCCGATTCGGTTCTTTGACAACCTCAACTTCGCCATTTTCCAAGAAGTGGTGGAAGCACCAGGTGGCGGTATTGCCCGCCGTATCACCGGTATTGACGAAGTCATCGGGTACAACAAACACAGCGACGGTGTGCTGACACGTGGCATGTTCGAGTGGGACCCCGTCAAAGACAAGCATTACTTCCGTGGTATGTTCCAATCCCATCTGCTGGAGAACAAGATTGCGGCCATGGCAGGGTTTGCCAACAAGCGCGACATTTACGACGAAATGCTGCGCCGTGCTGACGCCATCCAACGCATGGCCGATAGGGACTTGACCCATTATGACGATGTGTTCGATCTTCTGGGCCTTTACTATTCCAACGGTTGGGACCACTTTAGCCGAGCCATCGACACATGGACTGGCGTCAACCACAACTGAGGATGATGAGACATGGAGCGCATGCCGATTTGGCAAATTGCCCTTCGTCGTCTTGAGATGCCGGTTCCACGATTTATTTCCTTGTACGTCGCACCCATCGTGGCGGCGAGCTTTCTGATTTCTATCGTCATCGTCTTTCTAACAGGCGGTCTCGCAGAGGGGGCTTTGTTTTCAGGAATCACCGGTATCTTGTTCATTCTAATGATCACGCTGATGTCTGCGGTCGCCGCCGTGGCCTTCCCGATTCTCGATGTCCAACGCTCGGCGACTTTGATCGAGGAAGAGATGCACATGTTCATCACACGAATGGGTATTCTCTCCATCGGTGAGGTCGGCGCTCAATCCATCTTTGACATCCTCAAACAAATGAGAGATTACGGTGAATTGGCCTCAGAAGTCCAGCGAATTGAGACCTTGGTCGAAAAATGGCACACGTCGCTCCCGGAGGCAGCACGGATTGTCGCCCAACAAAGTCCAAGCCCCCTTTGGTCAGATTTCCTTGACCGGATGGCGTTCTCCATTGAGGCGGGGCAACCCATCGATGAATTCATGCGCTCTGAACAAGAAACCGTCGCCGAGCAATACAACACGCTCTACGACACACGCCTTGAGTCCGTGGACACGCTGAAGGAAATTTATGTTTCAATGAACACAGCCGGTCTGTTCGGTTTGGTCATTGCTGGCATCCACCTCGTGTTGTTTGAGGTTGGTAGCGATGCCGACACGCCGATTGAAGTTGCGAGTCGCCTTCGTTTTCTTCTGCTCGCATCCCTCCTTTTCGTGTTTATTCAACTCGGGGGCGTTTTCGCCTTCCGGGCCACCATTCCAAAAGACGCCACCTTCGCACGGGACGAAATGGATACGCCGTTCCGGATTAATTTCAGACGGTCACTTCTCCTCTCTGGCGCGATTACGGCAGGGCTGTTGGTCTTGGCCACGTTTACTTTGATTTGGACATGGGAACTCATCACCACGCAATGGGACAAGTACGGTTTGCTCTTTATCGCCATCCCCTTCTCACCTTTGCTTGTACCCGCTTTCATGGTTCGTCGTGAAGAGACACAAATCCAACGTCGAGACGAGACCTATCCTGATTTCATTCGGGCCCTCGGTGGAACGGCTCAGGCACGGTCTTCCGAACCCTCAGCAACCATCAAAGCCCTACGAGGTATTGATTTTGGTATGCTCGACAATTCCATCGACCGTCTCGAAAAACGGTTGTCAACCCGTATTGATTCCGACCGTGCTTGGGACTACTTTACCGCCGACACAAACTCGGCTGTTATTTCCCGCTACACCCGCATTTACATCGAAGGGTCCCAATCCTCCGGTCAGCCAGCAGGAACCGCCGAAATGGTCTCTCGAAGCGTCGGAAACTTGCTCTCGTTGAGAAATCGTCGTTCGCTTTCGGCGAACACCATGTGGGGTGTAGCGCTTGGATTACTGATTTCCAGCGTTGCGTCGTTGAACGTCACCACCGCCATCGTGCTTCAATTGGGTGAGGCCATCGCCGGTGTTGCTTCAGGTTTGGTTGAGACCGACGTTGGTACGCTCTCCGAATTTTCAGGAGGGATTGCCTTGCCGGTGATGGAAGATGCTTCGTCGGTCGACGATAACATTCGGATGTTCAAGATCATCATTTCCCTCTTGATTTTGATGCAAGTCATCACGGTCTCTTCCATCGCCACTCGACTTCGTGGCGGTACGCGCACATCGGCTATCGGCCAGATGATTCAACTGACATGGATTGCAGGGTTGGCCTCGTTGTTTACTGCCATCATCCTTGAACAATCAAGCAGCATTTTCAGCGTTTAACGTTCGGGAACATTGATACTCCCGCTTTGGGAAGTCTATCCTATGCAAGCCCCGTTGCCCCCGCCGCCTGCCTCCGCATCTCCCTACCAGCCGCCCGTGGCCACCATGGCCAAAGGAAGCATGTATTCCTTCCAAAAGTGGCTGATGATCGGTACAGTACTCTTGGTGTTCGCCACTGTTTTTGCACAGTTCCCGCTGTCTTCTTCCGAGCCAAACATAAGCGATTACGACCTGACCGATGAGAAAGAAGCCGAGCAGTATCTTGACGATGTGGACAGTTTTGAGGGCCAAGTGGCCCTTTTCGGTGCCATGGCCACCATTTTGCAAGTGGGAGCATTGGCCATGCTGGGTTATGCCTTCTTCAGAGAAGCTCAAGAAGACGAAGGTCAACACGTAGCCGTCCGCATCACCATGATTTTGGCCGGCATCGTCTTGGTGACCAGCATCGTGGGCAGAAGTTTCTCTCTCTTCTGACCTCAGCGCTTCATCTCTTCTCGTATCCGCTTTTTTGTGGCCGCCCACGAGCAAATGGGACAGGTGGTCAAATCGTGGAAACGGGCGGGACAATACTCCCTCCCGAAGAAGATAATCTGCAAATGAAGGTCGTTCCATTTCTCTCGGGGAAAGACGGCTTTGAGGTCCTTTTCCGTCTTTTCAACGGTGGTTCCGTTCGAAAGACCCCAGCGAGCGGCCAGTCGATGAATGTGGGTGTCCACCGGGAAGGCAGGGACATTGAAGGCCTGGGCCATCACCACCGAGGCGGTCTTATGGCCCACGCCGGGGAGCGCTTCCAACGCCTCGAACGATGCCGGCACTTGCCCGTCGTGGTGTTCAACCAGCATTTCTGAGAGTCGCTTGATGTTTTTGGCCTTGGTCGGGGCCAGGCCCACTTGACGTATGTCGGCGAGAATCGTCTCGACGTCCAGAGCGGCCATCG
This sequence comes from Candidatus Poseidoniaceae archaeon, assembly GCA_938030705.1. Taxonomy (GTDB): domain Archaea; phylum Thermoplasmatota; class Poseidoniia; order Poseidoniales; family Poseidoniaceae; genus Poseidonia. The sequence goes on from CALHIR010000001.1 coordinate 87,451, forward strand.
CCCGGGCGGAACTGGCTTTGGCGAAGAGGTCGGGGGTGACTTGATTCACTTTGAGGTCCGTGGTTTGGGCACTCATCAATACGGCCACCAACAACTCAAAGGCGTTGGTGTGGTCGAGCGGAATCGGGATTTCGGGATAGAGCGCTTCCAATTGTTCGGCGATGATGTCGGCCTTCTCTTGGCGCTTCACAAGACCACTCATCCTTCGTAGGTGGCACTGTATTCTTCACCGGTTTGCCAACCGAAGTAGAGGCCAAGTCCGATGGAAAAGAGCGGGATGCCGTTGCAGATCAGGGTTTCGAGCGGTTCGCTCTCAGGGCGGCCGGTGAGGTACCAAATCAGCAACCCGAGGACAAGTCCGGGAATCACCATCATGCTGCCCATGATGATGGTTCGGAGGGTGCGCATGATGCCTCCAGCCCCCGGTGTGTCAAGAAGGTGTGCTTTGTTCTCAACGAACCAGCCGTTTGGCGAGGTCTGCTCCGGACAATGCGTTCAGGGTGTCGTTTGGCTCAATCCATCCTTTTCGTGCCGTCATCACGCCGTAAGCGATGTCGCTGAGGCCGCGAATGGAATGTGCATCGGGATTGATGGCGACCGGAACGCCGAGGCCCTTGGCGTGCTTGCACAGTCGCCAATCCAAATCGAGTCGGTACGGGCTGGCGTTGAGTTCAATCGCTTTGAGTCGGCCTTCTTCGTTGTGTTCTGCCATATGTTCGAGGACGGCGTATAGGTCCACTTCGTAACCTTCTCGACCCTGCAATATGCGGCCGGTGGGGTGGCCCAGAACAGTGGTGGCTGGGTGGTCGATGACCTTCAACAACTCCTCGGTGTTGTCGTGTTCGTCCCGTCCTCGCCATTTGGTCATGGCGTGAACGCTCGCCACGACGTAGTCCAATTCTGCGAGCACATCGTCAGGGTGGTCCAGTTTGCCGCCTTCGAGGATATCGGATTCCACGCCGTGAAACAGACGGAAGTCAACGCCTTGTTCGGCCCATTCTGCATTGTATTGCTGAATGGTTCGACCCTGTTCCAGCAAGTCTTCTGCACTTGCACCGTTGGCGATTTTGAGGGTGGGGGAGTGGTCGGCAATGCCCAACCAGTTCCACCCCATCTTGCGAGCGGTGTCGGCCATAAGTTCCAAACTGGCCTCGCCGTCAGAAAGCGTGGTGTGGTTGTGCAGGGAACCTTTGATGTGGCTGGTTTCGATGAGGCTGGGCAGGCTACCCGTTTCAGCCGCGAGCACTTCGCCCATGTCCTCGCGCAATTCGGGCGGAACATAAGCGAGGCCCAAATGGGCATAGATGGCCGCTTCGTCAGCCGCACCAAGCGAGTGCACAGCCGCTTCCATTCCCTTCAGGTCGCCGGCTTTGGTTTCGGGGATGAGGCCAAATTCGTTCAGCCGCAGGCCACGGTCAATGGCCCGTTGGCGCACGGCGATGTTGTGCTCTTTGCTACCGGTGAAGTAGGCCAAAGTGAAGGGTTCCACGTGAGGGGGGACCAATCGAACTTGTGCATCAATGGTGCCTCCCGCCTCCAGTTGTTCGTAGTCGTCTCCGCCGATAGCGTCCAAAACGTTGGGGTCAATGTGGCCGACGGTGAAGGATTCGTCAAAGATGGTGGTGTCGAGGATGAGGCTGATTTTCGAGTCGCCTGCGCCCTTGACATCCGCGATACCCGACAGGTTCAGGATGGCGTTGGCCACGGTTTCGTGGTCGGCCTCGTCGACGGCCACGACGACGTCAAGGTCGCCGATGGTGTCCTTCCGCCGTCGTGCACTGCCGGCCAACGTTGCTCGGTGGACGCCGTCAATGGCGGCGATTTTGCGTTGGAAGGCTTCGCCGTATCGAAGGCCAATGTCAAGGCGGCGACGGGCACGGAAGCGGGAGAGCAATTCAATACCGTCCAGCATGCGTTGTTGGGATTTGGCACCGAAGCCTTTCATCGGTGCAATTTGGTTGTTGAGCGCCGCTTCCTTCAAACTCGCTACCGAATCCACGCCCAATTCATCGGCCATGAGTTTGATGCGTTTTGGTCCAAGTCCCGGAATGCCCAGCATTTCAATCAGGCCGGGCGGGGTGTTCGTGTGAAGGTCAATCCAATCATCGGGCCAGCGACCTTCTGTGATCGCTTGTGTTAACGCACTTCCGAGGCCTTTGCCGATGCCTTTCATGTTGAAGATCTCGCCACTGGCGACCAATTCGCCCAGGTCCTCGCTCAGACTTCCCAGCAAACGGCTGGCGTTTTGATAGGAACGGACACGGAATACATTCGCCCCTTGCAGTTCGAGAAGAACGGCCACTTGGTGAAGGACATTGGCCACTTGATTGCGGGAGAAGTAAGGCGGCCCCGATGGGCGTGGTTTGGGAAGAGCAAAGGAACCGCCTGCCATAGAAGGAAGAGGCTGACGACCCTACACAAAGGTTCGCTCTGGCCCCCATGTTCAAGAACGCAGGGTGAGTGGGCTCTGCATGGTGGATGCGGGGCTGGTGGAGGTCTTGGCTGAGGTGCTGTGCGCCTCATCGGCCATCTTGTTCACGTTCATTGCCACCTTTTCTCGTTCGCCCACGGCTGAGAACATCGTGCAGAACATCATTTTCGTGTTGTTGATCGCCGCGGCCGGCGTCCTTTGGTGGCTACCCGCCTTGGGCGGAGAATTGTGGGGCTCCGATTATTTGCCACGACCACTCGCCCTGTTTTGTGTGATTTTGGCCATCTCGGCCCGAATGAACATCAAGGGCGAGAACGTATCCTTCGGGGCCAACCCCCACAGCATTGGTCGTGAGCGGGAAGATGAATGATCAGATGATTTCCCCTTGTGGTTCATCGTCGCCCTTTCCATTTTCTTCGGACGCAGCCGCTTCTTTGGCCATTTTTTGATCGATAAAGGTCCGCATGTATTCTGGCAACTCTCCGTTGACGAAGATGACGTCGTTCACGTGATCCAATTTCTTCAACGAGTAGTAAATTTGCATGGCGGTCATTGGTGTTGAAGAGCATCCATTGCACCCTCCGTCAAGCGAGAGCATGATGTTGCCGTCGGAGGTGTCAATGACGTTGACCACGCCATCGTGTTCATCGAGGATCTCTTGGACAGGTCCAATCTCAGCGAGGATTTCCTCTGCAGTGATGGCCATGATACCCTCCAGCGCTCCCTCCTCTTTGAACGATTGCCCCATTTCCCCAACTCCGAAACCTCGGTGGGCAATCCATAACCGGCGAGAAACACCAACAGAGCCTGTTTTCAAGGGGGAACTGCTTATGAAGGGTTCCTAAGTGGCGGGGACAACAGGTGTTTATTGATGATGGAAAACATTGCACTGATTTCGGCAGCCGCAGGGGCCCTTGGATTGGCCATTGCGTTCATGCTCTACCAACAAGTGAACAAAGTGAAGATCGACAACGAAAAGGTTGCCGATATTACCGATGAAATTCAGAAAGGAGCCATGGCGTTCCTTTTCGCCGAGTACCGTGTCCTCGCCGTGTTCTGTGTCGCTGTGGGCGGTTTGCTCTTTTGGCTGAACGATTATGAAATCGAGACAACGCTTGCCTTCTTTGCAGGTGCTTTGACCTCTGTCCTCGCTGGATTCTCCGGCATGCGAGCTGCGACGTCGGCCAATGGACGAACGGCCATGGCGGCCAAGTCCGACGGCCAAGCCGGCGCACTTGCTGTCTCCTACAACGGCGGTGCCGTCATGGGTCTCTCCGTGGGCGGGCTCGGCCTCCTCGGTATTTCTTTGGTTGCTTTCTGGCTCGGCGCTGGTGAGACCGACGCTGACGGTGGCATGAACGTGATTTCGGCCGCTGCAGGATTTGGCATGGGTGCTTCGTCCATCGCCCTCTTCGCTCGTGTTGGTGGAGGTATCTACACCAAAGCCGCTGACGTCGGTGCTGACCTTGTCGGTAAGGTCGAAGCAGGTATTCCCGAAGACGACCCTCGCAACCCTGGTGTTATCGCTGACAACGTTGGTGACAACGTCGGCGATGTCGCCGGTATGGGCGCAGACATCTTCGAATCTTTCGTCGGCTCCATCATCGCTGCCATGGTCATCGCCAACGAATTTGTTGCGGTTAACGGTACCAACGTCGCTCCAGACTACGTCATGATGCCCATCCTCCTCGGCTTGATTGGTTATATCGCCAGCGTCATCGGCGTGTTCTCTATGACCTTCCTCAAGAACGGCAGCGATCCTGCTGCTGCTCTCCGAAACACCACGTTCATCGGCGCCCTCCTGTTCTGGGCTGGTGGCTACGGTGCCATCAGTGCAGAGTTGATTGCTGTTGATATCGCAGTCATGCACGCCGTTGTACTCGGAAGCGTTGTGGGCATCCTCATTGGATTGGTCACCGAATATTACACGGGCATTGAACCCGTTTTCGGTATCAAAACGAAAGCCATTCCTCACATCGGTGAAATGTCCAAGACGGGCCCTGCTACCAACGCTATCGCTGGGCTTTCGGTCGGCATGATGTCGACCTTCGTTCCCATTGTTCTCATCGCCGGAGGCATCCTCGGGGCCAGCGAGTTCGGTGCCAGCATTGGAAGCGAGAACGCCTACGGTCTGTACTGTATTGCCATGGCGGCCATGGGTATGCTCGCAACCGTGGGTGTCACCATGACCGTGGACGCCTACGGGCCAGTGGCCGATAACGCAGGTGGCATCGCTGAGATGAGTGGTCTTGGCGACGATGTTCGTGCCATCACGGATGAACTTGACTCCATCGGAAACACCACGGCTGCGGTTGGTAAGGGATTCGCTATTGGTTCCGCTGCCTTGACCGCACTTGCTCTCTTTGCTGCCTACACCACCGCCGTCGGTGGCGTGGAACTCGATTTGACGACCCCTCGTGTGGTCATCGGTCTGTTGATTGGCGGTGGTCTTCCCTTCGTCGTTGCAGCCATGACCATGACATCCGTCGGCAAGGCTGCTGGCGACATGGTTGTTGAAATCCGCCGACAATTCAAGGAAATCCCAGGACTTCTTGAAGGAAAGGAAGGTGTCAAACCTGACTCCCAAACGTGCGTTGACATTTCCACAAAGGCGGCTCTTCGAGAAATGGTTGGTCCCGGCGTTGTTGCCATTCTCGCTCCAATCGTCATTGGCATGGGATTGGGCACCGCTGCCCTCGGCGGCATGCTCGCCGGGTCGCTCGTCACTGGCGTGCTGATGGCCCTCTTCATGGCCAACGCCGGTGGTGCTTGGGATAACGCCAAGAAAGCCATTGAGCAAGACCACATTCCAGGTGCAAAGAAAGGCGATGCTGCTCACGATGCAGCGGTTATCGGCGACACCATCGGCGATCCGTTCAAAGACACCTCTGGGCCTTCGTTGAACATTCTCATCAAGTTGATGTCCATTGTAGCCGTGGTCCTTGCGGGCACCGGAAAGTTGAGCGAAAACGGCCTTCTGTGAGTTCAGGTCGGGGAACTGGCCTCTCGCTCACGTTGAGCGTTAGCCTTTCAAGGAGGGTGCGAGAGCGCTAGTCATGCGAAGGATGGGGCTGATGGTTTGGCTCATGCTCTCATTGAGTCTTGCAGGTTGTCTGGAAGGCCCCACGGTCCCATCAAACACCCGTGGAGACACGACCGAGGATGAACTTCAATTGCCCGCTTGGGAGGTGGGCGATCAGTGGCTTTACACCTTCATTACGCCCCAGTTTGGTGAAGACAGCGCCCGCCTCGTGGTCGCAGAGGTTGACAACGAGTCAGGGCTCTACCGGTTGGGCATCTCCAACGAACGTGAAGCCCAGCGCCACGCCGTCATCAATCACAACCCCTTCTTGGGACGAATCACCATGGACGGGCTCTCTGTTTACGAACAAGGTGAGCCTCAGCCCGTGTTCAACTTCCCGTGGGAAGAAGGTGCGGAATGGCAATTCACCTTGCTCGGTCAAGCGTGGAGTGCCAGCACGGTCTCGATTTACAACGGCGTAGTTGATGTCTTTGCTCAGTCGGACGAGGGGCACCGCCTCATCTATTCCTTCAACGGCCGAAACGGCTTCCTCGATTCGCTGGTATGGTCTGACGCTGACGATGTTGAACAATTGCGAATGGAACTGACACAAACCAAAACAGGGTATGAGGGCGACGTTTACTTTTACCAAGCAAGGGATTTGCTCGACAGCCTCTACCAAGAAAACGAGAACGATATCTACGATTCCTTCCTCGACAGCGGCCATCCCGACGGCAACGATTGGGATGTGCTGGTGTGGTACTTGGATGTGGATATTGCACAAGGTGGTTCTGGAACCTTGACCATGAAAGATCACCAAGGTGCCTCGCCGTTGACCCGTGCATGGGGTTCGGGAGCATCGGAGAAAGGCGCCATTGGAACCATCCCCTCGTTAACGGGGGATTACTCACTGACCATCACGCTCCGTGGGCCATCATCAGAACTCCACCTCAAAGTGGCCGGTGGCATCATCACGGAATGGACCCTTTGAGGTGATGACGTGCCCACCCTCATCATGATGCACGGGATGACAGGCGACGCCTCCATGATGCGTCCCTTTGCCGAAAAAATCCTCCCTGATGGATGGACATTGCTCGTTCCAGAGGCACGTTTTCGCCATCCAAACCGTGGCTTCACCTGGTGGCGATACGAAGACTTTGATGCCGACGTCACTCGGAGAGGGACGCTTTCGAGAAGAGAATTGATGGACGTTGATTCCAGCCTTTCCCAACTCGAGAAAATCATTGCCGAGGAAGCGCCGCTCGGTCTTTTGGTTGTGGGTGGTTTTTCTCAAGGAGGCGCCATGGCGCAAGAACTGCTCCAGCTCCCCATCGCCGACCGGATCGCGGGCGTTGTCTGTATGGGGACGCGTCTTGTCCGTCCGATGGAACTCCGTCTTCGGTTGTCCGAATTGGAAAAGAAGCGAATGTTTTGGATGCACGGTGAAAAGGACATCAGGGTGCCACTCGAAGACGGTTGGGCGGTCGCTCACACCTTTGAGTCAGCGGGATGGTCGGTGGAACTCATTGAGCACCCGAAAGGCCACATGATTCCAGTCGAACATCACGACGCTTTGAAGGAATGGCTCACGACGTTTTCTTGAGGTAGCGATTTGTTTCATCAAATCCACCGATGAAAAGGGCTTGCTCGCCTCGCAAATCAAACACCACGGGCACCGTCCGGTGGCCGGTTGCTTGCACCACACCTTGCCGCATACCGTCGTGGTGGTCGAAATTGTACTCGGTATAACTCAAATCCTTCCCTTCGAGCAGATTCTTGAGTGCACGGCAATAGCCGCAAAAATCACCGGTGTAGATAAGGAAGTCCGTGTCCGTCAACGATGCGTGCTCAAGAATCATGGCCTCGGACATGAACCAAAACAAGGCACAGTCCCCTTTAACGCCTTGTCCTCTCTTTGGATTCAACGGTGCTTCTTGGCGTTGGATAAGTTCAATGAGCGTCCTTCATGTCCAAACGTCATGCCTCGGATGGTCTGCATCGATTGCGGAGCCGTCGAATACGAAGCCTCGTCGCTGCACAGCATGTTGGTGAAGATGATGCCCCATTACCTCGACCGACACCACGATGTCATCTCGGGAGAGGCAACCGAGCCACGCGAGACGTGGATGGACCGATTTTCGCTTGCCTACAAAGCAGCTGAAGAACAAGACATCCACTTTTCTCGGTAGCGGGTTTGAAACTGGCAATCATAAAGTGGACCACGCTTTCGCTGGAACATGGCGAGCCTTGTTTTCATCCACGCCTCTGACGGCAAGAATGCTGACTTGGCCCGAGAGGTTGAAGTTCGCGCCGTAGAAATGGGTCACGATGTTGAACATGTTTCGCTCAACGCGTTCGATTTCCCTGTTTACACGATTGCGCAAGAAGAAACGACGGGTGCCCCCGAGGGACTTGATGGCCTCATCAATACGCTTGACCGTGGCGAGGCCTGGTTTGTGTTCGCACCGGAATACAACGGCTCTTTTCCGCCCGTTCTCAACAACGCCATCGCTTGGCTTAGTCGAACGGGGAAAGACTTCCGAAGATTGTTCAGAGATCGTACGGTCGCTCTCGGCACCCATTCAGGAGGCGGTGGACAACATGTTATCATGGCCATGCGTATGCAATTTTCATACCTCGGATGCGTGGTTATCGGTCGCTCGCTTGTTTGCAACAAAAACAAACCTGCGAACCCTGAAACCGTTGAAGCCATCCTGAACTCCATGACCCAAAGGTGAAACCATGAAACGAACACTGCATTCCATTGTACCGACGCACACCGTTCTCGAGGGAGGGGGCTTCAAAGTCCGCCGTCCTGCGGCCATGGGCCGTTTGATGAGCCCCTTCTTGCTTCTGGATGAGATGGGCCCCGTAAATTACGGCCCGGGCGAAGCCGTTGGTGCGCCCGACCATCCGCATCGTGGCTTCGAGACCGTCACCTACTTGCTTGCGGGTGGCATGAAGCACGCTGACTCGGCTGGAAATAGCGGAGACCTCAACCCGGGCGATGTGCAGTGGATGACGGCCGGACGGGGCGTGATTCATTCAGAATTGCCGCAGGACCACATGATGGAGAACGGCGGGCGAATGCACGGCTTCCAAATCTGGGTGAACCTTCCCGCCAAGGACAAGATGATGCCCCCTCGCTACCAAGACATCCCTTCACAGGACATCCCCGAGGCTTCCAATGAGGAGGGCACGGTCTGGGCCAAGGTCATCGCCGGTGAGGCACTCGGCGTGAAAGCCGTCATCGACACGGTCATACCCATCACGTACATTCACCTCAAATTGAAACCCGGTGCCGCCTACACACACGCATGCGAAACCGACCACAACGTGATGATTTATGCCTTCGGCGGTTCAATGGACATCGAAGGGCGTTCGCTTCATGACGGTGGCTTGGGCCTTCTCTCTGAAGGCGATGCGGTCACCTTGGTCGCCGAGGAAGACGGGGCTGAATTGCTCATCCTCGGCGGTCCTGAATTGGGTGAACCCATCGCTCGCTATGGGCCGTTTGTCATGAACACCCGGCAGGAAATTTACCAGGCCATTGAGGATTACAACAACGGAACGCTGGCTTGATCACTGAGCACAGTGGGCAAGAATGGCTTCGTAGTCGGGTTCTTGGCCCAAACTCTCGCAAACCCACACATAGCCGACCGTACCGTCTGCTTCAACGATGACAACGCCTCGGTTCGCCACGGTGTAGCCGTCGATGACAAAGTTCTCGAACGTCATGCCATAGTCGGTGATCATCGTTCGGTGTACATCGGAAAGCAAGGTGAACTCAATGCCGTTTTCCTTGGCAAAGGCGCCGTTGGCAAAAGGGGAATCCACCGACACACCGAAAACGGTGGCGCCTGTCTTGTTGAGGGCAGCCATGGAATCTTGGAAGGAGCACATCTCCGTCGTGCAAACGCCCGTGAAAGCTGCGGGGTAAAAGGCGAGGACAACACGTTCGCCTGCATGATCTGCGAGGCTGATTTTGCTCTTGTCCGTGGCGGTGAGGGTAAAGGCGGGGGCGGTGTCTCCTGGGCTGACCATGCGATTTCCTCGGTCATGAGGCATCTAAAGTTTCTCGCACCGGATGCTACGAATTGGTGTGTGAATGAACCGGTTCCGATGCGCCCATTTTAGTTATTAAATGGTGCTTGCTTTGGCAATGTGCTCGCGCCGGGATTCGAACCCGGGTCGACGGGATGAAAACCCGTAATGATGGACCTGACTACACCACGCGAGCGGCGTTTGCCCCACTTGCGCCCTGTTCATAACCGTTCCCGTGTCATACGGTCGTGAAGGTTCATGCCTCGCTCGCAGGGGGTTGTTGTCCAAGCCCATCCCACCATTTGTAGGCGAACCATGCTCCTGCACCTGCGAAGATCAGAAGCACTGCGAGGAGCACTTCGTTTTCAAGGAACCACATGATGGCGTCCAACGCACGGTCGCCGTACAAGCCGATGAGAACAGCTTCCAGCCCGAAACGTAACCCTCGTCCCGCCAATCCAGCGATGATGAACGGACGTTTGGCCATGTCGCCCATGCCCGCCATCCATCCGAACACCTTGTAGGGAATCGGTGAAAAGGCGGCGATGAAGATGCCGAGCGTACCGTAGGTGCTGGTGAGGTGTTCGAGTTTAGCCAGATGTTTCTCCTGGCCAAACCGTACCATAAGCGAAGTCCCCCAGTGCTGGCCGAGCCAATATCCTACATAGGCCCCCAACACCGAGGCAACGGTGACCGTGAACCACAACCACAGAATGAGCGGGAAGTCGCCCATCGCATTGGCCAACATCGGGATGTACAGCAAGTCAGGGGGGATCGGTTGGATGATGGCTTCGGTGAAGGAGAGCAAAAACAGGCTCGCCGGACCGAAGACGTCGAAGGCCTCCAGAACGGTGTCCTTCCAACTCATGGACCTCCCTGTTCGCAGTCTTTCATGAAGATAGGGGTGAGCGGTGCCTTCATGGAGGAGGTTCCGCTCATCATTCCATGGAGCGGGTCTTGGATACAGCAGCCTTGCTCCATTGGCCTCCTCAACGGTTGGCCGGTGGCGTTTGCGCTCCGTCCCAAATCCGAGAACTCGAAGCCCTCAGTCCCGCCCGCGCGCTCCTCGTTGAATCGTCCGACCTCGTGTGGCGTGCTGTGTCAACCGAAGCCCTCGAACAGGCCAAGGCGTGCGCCAAAACGACAGGGGATTTGCCACGACTTTCGGATGTGGATTTGGATGTCTTGGCGCTTGCTTTGGAGGTGAACGGCCTTCTGGTTACCGACGACTACCGTCTCCAAAACACCTACCAGCATGCAGGAGGTTCCGTCGAACCTGTGGCCAACGCCCCTTCGAAACAGGTTTGGATTTGGGAGCAGCGTTGCACCGGTTGTGGAGCGAGTTCAGCCGTTTCAAGCGATGCTTCTCGGTCAAAAAAAGGTCAACTTGGTGATTGCGGTGTCTGCGGTTCACCGGTCGTGATCAAGCGACGACGCTCGTGAGTCATTCGTTTTCGTCGGTTGACTGAAGGGCCTCAAGGGCTTCTACTTTCTTTTCGAGTTCCTCAATTGGCATGCCCGCCGCTTCCAGACCCACGGCCTTGGCACGGTCCATGAGGACTTGGTCAGGCGTACGTCCACCGGCCTCAAGGTCGGCCACCGTTCGTGATGCGTCTCCCATGGAGGTCGCCTCGGTCAGGCCTTTGTGAAATTCACCTTTGGACCGGCCCAAAGCATTGGCCAGTTCTGGAAGCCGCTGTGCGCCAAACAACACGAAAAACAACAAGAGCAGAATGCTCAATTCAAGCGGTCCGAGTCCACCCACCATGGTCCTTCCTCATCCCTTGCTCGTGCTCCCTATTGTTGAAGCCTTGCCTGCCTGGGTGTCCTTTGGGGTTGTTTAACCACCGCTGACGGGCGGGAGAAGGGCCAATTCAATGCCTTCTTCCACCACCGTCTCCATGGTGCACCGGTGGCCGTTGACGGCCACGGACAAGCCGAAAGAAATCCATTCACGCAAGTCCATTCCCTCCACCACCTCTCGCACGGTTGAACCGGACGGGACCTCGATGGCATGTTGCCGGCCACCAAGTCGTTCGGCAATCGGTCCAAACGCCATGATGCTGATGCCCACCGTGTTGTCGTCCTTGGCCATGAGGTGTCTTGTGGGCAGGGATTTATGAATACAATTCCCTTTGGTGAAACCATGACCCCTGCGCTTCAAGCCAGCCAACTGTGGAAACTCTACCAGGCGGGCGAGTCCACCGTTGAGGCTGTGCGTGGGGTTGACGTTGTCATCCAATCAGGTGAAATGGTGGCGGTCATGGGTCCTTCTGGATGCGGAAAAACAACCCTGCTCAACATTCTCTCGGGTATTGATGAACCGACATCCGGGATGGTGGCGGTGAACGGTCAACCCCTTTACGGCATCTCCGACGACGCTCGTACCGATTTGCGGGGGAAGCACTTCGGTTTTATTTTCCAAGACTTCAACCTCCTTCCGGTTCTCTCCGCCGTGGAAAACGTGGAGTTGCCTTTGCTCCTCAACGGAGATACACCTCAAGAAGCACGCCAGCAAGCGATGAAGGCCTTGGACAAGGTTGGCCTTGGCGACCGAGGCGAACATCGTCCCGCCGAACTTTCTGGAGGCCAACAGCAACGGGTGGCTGTCGCTCGTGCCATCGTTCACCAGCCTTCCATCATCCTGTGCGACGAGCCCACGGGGAATTTAGACAACACCACGTCGGCCGAGGTCATGGCCCTGTTGACCGAAATGAATCAGGCACAGGCGACGACTTTTCTCATCGTCACCCACGATGCCAACATCGCTTCACAGTGCCAACGCACCATCACCATGAGCGATGGCTCCATTCTCTCCGACGCGACTTCCACCCCTGCTGAGGAGGAATGAGCGTGCTGTATTGGCTGGTGTCGGCCTGCGCTTTGGTTCTGCTTCTCAGCATGGTTTCGTTGTTTACGGCCCGACGCTGGCGTGAATGGTCCTGGGGTCAGCGCCTTCTCTTGATCTTCACAGGGCCGGTTGACGGGGTTCTTGTCGGGCTGTTGCTTGCTTGGTTGGGGGCCTCGGACGTGACCGTCGCAGCGGGGAGCGTTTTGTTCGGTACAATGTCCATGCTTTTCGTCCAACCCCTCTTGGTCCCTCAACGCCTTTTGGTCTGGCGCCTAGCAAAAGAGAACATTCTGCGAAGAAGGCGACAGTCGGCTTTGATGATCGCTGGGTTGATCATCGCGTCAAGCATCATCACTTCCTCGCTGGTGGTGGGTGATTCCCTGGACGCTACTGTCGGTCAAGAAGTCCGAGCCGCCTGGGGTGAGACCGACGTGCTCATCGCTGGGATGAACCCCATGACGGGGATTACGGTTGAGTTCGACGAGGCGTTGGCCGAGCGGTTTTGGCAAACGCTCTTGACCAATCCGTCATTGAGTGAAGGATTGGATGGCCGGCAATACGGCGTTTCTTCCTCGGTCAGTTTGGCCGCTGAAAATGGGTTGGCGGAGCCGTCTGTTCCCTTCTTTGCTCAGAACGCCAGCGTGGATGATGAAGGCGTGTGGGCCCCGCTTGGCGTCTCAAGTGGTCTGCGGTTTTCCGATATCGAAGCCTTGAATGAACAAGGCGATACCCTTCATGTGGTCATCAACACCGCTGCCGCCGAGGCCCTTGAGGTGAGCGAGGGTGATGTGCTTGAGCTTGGGGCTTTTGTCACGGAGGAAGGCGAACGAATTCGGACCTCATCCTCCGTGCTGGTTCACGCCGTTGTTGCCAATGAGGGACAAGGCGCCATGGCCGGTACTCGGTCGCCTGCGGTCTTTACCGACCTTGGCTCGGCTCAAACGCTCCTCGGTCTTCAAGGGTCCATTACCCGATTGTCCTTGGCCTACGATTCAGGGCTTGATGATGAGGAACTTCGCACTCGCCTTCCTGGCTTGGAAGCGATGATGAACACCTCGCTGACCGCCGAGGACGCTGGCGTGGTGTGGACGTTGGATGAAGCGACCGACGCCTTGACCGTCTCTTCCGGTGTTGGATTGCAGCGCGTCGACGGCGCCGACGTCATGGCTCTGCGAGAGAACAAGTCCACCTTGTACCCTGACGCAGCCCTCCTCGAAGTGCTCCAGGTGCCGCTCATTGACGTTCAGCATGCCAACGAGGCTTTGTTGACGCTGGCCGATGCGGACATCACTCAATTGAGGATGGGCCAAGATGCGTGGTGGCACGTGGCGTTGTCGGGCATCGGGTTTGAGCCCCTTGATGGCGGGGATGCTTGGCTTTGGCAAGTTGATGATGGCGATCGGCTGGTCGATGTGGCCTGGTCCGATGACGCCTCTTCAGCTGTGTACCTCAACGAGAAGAAGGTTCACCTGGCGGATGTCCTGCTCGAAGAGGAGGGTGAGCGGGCTTCGTTTGAAACCGCTCTCCCGCCCGTAGCCGTGGATGGCGAAGATGACGCATGGTGGGTGTTGGCCTCCAACGGCTCATCGCTCGAGGTTCTCGAATTTGACCTGAATCTCTCGCTGCGAACCAGCACAAGCATCGGCCTTTCCCTACCAAGCACCGTTCTTTCCTACGATTTACGGGTGGAAGGTGACCTCTATCTGCGCATGGAAGGCCTTCTCAACACCCTGCATTACCGCTCAACGGATGGTGCAACCTTCGAGGAAATAGCAGCCGTAGACTGGCCGGGCGAGTCGTCTTCTTCCCCCGAACTTCTCCCCGATGCCTGCGACGGTGTGGCTGCTGTCCTCTACGATGAAGACCGCCTCTTGTGCACCTTTGAACACGGCGTATTGCGTTGGGGCCTCGGGGCTGAAGCGGTCGAAAGTATTCGTCTCCCCGTTCTCTCGGACGCCGCTGGTTTCGGTCGTCTCCCGCAAATGGTCCTTGCGTTTGGAGGGGAGGGGGCGGTGTTGGAGGTCGAAAAAGGACAGGTGCTCACCTCGGCTCGCCTCGAGGCGCTTCATCTGACAAATGATTCCAACCTTTCCATGACCGGCGTTCTCCCCTATGCCTACGGAAACGACACGGCCACCGTGCTCCTCCACGGCGGTACGTATCCTTCGGTGGAAGGCTTCGACCAACTCGCTGATTTGGACGGGGTGGTGCTCGGTCTGGTTTCCCTGCCCGATGCAGAAGTGTTGGCTCTTGCCCAACCTGATGACCGCTCGTTGTTGATGTTCTCCGGCCCCGGCTTTGGCTCAACTAACACCTCATCCCTTCTCGCCGTTCAAGCCTGGTTTGACCAACAAAGCGGCATCGAGGATGTACATCTCCGCGTGCAAGCCGTCCAACTCGATGCCAGTGAACAAGCGGAAGCGTCTTCGGGCGCGCTTTCGGCCATGTTCTTGGTCTTTGGAACGTTTACGATGGCCGCTGGTGTCTTGCTCTCACTGACCATCATCATGCTCTTGGCGGATGTCCGGCGAACCGAACTCGCAGCGGTCCGGGCCCTTGGGCTTCGTCGCAGCGACACGCGAGCCCTCTTCGTTTACGAGGGGGCAGTCCTTGCTTTCGTTTCTGGAGGGCTCGGCTCCGTCCTCGGTTTGGGCTTGGCATGGGTGATTTCCGTTGGTTTCTCGACCATCTTCTCCTCGGTGGGTGCCCAACAATTTGTGTTCTCTTGGACCTTGGACTCGTTCTTAGCAGGCTGGTTTTGGGGGGCTTTGTTGGCCTTGTTGTTGTTGTGGTCAAGCGCCGTTTACAATGCCCAGTTGAACATTGTTCGTGCGCTACGAGGGGCGCGTCCGATGCTCAAGCGAGGGGTCCCTTGGGGCGTTGTTTTGCTCCAAGTTCTGGCCTTCGGATTGATCGGTCTGTGCACCGTTGGGTTGTTGGTGTCCGGTCTTGAGGGAACCTTGTCCTACGCCATCTACGTCCTGTTCGGCGTGGGTTTAATCTTGCTGTTTACGCCCCTTTTCACTTGGCAGTTGCCGGTTCTTTTCACCCGACATCAACCGGTGAACCGCTGGACACGCTACGCAGCCCGCAACACGCTCGGGGCCATCGGTGTCATGTTTTTGTTCTGGACATTAGCGCTTGCACCGGTTGATCCTCTTCGCCAGCGAATGGAACCCAACGAGTTGGCCTTCATCGTCTTGGGCCTCCTCCAAGTCTTTGCAGGGGTTCTGGTGTTGACGAGCATCGCCCCACAAGCGGTGGGGTGGTTGGCCAAGCGTCCGTGGCTCACCCGGCGAACAGGACCGGTGGGTTCGGTCGCCTTGGCTCATCCATTGGCTCATCCCGTTCGAACTGCTGTTGTCATGGGCATGTTCTCCATCACGATGTTCTCGGTGGTGGTGTTGGCGGGCTATACCGAACAATTTGACACCTATTCTTCCGATTTCGTGGAGGAGGCAGAAGGGGAATTTGAGTTGTTGCTCACCTCCTCCCGCGCTCGCCCCATCGATTTGGAATCCGATCCTTCAGCTTGGGGTATTGACCATGCAGCCATGGCCAACATCGATGCGGTTGGTGGTGTTTATCGCTCACCGGTTCACCTCGAAGATGCTGATGGGGAGCGAATGCCGTATCTGTTGAGAGGGGTTGATGAGGGTTTTCTTCAGCACGGTGGGCTCCCTCTCCACGCATGGAATGCGAGCCTTGGAGACACGTCTGACGAAGCTTGGAATTCAATGGCTTTTTATGAAAATATTGTCTTCTTAGACGCTTCGTTTGGCCTTGAATCTGCAGCGGATGGTTCCACCTTGGTGCCTCTTCAATTTTCAATTGGAGATTCAATTTTGTTAATTGATTTTTCAAACCCGAAAAACACCCGTGAAATGACCGTTGGTGGTTTCCTCAAGCAGTCGTCTTACATCTTTTCTCCTGGGGTCTGGTTGAACGGCGATATCGTCGCTGAACAGTTCGGTGGAGAGATGACGAGAATGTACGTGAGTGTATCTCTGGAAGCAGTGCCAAGTGAGGGCCATGAACACCAAGGCCTCCCCGCTCAAGGGAAGTCCACGAACGTTCGAGAAGCGGCCGGTGAACTTGAATCGGTTTTGGATGTTGAACTGGCTTCAAAGAACATCAACGTACAGACCGTGGCGGATGAGATTTCCATCATCCAGTCGTTGGTGCTTGCGATTTTATCGCTCTTCGAAGGTTATCTTGCGCTGGGTTTGCTGGTGGGTGTGGCGGGCATCGGGGTGGTCACTGTTCGGAACGTGAGCGAACGAAGGGCGACCATTGGGATGTTACGCGCTGTGGGCTTCCGTCAACGACATGTACTCCGTCTCTTCTCAATTGAGGTCTCTTGGGTGGCGTTACTTGGCATGCTCAACGGCTTGGTGATCGGCTAC
Source organism: Candidatus Poseidoniaceae archaeon (assembly GCA_938030705.1). Classification (GTDB taxonomy): domain Archaea; phylum Thermoplasmatota; class Poseidoniia; order Poseidoniales; family Poseidoniaceae; genus Poseidonia. Next base: position 104,205 of record CALHIR010000001.1, read on the forward strand.
GGGTTCCATGTGGTTCTTTACAAGGCCGTTTGGGAAGCCGAAGGTGCTGAATTTTCATTCCCTTGGGCCGGCACCTTGGGCCTGTTCCTCCTCGGTTGGGTCATCGTTCTCATCACCACCTATGTCCCCGTTCGCCAGGCTTCAAAAATTCCCCCTTCGGCTGCCTTGCGGAGCGCGTGAAAAATATCCGTTGCATGATTGTTCAAAAGCCCTACAAAAATATTGCACCACTCGGTGAGTCAAACGGGCGTGCGTGCCGCCAAAACCGCTTAATTTTTACGAAAAAAGCCATTTTGGACGCTTGCTCATCCTGCCGATAGTATAAATATGACGCATGGCGTGGTGAGGGATACCGAACCTTCGGGGGTATAGACATGAAGAATATGACACCTGTAATCCTCGTGATGATGTTGCTGACGAGTTTCCTCGCCGGCATCACCGTGCACGAGCTTGAAGAAGAAGTGGTAATCGACGAAACCGGCGCACGCTCTGGAGCGGACGCAACGGTGGTTGCCATCACAACGCCAAAAGAAAGTACGTGCAACGACCAGGGTTGCCGCAACACCCTTCAGGTGGGCGAGGAGACCACGTTCTCTGCGTTCATCAAGAACGACGGTGATGTTGACGTCACTGAGATGTCCTACACCGTCACCGTTTACCTCACTGACTCGAGCGGCGCTGTCGGCGGTGTGGCCAAGGATGCAACCGGTAATGATTTGATCTGGGAAAACGCCAACGTCATGTGCGATGACATCACCGTTTGTCTTTACGACGGCACCACTGACCCAATGGCATCCGGCGCTTTCCTCGGCGGCGGTAAATCCACCCTCCAACTCGATGGCGGCGGTGGCGACATCACGTGGACTCCTACGCAAGGTGAGTACATGGTCGAGATCTCTGTCGGTGCTCCCGGTGATGTTGACACGTCCAACAACGCTGAACTCGTCTATGTTCTCGTTGAAGACTGGTATGACATCGAAGTTGACCTCGTTTGGGTGGCCGACATCGGAAACGGCGGCCCCGAAGAACTGGAATCGTCTTCCTTTGACGCCAGTTCAACCGAGGGCGATATTGACTTCAAGTTGAAGGTCACTGCCGATGGTTCGGATACCTTCAATCCCCGAGATATCACCGTTCGTCTCTCGCTTTCCGGTCAAGCCACGGGTCAAATTGGTCCCGGTGGTGATACGCTTACGGTCAACGACGTGGTTGCAGGAACCACAACGACCGTTGACACTTATGCAAACGAATCCGACCCGAACGCAACGCTGACTGGCAGCCGTGCCGTCGTCTCTTACCAGACGACTTGGGAAATCTCCGGTGCCATCACGCCCGGTGTCCAATCGGACTCGTCGTGGGAACTCACGGCCGAGTTGGTTGAATACACCATGTACGGACAATTCGACGAATGTGTTGAATCCACTGAAGCCTCCGAGGGGGATGAAAACGTCACGACGTGGATGAACTTTTGTGAAGTTCAACAATCCGATGATGACCGGCCGAAGACGGACTCGGACATGATTTCAGGAAGTACCGATGTGTACGACGACATTCGCATCTCTCGCATGGGCGTCTATCAAGGGTACAACTCTGACTGTACCGGCGTCGCTTCCACCTTCACACAGCAGGGTGAGGACGGCGACCTCAACGTCGGTTGTTCACTCGTCTATGCTGATGTTGAACACCGTGGCAGTAAAATGACGAAGGAATACGGCTGGAACGTCTCCTACACCGTTTCTCACGAGGGCCAAGAATTGGCCAACGGCGTGTTGACGGAATGCATGGGAGGGGTTGACGTCCCTTACACGTGGTCCCCATTGGGTATCATGGGCGGTTCGGTCTGCATGTTCACGGACATGGTTCCCGGTGAATACACCATCGACTTCAGCCTCCAGATGAACAACAAATCCAGCACGGATACTGACCCCGTTCCTTGGGCTGGCGGTACCGACATGCGACCCAGCAACAATGATGTGACCATGGTCGTGGATGTTGTGAACAACCTCCCAGTGATTACCTCCTTTGAGTTGACCACTGAGGGCGACATCGTTGTCGGGCAGGAAGCTGACCTGGTCTTCGCAGTCTCTGCCTTTGATGTGGACGACCCCTCGGGTGAGAGTCTCAACTTCACCTATTCTTACCCAGGTGGCATTATTGGCACCTGCGGTGAAAAGTCGCAATTCGATGGTGGCACCATTTGTACCTCGCCGGTCTTGCCTGACTTCATAGGCAACTCACCGGTCACTGTGGTTGTTAAGGATGCTCAAAACGACTCCGTTTCTGAAGAGATCGACCTGTTCGTTTGGAACAGGGCTGTTGCGACGGCGACCACCGACGCCGGCGTTGAAGTCCAGTACAGTCTTGATTACAACGGTCAGTCCGAGTTTACCATCGACACGCTGACCGATAAGGATGCAAGTTCCTATGACGCTGTTCAACTCGAAGGTTTCAGCGGCACCTATGCTGCCGTGGCTGCTATGGACTACGAGCCGAGCTCAACCTACACGGCCAGCGACGTGCTCGACCAGTCGATTTCGGTGATTGTCTCCAAGGACCTCGAAGCTACCTCCCTCTGGTACATCGATGGCTCGGGCAAGTGGATTATTCTGTCCAACGCCCCAACCGATGTTGACGCCAGCACCGAGATGTTCACCTACGACGTCCCCGACAACACCCCGGTTGTCCCGGCAGGTACGATGGTTCTCATGGGCGGTGAACTCGCTCAAGCCACCATCCCAGACGCCTCCGTCAGCGGATTCAGCGCAGAAGGAACACGTGGTGGCGCCATCGCCATGTCATGGGACATCACCGGAACCCTGCTCGGATCTGACAGCATTCGTGTTTGCATCAGTCCCGGACAAGCACTCAACCTTCCCGACTGCCCAGGGGCGTTCAATGCGACCGTCGAGGACGAAGTCCGTACCTACACCTACAGTGGTACACAAACCACGCACGGGGAAACCTACCATGTTGAAGTCGCCGTTTGCAACGAGCAAGGTTGTTCCACACCAGGAATCGCCAGCGTTGTCGCTGACAAGCAGGTCGACGGCGATGTCGCAGCCACCGATGTTTCTGTCGGCGAAGAAGACGGTCAGTGGGTCGTCCGCTGGACCATCCAGGGCGATGCAAGCGATGTGGCCATGTGGCATGTCTGCTGGTCAACTGATGACTTCACCGCCGGTGAAATGCCAACACCTTGTGATGACGCCGCCATGGGCGCCGATGCTACAACTGCCAGCATTGACATGCCTTCCATCCGCACCGGCCAACAGTACTTCTTCACCGTCGTACCCATGGACGACCTCGGAAACATGGACGCTGCCGAAGCTCAAACCGACATCAGGGACAACCGTGTTGCTGACAACAGCAACGTCAATGACGGCAACGGTACCATTGGCGACACAGGCGACGATGCGTCTTCCAGCGTACCAACGTGGACCTGGGGCCTCATCGGTGGCGTGGTCATTGTAGCGTTCATCGCAGGTGCTTTCATCCTCTCTCGTGGAGACGGTGAAGGCGGCGAAGGCAAAGACTGGGATTACTGATCTCAGCGACGTGCTGGAGTCCATCCACCTCTCGGAGGTGTACAACGCTGGAGGGGTCGCCAAGGCGACCCCTCTGGCCTTTTCTTCTACGGCCTTTCTGCCGCAAGCCAACGAATTGGTGCCGTTTTCGTTTGATTCACCGTTATCTCATTGGGCCAAGCGGGCTCAATCTGCAGGTCCATGAGGCCTCGGTCAACACCATGATCGTCCCGAGTGAAAGACTGATATTTTTTCAATGATTTTCAGTCTCAGGTCCGGTCACGACAAAACGGGTTTCGAATTCATACAGGGTCGAGTGAACAGGGCGTTGATGATTTTTTCAAAGATTTTGCACCCCAACCAATATAAATGGTGTAAGGCGTGGGATGCACTGCATACAGTCCGTATAGGGTGAATGACATATGTTGGGAAACAAGAAAAATAAGAAAAAGACCGTCTTCGGCGGTATCGGGGTTGCACTGTTGTTGTGCGCATTGATGGTGCTCATGCCAATGAGCGGCTATGTGAATAACGACGAGAAAACGGCAACCGTGGAGTCTGTGGAAGCAGACTCGACTGGAGCAGAGGATTACTTCGCGCTCCCCGAAAAGCTCGCTGAAGCAGATTACGAATACGACCCATCGCTTGAACTACAAGGGATGCGAGACGCCAAGACCAAGGCCTTCCTCAATGAGGATGGCACGATTACCCAAATGGTGGCCAATGAGCCTCTCCATTACATGTCGGGTGACGGAACTTGGGAAGACATTGACCTGAACATTCAGGCCTACCCAGAGGGTTGGGGAGTCACGGAGAACACCTTCATGACGTACTTCGCCCCTGAAGTCGCTAACGGTATCTCGGTACAGGCAAACGAGTTTGTTGACCCGTTGATCTCCGGTATCAACCCCATGCTCGTGACCCTTGATGTGTCAGGCTCTGCTCCTGAGCCCTTCATCGCACCTCCTGCCTCCAACGGCGTGGACGTCGGTGGAAACGTCATCCGCTATCCACTTGCAGAAGGATACGACTTGGACTACTCCGTTGAGAGCACCCAGGTCAAGCAGAACCTCATTGTCCGTGAGGCTCCCGTCCTCCCAGAGGCTGCTGAGTACTTCGGCCTCAGTGAAGGCATGCGCATGCCCGTTGGCTATGCCCTTTTCTCCGGTGAAACGATGCTCGGCGAAGAACTCTTCAAGACGCAAGAAGACCTTCAAATCCGCCATATCGAAACCGGCGAACTTCTCGCTGAAATCCCTGCTCCAATGATCATGGAAGCAGGTTCGGAAGAACCCTACACGGGGACCTTCTTCGTTCAAGTCTACGGTCCTGAGATTCTCCTCATCACCGTGGTTGAAACCGACTGGCTCCTCGATGAAGACCGCGTTTACCCGGTCGCCATTGACCCGTCGATCCGTGTGAACTCCGCCACCGGTGGCTACTGCTACATCTACTATGCTTACTGCTACACCAGTTCCTACCGATACCACTACCGCTACTACGGTTCCTACTACTACATCCCGTGGCACAAGTACACCTTCACTTCCTCCACCGCCCTCCCAAGCGGTGCTACGGTCGACAAGATCGAGTGGAAGAAATACATGAGCTACGCCTACGGTTCCACCCGAACCTTCCAAGTGAAGGTTCTGGAATCCTGTGGAATGGCGCCTCGCTATTCCTACAGCATGGGAAGCGGTTCATGTTCAGGCTCAACCCTAAGCGCCTCCTACATGGCCCGAAACTACGGTGGGACGGCCGCTCGCAGCCTCAAGGCATCGATCGGTCTCTCGCCATCTGCAGCCACGGTCAGCAGCAGCGGTACCGGTTGGAAGACCGTGAATCTCTGCAACTCGGCCACAGCTTGTGGCGCTACTTCCGGTGGCGTCTCCATCATTACCAACGCCCTGAACAACGCAGGAACCGTCGGTATCGGAGAATATTACACCGGTGGAAGCACGTACTTCTACACGTATGCCTACGCTTCAGGAAGCCGCAACTCTCACCTTTTGGTCACCTATTCTGGTGGTACGGATGCCGACGCCCCAACCTCGGATTTCGTCCCCTACACTGGAATTGATTCCTACATTGAAGGTGAGCGAACGCTCTTCATCAAACTGACCGACATGTCAGGTATTGACACCACCTCCTCGGGTGCTCCTCAACTCTATTACTCCACTGACGGTGGCAGTTCATGGAGCAGCACCACCTACGGATTGGGCTCCAACAACCAATTCGACGCAGGTGAACTCGTCTCTATTGGAACCTGTTCCAGCACCGCCACGGATTGCCGATTCAAGGCTCGTGTTGACGACTTGAGCTACGGGGATGATTTCCGATATTACTGGAAGTTCCAAGACCTCAACCAAGGCAGCAACGGCGCCAACGTAGGCTACGAACCTGCCCTCACCGGCACGCAAACATCGCCAACGCCCTACCAGGTTGACATCGTTGACCCGGCCAACGCACCTACGTCTCACAAGAAGATGACCGTGTTGACCACCGACGTTCACGCTGGTAGCTACTACAACCCACAAGGTTTCCTTGACCGACAGATGACCTATTACAGCGATTCGGACGAATACTTCTTTGAATTCGACACCTCAAGTTGCGGTACAGGTTCCTCGTCGTGTTTCTACACGGGAACCAGCACCTTTTACGCCAACTGGATTGCTCGCGGAAGCACCGCGCCTGCCACCGGATACTACGGCATGAACAGCGGTACCAACAAGTTCAACCAAAACTTGTGGAACAACAACGGTGATGGGTATTTGCAAGTCAGTGCAAAGGACGGCCCTGGAATGAACGTGATTTTCGTTTACAACAGTGCCAAGAACGCATGGGCGACCGTGGGTGTTGACACCGAAACCGGCATTGACACCCCCCTCACAGGCGGTAGCAAGGCTTCATCCAGTGTCTCCTACGGCTACTCACAAGCCTACAAGTTCGCCATCCCCGGCGACATCACCGGTGATTTCGGAACGTTCAAGTTCAACTCGACGGGAAGTTCCACAACCGCCAACCGAATGTGTGTCACCACCAACGGATGGTATTACTTCTACCGTGCAACATCCTACGACCGATGTACATCTGCCTACTACATGATCTACGGTTCTACCTCCTCCTACCGATGGAGTGGTTTCGCCCTCGGCTCTGGCTACTACGGTCGCCAAGCCTCCACCGGTGACATCACCTACAAGGTCGGCAACGTCGCACCAACGCCAGATACCTTCAAGCCTGAAATGACGCACAGCGCCATGCAGGATTCCCACGCCAAGAGCCGTACTGTGTCCGTTTCCATTATTGATGGTGGCGACCCAGCCTCTGGGCTCAACGTGAGCAGTGCTGCAGGTACCGGTCCTACGCTTTACCACCGAATCACGCCCGATGGCGGATCGGCCGGTAGCTGGACTTCCACCTCCATGTCTCAGGAAGCCGGGAAGACTCGCGCACAGTGCGCTCTCGCCGCTTGTACGTGGAGCGCAGACATCGAAGACTTGGAAGTCAACGACACGGTTGAGTACTACTTCAAGGCTCAAGACGTTTCCACGGTTTCGCAAGGAATCAACACCAACACCTCATCGACCTACTCCTTTGAGCGAGGCGACCCCAACAAGGTGTTTGTTGTTGAGTGGCGCGACATGGCCTACTACACCTACGGACAACTCTGTACTGTTCAGGCCTTGTTCTACGATGTGACCAACGAGATTGAGTACAAGTACGACAGCAACTGCCGTACCACCTACAACTCCTGGTCAATCGGCTACATGGACCAGACTCGACAAAAGGGTGCGAGCATTGCTCACTCCTCCTCGACGAGTTTCAACACCAACCCTGGACACGTTCCTACCACCTCGAACTTCCGTATCTCGACAAGTTCCTCCTCCCACGCATGGGAGTCCTTTGACAAGGGATTGGTAGAAGTGTCCAACGCTGACACCGCACTGACGGGCACCTCAAACGGCCGCCCCTACCTCTACTACTGTATCTCGTCTTACTACTGGAACACGTACAAGGCTCGCTGCAACGCGAACATTGACATCCCAGCAGGCTTTGAGTTCGAGTACTTCGGCACCACTTACGACGGCGACGACTCCAACGACCGTATCCAACTCAGCCGGCAAGGTTCAATGTACTTCATCAGCAACGGAAACACCAACGTTGAGCGCAACCTGTGGACGTACCACCAGCCCGCTCTGCCTTACTCCGGCAGTTCACTGGCCCGCCCAGGTACCATCGCTCCGTTCTGGACCGGTTACAACCAGTATTACTGCTACGTGACCTCCAGCCAAGACTGTTCAACCTACTACCGTGTGATGCCCTACGAAGGCAAGGGTACCGATGTCACAGCTGACATCACGTCCGACCCAGTGTGGGACTTGACCGACAGCCCAATCCGCATCAACCCCTCGAACGATTACCTCGTCGTGTCCTCTGACCTGACCATCAAGCCTGGTGTTCAGATCCTCGTGGCACCCGGAAAGGGAATCTCCTTTGATGGCTCGTGTACAAAGATGACGGCTCTCGGAAACGCCACCCACCCAATCAACTTCACCGGCATGAACGGTGGCGAATGGACTGGAATGGCCTTCACCGACGACTGTACCACCACCGGCGGTACCGATGACCGACACCAATACAGCTACGTGAACTTCAACAACACCACCGACGCCGTGTTCCGCTCTGGAAGCCGACACGATAACACCGGCCCGTCTTGTGGAAGTGCAACCGCTGATTGTAACACCGGTAACTACACGATGAGCGATGTCACTTTCACCAATGTTGGTGCAGTGTTCACCCACGGCAGCGGACAAGGGACGGTCGTCACGATGGAGGATTTCTCCATTGACGGTGCTGACGAAGCTTGTTTCAACTTCCCTGAAAACACCATCGCGACCCTCAAGGAAGGTTCCATCAAGAACTGTAACACCGACGGCAAGTCCTGGGGCGGTACGATTGTGAACTACCCCGGTTCCACCGCAGGTGCTCTGCACGCAGAGAACTTGACCGTTGAAAACTCGTACGTGAACTTCATCGATGTGGATTTGCAACATGTGACTGTTTCCAACGTCTCGGTCACCAACCCATCGGCTCAGACCGGTGTGGCGATTGACTCGATGTACGGCTCCAACTCTAACGTGGTGATTCACAACGTCGACGCCGACAGCTACGCAAACTCTGGTATCAACGCCATGGGAAGTATCCTCATGACCGATGTCGACTTGGGAAGCGCAGACCTCTGGTTGATTCCAGGCGGTTGGTCGCAAACCGGTAACGGTCCGTCAAGTTCCAACGCTGTGTTTGACACGATCACGGCTGGTGACATCACGATGCAAAGGATGCACCCCGGTACCTTCACGGACATCACCGCTGAAGATGTATCGATGAGCGGTTCCTCCATCGTCACCGAAACCCTTGAGATGGACAACTGGGACATGGACGCCTTTACCGTTTCTGGCTGTGGTTGGACCATGATTCTCGACACTCCATCCTTTGAGTCGTTCAAGAGCAGCTGTTCCAGTTCCTCTGCAAAGAACCAGATTTCAATCAACGATGCCACCATCGCTCACGGTGCGAGCTCTGCCCACGTCATCGACGGACGAAACACCCACATCACGCTGGGTGAATCGAGCATCACGAGCACCGGTGTGAGCAGTGGTACGACAGAAGTCGCCAAGGCTCGCTCAGGGACCAATGTGGTCTTGATTGACGTTGACCTCAACGGAAACGACTGTTCGGACTCCAACGGCGATACTGGAAACTGTGCTTACGATGTTTCGTCGTCAAGTTCCAATCCGTCCATGCTTTACTTTGGAGGACTTGCCAATGTTTCGGTTTACCGTCTTTCACAGTCCACTAAGGTGTACAAGGCCGATCACACGGTCACGGCCTCTCTGCTTGACGGCTCCATGAATGAGTTGTTCCAAGTTGGTCGACACACCACGGACAGCAATGGCAACACCAGCGTTTGGGTTGTCGTAGAAGACAGCGACGGAACGGCCTATGAAGACCACATCGTCCGTGCCTTCGGTACGGCGGGTCAAAACGAGACCTACCCAGAAGACTTCCCGGACATTACGCTGCGTTCCTCATGGTACCCAACCAATGGATACACCTGGGGTACCCACTTGGACTTGCTTTTGGAGCCTGCTCCAATTACGTTCAACGACCCGGCACTCAACTGCTACAAACTCATCAACGATGGGTTCTACACCGGCCAGCAAATGAGTACCGGTGGGTATGATTTGACTGGAAATTACGACAGCAACACCAACACCTTCACGTTTGACGACACTTCAATTACGGTTTCAGCCGACTTGATGCTTGATACGTGTGGCTTTGAGTTGCAAGGCGGTTCGCTCCGTGTTTTGAGCACGGCGACCTCTTCGCCGGTCATCACCATCAAGGACGCCGGTTTCTTGACCGCGAACAACGATGGTACCTCTGGAAGTCCTGCGGCTATTCGTGCAGTCTCTTCAACCTACGGCATGCACATTGACATCCAAAACGGTGGAACGCTCACGCTTGACAACGCCAACATGCGAGATATCGCTTGGGACACCACCACTGAATCTGCGCTTTACATCGGCAACGGTGCAACGCTGAACATGATGGATTCTGCCACCATCTTCGGGGCATCCGCTACCGCTGATGAGATGGCCACGGTGAAGATTCAAGGCGGTTCAGCCAACATCGATTCCTCCAGCATCATCAACACCGGGCAAACCGGTACAGCGATCTGGATTGAGAACTCCGGTGCAACGCTCTCTGACATCATCGTCAAGAACGCAGCCATTGGTATCCAGAGCTACAACGGCGCTCCTCAAGTTGATGGATTTACGTCAAACGGCAACACCGTTGGTATCAACGCCTACGGTGGCATGTCGCTGCCGACCATCTACCGCAGTACGTCGCTCTCAGGCGCAACGGCAGGTTGGACCACCTACAAGATTGACTTGTCCACCTACTTGGGTACAGGCGACTACTTGCAAGTTGGTGCCAACTCCGTTTTCGCTGGTGGAAACGCACACCCAAGCTATAACTATGCCACGAGCAAGTATTACTTCATCACCGACCGAATGAACATCATGTTCGAGGACGATTCTGGAAACGCTTGGAACATCACCGACAGCAGCCAGGAAGGTTACTACCCCTACGGTAGCAACGATCCAGCCGTCACTGCGAACACGCACACCTACAACGGTGGTGACGGTGGTGCTCCATCTTGGCACTGCAACTACTACGGCTACGACTACGGTCCTAACTACGGTTCCTACGAGGGCTATTACTACTACCTCTACCGCTACTGGCTTGGTCAATCCGTCAGCTGGCCCAACTACTACGATGCTCCTGATGAGTTCGGATTCAGTTGGGAATCCACGGATTTCAGTCCAACTGGAAACTACCAATCCCGCTACCCATACAAGTACTGGGGCTACTACTCTCCCTCCTTCTACTTCGGCGGTGTTTACGCACCACCCGAGGGAGGCAACGGACAACCTTCCACAGGACCAGGTCAACCCGGAAACGTAGGAAACCCACCAAGCTATGCTTCAGGTGGCTACCCCAACAATTACGGTGTCTGTCTTGATTACGCCTACACCTACTACATGAACAGCGGTGAAGGTGCTCGAATGACTTACCCTGTGGTTGACATCTCCAGTGCTACTGCCAACGGCGGAAACATCTCCAAGGTCTACCTTTGGATGGATGTGCTTCACCGCGGTGCAGACAACTACCAAGACCGCTATGACTTCGTGGCCCGTTCAGGCAACGACCCAAGCGATTTGGGCGATTACGTCCGCGAATCCGGTACGCCTTTGTTCAAGGAAGGCACCATCACGGGCGCAGACACTGGTATTGAGATCGGTGGCGCATTCGCCGCTGGCCATTTCGAAGACATTGATGTCGTCGGACCATCCCAGGCAGGTCTTGAAGTCGTTGGACAAACAGCGGCCTCTGCCAACCGTCTGAATGTTTCGAGCGGTAACTACGGTGTCCTCGTGGCCAACACGGCATCCGGTCAGATTGACCTCGACAACCTGGATTTGGAGAACCAAGCCGTGGCTGGTATTTACTACCAAGCCGACCTTGGTGGCGATTTGACGGGTACCTTCACCGGTTCCGCCGGTGCAGCCTTCAAGTACGCCTCACGCACATCGGCGACGGTTGAATTGGCAAACATGAACATCGAGAACAACGCCGTCGGAATTGAGACCGATGGCTCGGGAGATTTCACCCTCACCGATGTTGTCATGTCCAACACGAAAGACGTGCTCATCACGGGTTCATCCACCATGGAATTCGTTGAAGGTACGATCGACACTTCATCGGTTGAAGTCACCGGCAGCGGTGAATTCACACGACTGCGCCAAGTTGACATCACCCTTCAGGCCAACGTCTCTGGCGTGGCCGAAGATGTGGACGGAACGACGGTTATTCTGAAGGATGCCGAGGGAGCGGTGACTGGCATGGCTGAAACCGATGCCAACGGCGTTGCTAACGACATTACCTATGTGACGCAGACGATCAACAGTGGCGCTTGTTCAAGCATTTGTGTGTCGAACCTCAATGGCTACGAAGCCGTTGCCTCTGCCACAATTGCTTATTCATGGACGAACAGCAACAGCAACGAAGCCGACTTCCGATATGTCTTCCACTCCATGAGTCTCACAGACACCTCGGGGAACGCCGATACTGTGTACCTTGAAGATGAATTTACGGCTCGTATCTGCTACTCCTCAACGGCTTACATCAAGCAAGATCGCTGCGCCAGTGGTATCTCTTCCACGGGCAGCCGGACTTTCACGAACGGATTGGTCGAATACGGCTATCTTCGAAGCCACAGCGGCAACGACCTTGCGGGCGAGACCATCATGATGGACGCACCGTTCATGTATCTGGCTCAAGGCAAGCACAACTGGAACGGAAGCACCTGGATTTCAACCGCTTCGTACGACTTTGAAGGAAACAACCGAATGTACCCATACTACAGCGGTGAATCCTCCCTCTACATGCACGATGCAAGTGTCACGGCCGTTGCCGTTTCGAGCTCTGGTGTGCCTCAAGGGTTTACAGTGGGCTACCGCTACTACTCGTTGAACGTGGACATGGACAACACCACCATCTCCGGTGTCGCATCAGTGATTGGTGCTATGGGCTACGGTTACTACAACCAGTACGAATTGGACTTCTTCAAGTTGACCAACAACACCTTCGTTCACTACAAGGGCTACACCGAATTGAACAATGCCATCAACCTGGGCGACATTTGTGTCATCATGAACGGTGGCGATGGAAACATCATTGACAACAATAACTTCGTTGATTGTGGTGTTGGTGTCTTCTCCGAGCGATCTCCCTACTACTACACCCACAGCACCAATGAGATCGGTACCGACAACCTGACAGTCACCAACAACGTCTTCAACGACGGTGGTGAAATTGCAGATGTCTGGCTTTACAACAGCAACGAAGCTCAAGGTGTAACCATCACTGACAACGAGTTCAACCCATCCAACGGACACGCTGTGGCTATCTACAACGGAAAGACTGAGGATGTTTTGATTCAAGACAACACCGTCGAAGGCGGCGATGACGCCTTCTACCTCAACCGTGTGACTGACTTCACCATCGACAACAACGACATCGGCGGCATCAGCGACGATACCTCCACGGGCGTTTACATCTTCCGTGGCAGTGGAAACATCACTGACAACACGTTGACGGACGCTGACGGTGGAATTTACCTCGACAGCATGGAAGCTCCACCATCACCAACCAGTTCACTCTGTTCGATTGGCAGCAGCGACTACCGCCGCTCAACCAGTTGTTCCTGGAACCTTGCCTCTGGCAAGTCCGCTGAAGTGAACCTCGGCACCGACAGTTGGGGCTATGAAATCAGCCTTGAAATCACCAAGCCTGATGGTTCAAAGGACTCATGGCCGACCTACTCGTTCAGCAGCAACACCAACTATGCTCCTCTCCGAACCTATTCGGATGCTGGAAACTACACCCTCGTGGTCTCTGACTCATGGGGCGACGGCGGTGCTACGATCACTGTTCTTGAGTCCAGCGGCAACAGCGGTTCTTACGCTGGACCCGATGTCAGTGGCAACACCATCGGTTTGTCCACCGGTCGAACTTCGCCCAACGCTGTTGGTATCACGGCTACCTCGTGTTCCTCCGTGGCTATCCAGTCTGCTTCGAACACCATTGACCTCGGCGATAACGCCGTGGTCATCGAAGACTGTGATTTCAGCGATGTTGGCTCCACCCTTACCGGTGATGGGCTCTCGTCCACGGTCGGTATCCTCGCCGATGACACCAACAGTGTCCTGACCCTGAACGGTACGGACATCAGTGGCTACGCTACCGGTGTGAGCAAGGAAAACGGCGATCTGTTCATGATTGGCGATGCTTCCATCGCAGGTAGCGACTACGGTGTGTATGCCGAAGATACCTATGTTGTCGCCATTGACGCTCATGTCGATGGTGGGAGCACCGGTACCGGTCTCCACGTGGTCAGCAGCCCAGATGTTTGGGTCTACCCAATGGACGCCTCTGGTCTCGTTGGAATGTATGTTGAAGACACACCGTTCCGCTGGGACGGTGGTGTTGCAGACGCAACCACGGCTCTGTCTGTGGTTGATGCAACAGGTACTGTTGAGAACATGACCTGGTCAGCAGCTTCCACGCAAGTGAACGCCGGCAACAACGCCCATGTCACTTCAATCGGCAACACGCTGAACCCCAGCAAGATTGTCGTGGCCAGTTCGGCCGTCATTGACGAAGCCAACCTCATGAGTATTGAGTCCACCCACTTGGGTGCTGCACCTTCCAGTGAAGTTGGTCTTCTCCTGATGTCGACCGATGACGAGCGTGCTTCGTACGTCTCCACTTCCTTCCAACCTGAGGCCATGACGGTCGATGGTTCGGATGAAGATTGGAACGGCGGAAACGCCCTCAACCCATCCGGCTACGCTATGCCTGGTGTGATGAGTGGCGACGGCACCGACGACTTCATGGTGACGTACATCGAAGGCGATGGCCTCTACCTCGGAATGACCAACACCGACCTGTCCACCTCAGACGTTTTGATTTACCTCAACACCGGTAGCGGTGGTTCCGATGTTGGCTACAACGGCCTCGGCGGCGCTCACAACTTGCCCTTCAGCGCAAACTACGTGTTGTGGGCTGACAGTGATGGCTCATACGACCTCTACAGCTACGGCTTCCTCGGATGGAGTCCATCCTCCTTGAGCACGGCCAACGTTGACGTGGACGTTTCCACCTCGCTCGCTGAGTTCGGTCTTCCATGGAGCCGCATTGGCGGCATGCCAGACGAAATCGACATCGTTGCCATCGTTCAGGCTGAAACCACGGCCGACATCGATGTGGTTCACCCAACCCAGACCTTGGACAGTTCTGCTACCCTGCAGAACCTCTCCAAGTTCATGACCGTTGAGTTGACCCACGGCGACCTTGCTGACGGTACCTTGACCTCAGAGGTCTTGGTTTACCAATCCTACAAGGGCAGCACGACGGCGACCGGTCAGAAGAACTACGACTTGATGATCAAGACGCCAGCTGCTTGTGCCTACGATTGGGCCACCGTTGAGGATATCTCCTTGGCCACCAACGTTGTCTTTGACGACAGCTATGTGGCTGGAACCGGCGACACGACCAACGTCCAGAGCACGATCGACATCGCCCGAGCCTGTCCAGTCATCGATACCGATGGCACGGACACCAACGACGGTCTTGTCGACTTTAGCCGAGATGAAGACTCTGGTGCTTTCACCTTCAGCCTGACCGACTTGGCTGACGATGTGCAAGATGAAGAGTCCTCCTTGACGTGGACGATGACAGAAGGAACAATGGTTTCGTTCAACAACAACGACCTCCTCGACAGCGCCCTAAACGGCCAAGACGTCACATTGACGCCTAAGGCTG
Source organism: Candidatus Poseidoniaceae archaeon (assembly GCA_938030705.1). Lineage (GTDB taxonomy): Archaea > Thermoplasmatota > Poseidoniia > Poseidoniales > Poseidoniaceae > Poseidonia. The sequence continues at coordinate 119,681 of CALHIR010000001.1, forward strand.
ACCAATTCGGTACCATGGTGTTCTCCTTCGAGGTCACTGACAGCAACGGTTTGACCGACGACCACAACATCACCTTCACGGTGAACAACATCAACGACGCGCCGGTCATCTGCAATGTTGAGCGCTCCGACTGTATGCCTATATTCTCTGAGGACGAGGAAAACTACAACATCCTCCCAGAAGGCTTCGGCACCCACACCAAGTTCCTTGGCGATGTGTCGAACGCCACCCGATCGTACATCCGAGATATGGCCAACGAGCAGGCTCCTGTTCGCCAAGTTTACACCTGGTCCGCCAGCGCTGTGGACCTTGGCACCTCAGACGACTGTTCTGCCTTCAGTGTGGGCATTCAGAACAACGAACTGGCCATCACTGAAAACACCAACAACGAGTTGGGTGGAAAGTGTACGGTCACGCTCGGTCTTGCTGACGACGGTGCTGAGAACCAAGACGCTACCACCTTCGACGTGGTGTTCTCGGTTGCTCCAGTCAACGACGCTCCGGTCATCAAGGATTGGAACCGCTCGACTGACACCGTGATGGTGGCTGACAACGGCTCGATCCCTGCGCTCCCATGGTCCATCTCCTTGATGGAAGATGACGAGAATGTGGCGAACCTGACCTACGACCTTTCGGCTATCAAGGCTGACGTTGACCACGAGTTGGATGACTTGACCTGGACGGTTGAATCCACCGACCAGTGTGTTTACACGAACTACTTCACCACGACCATCGTCGGTGATGACATCGTGTTCGACCTGATTGAGGATGCAACCACCAACGCCAACGACTGGGAGATTGACTACCTCAACAACAACGGTATCCACCAGATTGGTCCGTCCGGTTCAGAGTTCTGTCAGATCCGCTTGGTCCTCCGAGACACACCAACGGCGCCCATTACTCAAGGCGAATACAACACCTTCGTGCCAAACTACGACAACGCCACAATGGCCATTGCAAACTACCAGCAAGGTGTTGCTACGAAGGAAATCGGTGTTCGTGTTGAGAACGTCCGTGAGCAGGTCCCAGACTACTACTTTGACGACCAGCTTGGCTTCGACTTCAACGGTGTATCCAACATCATGCCCGGAACTTACGTCCCGGTCAGTGTCACCGTGAACGGTGGTGGCGATGAAGGCCCGTACCGATACGACCACATGTTGGCGATCACCTACCACTCCGACGGTCACGATGATGTCGAGTTGACTCGCTACTACGATGTCCCCGATTACGGTGGAAGCGTGAAGTTCACTGAGGATGTTTACATCACCAAGGACACTTCTGAAATCTGGATTGAGATGGATGTTTTGACCTGTGTGCGCCTGCCAGCCGATGGCGGTTGCGACATGTCGGTGACCACGGCTGACCGATTCCAGGAAGACGAACCAGGATCCCACTACGCCATCATCAACAACGTGCAAAGTGACGACCCATGGTCCAAGCCCGGTCAATACGGCAAGAACGCTACGAAGACGTCGGAACGCCGACCTCTCCTCCAAGACAGCAACTGGTGTAACAACATCATGACCTCGCTTGCTACTGCTGATGTGTGTAACCACGCTAACCAGCCGGCCAGCAACTTCTTGGCAGTGGACCAACCACTTCCAACGGTTGTCAACACCATCGGTTCTTCGGCCGTTCCATCGTTCGCCCCAAGCATTGTCGCTGTGGCCCTCACGGGTCTCTTCGTCAGTGCGCTCTCCTTCGCCAGCCGCCGTGCTGATGACGAAGAAGAAGTGGAGACGATGGCTGAAGACGACGCTGCCGTCAGCCCTGTGATCGCTACCATCCTGATGGTGGCCATCACCGTGGTGCTGTCCGGTGTCATCTACGTGTGGGCTTCCAGCCTCGCCGAAACCGACGTGAAGGGTGTGCCTCGTTTGATCTTTGATATCGAAGATGTCAACGCCTTGGACTCCGATGAAGGTCACTGGCAAATTCGTGTTTCACAGACACAAACTCCGCTTGCGACACAGGCAGTTGAAGTGAAGATCCTTTACACCAACTCCACTGGCGCACTGGTGACGCACACAGCGAACCTTGGCGACAGTTCAGGTGTTTACGGATTCAGTCCAAGGAACAGTGATAGCTTTGTCACCTTTGCAGACTCTGTGTCGATTGAGGGAAGCGGTGAAGGCATCCGTTCAGTCTCGACGTTCAACACTGGAGACACCATCTTCGTGCGCACACACGCTCCTGACGGTACACCTCTTGAAGGTGCAACCATCACGTTGAGCTACTCACCACTTGTTGGTGACTCTGCGCTGTTGGCCAAGTGGGACAACCTGGACTACGACAAGCGACCCTGAAACTAGGGTGAGCTAAGCGACCGTCCTTTGGACGAACGCCTCGGAGAGCGAGGCCCTCTCGGGCCTCCTCTCCCTGGTGTGCTTGTTGTGCTGTGCGAAGCCTTTCAAGGTAGGCAGTGCAGGTGCCGGTATGGAAGACGACCATGGACCACCCGGCATCGTTGTGTTCGACTGTGATGGCGTCCTTGTGGATGCTGTCAGTTCGTGGAGAACACTGCACGATGCTTTTGGAACAGACAATGCGCTGAACTTGAACCGGTTTATCCGGGGTGAGATCAGCGATGTGGAATTCATGCGCTCGGACATCCAGATGTGGAAAGCCGTTCAGGACCCCATTCACCAGGATGAGTTGTTCCGTTCCTATGCCGGCGTCAAACTGATGGCGGGAGCACGGAAAACGGTCCAACGCCTCAAGGAAGAAGGCGTCTTCGTCGCTATCGTGAGTGCGGGTGTGGACCTCTTCGTGAGTTCCATTGCGAGCATGTTGGACGTTGATGATTGGATTGCGAACGGGTTTGTCTTTGATGAGAAAGGATACCTGACCGATGAAGGCGTTTGCCGACTCCATGCCAGTGGAAAAGGTGAGGTCATCACTCGCTTGCTGGAGATGAACGGCTTCACGCCCGAAGCATGTGTTTCAATCGGCGATTCTGAAATGGATCTCTCAATGCAGGTGGAGGGTAGTCGTTTCATCGGATTTAATCCCAGCCGAGCGTCCTCTGAAGAGGCATTTACTCAAGCGGGTGTGCCGATTGTTCGCAACAAAGACCTTCGAGACATTCTCCCGCTGATGGGTTTTAACTGAGTCTGAAATTTCGTTGCGCACGAGGTTTAATTCATCCACCCTTTTGGTCACACCATGGCCGTTGATGTTCACCAGCGGAAGGCCAGGCAAGTTTGCTTGGTTTTTCTCATGGTGGGCGTTGTCATGCTCTCGGGTTGTTTGGGCGGAAATGAGGTTGCTGTTGCGGGAGACCCCAATCAAGGTGGCCCGATTACGCTGACTGTTTGGCACACCTTCGCAGCAGAAAGTAAGGAAGAGAATGTCTTCCTTCAGTCAATTCAAGCCTTTGAATCTTCCAACCCGAACGTGACCGTTGATGTCGCTCTCGTTCCCTTCGGGGACGCAGACAACCTCTTCATGACCGCTGCACAAGGCGGTGAAGCACCCGACCTCATGCGTTTGTCAAGTGATCAGTTAGGGGCCATCGGTGAGGTGAGGGTCGATGGATTTCCTCTTCTAGAGGACCTGCGTCCTCATCTGACACCCACCGAACGAGCTGAATTCGATGCCCGCGCTCTTCATGCGATGCGCTACGGTGATGCCTTGTACGGAATCCCCGCCAGCCAAGATTCGCTCTCTTTGGTTTACAACAAGGCGCTTTTCGATGCGAGAGGCGTGGCCTATCCCGATGCTTCGTGGACCCAAAACGACCTGCTTGAGGCCGCTCAAGCCTTGACCCACCAAGACGTCCAAGGGCTTGCGCTCCCCGTCAAATCCGCCTACTGGTGGTTTGGTTTCCAGGCCGGCTACAACGGGTCTCTGTTCAATCAGGCCGGTCAACCTACGCTGAATTCAACCGGTTCGGCCCAAGCCCTTGACTGGCTTTTGGATTTGGAATTGGAACACGAGGTTGTGGCGACTGGCACCCAAACAGAAGGCATGAAAAACCAATTTATCGGCTCCAAAGCCGCCATGATCGTCGATGGTCCCTGGAATTGGGCCACATACGAATCAAGCCGTCTTGATGTGGGTCAAGCGATGTTGCCCATCATCGATGAGACCGGACAGCGGGTAGCGCCGTTGGTGACCTACAAAGGTTGGACGGTGAGTAAACAAAGCCCCCAAAAAATGGCTGCCGTTGAGTTGGCCCTTTTTCTCTCCAGCAGTGAAGTTCAGAAATCCTTTGCTTTGGACACTTACACTTTACCCACGCACGTTTCGCTTGCGAATGATTCTGAAATCAAAGCCGACCCAGTTCTCTCCGGTTTTATGGAGCAAATTGAGGTGGGAACGCCTGCCCCAACCACACGGGCCATGGCCATGGTCTACGGCCCGTTGGTCACTGCTTTTGAGCAAGTTTACACCGATACCTCAACGGCTGAAGAGGCCTTAACCGGTGCCAACACCGAATTGATTTCCATCGTCAACGGGCTCCAACGAGCCGATGCCCCGCCAGCCAACATCGGCTACCGTACGGTCTCTGTCAACTTCACAACGGACGGTTCTTCCACATACACCGTTCTTGTGGACGGTGAACTTCACAGTCGTCTGGTCGAATCCACACCACCGGACGAAGCTCTGCCTCACTATGCCTCATGCCGAGCAGACGGTCTGGAAATGGTCGAGTTCAACGGAGACCGAATCCTCCCTGCCGGTTCGACGCTGATTGAATGCGACCTGACGGGTATGGTGCCCAACACGGTTCACGATGTGGTGGTCCAAGGGGAATCAAACCTTGTCTTTGAGGCCAGTCTGACCACCACCGTGGGTGATGTTCTACCACGCACAGGCGACACCTCTCCGGTGTTGTTCGCTTTGGGCGCTATTTTCCTCTCGCTCGTGGTGTTGCTCGGATACGGTCGGGCGATGGATGTGAGGGCAGGGCGAATTCACGGCAAGTCTGCCCATTTCTACATCGCTCCGGCGATGTTTGCGTTGGCCATGCTCACCTTTTATCCTGTTTTGTACGGTATTTGGCTCGCTTTTACTGACGCTGATGCGACTCGGCTCGGCGATGAAGCCTTCATTGGTCTTGCAAATTTCATTGAGGTCTTCTCGGCCTCTGGTTTCCTTCGCGTCACCTTGTTTACCTTGGTTTGGACGGTGGTGAACGTTGCGGCACACATTGGGTTGGGCCTGTTTTTGGCCATGGTACTTCAATATGCCAACATCCGAGGAAAGACCGCCTATCGAACGGTTCTTCTCCTCCCTTGGGCCATTCCATCCTACATTTCTGTCCTTGTTTGGAAGGGTATGTTTCAGCCGGAAGGATTGGTCAACGCCGTTTTGGGAACCAATTTCCATTTTCTTGCAGAACCGACCGGGGCCCAAATCGTGGTGATTTTTGTCAACATCTGGCTGGGTGTTCCGTTCATGATGATGTCGTTGAGCGGTGCTCTTCAGTCCCTTCCTCGTGAGATGTACGAGGCAGCCAAACTCGACGGTGTTGGGGCATGGGACACCTTCAGGCATCTGACGCTTCCAAATCTAAAAAGCGCCCTCGTACCCCTTTCTTTGTTGGGATTCATTTGGACGTTTAACATGTTCAACGTCATTTACTTGCTCACCGATGGCGGGCCGGACCTGTATTTTGGTGAGCCCGGGCAAACGGACATCCTCATCACGTATGTTTACGATGTGGCGTTTAGAGACGGTGCATACGGCGTTGCCGCCGCTTGGTCAGTCGTGATTTTCATGATGCTGGTCGCCTTTTCTTGGACCTACATGAAGGGGACACAAGCCACGGAGGCGGCAGCATGATTTCCGAATCCACCGTTCGTAAGTGGTACACGCCCGTTGAGGTCAGTACGCTCCAGCGATGGCTGTTGGTCAGTTTTGTTGTCAACATCGTTCTCCTGGCCGTTGACCTCTTGCGAGGCTCTCAATCAAATGCGATGTTGGGTGTTCTTGGTGCCGTTGTTATCGGTGCGTTGTTAACTTCTCTTCCAGAGGAGGCGAACCCTTCTCGGCGAAACACCGCATTGGTTCTTGGGGGCGTTTTGCTTCTCATCGGTCTCATACGTTTGTTGTCTTCGCCCGTGACCGGTTTTGACCTCTGGATGCAGGGATGGCTGGTCGGGCCGGGGGCCTTAACCCTCTTGTGGGTCTCCAGTCGACCGGTCTCTGCGTGGTCCACACGACGAATGTCGCTGGAAGCCATTGAGTTCGGTCTTGCACGTAACCAACGGCGAGAACATCGTTTCCGTTCTGTCGGGGCCCACCTTGTTCTCCTTCATTTCGTCGCTCTTACGTTGTTGCCACTGGTCTGGATCCTCGACATTGCGCTCTCACCGGGCAATGCTTTGGGCGGCAATCTTGGGGGCCCCTACACGGGGGAGCACTTTTCCAACATGCTGGGGAGCGACGCGTTTTGGACGTGGATGCGCAATTCCCTCATCGTTAGTATTGGCACGACGCTGATGGGTTTGGCCGTGGCCATTCCCGCAGGATACGCGTTCAGCCGCTACAAATTCAAAGGACGAGAGGTTTCCATGTTTGCCTTCCTCCTCGTCCAGATGTTTCCCGGCATCATTATTCTCGTTCCGTATTTCCTCGTCATGAAAACATTCGGCTTGTTGAATTCTCATCTCGGGCTCATCTTGGCGTACTGCGTCACTGCCCTTCCCTTGTGTGTTTGGATGCTCAAGGGCTTCTTTGACACGGTGCCCAGAGAATTGGAAGAAGCCGCTCTCCTCGATGGGTGCACGCAGTTCCAAGTCTTCACAAAAGTCGTCCTGCCACTGTCTCTGCCTGCGGTGGCCGTGACGGCGTTGTTCAGTTTCTTGGCGGCATGGAATGAATTCCTCCTGGCCTTGACCTTCAACACGTCCAACGATATGTACACCCTACCTGTTGGTCTCGCCTCCATGATCTCGAGCACCGGTCAGGCTTGGGGTGATTTCGCTGCCGCCAGTCTGTTGGTCAGTCTCCCGGTTGCGTTGCTGTTTTTGTTCTTCCAGAGGTTCCTCATCGAGGGACTTTCCGCTGGAGGCGTCAAGGGGTGAGACCATGGTAAGCGTGAAATTTACGAGCGTATCAAAACGTTATGAGGATGGATTTGAAGCGGTAAAAGGCTTGGATTTGGAGGTCAAGGACGGCGAGTTCCTCGTCCTTTTGGGTCCTTCTGGCTGTGGTAAATCCACCACGCTTCGTATGCTTGCAGGTTTGGAAGAGGTCACGGAAGGAGAAATCAGGATCGATGATGTCGTTGTTAACCATCTTCCGGCTGGCGCCCGAGGTTTGGGCATGGTGTTCCAATCTTATGCTCTCTATCCACACATGTCGGTCCGAGAGAACCTCACGTTTGGTCTTCGCATGGTCAAGGGCAAAGACCGACTTTCCGATACTGAAATGGAAACTCGCGTCAAAGAGACCGCCATTATGCTTGAACTGGATGACCATTTGGGCAAGAAAGCAAAGGAACTCAGTGGGGGTCAACGGCAGCGTGTGGCGCTCGGTCGCGCCTTGATTCGTCGACCAAAGGTGTTGCTCATGGACGAACCGCTTTCCAATTTGGATGCTGAATTACGCCACCAAATGCGCCATGAGATCCGTCGTCTTCACGATGAACTTGGGACCACGACCATTTACGTGACGCACGACCAAATCGAGGCCATGACCCTCGCCGACCGCGTAGCAATCCTCGACCGTGGTGTGCTCCAACAGCATGCACCTCCGCTTGAAGCCTATCGTGAACCAGCAAACGACTTTGTCCAATCCTTCCTTTGCCGTCACCTCGATGATTTGGTTGAAACGGCCAACACCCTTCTTCGGCCAAAAGTCGACGCCAAGGAGGAGGTTTGAATCATGCAACGTACGGCGCTCTTCATTGTGTTTGTTCTCGTTGCTGTGGTCTCGTCACCCCTCCTGTCCAACGATGTCAGGGCAGCAGACGGGCGCTCTTCAACCGCCACCACGCTGACCTACTCGGGTTCTGCTCAAACCGTCCAATTGGTGGGCGAATGGGATTGGAACGCACCGTTGGAGATGGCCAACAGCAGCGGTCTCTGGACGGTTGATGTTGAATTGGAGGAGGGATTGTACTGCTACAAATTCATCGTTGATGGCACGTACATCTTCGACCCGAACAACCCTGAGCGCGTGTACTGCGACGACATTGAAAACTCACTTCTTCGCGTCAACAACCACACTCGCCCGCATTACACGGCCTCCATCACCGGTGATGAATTGGAAGTGACCTATCATCCCGGCTCTTCACAAGCAGCCCCGGACGGTACACCTGCGGCTTTGGCCGGGGCGATTTGGGATGCAGCTTCCTCCACGTGGACGCTCGATTTGACATCCTTTGAAGATGGTAAACACAGCCTCCTCATCGAGGGTGTTGATGTTGAGGGTCATGCAGCCTATGACCTTCTTGTGCCCTTTTGGCGAGGTCCTCATGCTTCCTTTGGTTGGGAGGACGCCCTGATTTACATGATCATGACCGACCGTTTTGTCAACGGGAACTTGAGCAACGATGGCACGACAGCCGGGGCGGCTCAGGGGGCAGATTGGCAAGGCGGCGACTTCGCTGGTGTCACCAACATGATTCAGTCTGGTTATTTCGCCGACCTTGGCGTAAACGCCTTGTGGCTTACCCCGTTTAACACGGCAGCCAACGGTACCGGGAAGGCGGCCGACGGCGTTCACGATGTGGCTGCGTTCCACGGTTATTGGCCGACCGAGGCGAGAGGTGTTGACCCACGTTTGGGGACACCAGAAGAACTCCACGAAATGGTCGAGGTTGCCCACGATGCAGGCCTTCGCATCATGATGGATTTCGTGGTCAATCACGTTCACGAAGATCACGAGTACTTCGAGGCACATCCTGACTGGTTCAACGCCGGGTGTATTTGTGGGCAGGCGAACTGCGACTGGACCGAACATCGACTTGACTGTCAATTCACATCCTACATGCCCGATGTGAACTGGAAAAACCGAAATGCTTCGGAACAATTCATCGCCGATGCCTTGTGGTGGATGGAGACCTTTGACCTTGATGGGGCTCGCATTGATGCGGTCAAGCACGTCGAGAACCTCGCCGTTTCCAATTTGGTTGCCCAAATCACCCACCGGTTTGAGACGGTGGGGAATGAGGTCTATCTCAAAGGTGAAACGGCCATGGGATGGTCTGGACATTCCTTGGAGGCCAATCAAGCCCAATACGACGCTATCAACGCCTACATGGGCCCTCATGGGCTGGACGGACAAGCTGACTTTGTGCTCTACCATGCGGTGGTCGACAACGTCTTTGTCTCGGGTAACGAAGATTACCAACACTTGGATTACTGGACCAACCGGAGTCAAGACCAGTACACGACGGGTTCACTGATGGTCCCCTATGTTGGCAGCCACGATGTATCACGCTTGACCAGTCGGGCGGATACCGGAACGAGTGACGCCTACAATCAGTGGGTGGAGGATGGATTGCCCGGCCAGCCCGGTGATGTTTCTGCCTATCATGCCGCCCTCCAAGCCTATGGCTGGCTGTTAACAACGCCAGGGGCACCGCTGATGTATTATGGGGACGAATACGGCGAGTACGGCGGTGCCGATCCCGATAACCGCCACATGTATCGAAATGAATCTCTGTGGAGCGACCATGAATCTGCGCTGTTCGAAAACATCTCTGCCTTGGGGAAACTTCGTTTGGAATCCATTGCGCTGCGGCAAGGCCATTATGCTACACGGCTCGCCATGCCCAATCTTCTCGTTTACAACATGACTCACGATGACCACGTCATGTCCGTGGTGTTGAACAGAGGCGGACCAACCCAAGTGGGCGGCTTTTCGGCCAATGATACGGTACGTTTTGGCGATGCAGTCCTTTCATCGGGTCAACTCATGATTGGGGCCCATTCGGTCTCCGTTGTGGAATTGAATGTTCAATCAGGCCATCCTCCGACCAATAACACGGGTGAAATCACCACGGTCCTGGGGTGCACAGACCCTTCCGCCGAGAACTACAACCCGGAGGCTACCGAGGATGACAACAGCTGCACCTATCCACCCGCGCCGGTGATGGGTTGCACCGACGACACGGCGAACAACTACAACGCTGAAGCGACCCAAGACGACGGTACCTGCACGTTTGATGAGACCGACAACACCACCTCCAACCAAACCAACTCCACCTCCGATAACAGCACCACCAACCAAACTGGCGATACGTCCGGAAACGAGACAACTGGGCAGGGCAACGCCACATCGGACCATCAATCCGGCAACCAAACCACCAACGAAACCACCAACGGAACCACCAACGAAACCGGGATGCAGACCTGCGAGGGTTGCTGCGGAGAAACCTCACAAGTACCGGCTGACGAAGTTTGTCCAGTGCCGACGTGTCTGGCTTGTGAAGAGGAGGATTCTGCTACCACCTCCTCATCGGTTGAAAGCCTCCGGAACGTCTTCATCGGTGCGGTTGCTTTGTTGGTTTTCGTGCTCGTCTTCACCGGGCGACGTCCACCGAAGGACGGATTTGAAGCGACGCTTGAACATGACGACGATCAGGCGAATGAGTCGTAGAAGTGCAGGTAATCGGCGATCATGCGGGCGCCGGTAAATCGGGCCGAGGTGGCGATGCTGGCTCGCATCAGTTTGGACCATCGTTCAGGTCCTTCGTCCCAAAGCGGGAGCACTTCGTGTTCGAGGACATTGTAGATGTTTTCAGCGTCTCTTTCGTCATCACGTTCGTCCTCGGCTTCGCCGATGGCCCAACCGTTCACGCCGTGTTCGCAGCCTTCCGGCCACCAACCGTCGAGAATGGAGCAGTTGGGGACGCCGTTCATGGCTGCTTTCATCCCCGAGGTGCCGGAGGCTTCCAAGGGGCGAATGGGGTTGTTCAGCCAGATGTCAACGCCACTGGTCATCGCAAGGCCGGTATCCATGTCGTAGTTTTCAATGAAAGCAACGGGAATGTCGTTGGCGACTTCACCGGCCGATGCGAAGATGTCTCGAATCAATTGTTTCCCACCCTCGTCCTTTGGATGCGCTTTCCCACTGAAAACAAATTGGATGCGGTCGGCCCCGATGGCCCGAAGTCGGTTGAGGTCGCTGAACACCAAATTGGCACGTTTGTAGGTTGCAAAACGTCGTGCGAAACCAACGGTAAGTCGGTGCTCTTCCAGGTGCACACCGGTTGAGACTCGGACCAACTCCCTCAACATGCGCCGATTGGCTTGACGGGCCTCGAGCAGGGCTTCGTCCGGCAGGCTCCCGGCGTAGCCCAACTGGCTGGGGTCTTCTTTCCATCCAGGGAGATGGGATTCAAACAGCGCCGCCATCTGAGGAGAGGTCCATGTGATGTGATGAACGCCGTTGGTGATGGGTGCGATGTGGGTGCTGCCAAACATGCCGGAGGCGACCTGAGCGTTGAGGTTTGAAACCGCATTGACCGAGGTGGAGAGCGCAACGGCGAGATGGGACATTGAGCAGCGCTGTCCTTCCTCAATGTCGCCGGCGTTCTTCACCAGTTCTTGTGCATCATCGGGCAACAAATCGCCAATGACGTCCTTCACGAGGCTCCATTCAAACCGGTCGTGCCCCGCTGGAACCGGCGTGTGCGTTGTGAACAACGTCCGCTGTGCCAGTTCATCACGCGTCCATCCTTGGCGAAGCATTTCCAGCATGGCGAAGGTGCAATGACCTTCGTTCAGATGCATGCCGGCGAAGTCGTGTCCGAGCGCCTGGAGGGCCTGTACGCCGCCTACACCCAAGAGGTATTCTTGTCGCACACGAGTGTCATCATTTCCACCGTAAAGACGTGCACCGAGTCGAATGAATTCAGCGGAGTTGTTGGGGTGGAAGGTATCGAGAAAGTAGACGGGAACAACATGCCCCGATACCCCAACCACTTCGGTTTTCCACACACTGGCGTACAAGGTTGAACCGTCAAGCGGGAGTTGGATGGTTTTGCCGGTGTTTTTCAGGTGCTCGGCCGGATCAATGGGGGCATAGGTTTCGGACTGGTCGCCTTTCGCATCCAGGTGTTGGCGCCCATACCCTTCCCGGTAAAGAAGGCTAAGGGCCGCAAGGGGAACGTTTGCATCGGCAGCTGATTTGACATGATCGCCGGCAAGAACTCCGAGGCCGCCGGAGTAGGTGTGAAGTTCAGACCACAGCCCGATTTCGGCCGTCAAATAGGCAACGGTTGGCATCAGCGGTTCCCTCCACGAGGCCGGTTATGATGTTCACGGTTCCTTCTTTTGTACGTTTCAAGGTCAGCCCAAGAGCAGTGCCATCGCCAATTCTTTTCCGACGTGCCCGGTGTGTTCATCCTTGCCGATTCGTCAAGGCCCAAAAGGTCCTGAAGCGGGAGGATGGCGAGGCAAGCTTCGCTTTCGCAAGCCAGTCGAACCATGCCCGCGACCGGATCTTCGTCGGGGTGGAGCAGTGCATGTACCCTTGCCTTCGCCTCTTCGTCAAGTTCCTTCCACCATCCGAGCGTCGTGTTGTTATCGTGTGTGCCGGTATAGACAACCTGGTCGTTGCGAATGGAACCTGGATGGTGAGGGTTCTCATCGGTTTCTCCGTGGAATCCAAATTGCATGACGGCCATCCCGCACAATCGGTGTCGCTTTCGAAGTTGAATGACCTCGTCGGGAATGATGCCAAGGTCCTCCGCCAGAATTTCTCGGGGTCCTTCGGCCAAGGGGAGGAGCACCTCCAGCAATTCGTCCCCGGGCCCATCCTGCCAGAATCCTCCCCGTGCATCCTCGTCCTCAACGGGGATGGCCCAATTGGAGTGGAGGCCTCGGAAGTGGTCAATTCGCACCACGTCAAACAAACGGAACATGCGCTCCATGCGTTGTATCCACCACGACCATCCCTGTTCGCGATGCGCCTCCCAGTCGTAGAGCACCGTCCCCCACTTTTGCCCGCCTTCGCTAAAGTAATCTGGAGGTACGCCAGCAACGTATTGCGGCCATCCGTCCCGGTCGAGTTGAAACAAGGCACGATGTGCCCACACATCGGCTGAATCGTGGGCGATGAAGATTGGAATGTCCCCGACAAGCGTAATCCCAGCATCTTTGGCTTTGGTGGCGAGTTGTCTCCAAGCCGCCATGAAACATTGTTGGTCTCGTCTGTGTACCTGAGCCGCTTCTCGGTAGGCATCCAATGCTTCTGGGTTGCGATCTCGGAGGGGAGCAGGCCATGTAAACCACGGCTGTTGGTCATGGTCTTCTTTGATCGCAGCGTACAAAGCCCAATCATCCAACCAATCCTCGTCCTCTTCCATGCTCACCGGTTCATCGCTCTGCATGAGTTGAGGCCATGCGGCGAAAGCAGACGGGGAGGCGTAGGGAGAGCCGTGTTTATCAGGTGGCGTGAGCGGCAGCATTTGCCACGCATTGAATCCATGATGCTCGAGCCAGTCCACAAAGCGAAGCGCACCCTGAAGCGAGACTTCTGGGAGGGAGGTAAGGTGGCACAACACACCTTTCCCTTGCATGGTTGGCAACAGGCGACAAAGCCTTTCAATCTATCACGCGAGGCATCAGCCATGCGAGCGAAGGCGGCGTTCCTTGTGCTGATATTTTTTTCTTCACTTTTTTCTGGACTCGTCCACGGTGAAACGCCCGAAGACATCGTTATCGACGGTGATTATACAGAGTGGTCCGCCGAATCACTGATGGGGACCAACAGTGATGGGATTGATTTCAGACTGACGTGGAACGCCACCCATCTCTTCCTTGGGTGGGATGGAACGGATTGGAAATCCACCGAAGAAGGCGCCGATCTCTTCGTTTATCTCAACACTTCGGAGGGTGGCTCCGTGCTCGCCCGCGATTGGGGTTTTGCTCATACCCTTCCCTTTGCTGCTGACCATGGCTTCGTGCTTGAGGACGACACCTACTACCAACACATTGCGTACGACGGAAGTGCTTGGACGGGCCAGGCCTCAGAGGTTGGATTGTACGCAGGTTGGTCGGGTAACCAGGCCACTGAAATCGCTCTCCCTTGGGCGGCCATGGGTTCGCCGGATTCGTTTGACATCATGGTTTACGCCCAATGGCAAGACGCCGGAAACGTCTGGGCGTCGTTCCCCTCACCGAATCCAGCCAGCAACAACGGAGCGGAAACCTTCACCCACGCCTGGCACGCAGCGAACCTCTCCAACGCCACGGCTCCAAACACCCTTTCGGTCATTGAATCGGGCGGTGTTGGCAAGGTTGAGGATGCGTTGAACCTCGCTATTGTCTTCCATCAACACCAGCCGTATTACAAGAACAAGTTGACCGGTATGTACGAGATGCCTTGGGTCCGCGTTCACGCCATGACCGAATACGTGGATTCGCCCGGCATCCTTGGTCAAACGGAGACCAAGGTGACCTACAACCTCGTGCCGTCATTTATTGAGCAACTGGTCGATTACAATCTGAACGAGACCCTTGATGTCCACACGGACATTGCCAAGCGGTCCTGGAACGAGGGAGGGTATCCCAACGCAACCGCTCTGGAACTTCACACAATGCAATTCCAATCCTTCTGGAACAGTGGGTGGATTTACAACGTCTCGCAGAGCGATGAAAAATTAGGTTGGCTCTATCCTTCCAGTGCTCGCTACAAACAGCTCCACGACATGACCCTGCACAACCTCAAACCTGACACCATCATGGATGACGAGTTACTTGAGCCGCAGGCCTTCCTCGACCTCCAAGTCCTCTGGTACCTCTACCAATTCTCCCCCGATTATGTGCAGGGCGATTACAACAACAGCCACCGAGATGACGGCCTCATTGCCTTGTTCATGCAGGGTGGGAATTACACCTTGAGCGATTTGAATTATGTTTTGGATGCTCAACACGAGCACATGGGCAATGTCATGCCCATGTACAGTGAACTGGCGGCTGAAGGTCAAGTTGAATTGACGACGACACCCTACTACCATCCCATCATGCCGTTGTTAATGATGGACGGTTGGACGATGGAGGACGGGATTCGTGTGAACAAAGATGCCTGGCCCGAAGACGTGGAACAACACCTCGTGACCGGCATGGATCTGTTCGAACAGCAACTTGGTTTCCGTCCAACCGGCATGTGGCCCAGCGAAGAAGCGGTTTCACCGGCCATGGTGGAACCTGTGACGGACGTGGGCATTCAGTGGATGGTCACCGACGAGGAAATCCTCAAACAATCCACCGATGTCAACGGAAATCTGGTTGACGTCGAGGACGCAGCCAACCTCGCCACGCCGTGGACGGTCACGGGGGCTGAAGGGGGCGAAGTGGCCGTCATTTTCCGCGACCGTGTGATTTCCGACCGTATCGCCTTCCAGTACGGTACGATGACGCCGGAAGCCGCCGTTTCTGATTTCATTGCCTACCTTGACAACATTCGCCAACAACTCTTGGATGCGGGCGAAGACCCCTCTGAACATTTGTTGACCGTGGCGCTTGACGGCGAGAATTGGATGTTCATGTCCGAGTTCCAACACCACGACAACGCCCGTCCGTTCATGGCCGAGTGGTACGGGCGCTTGGCCGAGCACCCGACCATCGTGACCACCACGCCTTCGGAATTCTTGACCAAGGAAACCACGCTGCCTGAAATCCAAACCATCGGGACGGGTTCTTGGATTGACGGTACACTCCGAACATGGGCCGGTGAAGAAGAGGAAAGCCTGGCTTGGCAACGCCTCGTGGAAGCACGACAGGCGCTCGTTGAATTTGAGGAAAGTCATCCAAATGACCCCGGTCTTGACGCCGCCTGGGAATCCTTGTACATCGCCGAAGGCAGCGATTGGTATTGGTGGTACGGCCTTGACCAAGACAGTGGCTACGATGAGAACTGGGACGTATTGTTCAAAGTTCACCTCTCCAATATTTATCGCGCCATTAACCTCGACCTTCCACCCTATCTGCAGGACTTGTGGACCAACCCTGCGGTGGCCGACCCTGCGGCGGCTGGCATCGTCGAGCCGATGATTGACGGCGTTGCCCTGCCGGGTGAATGGGACGGTGCAGCTCGCTATGACGCACCGGTTTCAGGTGGGGACTTTGACATTGAATCCTTTTATTTCGGCTACGATGCCTCCAACCTTTTCTTTAGAGTGGACGCAACGACGCTTGAGGACTTGGGCGACCTTGACACCAATGCTCAGTACACGTCTCCCGATTTGGCCATTTATTTCATGCAACCCAATGCGGTAAATTTCAACGAGGCTGAAACGAATTTCCGAACCTACTACGGGAATCAGATTCTTGGCTTCCCCTCGAAATACATGGTCGCCTTTGATTTTGATACGGTTCGGGAAGACGGGCGAGCAAAATGGAATTTGTTCAGTGCCCAAGGAAAGGTCGGCGAACAAGAGCGTTGGGTGCTCTCTGGCAGTTCAAACCTCGGAGGTTGCGCCGTTGATGATATCTACGAGTTCGCTATTCCGTGGGACGATATCGGTTTGGCCCCTCGCTACTCAACCCGTGTCAAGGTCGTGACCTCTTGGAGGGATTCTCTTTCCTACGGCGACGGGGTGGATGCTGAGATGGCGCCTCCTGCGCCTGCTGAGATGGTCTTGCCTGATCTTGAAGAATGGGTGACGTTGCTGGAACTCGACGATGCGGTTGGTGATGAGACCGGAGACGGAGATTACGTCTATCCTCTGGCCACTGATTTCAACACGCCCAATGGAGGGGGTCTGTGGGACGCCACCCATCTGACCGTGCGTCAAAGCGCATGGAACGCCCAGTTCATCCTCACCATGAGCGAAATGACCGACATTTGGGGTTTAGCGAACGGCTTCAGCCATCAAATCGTTCAAATTTATGTCGATCAGGGTGAAACCACCTACGGGCAAACTTCCATGCTGACCGGTGCCAACGCCGAAGTCCACCCTGACTGGGCTTGGGAGGTGGCCATCAGCGGTACGGGCGAGCCGGGCGCCGTACAGGCGGTTCAAGCCGAGACCGGCAGCGCCTCAGCCCGCGGTGTTGATGTCCGTGGCGATGTGGAGGCGAAAACCATCACGTTTACCGTGAGCAAGGACGTCATCGGGTCAGATATTCCGAATTATCGCTACATCATCGTTATCGGTAGCCAAGATGGGTTTGGCACTGGAAAATGGCGAGACGTCAATGAAGAACCTGCGACATGGGCCCTTGGCGGTGGGGCAAACCCTGCGCCCGACGACGGCCTTGAATATGATCCAAACATCATCGATGTGATTTTGGATGGCGATGGTCAAACGACCATGCTCTCCAGTTATGACGTGGCAGGGCACACGTACGCCCAATTGACTGGATTTGAGATGCCGGAGGTGCCTCAACAGATCTTTGGCGCTTCGGTGGACACCATCACCTCTGCCTCAGCCGTGCTGACGTGGTCCACGACGGTGGCCGAAGCAACGGCCGTCGAAGTTGTTGTTTCAGGAGAACAACCGACCCAAGCTGAAGCGGCCCGAACGTGGACGGCTTCGAGCACAGACCACGCCATAACGCTGACTGGATTGGCGGCCAACACGAGTTATGCAGCCTACATCTCGGCCAACGATACCGAAGACGTCGTGCTATCGTTCACGACGAGCGATGTTGTTGACGAAACGGCTCCCGATGTCCTGAACCTCGCCGCAGAAGTTCTAGAAGACGGACGGGTAACCATCACGTGGTACACGTCGGAAAGCGCCACGGAATCGGTTCTCATCAACGGGGCATCGGTGCATGAAGACGCCTTTGCAACCAAGAAAAACCACGCCTTCACCACCGATGTTTTGGCCGATGGAACCTATGCCCTCGAGGTCATCAGTGCTGACGCCTCCGGAAATAGCAACAGCAGTTCACTGGCCTTTGAGGTCTCAGCAGGCGCTACGGTGGACCGGCCTGACGCTGGTGATGACCCCACAGACGATGATTCAGATGCGAGTTCTGGCCTCTCAGGCACGGCCCTCCAACTGGTGGCCTTGGTTGTGGTGGTGCTCGTTCTCTTGGCTTTCCTGCGCGTTCGCGGCCACGAGCCGAACGAGGACGACCCCTGGTCGTGATGTTTGGTTCAAGCGAATGGAATTGAAATCGACTTGTGGCTCTTCAGGTTGATGATGGTCAACATACAGGGCTTGGGTTGGAACCCGAGCATGCGCTGATAGGAGGTTTGGTCTTGCCATGTGCTGGAGCACACCAGTGTGGTGCCTCGGAAATCAACGCATTCGTGTCCGTGAACGTGGCCGGTCACGAAGATATCAGGCACTTCTCGAATGACCAAGCCGTCTTCGGGTTCCGGGGAGAGCGGAGTCTTCCCACCCCATTGGGGGGCGAGGTGGCGTCGTCGCAACATTTCACGCATGGCCTCGACCGGGTCTGCGTAAGTGACGGTTCTCAACCCTGCAACGAAATCGTCGATGGACTTGCCGTGATAGGACAATAAACGAACACCGTGCAATGAGAAATCGCAGGGGTTGCCGACGAAGGTCGTCGTGTTGTAGTCCTGCTGGATGTCTTTCTCAAAGGTTGGCTGAGGTTCAGCCGGACGAACAGCATCGTGGTTTCCAGGGAGCATCAAGCACTCCACCCATTCGGGAAGCAATTCCAAAAGACGGGCGAATTCGGTATACTGTGCGAACAAATCAGGGATGGCCAATTCTTTGTCCTGGCCTGGGTATATGCCAACACCGTCAACGCAATCACCAGAGAGAATGAGGTACTTGATCGTCTTCGCCAGCGGGTCGGTGTGGAACCATCGGACCATTTTGTGCCACTGTGCCTCAAGGAAGGTTTTGGATCCTACGTGAATGTCGGAGAGGAAGGCCACACTCACGCCCGCATCGGAACTGATCTTCTGATGCTTGGTTTCCAAGGGGAAGTGCAAATCGTCCACATAGAACACATCGCCCGTTTGGCTGAAGGTCCCCGAGACGCCCATCACATCATCGGGCATCAAACCGGCCTCGAGAATTTGTTCATGGGCGCGGTCTCTGTCCGCTCCGCTCCGCTTGGTGAGCAAGCAGGTCATTTCGCCCGTTTCATCCTCCAAACCCCACATCAAATGGCCGTTCTTGGTGTACCGGGGCTCGTTGACAAGGCCAATCGCCACCGCCTTGTTTTCGTAGCCTTGGTAGCGTGCATATTCTGCTAGGAGCCGAGAGATTTCTTGGTGCTTCCTTGGGAGGTTTGAGTTTTGTACGATCAATTTGCGAATGCTTTGCAAGCGGTCGTTGAAACACGCGGAAATGTCGGTCATCTTCCCCTCGGTGGTTGAATTGCCGGTAATGTCGTAATGAACCGTTATGTCCGCCGCAGCATCGCTGGCATGCATGGAAAAGTCCGCTTCGTTCCAATCTGGCAGGTTGTTGCGCAGCAGCAAATCCACCGGTTCAGGTGCTGCTATCGGTGCGATGGTTCGGCCCAAATCTTCTGCTGGTTGAGCGACCACTTCGCTGGCGGCGCTTCGAGCAGGCGCTCCTCCACCAGCATGGGCGACCATTTCGTCGAGCATCGAGGCGGTTAACATCCCGCCGGAGAGGTTGAGGGTCCGAGCGGCTTCAATGACCGATTTTGGGTCGGCGAGGTTGAGTAAACGGTCTTGCAACGATTGTGGGGCAAGCAACTTTTGGTTGCGCAGATGGGCGACGATGTCGGACCACGGCTCACCCATACCACGAATGAGGGACGACGATTCAAAAGGTATGTGCCTCGTTTTGAAGGAAGTTTCATTCACTCTTCTTGGCCTTCGGACCATTCAACCTCAAGGCCAATTTCTTCTCCCTCTTGCTTCTCAGACCACGCCTCGTCCTGCCAGGGTGCTTGTTCCCGAGCCTCTTGTTCCCGACGCTCACGTTCTGCTTCACGCCGTTCTTCAAGCCGTTGCGCTTCGATTTCTGCACGTATGGCCTCTCGCTCTTCTTCTGTCTTACGTACCATGGCGTCGTCCCAACACTGCATGGCGGTCAAGAGGGCAAAATAGACGAAGCCGGCTTTGTTTTCCGCTCTTGTTCCTCCGATTTGTGTGTGAATGGCGTTGGCCCAGCCGTGTTTTGAAGCGATACCGACGTAGACCGTCCCGACTTGTTTTTTGCTCCCTTCATTGGTGGGGCCTGCGATGCCGGTTACTGAGATGGCGTAATCGGCATCGGCTCGCTCAAGGGCGCCCTTGGCCATCATGATGGCGACCTGAGCGGAGACGGCTCCTTTCGTCGCCAATTCCTCCGGGTCCACACCCAATTCCACGACTTTCGCTTCGTTGGCATAGGTTACCCAGGATTTTTTGAACCATGCACTTGCGCCGGCGATGTCCGTTAGCGTGCTTGCAAGGAGGCCACCCGTACACGATTCAGCAACAGTAAGGGAGTAATTGTCGTTTTTCAGCTTGCGCACCAACTTGGCAGCAGCGGACTGGATATTGGCATCCATTGTCCAGTGGTCGGGGGCACCTGCTTTGAGCGTTCCGTTGGGGGCGGACTTTTCAAAAAGGGGTGGATGCAGGGCGAGTTGGGTCTGTGGTCTAGCGGCTATGACACCTCCCTTACACGGAGTTGATCGAGGGTTCGAGTCCCTCCAGACCCACTACCACAGGAGTTCTTCAATCGGTTGGTCGGTGGCCAACACCTTCGTGATGCCGCTGGTGCTCTGCAGACCGGTGGCTTCGTCCACATCTGAAACGAGCAACAAATGGACTGCACGCATCCACAAGCCGTCTTCCACATCACTTCCTCGGTGGTCCACCGCCACCAACACATCTTCCAGTTCGCTAAACGCCAAGGCCGCGGTCGCTCTGGGCACTTCGTCCGCTATGAGTACCAGCCATCGATGGCCCTGCAGCGAGGCACGAATGTCCTCGCCAAGTTGTGAAAAAGAAATGGTTCGCACGGTATCACATCCTGTAGCGAAGCAAGGCGACGGCGCCGCCAAAACCCATCAGTTGCTCACCCGCATCGTGATCAACTGAGCACTGAATGACTTTCCCGGAAAACTTCTCAACAGTTTCTGCTAGACGAGCCCAAGACCGTTGACCTTCGGATGATTCGTCTTCCCGGAGCACGTCCGCCCCGATGAGAAGGGTCTCAACGGCTCCTTCCTCCGTGGCTCGTTGAATATCGGCTCTTCCGTAAGCCACGGGACCGTTGGTGGAAATCCGTTCCCAAGCCTCCTCGAGCAGAGAAATTTCCTGGACCATGCGATGTTCAGAAAGCATGTTCCCTGCCAAACCTTCTCTGAGTACTTCGTTGGCTGCGCCACGCCCCCCCATGCTGGTGCCCACCGACATCATGGGGCGCGTGTGGCCTGCTTCCTTGAGGTCGGCGAGCATGCGATCTCTGTTCCGTCCGGGCCCGCACAGAACCAAGGGCATGGCGGCGTCGAGTTGTTGCGTTAATCCGTCAACAATGGTGTTTCGGAATTGGTTGGCGATGCCTTCGGTCAGTCGTAGGTCGCCTCGCTTCCCTCCGCCTCGCATCGTCCATGTCGCACTTTCTCGTAGCCCCCGGGCGGTGACAAAATACAGAATCATCTCATCACCTTCCACCACCAACAGCGCCACTTGGCTTTGATTGGCGGCGCGCACACTTTCATCGAGCAGGTCTCGGTCGAGTTTTGAAAACCCCTTGTGCGAAGAGAGTTTCAGTTCATCTCGCAGTTCAACAGCGTGGGTGTGATGAAGGCCCACATCAAAGGGCGCTTCCTCAATGACGCCATGAACGCGAAGGACATCGGTGAACGTTTGGTGCTCGGTATGTTCCACCGCAAGGCGTATCCACATTCTCTTTCGCTCGGCCTGTTTGGACCGCCCACCTTCGTCTCCCCCGGTGGTCTGGTCCCGTCGTTCCCCCAACATACCCAGCGACATGCCCGGTTGAATCAGTCGGTTGAGGACCCATAAATCGTCCACGGTTTGAACCCGTAAACGCCATTCATGGTGGTCTCGAAAAAGGACGTCCATTCCTTCACCCAAACACGCCGAGGAGGTTCCCGTCTTCATCCATATCCATGTCGAGGGCTGCTGGACGCTTCGGCAATCCGGGCATGGTCATCATGTTGCCAAGGACGGCGACAATAAAGCCAGCACCGGCGTTGAGTCTGAATTCACGAACGGGTACCGTGAATCCTGAGGGTGCCCCCAAGAGGGATGCATCGTGCGAGAAGGAATACTGCGTCTTCGCCATGCACACCGGGAGGTGGCCGTAGCCCCAGGAACGAATTCGGTCCAGTTCGCGGGCGGCCTTTGGGGTCAGTTCAATGCCTTCGGCTTTGTAGAGTCGTGTGGCGATGGATGTTGCTTTGTCGAGCACATCGGTTTCCGGGGTGAACAACGGGACGAAGGGGCGTCCGGCAGCCACGTGGTTTTGCACCGCCTTTACCACGGCTTCAGCCAAATCCTTTCCGCCTTCACCACCGTTGGCATGCACTTCAGTGATGCAAACCGATTGAGCTCCGCTTTCGTGGGCGGCCTGCGAGATGGCTGCCAACTCTGCATCGGTATCGGATGCAAAGCGGTTGATGGAGACCACCACAGGAATTCCAAAGGATGCCATGTTGCGAATGTGCCGGTCCAGATTGGTTTTGGCACCAAGACGGGTCGCTTCGACGTTTTCAGCCTCAAGGGTTGCTTTGTCAGGTCGGATGCCACCGCGGTCGCCAAAGGCCCCACCGTGGAGTTTCATGGAGCGCACGGTGACGTTCATGACCACGCAGTCCGGGGCTTTCCCGGATGTGGCCGCCTTGATATGCATGAATTTCTCTGCTCCCATATCCGAGCCAAAGCCCGCCTCGGTCACCACCAAGTCAGCCGATGCCAGGGCGATTCGGTCGGCGATGATGCTTGAGTTTCCGTGGGCGATGTTGGCGAACGGTCCACCGTGGATGAAGGCAGGGTCCCCTTCCAGCGTTTGGGTGATGTTGGGAAGGAAGGCCTGTCGCAGGAGGAGCGCCATGGCGCCAGCTCCGCCAATGTCGCTGGCTTTGACAGGATGGCCCTCCGTTGAAGTTCCAACCACGATGTCCCCAAGACGGCGACGGAGGTCGGCATAATCGGTGGCGAGCACCAAAATAGCCATGACTTCACTGGCAGCCGTGATATCAAATCGGTCTTCACGCACCTGCCCGTTCGCAGGGCCTCCCATGCCGATGGTGATGCTCCGAAGCGAACGGTCGTTCATATCAATGACTCGCGGCCAGGATATCCGTGTCAGGTCGAGTTTGGCTTCGTTGCCGTGCTTGATGTGGTTGTCGATCAAGGCGGAGAGAAGATTGTGAGCGGATGTAACGGCGTGTAAATCTCCGGTCAAATGAAGATTGATGTCTTCCATCGGGAGAACTTGTGCGTGCCCGCCTCCTGCCGCACCCCCTTTGATACCAAACACTGGGCCCATGGAAGGCTCCCGTATTACACAAGTTGCCGACTGTCCGATGCGATTCAAGGCCTGGGTCAATCCGATGGTGGTCACGGTTTTCCCTTCGCCGAACGGCGTTGGGTTCACCGAAGTCACCAACACCATGCTGCCTTGTGGTTTCGAGAAGCGTTCTTTCAGGGCGTTCCAACTGACTTTAGCGACCCCGTTTCCCATGGGCATGAGTTCGTGAGATGAGATGCCCAACTTCCATGCGACGGCTTCGATAGGCTCCATTTTGGCAGCACGAGCAATTTCAAGGTCGGTGGTCATGGAACCGTTCCGGTTCAATGGGTCTTTGAAACCCTCGCTTAACGTAGTGACCTTGAGGCCGGTTTCCCCACCTCAACTCTGGCTCCGGGCCCTCAGTCGTCTTTCATCGAGCCCAAGTAATCGGGCAGGTCGACGCCGGCCATCTTGGCGACGTCGTGGACGGGCGGTAGGCTCTGGATGAGGGACGAAACAAAGTTCGAGGTTGCTCCACCTTCGCCGCCGTTGTTGCCGGAATCCCAAACGGTGATCTTGTCGATCTTGAGGTTGGCAATGGCTTCGGTTTGGCGAGCGACCAGTTCTTCGATTTTCTCAACCATCAGGAGCGTGGCGGCAGCCTTGGCATCGCCGCCGGCACTTGCAACCAAGCGTGAGTATCCTTCTGCTTTGGCTTCAAGAACAGCTCGTTGACCTTCTGCTTCAGCATTGTAGGCGGCAAGGGTTGCGTCAGCCTGACCCCGGGCGATACGGCGTTGGCGTTCGGCTTCGGCTTCGGCTGCAATCTCTATTTGTTGCTTCGAGACTTCCTCACGAGCAATTTCCTCTGCACGAAGGCGTTGGCCTTCGAATTCGTACTGGGCTTTCTCGATTTCAACTTGGGCCTTGCGCTTAGCAACTTCCGAACGCTTGAGCGCCTCGGCTTCTTTCTCAGCGAGGTCGGCGTTGAAGCTGGCGATGTCGGCACGGGAGAGGTTTTCACCCTCAACGGCCTTCGATTCCTGTTGTTGAACGAAAACACGTCGGTCGGCTTCTGCTTCTTTCTGACCCTTATCGGATTCTGCACGGTTTTTCGCCACCTGAATCTCACGAGCGCGGTCGGCTTCTGCTTGACCGACGGCACCGTCTCGGGTAGCGTTGGCTCGGTCAACGTCGGCTGCGGCAATGGCTTGAGCGGCGGCCTTGGCACCAATGGACTTGATGTAGTCAGCTTCGTCGGTGATGTCCGTGATGTTGACGTTGATGAGGTACAATCCAATCTTGTGCAGTTCGGTGTCCACGTTGTTGACCACTTGGCTCAAGAAGGCTTCACGGTCGCCGTTGATCTCTTCGATGGTCAACGAAGCGACGGTCAGGCGAAGTTGCCCGAAAATGATCTCCTTGGCCATGGCTTCGATGTCGGCGGGCTGAAGGCCGAGAAGGCGAACAGCGGCGTTTTGCATAATGGACGGTTTGGTATCAATACCAATGGTAAACGTCGACGGGACGTTGATACGAATGTTCTGTTGCGAAAGAGCGTGCTCAAGGTTGATGTTGATGGTCATCGGTTGGAGGTCCAAGAAGGCGTAGTTTTGGACCAGCGGCCACACAATTTTTCCGCCACCGTGATAACACTGGGCTGCCCCTGCGCCCTTGGTATTACCGTAAACGACGAGGATTTTGTTCGCAGGTGCAAGTTTGTATCGGGAGGTCGCCACGTAAACTGTAGCGAGGACAATTCCAACAAACAGGGCGATGCCAATGAGAACGAGTGTCTCCATCATGAGTCAGCGACCAAGGTTCTCCTTTAAGAGAGTTAACACGGCGAATTTATTCTTCTTGAGCCACGGCATCCGCAATACTGAGGGGTTTCACCACCAACGTTTCGGCCACGTTTCCGGTGACAATAACGAACTTACCCGTCTCAATTTTCAGCGACTCATCTTCGGCCACTGCTTCACAGGTGCGCAAAGCGGATTGGAACTCGACCTGGACTTGGCCCGACTTACCGGGCATGATGGTGCGATACACGGTGCCTTTGGCTCCAAGCGCTTGGCTGTGCACTACGGTACCATCGGTTTCCAATCCTGCAATGGCCTGGAAGACTTTGCCGACCATCCACATCGAGGCAAGACCCGTGATGGTTCCGGCTGCGATTGCAGGCAGGGCGCCGTAGTCGCCTTGTGATACAGCAAGGCCGAATATACCGAACATCATCATGAAACTGAGGAGGCCTTGAATGGTCAGCATGTGGAATACGCCTTCAGCGTCCATTTCAAAATTAACATCAAGGAACGGAATGGCATCAGCAATACCGTCCGCAACGCCACCGATCAACACCAAGGCGAAGTAGATGATGAAAAGGATGGTTCCAATCACGGCCATGGCGGCAAAAAAGACATCAATTCCCGAGATATCCCCGAGTCCAAAAAATTCCAAAATTGACGAAAATCCGAGTACCATGCTACTTCCTCTTGTTCTTTCCTTGGTTCTTGCTCTCATCAATGTTCTGTTGTTTTTTTGCTGGTCGTATGTAAATGAAGTAGTAGTGCCCGTACACAACAGGGCCAAGTGAAGCTCCGACAAGGGCCCCAACCCCCCAAGCAGGAAGATTGAGGGCAACGCCGAAGAGCATCACCACCAAGAGGGAAATCAAAATGAAGGCTTTCTCAAATATCATCATGAAGATTGAGTCGTCTCGACTGTCATTCACCCGCTCTTTGAGGATGAAAACTTCCATGAGGCCCGGCATGAGGGTCCACCCTCACAATGTGCCCAGAAGAATCTCGAAAATCACAATGATGAACACGTAAAAACCTGCGATAAAGGCCACGGGCTGAGGGTTGTTCTCCGCCTCCATGGTCGACTTGCTCACCGTGTCGGTGAGTATGTTTCCGAAGGAAGTCTCGTAATCTTTCTCGTTTTTGTTTGACTGGTAGATGATGAACACCATGAAGGCGATGATGCCGCCCCAAGCCGTTCCAAAGACGCTGCCGAGGTTTTCCTGAAATTCAGCCCACATTTTGAACGTCAAGTACGCTCCGAGCCCTGTGGTCATCAGTCCAACGGCCTTTCCCATAGTGGAAGGGAGGTCCCACTCCCTCTTGAAGGTTGAGACGGCATTCGTCGCCTTTTTGTGTTGTGAACGCTTGGTGAGGCCATGGCAGCAATTCGATACGGAATTGCAGGCCAACCTGTTGACCATAGCCTTTCGCCCCTGTTGGTCGCCTTGGTCGTCAATCATCTTGGCCTTCCCGTAGAGGAAAAAAACCTCAGAATGGAGCTTATTGATGCCTCGACCATCCCCGATGCGTTTGCCTGGGGCTACGCGGGAACGGTTCCAGAATCGATTCCGTGGGCCTACACCAAATCGGTCTTCGGTAAATTCCGAACCAAAGCGTTGTTGAATAAAGCGCTGGAGGCGGCCTCACAGGTTTCGGGAAGTCATCCAGTGCTGGAAGCAAAACGACCCGAACGCGTGCGCTCCCAGCCGGCGTTGATTGGCCTACCCACCAGAATGTTTGACGAAGAGATTTGGGTGAACCTCACCGCACCACTCAAGCATCAACTTGATTCAGGCGCCGTGGTTGCTATCGATGACAGTATGGAGAACAAATGCGTCAACGCCTTGCGATGGGACGGACGAGGCTGGTGGTGTGCAGGGGTCGACGGTGAGGGCGTTTTGGAAGTCCTCCACCATCACGGCGTTGAGCCCCATGAACACGTTCTGGGTTTGGTCGGAGGCGGCGGGGCAGCTCGTTCAACAGCGACGGCATGGGCAGCGGCCGGAGGCCGCCTTCAACAATTGCCGAGTAAACGGCTGTTGGAAGAAGGCCCTTGGTCGGCACAAATGACGGAAGAAACGCCGACGGTGTTTGTTGATTTTGATGGGGCACTTGAGGAGCAGGGTGAAACGGTGGTCCTCAAATCAACCTACAGGCCGATGACCGGGTCCATGGATGAACGCGTGAAGGCCATCACCACCAAGGGTTTGGACGGACGCTGGCTTCTCGTTGCGCAACATCTGGCTTGCTGGCGCTATTTGTGGGCTCCTGAACGAGCAGAACAACTCCCTGACTTGGGGCTCCTTCTGACCCGATTGCTCGAAGCCGAATGTGTGCTCTCATCGTATACATGAACGGAAAGACTCTTTGATGCACAGCCTTGACCACTGGATGAATGATGAGCATGCTACGCCCTCACACGATGCTGACATTCGTAGTCATTCTTTCCCTCGCTTCACCCGCATTGGGTGCCATTTTGGAGGAGGATACCTCGTTTGAAGAAAGCCATGCAGGTGTGGATTTCCCCGTTGGTTGGACTGAATTCCGCCTCGATGGTCCGTTTTCTCCTGAAGTGAGGATGGTCTATCCCGCCATGTTTGAAGGTGAGGACAAGGACATGGCCGGCAACGGACCGTTTTCATGGCTGGTGTTCATTGGCGATTCAGGAGAATCCATTGACAGTTACACCTTGCTCACCGATGAACTGGTCAAACGGGGTTTTATTGTGGTCGTCACCCAACCGGTTTCCGACGAAACGGATGTTGAAGAGACGCTGGACTTGCTGACGACCCTTGTGGAAATCATGCAGCAACAAAACCAGACCAACCTGCATGTCCTGGGCAGCGCCGACAACATCGATGTCGATCATTGGGCTGTATCCGGACATGGCTTGGGGGCTGCTGCTGCTTATCTTGCCTATCCGTTCTGGGGCCTCAGTCCAGGTTCTGAAACGGCCCATCCGCCCCGAGGCTTGTTTGGCCTTGGTCTTAATCTCGAGAGCCTTGAGGAAGACTTCGCTTGGTCGCAAGTTTCAACCCCTCATCTCCCAACGCCCAACACCGGTTTCTTCATCACCGGAACGGTGGATGAGGTCGCTCCCTCTCAGGAAACGATGGAACGTGTGGAGGCACATGGCGGCATGGCCTGGCATTGGATGCATTTGCTTGGAGCAAATCACTATCAATTCCAGGACAGTCAAAATTTCTTTGAGAGTGATGGCGACCCTACCATGAGTCAGTCTGCGCAGATTTCCATCACCGCTGACCACCTTGTCGCCTACTTGGATACGATTCTTCACGGCGACCATGAACGGTTCCGAACCGCCTTCAACCGGGCAGAAGGTCCGCGCACGGTCAGCGATTCAAATGCTTATGTCGATGAAGACTTGACGGCTGCCTCCTTCCTTCGATGGACATCACAAGACCTGAGCCACAACGCCTCGGCCGAGGTCAACGCAACCCAGACCCTCGGAATTCAACTCAACTGGACCCTTCGTGATGGGACGAATTTTTCTGAACTTCCCGCCGGCTGGGACGTCAACATCACCTGCGGATGGTTCAACGGTCCGTGGGAAACGGTAGCGTCGTTGTCTCCCAACGGCACGGCAGGGTGCGCTTATCCCATGGCGCCCGTCGCACCGGGTTTGCAAAAGGCATGGTTGCGTGTAGAAGTTGAGGGTGCCCCAAGCCTCTTCACGACGACGGTGATAAGGGAGAACACACCGATTGAACTCATTTCGCCCAAGCCCGTCATCTACGTGGCCCAGCACGGTGAGAAAATCCTGAACGCATCGAGCATCGCTGTGGATCCCGACGGTCAACCCGTTCGTGTGATGAACGCCAGTCTCTCCGGTGTTGATGCCAACCATTTCGGATTGAGCATCGCTGAGGACGGATTGTCCCTGGTCGTCGTCCACGCTTTGGACGAGGAGTGGCTTGGCGAATGCAATGTGGACGTCGTCTTGCGAAGCGATGGATTGGTGGTCGATGAAGCAACCACGCAGCTTCGGGTCGTTCTAACACCCGTTGATGATCCTCCCGTCAAGGACGGTACCATCCCAATTCAGGAAATGAACGAAGACGGGCCGAGTGTGACCTACAACCTTTTGGAGGTCGTTTCCGATCCGGAAGGGGAAGAACTCGATGTTCGGATTGGCGGTCAGAAAAGCGGGACGCAATCGCCTATTCTGTACAGCATTGAGGGTGAGCGAATCACCATCACGCCGTTGCCAGACCAATACGGAGCGACCGTCTTGCAAGCTTTGGTTTCCGATGGGGTAAATCCGTCCTTAATGTTGGAGATCCCGGTGGTGGTGAACCCGGTTAACGACCCTGTGTTCGTCAACGCCTCTGCGTGGGAAAACTTGACAATGCTCGAGGATGACACCATGATGTTGGATTTGGGAGCGCTTGCTTACGATGTTGATGGCGATCCGCTGACATGGACGCTTGAGGGCAATACGTCCGATGTTTCTGTGATTCAGGTCAACCAATCCATGGTGTTCACGCCAAGAATGGATTTCTTTGGCGTCATCGATGAAGTTTGGTTGAATGTCTCCGATGGTTCAACAACACACAGTCAGGTGCTCTCGCTCACTGTTCAACCTGTGGGCGACCTGCCGTTTGTCAGCATTGAGTCGGTGCAATTTCTGGGCGGCTCAACAGCCAATATGTACTGGTCGGTCGCTGATGTTGATGGCGTGGTGAGCACCGATGCAAATGTTTCTGTTGACAACGTGAAGGTGGAAGTGAATCATTCCTGTTTGACCAGTTCAAGCGGCGTTTACCAGTGCGTGACGCTCCTCCCCATCAACGGCGACCTTTCCACTTCGAGGTACATCCAACTCGAAATTTACGATGCGGATTTGGACCGAAGTGTCCTCGCCACAGCCGTGTTTGATCCTTCCCTTGCCAACACCACCGATGACGGGCAAAACGATGCAGGGCAGGACGAGACGGGTGGGCTCAACGGTGGATTGTTGTTGGGCGCTGGGTTTAGCTTCTTGGCCGTGCTCGTGGGCGCCGTCATGGTGTTCATGCGCAAGCAAAATGAACACCCAGAAGAGGTGTCGACTCAAGGCTTGGAAACGGTGGAAACGGAGGTTTCGAAGTCGGAAAACAGCGGTGGCCTCCTGGCTCGAGCCAACCGATTGAAGTGATCACAAGGGAATATTGCCGTGTTTCTTGGGCGGCGACCATTCTCGCTTCGACTTCAAAATGTTCAGGGCGCGACACAGTCGGAGACGGCTTTCTTGTGGTTCAATGACATCGTCCAGCCAGCCGTTGCGGGCGGCGACGTAAGGGTCGCCGAACTTGGCCTTGTACTCATCGACAAGTCGCAGGCGAACGTTTTCTTTTTCTTCGTCGGGCACGGCACCAATTTCCCTTCGGTGAATGATGTTTACCGCCCCTTCTGCCCCCATGACGGCGAGTTCTGCGGTGGGCCAAGCCACGTTGTAATCGCTTTGCAGGTGCTTGCACGACATGGCGAGGTAGGCGCCGCCGTAAGCCTTGCGAGTGACGAGGGTCAGTTTGGGTACGGTGGCCTCTGCGTAGGCAAACAGCAATTTTGCGCCGTGTCGAATGATGCCCCCCCATTCCTGAACGACACCCGGAAGGAAACCAGGGACGTCCTCAAAGGTTACAAGGGGGATGTTGAACGCATCGCAGGTGCGAATAAATCTCGCAGCTTTGATGGAAGCGTCAATATCCAAGCAACCCGCCAGTACTTTGGGTTGATTGCCTACCACGCCAACGGTGGCCCCGTTCATGCGAGCAAACCCGATGATGATGTTGTCGGCATAGGCAGCAAATAATTCCATGAACGCCCCGTCGTCTACGATTTCTTCAACGACCCTGACCATGTCGTAAGGCTTGTTTGGATTGTCGGGCACGATGTCCTGAAGCGTCTCATTCAGGCGTGTTGGCGGGTCGCCCGTCACCATTTCCGGTGGGTCGGCCATGTTGTGGTCTGGAAGGTAGGAAAGCAACGTTGCGGCCAATTCGCAGGCGTCTTCTTCATCGTCTGCGATCAACGAGGCAATGCCAGAACGAGATGCGTGGAGGTTTGCGCCTCCGAGACCGGCAGCGTCAACTTCCCCGCTGATGACTTCCGGCGTTTCAAGAGGGGATGACAAGAAGAGTTGACCGTGCTCTTCACCCAAGATGGTAAAATCAGAGAGGGAGGCCGCCAGTGCCGAAACACCGACCACCGGTCCAAGGACGATGCTGATCATCGGTATTCGGCCGCTGCATTGCACCAATCGGTCAAGCATTTCACCGGTACCTGCCAGTGCATTCACGCCGTCGTGGGCTCGCTGACCGCCGCCGTCCCACATGGCGATGAGCGGGGCTTTTGCTCGCTCTGCCATCTCAATGATCTTGGCGATTTTGAGGGCGTGCATCTCGCCCATGCTTCCGCCGTGGACACTGAAATCTTGAGCGAAACAGTACACTCTTCGCCCCTCGATGGTGCCTTGGCCGGTGACCACGCCATCACCCAACGTTTGGTGGAGGAACATGTTGTGGTCGTCGGTACGGTGCGTGACAAAGGCATCAACCTCGAGAAAGGACCCTTCGTCGAGAAGGAGCCCAATGCGGTCTCGAGCGGTCCCTCGACCGCTTGACCGAATGGCTTCTTGCCGCTTCAAACCTCCACCAAGCCGAGCGTTCTCACGCTTGGCACGAAGGTCTTCCAAAGCATCGTTGGCTTGGCTGTCCACGGTTCAAGCACGTCCGACTCGGTTTTTGATTCAAACGCTTATTCCCACAAGGTTGTTCGGTGTTCACCACACAAGTTTGTGGCAAGAGCCTTCTTGATGTCCATGTTTTGTGATAGCACCCAGTGCAACTTTGCTGTCATGGCTTCAGGTGTTGAATTGATGCCGTGCCCGAGGAGGCCCATCGCTTGCTGTTTGCGACCTTTGGAATAGACGTTCATGTCCACGGGGCCGTGAATGCATTGATTCACGATCAGGACAGGTAATTCTCTGTTGACACATCGGGTCAGGGCTCGCCACAGCAGTGCGTTTTCAGGAGCGTCGTTCTGCGGGTCATCGATGGGAAGATGGCCAAGACCGGTCCCGTGGATGATCACGCCTTGAACACCGGTGTTCACCACGGCTTCGATTTGTTCGGCGTACAGCCATGGGCCTGCGATGAATTGGGCAAAGCGTTGTCCTGGCTCGTAGGTCGTGGGACGTTCTGCAATCGGTCGTTCATCCGATTCTTCTCTGGCTTTTTCGTACCATGGAAGACATGTGTTCGTGAATCCGTCGGGGGAGAGGGACACTTTGGCGAGCGGTTGTCCGTTGACGGCTTGGAAAGCATCTCGCCGAGTGGAGTGCATTTTACGAACGGCAAGTCCCGAATGAACCGCCATCACTCCATCGCTTTGGCCATCGTGCATCACGAGGGAGACGGCATCGCCTGAATCGCCGATGGGAAGCGGCCCGGTGGCGGCCCAGTGAACCGCTGCCAGCAGGTTCTCCGTGGCGTCAGATGAACCTCGGTCACTCGAGCGTTGGGATCCCACCATGACGATGGGGCCAGCGGGGCGCGTTCCTTTGCCAGCAAAAGCGAAGTTCAACGCTGAAGAGGTGATGTGAAGGGTGTCGGTTCCGTGAGCGATAACCACACCCCGACAACCGTCTGCAAAGGCATCGGCGCAAGCATTGGCCATGATGTTCCAGTGATGCGGGCGAAGGTCATCGCTGAACATGTTGCCAATTTTGACGGCATCCAAACGAGCGATTTGAGCGAGTTCGGGGATGGCGTCAAGCATTTCTTCCGGCTCGAATCTAGCCTCAACGGCCCCGGTGGCGTAGTCCACTTTGGAGGCGATGGTTCCACCGGTGTGAATGAGTCGGACCCTTGGGAGTGCGTCATCTTCGGGTGGCCGATGAAGGTCGCTGCCTTTGGTTGATTGAACTGCTTCCAGTTCTTCCCATTCTTGCACGGCTTCGGCAGGATAGGAGACATTGTACCCGTTGTCAAGTTTGATGGAGACGTGTTGCGGAGCGGCTGGAGGCAGCACAAGGCCCACATGTTCCACCGTTTCGTTGTGGGTGGAAACACGCGCTTTGATGCGAAGCCCGGGTTCTGGAAGTTCCACCATGAAAACAAGCAGGAGGAGTCGCCTCATGAATCAATCGCTTCACTGAGACAAATCTTTGACCTTCTCAACGAGGTCCATTTTACGAAGCCGCCATACGCCGAAAGGCGTCATGGCAACGGCGATGAGGATGATGCCTGACATCAATTGCCACGCCACACTTGGAACGATGTTCACCGGTACGAAGAATTGCCAGGATGAGAACGACGCTGCTAATCCGACCGCTCCTCCATAGGCAAACAAAACGCCGACAATCCCGCCGATGATGCCGATGAGCAGGCTCTCAAACAGGAGCATCGCCCCAAGATTGCGTGTGGATGCACCAAGAACACGTAAGGTGGCGAGCTCGAAATCACGCTCTGCTACGTTCATGATCATCGTATTGAACATGACGACGACCGTGAAAAGAAGCCCCAAATACATCATCGTCTGGAAAATCTGCGTCTGTTGGTCGAGTAAACTGTTGATGCCATTCAGGAGTGTTTGTCGTTCCACAATGCCCAACGACACCTCGCCTAGGGCAGAATCTACCTCAACATCATCCGGTAGTTCAAGGTAGATGGAAGTCGCATTGACGCCTAAAATCTCCCCCAAATCTTCCCGCAGGAAATACATCGTTCTCGCCAGTTCTGCAGTTGATGTTGCCGTGATTTCAACTTCGGTTTCGGCGCCGTTGAGAGTGACGGTGTGGCGCTCTCCAACGCTCCAACCAAGGAACGTCATGCTTCCCTCATCCATCATGACCTGGGGTGCCGTGGTGTCGCTCACCGGTGCATCCCCCTCCAAAAGAGAGACCGAACGCATGCCACGTTCGAATGAATCGAGACCTACAAGTGTGAATGTTCGTTCAATGTCATCGGCATCAGCAACCGAACCAAGGGGCATTTCGATGAGCATTTCATACTTGGCAGCGTTGCTTTCCGCCCAATCCACAACGGGTTCTTCTCCATCCGGCATGATGTAGACTTGCGCATCCCACGTTTGGTCATCCTCAAGAGCGCCGACCATGGTATCTTGCAATCCGGCAGACATCATTTGAATCGAGCCAAACAGCATCAGTGAAATACCGACGGCGATGAAAGTCATGGTCAGACGAACCGGCTTTCGAACGCTTGAACGAATGGAGAGGCCAAGCGTTGTGGGCATCCACGAGGTCAGCTTCCGCAGGATGTTTGACCCCACGCGCATCTCGTTTTGGCCGCTCAAGACCACCAGAGGATCGAGGCGGCTTGCCTTCCATGCGGGGAATGCACCCGAGAAAAACACAACGAGCATGGTTGAACCAATGACGGTGGCGACCACGGCTGATGGAACGGTTCGTTCCACAATCGGAACACCAACCAAGTCTTGGTAGAAGTCCAACATCCCATTCATGCCGCTCGGTCCTGCCAACGCCCCAAGAGCACAGCCGATTCCACCAATCGCCAACGGAGCGATGAGGTAGCCAGTCATGAGCGAAGAGCGTTTAACGCCTAAAGTTCGTAGTACTGCGATTTCTTTGGCCTGACTTTGAACCAGGCGCTGGAGGCTGAGAACAATGGTGATGGAGGCAATTGAAGCGATCATCACGGTGAAGGGAACGGTCGTTCGCTTGGTACCTTCCAAATCCTGTCGCATGACTTCAACGGGTTCGTTTTGCCCTCGATCTCGAACTCGGGCGTCCAACGCTGCTTCGGTAAGTGCTGTTTCAACGAGTTCTTTCACAGCGTCAATCTCGTCGCCTTCGTACTCGTTGGTATCCGGCAAATCAAAGGACGGCGTTCCTTCGACATCCAGCAGAATCGTGTTGCTGGTGCCGATGACCTCGCCGGTGAGGCGAGCCATGCCTGCATCGGAGAGGTAGCCTACCACGAATTGGCCGGGCTCGGCCGGAAACAATTCGCCCTCAGGTGCCATGATGACGTGTAATGGATGGTACCCGATGCCGACCAGTGTAAATTCAGCCGTCGCGTTTCCAGCCCCGATGGTCACTGAATCCCCTACACGGAGGTCAAGGGCTTCGGTCACGTGAGCATCGATGACAATCTCATCGGCAGCGATGGCGGTCCTGCCTTCAGAATGGCCTTCTGGCATCCAGACTCGGTCGGCGTTGGCACCGTCAGCGATGCCGTGCCAGAGAGCGTTCACGATGCGCTCTCCGGAATCGTTGGTGTGGAACATCGCGCCTTGTGTCACAGCTCGCCCTTCACAAGAATCAAGCGATTGAGACACGGAGGAAGCATCCCATGCCGTTTCCAAAGCAGAACAAAATGAATTGACTTCTTCTGGCGTCCAAAGAGCGCTACGGTTGTCGATCCACACATCAGCGAGATTCGCCCCGTTTTCATCGTCGGCTTGCATGGCGTCGTACATTCCGCCGAGGTTGTGAGCGTAACCGCCAAAGGTGATGCCAGCGAAGACCCCGACAAACACCATCAAAACAACGGCCAGAAGTCGTAATTTCGTTCGCCAAAGGCTTCGTGCGAGGCGCTTATTGAGTAGATTTGACATGCCTTCACCTCACGCTTCTTCGTCGGTGGATGTCTGTTCATCGGAAACAATCTTTCCGCTGTCGATTCGAATCACCCTGGTGGCGTATTTCACCAAGCCTTCGTCGTGGGTGACAAAAACTGAGGTGATGTTTTCTTGCTTGCAGGCACTGACCAGGGCTTCCATGACTTTGTTGGACGTTTCCGTGTCCAGATTACCCGTCAATTCGTCCCCCAAAAGGAGCGTTGGCCGTTTCGCAATGCTTCGGGCGATGGCCACACGCTGTTGTTGCCCACCGCTGATTTCGCCGGGGAATCGATTGACTTCGGATTCAAGACCCACCATTTTGAGCAGTTCCTTTGCTCTCGAGGGATCCTTCTTTCCTGCAAGCTCCTGAATGAGGAGGATGTTTTCAAGCACCGTCAGGTCTTGCAAGAGGTTGAAGAATTGGAAGACATATCCGATATTGTCTCTTCGAAACGAGGTCATTTTTTCAGAATGGTTCCGAGGAACCTCCTCGCCGAGGAAGGCATAGGATCCTCCGGTGGGGCTGTCCAAGGCAGAAAGGCAGTTCAGGAGCGTGGTCTTTCCCGAGCCGGATGGACCAAGGAGGATCACGCGCTCGCCTTCGTGAATCTCAAAACTCACGCCATCAAGCGCTTTGACTACGCCAGCAGGGGTATCATAATGCCGCTCTAAGTTTTCCATTTTCAATAATTTATTCACTGTGTTCACCTTTTTGTTTCAAAGAGCAGTCTAAACATGTCAAAGCATTGCGCGATGACGTGGTTTTCATCCAACCTCTGGTGATTCATTTCTTGTATGAGCCAAATTTCGTATTCCGTTGACATACGAACGAGCACGTCAAGCGGTACGTCGCTTCGGATGGCACCGATTCCTACGCCGTGGTTGAGAATGGCCATGAGGTCGTTGTACTCAATGAGCCCCTCACATTCTACGTTTAACTTGCGAACAATGGGGTGGTCTGAGCCAAGCGATGCCACTTGTTGGATAAGCGCCATGAGGCGAGGATGTTGAAACGAATTCTTCCATTGTCTCGACATCAATTTCTGGATTGAACTCCAATAGGCCTCATAATCGTCCAGTTTGGAAAACTCCCTTGGCTCAAAAGCCGTCATTCCCGTTGAACGCGATTCATCGATGAGACACGTTATGAAGAGGTCTTCCTTGTTTTCAAAATAATAGTACATTGAGCCTTTTGAGATGCCGATTTTTTGGATGATTTTGTTATAGGACGCATTTTCATAGCCATGCGTTGCGAATTCATGTTTGGCGACATCGAGAATCCTCATTTTGAGAGATTCATCGAGCGATTCGAAGCGTGCAAGCGGCATTAGACCAGTCGGTCTGACCGGCCAGTCTAAATTAAAGGCTCTGCCGGAAAAAACATCATCGAATCTCTTGGATTTGATGCGTGAAGTAGCATGCAGTGCTAAGATGAATGGTGCCGGGAGCGGGGCTCGAACCCGCGACCTTCGGATGTCTCAGACACCACAAGGGGCTTGCACGTCATACGATCGCCTTGGAGGCTGCCCTATGAGTCCGACGCGCTACCAACTACGCCACCCCGGCCTGTCCCGTGGGTGAGCCCTTCCCTCTTTGAACAAATCGGAAGAAAAGTCCGAGGGAAACTCCTCCCCGTTGAAATAAAAACAACCGCAGTGTTCTAACACTTGCTCGCCTCCCAACGGACCATGGTGGACCTCAAAACGGCCATGGCGGCGGCACAAGCCGAGCGCATGAAGCGTGATGGGGCCAAGGGCGCAGAGAAGAAGAAACGACGCTCGGGGGCCGACCTCGGCATCGAACCTTTCGACCCCGTGAAGTACCACGGTAAGGAGCGGGCGGACACCGCCTCGATGTGGTTGGTCATCGTCTATGCGTTCATTATCACGATGATGATGCGTTTCGTGTTAATGCCGTCGACCACCCTTGACAAAACGGATGTCCTCTACATTTTGCCACTGACCATGCTCATTCTGATCCCTCAACTTCACCGGATGGTCATGCCGGAGCGATTCAAAGAACACTACACTAAGGGTACCTGGTTCAAGGCGTTCTTCCTGTACACGTTCACGTTCCTTTCGCTCTCCTTCCTCATGGTGAACCCACCGTTCGGGGATATCGTTGCACCTCAACTCGCAGACGAGTGGGGCGTGGTGATTGAACACGATGGAAATTACACTTTTGCCGACAAGGTCAGTGGTGTAGAAAACCAGTGGACCCTTGAAGAAGGCCGGTACGTTCAGGGCGGGGCTTGGGTGGTGTTTGGTTTGGCCGACAACGTTGACGACACCGGTGCGAACGTGACGGTCCTCCACCGATACCAAAACACCGAGGTGCCCATTGATTCAAACGCTTCCTTTTGGGACGAGCACGGCACAGATATTCGCACATGGCGAACCGCCGACAACAAATCAGCGCCTATTCTCCTTCCCCATGCCGACCTTGATATGCCCTTTGCCATCTACTTGGGCGAAGGTTTGGCGATTGGCGAACACACCATTGTCGTGGATATCTTGGAACAAGGCGACCCGTGGGAAAACACCCGCACATACACCTGGACGTTTACCGTTAATCCACCCGTTGCTTCAGCAGAGTAGGTCGGCATGTTGTTCAACGATTTCATTGAGCACACGATCAATACGGGCTTTGTCGTGAAGTTCTCTTGAAATCCGTCGTTCAAGTCTTCTCCGTCGGGTGCGGATGAGCGGGGCGAAAACCGTCCAACAAAGCGCATGTTCAACTTGCACAAGAACGTGGGGCATGCTATGAGCATAGCACCACGGTACAGGTCCGTTTTGCTGACCCCTTCAGACAAACTGAAAGTGAATCAAACCCGAAGATGCTGGACGATTTGAGCGGTTAAAGCATCGAGTTGAATTTGTTCTCCACCGCCTTCTACGAGGCGATAATCAATTTCAGCCATCCACTCGGTCAAGGCGAGTTTTGAACGCTCACTGAGGAAATCTGCGCTGTACAGCTCACGGTGCAACTGGTTCACAAAGTCAGTGCCGGCCAGGCCAAATTGGTCCAGAAGTTCACGAAGTCTTCGACGGGCGACGTGAAAACCATCGTCGCGACATGCCATCAAGTACTGGTGGAGGGCTTCAGGTGGAGCGGTCGCTGAGGTTTCATAGACCAATTCACGCCCCACCGTGGTGTTGAGTGCGGCCGCCACCTGAAGGGCCGTCAACGCCTTTCGCAAATCGCCTTGCGATATGCGCGTGAGGGCTTCCACTGCCCCCTCCTCGAGGGTCAAAGCCTCGAGTTCAGCCACATGGGTCACTTGAGCGGCGACATCGGCGTCGGAGAGTGGACGGAACCGAAACACGGCGCATCGAGATTGGATGGGTTCGATGATTTTCGAGGAATAATTGCACGAAAGGATAAATCGGCAAGTTTCCGCGTATTGCTCCATGATCCGGCGAAGGGCACCCTGTGCG
This sequence comes from Candidatus Poseidoniaceae archaeon, assembly GCA_938030705.1. GTDB lineage: Archaea > Thermoplasmatota > Poseidoniia > Poseidoniales > Poseidoniaceae > Poseidonia. The sequence goes on from CALHIR010000001.1 coordinate 158,824, forward strand.
TCGTTGGTTAACGCATCGGCTTCATCGAGGAAGATAATTTTGAACGCTGCGCCACCGTAGGGTTGCGTTCGGGCAAACTGCTTGACCTTGGTGCGAATACTCTCCAATTTGCGCTCGTCCGAAGCGTTCATTTCGAGGAGGTTTTGGCGATACGCTTCGCCGAAGATATCCTTGGTCAGGGCCATGGCGGCCGTGGTTTTCCCTGTCCCGGGTGGTCCAGCGAACAACAAGTGCGGAAAATTCTTGCTCCCAGCGTACGTTCCGAGCCGTTGAACAACGGCCGCTTGGCCTTTGATTTGAGTCACCGATTGCGGGCGGTGTTTCTCGACCCAAAGTTCGCTCATACTCTTCCTTCTCGTTGACGAGCCTCCTTCAACATTCGCATGACAAAAGAACACACAATTTCGGCAGTTTTCAACATCCTGGCCTCAAGGGCGCAGTGCGATGGAGGGAAAAGTCCCTATATTGGGGAGTGGTGTAAGGGATGAGTCCCATGCGTAGCGTACGAATCCTTCGTCCCCGAGCCACCGCTCTTTTGCTCGTTTTCATGTTCATCTTTGCTGACCTTTCCCTTCCCCAAACCATGGAGGGCTGGTCCGAATTAGAAGACGAAACCACCGTGCAGCGGGCCGTTTCTTACCATGCTGTCGCTGCAGATACGTACATCACAGCAGGTTCCCCCTCCTCCACCTACAACACCTCAACCACCGGTACCCTTGCTGACGGCCCTGCTCAAGAGTCGCGTTTATTGCTTCGATTCCCGATGAACTTCACCTCCAGCGATACGGTTCACCAAGCCAGTGTGGCCCTGCAATGCACCACCGATGATCTCGGGCCGACCGAACTTACGGCCTACGTCGCAGCCATCGATCGCACCTGGAACGGCTCTTACGCTTCTTGGGTGTCGTTCGAGAACAATCAGTTGTGGGCAACCGCCGGGGCTGAAGGTGCTGGCGACCGTGGCGATTGGGAGCCCCCAACCACACTGACAGGGAACGGGACTCTTTCCCTCAACGTGACCACGCTCGCTCAAAACGCAGCGCGTTCGAATGCGGGCAACCTTTCTCTTGTCGTCTCGTCCTTCGGCGCTACGTATGACTGCGCCATGTCCGAGGCATCGAATGCCTCCAATCGCCCTCGACTCTCGATGGACACCACCAACAACACGGCGGCCACCAGCGGTGCAACCGTCTCAACGGACCTTCCTGTTGAAGACGGTGCGCCATGGATGAAAGCTGACTTCTTGCTTCAACCCGTCACCACACCATCTCTGTCCTACGACCTCAACACCGGAACGGATGTTGAGATTCAACTGAGTAACGACGCCGAATGGCGCTCTGAAACCGACGAGGCATGGCACTTCTCGACCTTGTGGTCCACTTTTTCTTCCACGGGCACCTCCGGTGTTTACAACCTTCCCTCTTCCCTTGCGCTGGCCAATGGGACCACGATGCACATGCGTGTTCGGGCTGTTGACAGCAACGATCAGTGGGGTGCTTGGGACAGCACAAGTTTCCTTCTTCCAACCCACAACGTGGTCGACAACGGCGATGGAACAGCCACCATGACGTTCGGTCCAACCGATACCGGCTTGGAACAGAATTTCTTGCAAGACGCTACCGTCAGCGAAACGAGCAAAACCATCACTTACGGCGACGGCTCAACCCTTGAATCCAGCATGACTTCGAGCAAGGAACGTTTGATTCACTTCAGGGCCTCGTTGAACCAACTTGGTCTCCACGATAACTTGACCATCGTCAACGCCGAAATGAAATTGGTGCGCTCTTCCTACTCTGGCGATCCGGTGGTTTCGGTTCACGGCATGGAAGAATCTGGGCTTTGGGCTGAGAATGAAATCACGTGGAACCGTATGTCAGCCAACGGCATCACATGGTACGATGGTGGACGATCCAACGGTACGGCCTCGCTGGCGCTCGTTGAAGGAAACCAAAGCAGCAGCAGTTTCACTTTTGACCTTGACCACGCCGTGCAAAATTACCTTGACGGTGGCGATGATGCCCCCCTCGACATGTTGATGGCGGTTCGTGGAAAGTACGAATCCTATACGAACGGTGAAGGTATCATTTTCCACTCTGCTGATGCATCGAACCCCAGCGATTTACCATCGTTCTCGCTGACCTATGAGTGGGGCAGCGGCACACCGCCCGCTTCGGTCAACTTGACCGCTCCTGCCGATGGACTCGCCATTTGGAATCAGACCGGTCACAACCTTTCAGGAAACACCCAACCGGCGTTGAATTGGACCGTTCCTTCATCGGGCGAGGACATCATTTTTGAATTGGCGACTGACGAAGATTTCCGTCTACGTCAGCTACGCATCGATACCCGTGTTGACAGCGATTTCAGTCCCACCGATGGCATCTTGAACATGACCGGGAGTAAAACCCTCGAAGTCGGCAACATGTACTTCTGGCGCATGGCCACGGTGAACAGCGACGACCACTACGGAGCATGGGTCAGTTCCAGTTTCCTCGTTTCATCTGCCGAGAGCACATGGTTGACCGGTGACCGCTACGAGTTCCGAATCAAGCACGGAAACGGTTCCCAAGACAATCAATACCCCGAATGCATGGACACGTATATCGATAGTTCAGCCTCGAACGACAACTTTGACGGCGACTCCGAGATAACCATTGATTACAACCCAACCGGCGGCGAAATTACCGGCCTGTTGGGGTGCAACCTCGTGTCCACGCTGTTACCCAACGGCTACGCTGTTGAATCCGCTCATCTGTCTATGAAACTGACATCGACGACGTTTGGAACCCCTACCATCGCCGTGTGGGAGAGCAGCCAAAATGATTGGGACGCAGAGGATGCGACTTGGTCAAGTTATGATGGTTCCAACGCATGGGATACGGCTGGTGCCAAAGGTTCAGAACGCGGCTCGCTTTTGGACAGTGTGAGCGTTGGTTCCTCCTTCTCTGAGGGGGACAGTGTGGAATGGAACGTCACGCTTGCGGTCCAAAACGCCATGCGAGAAGATCGTCGTGTGGATTTCATCGCAGGCATACTCGGGGCTGGCTCCGGTGGCGCTCGAACCGCCTATTTCAGCACGGCAGAAGATTCCATGGCCAATCGACCTGAACTGACCTTCGTTTATGTGCCAGGTTCGGATGCACTGCCATCCAATCCAACGCCTTCGCTTCCGGCCAACGGCTCGTGGTCCATTGGTTCGGGCGTCGACCTGACGCCCATCGCTCAACCTGAGTTGGTTTGGAGTTTCACCGGTTCAATGGCGCTGACGGGTTTCATTGTTCAACTTGACACGCAGAGTGATTTCTCTTCGGTGAACAGCCTTACCTACACCTCTTGGAACGATGCAGGCTTTGACGTGACCAACAACACGTTCACCTTGCAGTCCGACCTTGATGATGGGAACACATGGTTCTGGCGTGTCCGGGCTGTTTCGGCGACCAACCAAATTGGAAACTGGTCGTCTTCCTATCACTTCCAACTCCCCGACCTGAACACGGTCGTCTTCAATTCCACCAAGGCCTCGGTTGAGTTGCGCCATCACGGTGCGCTCCCTCACCTCAACACGCCGCACCTGGTTGATACCTACGTCATCGAGAACGGCTCGGGTGCCGACGACACCCATGAAAACGCCACCACGCTCCGGGTCGGTGAACAGTCCACCGGCTACCAGTCCGCTGCTCTTATCCGTATTCCTCTTGCCGAAGTCCCGCAACCTTCGGGCGCACGTGTCACTGGCGCTGAATTGAGTCTCTTCGCAGAATACGGCTCAGTAGAGGATGAACCGGTGGCCATTCGCCCCGTCCTCCAACCGTGGACGACCTCGGCCAACGCCACCACCTACGACGGGACCAACAACTGGTCCGAGCGTGGTGGTCGTGATATCGGCGTTGATATTGGCGGCTATGTCGACCTCGTCGACAGCGTCTCCGATGATTGGATGGATTTCGACATTACCGAAGCGGTCCAAGCCGCTTTGGCAAACAGCCAGACTTTCGTTTCCCTGATGGTTTACACCTCTTCGCAAACCACGGATGAAATCATCTTCACCTCTACGGAAGGAAGCGCTTCAGAAGCACCGTATTTGACCTTGATTTGGGAGGACGGAACGGTGGCGACCCCAACGGTCAGCGGCGTGAATACCGGCCCGTCCAATGCGACCATCGTCTGGGACACGGCCTCACACGCGCTCAAGGCCGACCGTTCTCCAACCTTCACGTGGACCTACAGTGGCTCGACCACAGCGACCGATTGGCGCGTCTTCCTCCAAGCGGATGCCAACGACGACATGGCGGGCTTGTACACCTACGATTCTCGTACCACACCCTCGTCGTTCGACATGACCAACCTGACCTTCACGCCCTCCTCCGATTTGACCTTCGCACAGGAAATCCGCTGGATGGTTCAACCCATCAACAACGGTATGCTCGGCCCTCGAAGTGCGTCTACGATTTTCTACTTGCCTAACGATGTCGGTCAAGAGATCAACAGCACCTACGCCAATCTTTCCATTCAAGAAGGGTCCATTGTATCCTCGCTCTCCTACCCGAGCGTTTCGCAGGATACGTACTTGGACACCGGGACCATTTACACCGACCGGGGTTCTTCTTCCAGCCTTTACGTTGGTCGCAGTCAAATCTCCACCAGCAACCCGAACCTTCGTTCCATGTCGCTCGTGAACATGAATTTCAGTGCCCTGCCAATGCCAGGGACCTACGAGGTGGTTGACGCCAGTTTGGATTTCAATGTGCTGGCGGCCTCCGATTCGACGCTGATCGCCGTCTCGGACATCTCTTCCTTGTGGAGTGAATCATCCGTTTACGCCTATCCCGCAGGCAATACCTCGTCGTGGGCCCAGAGCGGTGGTTTCTCAGTCAACGACCATGACGTTCCCTTCAACGCACCGCAATGGGTGAACGACACAGGCAGCGTCGGCTTCAACGTCACGGCCTTCGTTCAGCACGCCTTGAACAACAACGTGGCTGAATTGAATGTCTTGCTCTTCGCCGTAGAATTGGAGAGCGGTGTTGACGGCCGTGTCCAATTCGCTTCAAGCGAAGCCACCAACATCGATGTTCGCCCTCGCCTCAACCTGACCTACCGTACCACCGCCGCTTGGACGCCATCCGCACCAAGCGGGCTCCTGCCTGCCGATGGCGCCACGTTGTGGAACACCTCACAACCTCGCCCCTCGGGATTGAACGACAGCGATTTTAGCTGGACCACCACTTACTCAAACGAAACTCAGTTCGTGGCGTGCGGTGGATACGACCCGCTCTTCCTCAGCGATGACACACTCTGTTACCTCTCCAATGATATCGCAGCCGGTCTTCATGACAACTTCACCATTGATTTGGCCAACAACACGGTCAACAATGCAGGGTTGGAGAAGGGGGACTTCTGGCAATACTGGCGTATTCGGGCTGACCAAGGTGACCGAATCGGGGAATGGTCGGCGGTCCACAAGTACCGGAATCCGGCCGACCAAGGCAGTGATGATGGAGCGGGTAACCACACGCTGAACATCTCTCGAGGTTCCATCTTTGAGCAAACGGGTCTTTTGCCATCGGTGCCGGATGTAGAAATCGATTCGAACGCAACCACCAACCGGGGGAGTTCCACGAACATGGTCTTGGGTGTGAACAGCCTCGGCACCGGTGAAAGCCGTATCTTGATGGAGTTTGATTTGTCCAACATCCCTTGGCCTTCCGCCATGACCCCCACGCAAATGATGTTGCGTATGTACCAAACCAACGTCGGCGGTTCAGCATCAACCACCATCGCAGCCTATGCCTGCAGTGGCTTCACCGAATCCAGCGTGGTTTGGTCCACCGCTCCGTCATGCTCCAGCACGGAAATCACCCGTTCGACCTTGACCTTGGCTTCACCCATTGGCTGGATGGAGTGGGACCTGACGAGTCTAGCGCAAAGCAACATTGCCAACGGTAACACCACCATGACATTCATGCTTCAGATGGTGGGTACCTCAGGTTCTTCCCACACCTTCTACTCGTCAGAATTCTCAAATTCTTCTTTCCATCCTCATCTGGTTCTCGACTACGTCGACAACGTGAACGGTATCGTGCCACCTGCACAACCCACACTCACTTCGCCCGCCGACGGTCAAGTGCTCTATGCAGAAGAAAACGGCTTGTTGACGCCTTCCACCCAACCGGCCTTGACATGGACACCCGTCTCTGGGGCTACGGGCTACATCGTGACAGTAGCCAATCAAACCGGTGTGTACAAATTCAAGTCATGGGAAGATTCCGAAATCACGAACACCACGTTCAGATTCGCTGACAACCTGACCGAAGGCCAACTCTTCTCCTGGTGGGTCCAGGGTGTGAATCAATCCATCCCGGGTCCTTCGTCTGCTCGTTGGAGTTTCGCTGTGGGCGATCCCAACCACACCTACAACAACGATTACACCTACACTTACACCTTCCAGACGGGCAATGAAATCGCTGCCTTTGGCCACACCAATGTTCAGGACCTCGCCCTCTACAGCGAATATCCAGATACCAACTTTGCTGGTGAATCAACCATCAGTGCAGGCGATTATTGCGGTACGCTCTATGCCGACGAGTGCCGGATCAACATTGGATTGAATGCGGCCCAAATTCCGTTCGCTCAGTATCAACAGGTGCATTCTGCATCGCTCGGCATGTACATTGAATCATGGACTTCGGTTCAAGGTGCGACCTCCGTTTCTTTCGATGTCCACCCGATCCTCAATGCGAACTGGGGCCAAGCTTCCGCAACATGGAACGGCACCACGGTCGGCAGCACATGGGGTGCGCCAGGAATGCAGGCCGGTCTGGATTACGGTGATGCTATCTCCACCACGACGGTGAACGTTGACACCACAGGATGGCTGTGGTTTGATCTCAGCACGCCCGGTATGACCACCACCAATCTGAACGCTTGGATCATCATCGCCACACCCAACAACGGCCATGCCCACGCCTCGTTCTACTCGGGTTCTGCCGTCAACGTGGATTATCGTCCGCAGATCCTGTTCAACACGACCAACATCACCACCGTGGCCATCAGTCCCTCAGGTACGGTTTCCACCGATGCAGATTCGGCAGTGAATTTCAACTCGGTGGCCTACGATCACCAATCGATGGTCCAAACAACCCCTGTGACATGGGCTGCATCCTCCGGTAGCATTGGTTCAAATGGTCTCTTCACGCCAACCACGGCAGGGACCGTCACCATCACGTCGTGTTTCGGTCTGGTCTGCGGACATCAAAACATCACGGTGACACCCGGTGCACCAACCGAACTCATCGTCACTCCATTGACGGCCACCATCACGGCAGATGAGTCCTTGACCATCACGGCCCACATGGTCGACCAGCACGGTAACATGGTGCCTGGTGAGCCCATTACCTACACGCCGACCAACGGGAGCATGAGCGCCGTCGTGCCCAATATTTTCCAACCATACGCTGTTGGTTCTCATGTCGTGCGGGTCGCTCACAATGTTCAATCTGGAGAATTTATTGATGTCGCGGTAACGGTCGAAGCCGGCGCCCCCTCTTTCTTTGAACTGGGTGGATGCGAAGGTACGGTGCCCGCCGGTGTGGTGTGTGACATCACCATCGACTTGTACGACCAATTTGGCAATGCTTTGGACCTTGCAACCGCTGGAAATCTGACTTGGACCACCACGAACGGGAATTACTCCGAAATCAATCAGCAGTACTTCCCAGATCACGTTGGTGTCTGGTGGTTAAACCTCAGTTCAGTTTCTGGAGCCTCAGACGAACTTCAAATCACCGTTGGTTATGGTGCCATTGATTTCTTAGAACTGAATGCCTCCTCAACCTCCATCACCGCCGACGACCGGGTTTACATCAACACCACTCGGGTTGACGTCCGAGGAAATCGCTTGGCCGTTGTTTTGCCGGCCGATAACTGGACCAAGACTTCGGACGGTCAGTTGACGCCAGGTGCCCCAGCCATTTGGGACCCGGTCAAGACCGGTTCGAAAATCCTCGAAGCCCGGTACGAAACTGAATTGACGCAACTTGTGATCGAAGTGGACCGGGGACAAACCCAAACCCTGCGCATCACCGTCGAGGACGAGATTGCAACCTGGCAACACTTTGACATAACGGCTGATGATACGCTCGAAGCCAAGATCTTCGCCATTGACGCCAAAGGTAACCAATGGGCGGTTCCCGAATCGAACTGGTCGCTCTCCCACCCGACCATCGATGAAACCTCGAACTTTATCGAAGTCTTCATCGGCGACGCCACCACCTTCACGCCGTATTACGCCTCAGACATGCCCTACACTCTCAGTGCCTCCTACAGCGATCTCATTGTCTCGATCAACATCACGGTCGACCACGGCATGCTCAACACCGTCTCCATTGAAGGCGTGGCCAATGACCCCCTGCGCTCGACCGGGGCCATCATCGAGATGACGTCGGACTTTGCGATTGATTTCTCATCCGAACTCTTTGATACCGACAACAATCGAATCTCTTCGGACGAATTGACTTGGCTTGAGGTAAATGTCGACACCGGGGATGTTCAAGACATAACAACGCAACTGCTGCTCGATGACATGCGTTGGGAAGCGACCACGGTTGGTGAGTGGCGCATTGAAGCCTTCAGTATCAGCGGTACCGGTTTCAACATCTCCGACAGTGTGTCCATCACCGTTCTCCACGGCGAGGCGGTCACCGTGGCCGCTGACCTCTCAACCACCAGCCCCACCGCTGGCGATCGGGTGGACATCCAAGTTACGGGAACCGACGCCGATGGAAACCAGTTCCCGCAGAACGTTGCGTGGACCGAAAATGGTGCCGACGTCCCGACCTTGAGCATTATCACGACGTCGGACGGAACCTACACTTACGACGCAGAAGTGGCCGAAGTCCATACGCTCCAATACAGCGTAGGTGGAGCAGTATCGACGGTTGAAATCACCGTATCAGCCCAAAACACCGTCGCTCGTCTAGAGGTCAATCTGTCCACCGACGTACTTGAGCAACTCGAGAGTCTCGATGTATCCATCCGAGCCTTTGATGCGTTTGACAATGAGATTCCTGTTCCGGGTAGCGTTCAGGTGCAATCCACCGGACGTGGAAAAGCGATGATGACCTCGTCCGACCAGTGGACGGTCACCACATTGGATGACGGACCACAGACGATCACCGTCAGCGTCGGCACTGTCCGTGTAAACGAGGAAATCACCGTGAACGGAAACTTCCAGGGTTTCTTTGAAGCCGGTGGAACGTTGTATTATGTCGGTGCAGGTTTACTCGCTCTCGTGGCTGTTGTCCTCTTGGCGCTCGGCGTCATGTTCTTGCGAAACTCAGGAGGCGCCGATGACTGGGATGATGACGATTATGACGACGAGGACGAAGATGTGAAACCCTCGGGTCCAACAGGTCCAGCTCCCGGTCCATCCGGTCCAGCTCCCGGTCCATCCGGTCCAGCCCCCGGCCCCTCGGGTCCAGCCCCCGGTCCATCCGGTCCACCCGCAGAGGAGACGCCTGCTGCAGAAGAGGAGGTTGAAGAAGAACTCGAAACCACCTTTGACGAAGACGGCGTGGAATGGTGGGAGGACGAAGACGGTGCCTGGTGGTTCCGTAGTCCCGGTGAAGAAGAGTGGCAAGAGTACAACGAATGAGGAGACGTGGTGTTGTGAATTTCTCCAAAGCGTGCGTTGCTCTTGTGGCGCTCGTTCTGTTGGGTTCGTGGTCGGCCAGTCTTCCCGTTCTCTTGGACGATGAAACCATCCTCCAACGCTCAGGGGCAGCAGACAGGGTAGCCATCAACGATCCACCCACCTCAATGTCAGCCGACGAGGTTGTCATGTTTGAGGCCCTCATTTACGATCCCGTCAACAACATCATCGCTGGCGAAGTGAGTTGGTCGGCAAGTAATGGAACCATCACCGAAGATGGTCTGTTCTATCCATGGTCTTCGGGTCTGATTGAAATCACCGCTGAACACAACGGCCTCCTTGGGCAGCACAACATCACGGTCGAAGCGGGCGTACCCACCTCGATTGAAATTACACGCCTCAACATTGGCGTGCTCGAGCCCACAACGATGACGGCTGACTTGCTCGACGCAAGAGGGAACCGAATGCCGGGAGCATCGTCCATGGTTTGGGATATTGACGGAGAATACATCGGCCATGGGCAACCCACATGGTTCGCAGAATCCATTGGGGAATATCATGCCCGGGTCCGATACAACCAGTTAGAGACTCAAGAAACAATCACAGTTTCGGCAGGGGCGCCTTACGAATTTGTATTTGATGAACCCTTGGTCGTTCGCGCTGGAACCCTCCAGAAGATAGCACCTCTCCTCGTGGACATCAACGGGTATGAAATGCCGCTCTCCAACGTCGGTTCCTTGGCTTGGTTTGCCGAAAATGGCTCGTTTAACGCACAGGGAGAATACTTGGCCACCAATACTGGCCGTTGGGTCATCACCGTTTCTGCAGGCAACATAACCGGTAGCACCACGTTACAGGTCATTCCAGGAGATGCGGTCGCTTCAGAGTTGATGATCGTCGACGCTCCGGAGGTGTTCATGGCCGGAGAGTCCTACGAGCTCGTATTTGAGCGACGAGATGCCAACGGCTACATCGGTTTTGTATCACCTTCCATTCACGCCATCACGGCCTCTTCCGGCGGCTTATCGGTTGACGATGACGCACGGGTGTTCTGGAACCCTTCCGCCACGGGCCCTGCAGCCCTTTCGGGTGTTGACGGGACCGTGAGCAGTTCGCTCCACGTTGATGTCGAGCACGGGCGAGCCATTGACATCGGGTTCTTGGTTTCCCCTCGGGAACCGTCTGCTGGCGACCAAGTCGTCGTCGAGATCATCGCTGAAGATGTGAAAGGCAACCGTTGGGTGGTCAATGGAAGCATCAACATGCTCATGGGAGAAGAAACGGAATTGACCGCCGAGTCCTCCTTTACCTTGCTTCGTGCAGAGGTGGCGGGCTCTTGGCGATTTGAAGGAAGTTGGTTTGACAATACCAGCGGGACCATGTTTGTCGCTGAAACATCGTTTGATGTTCAAGCGGGCCGGCTCGCCTTCATCACGCTTGAGGGTGAAGGAAGCCGAGTCCCTGCTGACGGCGAGTTAGCGCTCAATCCTACGTTTTTCGATGCCTATGGCAACGAACTTGAGGGCATCACCCTCAATTGGACCTTGGACGGAAAAGACATCACTCTCGACATGCTGTTGAACGATGGCCGTTGGACGGCCACTACCGTTGGAGGCCACGAACTTCGTGTCAACGCTGACGGTGTGTTTGCAACGGTACGCCTCACGGTTGTCGCAGGCGATGCTCACGGCCTCATCACCGATGCCGATGAAGGCTTGGTCGTGAATGCTGGGTCGCCTCATGACGTGTTCATTCAGGTGGTTGACGTCCACGGAAACATCGCTGAATCCACCTCGGTTACCACGATGTTCAACACCTCTCTGGGAGAGTTGGAAGTTTCACCCACAGGCATCGGCTATTGGCAGTTCACCGGTAAAAAAGTGGGTTCCTATGAATTGATTCTTCAAGATGAAGGAGCCACGCACACCATCCCGTTGACCATTGAAGCCGGTGCTCCCGTCCGTATCCAAGCCGCCATGAGCCGTACCGCCATTGCCGAGGGTGATGTCGTGCTGATGAATGCCTTTGCCACCGACGCCTACGGGAACACCCTCAGCATTCCCAAGGCCAATACGAGCGTGACGTGCACATCGGGCACGGCTTCCTTTGTGACCAACGGGACGTGGGAAGTCGACATTCAGAACGGTGGAACCGACCGCTCATGCACCATCCGATGGAGTGGATTGCTCGCTCAAACGTTCTACGATGTTGATGAAGTTCTTCTCGGAGGAGCCGTGGGTTCAACCAACACCGCCATGACCATGGCAGCCGTTCTGTTGTTCCTGCTTCTCGCCGTTCTGGTTATGTTGACCCGGAAAGCAGCCGAGGCATCCAAAGATGAATGGATGGAGGAGGCTTTCGACGATGATGAAAACGACGATGAAGACGACGATGAAGCGTTCGTTGGCTCGCCGGACGTGTCCGATGACACGCCGATTTACGAACGCCACGGTCTAACGCTTGAATCGATGAAAGCTCTCGCAAAAGAGGCAGGAAATGTCGGCGTGATGCAGGCCACGCCTTCCACCGTCCAAGGGGAAACTGGCTGGTACGTGGATGTCTCTGAAGAGATGCAGTATTGGGAAGTGACGCCAAGTGGCGAATGGATTCGCCATGAGTAAAACGGCCTGATGAATTGAGCAGGGGTTCATATCGGAGGACCTCATAGGTCATTGTGATACAATGGGAACTCAGGAATTGATTGAACGCCTCAATGAAGCCCTTGGGTGGGAACTCCGGGCCATGAACATGTACGCGCATTATGCTGCAACAATCCAAGGTATTCACCGGTTGCAACTTGATCCTATGTTCAACGAAGAAGCCACCGAATCGTTGGCCCATGCCGATACGGTGCGGCGTGCAATCGTCAAACTTGGAGGCATTCCGGTCACGGAGCGAAATCCACACCCCATTGTCCACGCCACGGACTACACGGTCATGCTTGAGCGATCCCTCGAGACAGAAACCAAGGCTGCTGAGGTTTATGCAGGTATCATCAAACTTCTCGATGAAGTTGGCGACCAGGAAATGTACGATTCCATTGAACAGATTTACTTTGCAGAGTTGCGGAGTCTTGAGAACCTCCGATTGATTCTCGCTTAGTGGAGATTCTACTCTTCCTCATTGCTTTGCATGATGGCAAGGAACTCGTCAATATCCACTACGCCATCGCCGTTTTCGTCGGCATTGTGGAAGTAGGTGCGAACCTCCATCGGTGTCAAGTCCATGCCCAAGCCTTGCGTGATCGCGGCACGGAATTCGCTCAGTGTCAAGTGGTTCTTTCGACCAATATCCGCCGCCCTAAAGGCCGTGTAGAAGCGTTCTGAAACTTCTGGGGTGGCGTTTGAAAACCTTGCTTTGAAGGCGGCGAAGGGTGTGACTCGGGCCTCTTCGAGAACATGCTGTCGCCCGTAGGCTAACCATACAAACAATCCCAACCCTATCGCACCAGAGGCGCCGATGAAGGCGTTCGCTCCAATCAACCAAAGCAGAAGAAGGCCCGTTCCAGCCCCGTAGATCTGGGGTAGAGGATAGAGGGGTGATTTGTACGGGGGATTCCAATCGTGGTGAGGGCCAGCATGCCTCATCACGACTACAGACGCATTGATGGCGACGAAAACCATGATGTTGAATCCAGAGGCCAGTTCGGCGATGGCATGGACGTCGATGGTCAGGATGGCCGTCGCCATCAGGACACCTGTGATGATGATGGGCCAATGCGGCGTTTCGTAGGTTGGGTTAAGGTCTTCAAGTTTGGAAGGGAGGAGATTGTCTCTGGCCATTGCAAACAAGAAACGAGAGGCAGAAAGTACGCCGGCAAGGGCCATTGAGGCCATCGTAACGATGGCCAAAAGTGCAGCGATGACACCAACGGTGCTACCAGCAACATGTTCTGCGAAGACGTAAATTGGGTTCTCAATGGCATGCGTTCCATCCATGTGCCAGCCTGGTTCCAAAACGGAAACCATGACATAAGCCACACCTGCATACAACCCGGTCGCGACAAGCAACGAGGCGAACATGCCTCGGGGAATGTTTCGCTCAGGGTCCATCACTTCGCCCCCGATAGCGCCGACCTTGATGGCCCCCGAATAGGCAACGAACACCAAAGCCGCCGCCGTTCCCATCTCTGGGCTCAGGTAATCGATATTGGTGATTGGCCGAGATAAATCGGCTTCTCCACTCAACAAGGCCATGACGCACAAGAACAGGAGGAAGATAACAGCCGTGGCGACAATGGGCGTCTGGACCTTCTTGATCTTCTTGACACCGGTGATGTTGATGATGACAATGAATGTCAGGAGAACGAGGGCGATGCTTTTCGGGTTGACCTCAATATCCATTGCGGTGGTGACCACTTCAAGATATGCTGCGAATCCGATCAAAGCAAACGCAGATTTGAGCATAAACGAGGCAAATAGACCCAGGCCGCTGATGGTTCCCATAAGCGAACCGTAGGTCCGTTCCATGTAGATGTAAACGCCACCCGATTCTGGCATGGCGCTAGCGAGTTCAGATTTTGAAAACGCTCCGGTCAACACCACCGAAGCGGCGAGCACAAACGCGAACCACATGCCGTCCCCGGCCACTTCCTGTGCAAAGGCAGGAAGGATGAACAGTCCGGAACCGAGCATGGATGAAAGCGAGAGGATGACAAGCGTGACCAAGCCGATGGTCCGAGAAAGGGCGGTTTTGAGCTCGCTTGACGAGCCTCCATTGTCTACGGCCGCTTCCGTGTTTTGCTTCGTATTGTCTCCCACAGGATAACCTCCCGATTCCGGCATAAAACCGATTCTTATCTCGGTGATTCTTCATATTGATATTAGTTATTTGTATGAAATCCCACAACCTTCTCCGGAATCCGGAAAAAATCACTCGCCCATATGGACAATCACCTTCATTTCAACAGCGATGGGGGTAGGAAGGGCATCGATCGCCAAGGTTGTTCGGGTTGGTCCAACGGTTCCGAGCGTTTCAGCCCAAACTTCGTTATAGCCTGCGAAATCACGCTTCATGTCCACGAGGAACGTGGTCACATCAACCACCTGGTCCATGGTTGCGCCTGCCTCTTCGACAATTCGCCGCACGTTGTTGACCACAGCATGAGTTTGGGCTTTGATGTCATAGTCCAATGGTTCTCCGTTCTCATCGTGGATGGGCCCACCTGGGATGGCGTTGGTGCCGGGTTGACGGGGTCCGACGCCGGAGAGAAAGAGCATATCGCCGACCTTACGGGCATGGGGGTAGGCACCAACCGGCTTAGGTGCGGCGTCGGTGTTTACCGAACCCTCGGCCTCGGTCGGGTCCCAAAGCGCAGGCCCGCTCTCACTCACCGATGTTTCGTCTGTTCGTTCAGCTTCTCGACTTTGGTCAATCTCCGCTTCATCAGAACCCTCCAGCACGCCTCGCTCGCCGTGGAAAAATTCCACATCGTCCTCATCGTACTCCTTGTCGCCGATCCCGGTTGAGGTGGGGTCGATATGAACCACCGCACCACCAGCGCCGTGAATGGCTTCGTAGGCGAGGATGCGACCGGTCAAATCATTACGATTACCGTTCATGGCGGAAAGCCACCACATCGGCTTGAACGCCACCACCTTCTGGACCCGAATTTGGCGGTGGATGGTCCGGGAGAGTTGACCCACGTCTTCAAGACGGCCTTGCTCGAGGAATTCCAAGATCTTCCTGTTCCATTCGTCGTCCTTGAGCGAGTGGATTTTATCTTCCTCCGGCTTGATAAAGTCGGTGAACATTCTGTTGGACAAGGACATGGCCGTGATGGCCACAGCACGTCGCCCCTGCGTCTTGATGACGTCCAAACAGGACTTGGCCAGTACCGTGGTTTCGCTTCGGTTGGCGTACATATTGGAAGAGACGATCACCGCGGGAATGCTGTTGTCCGGGTTGAGCAGGGTCAAGGCCACGACCGAACCGACATCGATGGGGAACCCTTTGTAATTCACACAGCGACTCTGCAAGCCTCGTTGTTCGTTCGCTTCGTTCCAAGCATGGGCAAAGTCTGCATCGATGTTGAACGAGTATGGGATGGAGCCGAGGTCGTGGAAGTCATGGTCCACCATGACCCACTCGGGGTTGGGGTCAGCTTGGATTTGGTGTCCGATGATGGAGGGCCACGTGGTGGAGTAGATGATGAGCAAATCAGCGTCCAAATCACGAATCGTTTGAGCGGCGTCGTTAAAGGCATCTCGTAGCCGTCGCCATCCGGGGTTTTGGTCTGGAGCCAACACCGTATGTGGGTGAACGGGCACCACAAACGAAGCCACCACTTCGCCCGAGGTCATCCCTCGTTCACCTCGTGCGCATAACAAGGCCATTCAACGACAGCGTTTCCGGTGCCGATGATGGTCCCGTAGCCGTGAAGAATGCCGGGATAATCAGGGACATCGAGGGTGGAAAGCAACCAAGACAGGCCGCCACCGTCGCTTTCGGCGATGGCCTGTTCGGTGAATTCGGGCATCTCGTCCAAGATGCGTTGGGCTTGACCTGTGCGCATGTACTCGATCATCCGCATGTCCCACAAGTGCATGGCATGGCTCGTAATGTGCTCTTTGCTCATGTCTTCGGGTACCTCTGATTCGGTGGTAAAGTGGCGATGGGAGAGGGAATTGCTGGCGAGGACAACGACCCTTTTTCCACTGGCTTCGATGGCTTTTCGTGTGACTTTGCCAAGTTCAATCATGATTTCTTGCATCACTTCGACCGAATAATAGGCCGTGGAACGGTTGCTTGAAATGACCACAAGCGGCTTATCCCAGTCGGGGTTGAACAAGTGGCCCGTGGTGATGGTGCCGTAATCCACACGGAAGTCTGGGTTCTCCATCATCTTCACCGGAAGGCCGGCCTTGGCTGCTTCATCATGAATCGCTTGCGCCAATTCAACGTCCACGTTCATGTCGTAATGGTAGCGGAAAAGGTTCGGGAAGATGGGGTCGACCGAGAGGCCTTCAAAATTTGGTAGGCCAAGGAAATGGGTGCCGACATAGGTTTGCCAGTGTGGGGAAAGGAGGACGATGGCATCGTAATCGTGTTCGGAAAGGGAAGCACGAAGGCGTTCATACCCCCATCGAAGTTGTTCCCATCCTCCTTCGGCAACGGGTTCGTTTTGGGGCGGGTTTTCTGCGTAAACAAGATGCGGAGGATGCGGTGCGAGGCACCCGGCGACAATCTGTCCTTTGCCCATGGATGACGCATTGCGCCGAGGTTTAATTCATCATCGGCACGACAGCAGGCGTTTCAAACACGAAGCCATAAACAACCTGCCGGAATGGGACGGCCATGGGAGAAGCGGCGCCACAGGACAACGCGCCGGTCGAAGCTCATCCACCACGCTCGGCCACGTGGGCAGAGACGTGGGTCAACGTGGTGTTCCCTACTTTGTTTGGCATGGTGGCCGGTGCGTTTTGGCAGGCCTTGGTTTCGCCTCACCTGACGTACGGTTTACCCAACCCGCCTCAGGGAGGCCTGCTGATCATGATGCTCTTTTCTCCGCTGCTTCACCGGTGGTTGACCCCCCATCCCCCATCGATGTGGCTTGATTACCTCGGAGGCATTGCGGCGCTTGCACTCCCACTGATGTTTGTCTGGTCCACCGGCATGGGCGGTTTTGTATGCGGTGGATACCTCACGGTCGTCTTGTGGATATGGGTCAGCACCTCTTGGTGGCGCTTCCATCTCCCGCCATTTCGGCTGGCCATTTGGCACACGATGGGTGTGAACATCGGGGCGTTAAGTGGCTCGTTGCTCTACTATAGCCTGGTGATGTGATCACGAGGTGTAGGATTCCTCATCGCTGGGAAAATCACCCGAACGCACATCATCGCAATAGCCCTTAATGGCCCCGTCAATCTCTTCGGCGAGGTTGAGGTAGCGGCGAAGAAAACGGGGTGAGAAATCCATGGTTATGCCCAACAAATCGTGAAGCACGAGGACTTGACCATCGACATCTGGACCCGCACCGATACCGATGGTTGGAATGGTCAAGGCCGCTGACACACGCTTGGCGAGGTCTCGAGGAATCTTCTCCAGCACGATGGCAAAGCAACCGGCGGCTTCGAGAACCTTGGCATCGGCGATTAACTTCTCGGCTTCTTCGTCTTCTTTGGCACGAACGGAATAGGTCCCAAACTTGTAGATGGACTGCGGGGTAAGCCCGAGATGGCCCATCACGGGAATGCCAGCGGTCAGGATGCGCTCAACGGATTCCACGATTTCCGCTCCACCCTCCAACTTCACGGCGTGTCCGCTTGATTCTTTCATGATGCGGATGGCGGATTCAAGGGCCTGACGAGAATTGCCTTGATACGTGCCAAACGGCATGTCGACCACCAACAGGGCGCGGTCAACCGCTCGCTCAACACACTGGGCGTGGTAGATCATGTGGTCAAGGGTCATCGGCACTGTGGTGGCTTGGCCCGCCATCACGTTGGAGGCGGAATCGCCCACAAGAATCACATCAACTCCGGCTTGGTCAACAAGCCGAGCCAGTGAGTAATCATAGGCCGTAAGCATGGTGATTTTCTCACCAGCACGCTTCATTTCCTGGAGCGTGTGGGTGGTCACCTTCCGTGCCTCGCTGTAGACGGACATAGCCATGCCACCGCCCGTCGTGTTTTCAATTCGTCGCCTTCGTTTATTCTGCCTCGTCAACGAAGCCGAAAACATGGGTCTGAAGTTCATGCAATGCCTCGGCGGCACTGGAGCAGGCGAGGAGTTGTTGGCGTGCTTCGAGGTCGTTCAGGCATAAAGCCGCAATGTTGTAAATCGATGCTCTTTGTTCGTTGATCTGCTCCTCGCAAATGGATTCGACCCAGCCGTCCAGGACACTGGCATCGACGTTCATGCCTCGTCCAGCCCGATGGACGATGTTGCTGGTCAAGGAACGAAGGTAGGCTTGGTCTTCTTCCCCGAGTTCACCCACTTCCTCCAAGTAGGAAACTTTGGCCGAGATGTACAATCGTTGGTGGGGGGCGTCGGATGGCAGGTGTTGAAGCAAGGTATCGACATCCGGTGCCAATCCATCTTCGACCAGGGAGGCCATGGTGGGGTCGGAAAAGGGAGGCAGGGCAGGTTCAATGACCTCTTCAACGAAGAATCGCCGTCCACCCGTGATGGTGAGGAAGTGGTTCACGCCTCGCGTTTCGTGATTGAGGATGATGGCCTCGCAACCGTGCCTTCGTGGACCGTCCCATCCGTTGGTCGGTTCAAAGGGGTCATTCATGACCAGCCCAAACGGACGTTCATCCAAAATGCAGGTGTCGAGCATTTGGCGATAGCGGGGTTCAAAGACGCGGAGTTCCTGATGTTCACCTGGAAAAAGCACCATGGGCAGGACGAAGAGTGGAAGTGTTTCCTCGTCCATGACCCTACCTTCCTCCGGAAGCATTTGAACATGTGTTCTCAAGGTTGCTTCACGCAGATGTTGGTCAGTTCCGAGAAGAAGTTCAGCGACCACGCACCACCTTCACGTCCGACGCCCGATTGTTTGACGCCGCCAAACGGTGTTCGGAGGTCTCGATTTAACCACGTGTTGACCCATACAATGCCGGTGTCCATGCCTTGAGCAAAGGCGTACCCACGCTTAGCGTCAGCCGTCCAAACCGAGCCCGCCAATCCGTAGTCGGTTGCGTTGGCCATGTCGAGGGCTTCTTGCTCGGAGTTGAACGAGTGAAGGGTCACGACCGGTCCAAAGATCTCCTCGGTTGCGGTGCGGGCGGTATGGCTCAGTCCTTCGATGACGGTCGGGCGCAAAAACGCCCCTTCAGCGGCCACGCCTTTCACCGGGCAGGTGGCCGCCGAACCGCCGGTTAACACCACCCCGCCTTCGTCTTGTCCGAGTTCAATATAGGACTCGACCTTGGCTTGATGGTCTTTGGAAATCACGGTCCCCATGACGGTCTCCTCCAACGAAGGGTCGCCGACGACAATGTTGTTGATGGCTTCGACAAACATCGACTTGAATCGGTCGTAAATGGAGGCGTCAACCAGCACCCTTGAACCGCACAGGCAAACTTGCCCCGAATTGGTAAACGAGGCTCGTACGATACCGTCCATCATTTCCTCAAGGGGGGCATCGTCAAGCACGATGGTGGCGTTTTTCCCTCCTAATTCCAACGAGAGTTTCTTGAACATCGGAGCGGCGGTCGCTGCGACGATTTTCCCAGTGGCCGTTCCACCTGTGAACGAAAGTCCACGGATTTCAGGGTGTTCAACAATGGCTTGGCCAACTTCTGGGCCTAACCCGTGGACGAGGTTGAACACGCCCTTTGGAAAGTTGAGTTTGGTCAAAATTTTTGCAAGGTGATTGGCCGTCATGGGGGTTAATTCCGACGGTTTGGCGACGATGGTGTTCCCCATCAACAACGCGGGGGCAATCTTCCATGTGAGCAGGTAGAGCGGAAGGTTCCAAGGGGTGATGAGGCCAACACAGCCGATGGGTGAACGGTGGACATGGTTGACGGCACCGTGGTCGGCGAAGGTTGGTTCAACGTGTTCTCGTCCGAACTCGGCAAAAAATCGGAAATTCGAGACCGAGCGTGGAGCATCCACGCTTCGGGCCAGAGAAATCGGTTTGCCGGTGTCCATGCTCTCAAGTTGAGCGATGGTTTCTGCCTCCTCCTCAAGCGCATCGGCGATTCGGTGAAGCCACACCATGCGTTCTTCCATCGTGGTGTTCGCCCAGGTTGGCGCTGCCTTGAGGGCGGCTTTGGTAGCCAAGCCCACGTCCTCGGCCGATGAGCGAGGCAACGTCGTGATGGGTTGTCCCGTAGCAGGGTTGACCGTTTCCAGGGTCAAGCCAGAGGTTGAAGGAAGGAATGCACCGTTGATGTAATTCAAAATTGGCTCCATCAACTCACCTCGAGATCGAAATGCCATCGGTCTTGGTCGGGGTCCCACTCGTCCCAGGTAGGCACCGTCTCCAGGATGTCGACATAGCGCTCCGGGACGATGCCGGGGACGATGAATGCCTTTTGTCGATGAAGTGGATACGGATTTCGTAGCTTAATGCCAAGTACGCCCAGCAAAGCCCTGGCCACGTACCATGTCGCTTGTGAATTCCATCCGTGGGCGATTTTGACCACGATGCCCAATCCCTTTGGGTAGTCGGGGTGTTCAATGGCCATGCCGAGCAGCCCATCGGCTCCCTCTTTGGCGATGACGCGACCTTCACCTGCTTTGAGTACGGTGGAATCAAGTCGGTTGAACCCACCCACAAGGTCCGGATGACGGACCATGGCTTCCCAAATCCAGTCGTCGTCTTTGTCTCGGACGAGCCCGGCATAGATTTGGGCCAGTTCCGAAACGGTGTTGGAAACCGTGGGTAAACCGCAACCGTCCTTGGCGATGCGGAGGGGTTTCCATTCGGAGCCGAGGTAGGTTCTCAACTGCTCCATGTAAGCGTGGAAGACTTCGTGTGTTGGCAATGTGTAGCCTGCACGGTTCCATCCTTTCATTCGGCAACCCCGCAAGATGGCGGCATGCTCGCCCGAACAGGTGTGAAACCAGCGTCGGGGTCGCCGGACCTGACGCCCGAATTGAATCAACGGGACATCAAGGGGCGTCAGCATCAACGGCCACTCGGATTCACTGAGCAATGATTGGGCTGCAGCCACGTGTTCAGTGTCGCCGTTATGGGAGGCCACGGCGATGGCTTTCTGCTCCCAAGAGCAATCCTCGAGCTCTTCCGTGAAGGCTTTCAACATGAAGGGTTTCATCATCGACCGTCCATAGCAGAGGACGTTGCCCCCAAACGAGTGAATCACTTCGTCGCCGTGTGCCCAAGCAACCGCACCGTGAATCGTCGTTTCCGATACGCCGTTGCGACGGTAATCCACAAGCGGTTCCCAATCCACGTCTCGTCCGGTTGGAATGCCTTCCACCTTCTCGCCCAAGGGCGATTCGGGGTACATCGCTGAGCCGGGCTTTCCTGGCTGAACGGCCGAGAAGGTGTCGTGGTGGACGCCCATTCTCATGCCTCCTTCAACATGGCCTCTACCCGCGGTACAACCTGTTCCATGTACGCCGTCATGTTTCGGCAAACGCGGTCAACGTCGTGATTGAAGAAATCAAACCATGCCATGATGCGGTCTTCAGGATGAAAGCGTTCCACCATCTGATTGGCCACCTCCTCAACGTTTCCAATCAGGGCGTTGTTGGCTGCTTTCGACACCTTGTCGGGGTCGATGGTCCCCTCAAGGGCATTCCAATAGGCGCCAAGGGCTTGGTCTGCTTCCTTTTGGGCAGCTGCACTTTGCTCTTCTGGAGACAATCCTTCTTCGGCGTTCAAGAAGACAAAACTGGTTCGGGGCATGTCGCTTCGCTTCCACGGACCGCCATCGGCATGGTAGACTTCTCGCATGCGGTCGTGCGTCGCATCGATGACCTCTGGAGAGGTGATGGAGAGGTTGAATACCTTCACGGGAAGGATGGTGTTGACGAACGTTTGCGCTCGGGGGTCGTGTGTGCCAGCGACCAACTTCAACAGTGAACGGCGGAAATCTGAGGGTATGATTTTGAGGTCTTCAAAGACATATCTCGACGGGATTTTGACCGTCTCGGGGCGCTCGGCAAGAGCCTCAAACTCGACCGCTGCGTCTTGGACAGCCATCCAATCCTCGTCGCTCCTGAAGTTGGCCCGTGTCAGGACCGTTGGACGAATCATGGTGGAGTTGATGGTGTCCCCTCGCAACAAGCGGAGGAAAATTTCGGCAGCCTCCATGAATATTTGACCTCGCAAAGCGGGCCATGCCGCTTCTTCAATGGCGTTGCGGGGCACCACGCCGTAAGGGCGCGCCATGAACTCAAATCGACCTGCCGAGAAACCGACATGGAGGTGCCGATGTTCGTTCTCATCGAGGCCGTGGAGGCTCAATACATTGGCCATGCGTTCGGCCTGGGCGATGGGGCCTCCCGAGGCGAGTATCGAAACAACAGCGCTGCCGATCTCGATGTTTTTTGTTCGGCGAAAGGATTCCAATGCCAACTGTGGGAAGTCGGTGCAAAGGCCAACTTCACCCTTCCAATGCGGCACCACTGGACGAAGATTGGATTTCTGTGTCTCCGTAGAGAGGTGGGCCTGTGCGATCCATCCGATGCCAAAACCAAGTTGGTCGGCACATTCCAGCTGTTGGAAATAATTCCTCAACATCGTGGATTCGGAGGGAATGTGCCCGTCCTCGTTCGGCGTTTGAGAGATGGAGAAGAAGATGTCATGCTCCATGCTCACTCACCGTTTGCCCCACATCGCCATGGCTCATAATGGGTGTGGCACCCTAGACTTCGTCATTGTTCGGTTGTGGTTGGTCTTTGAGGTCGGTCAAATCGCTGATGCGTTGCCTGAGTTGGGCGGGTGCAGGCGTGTCTTCAGCGATGAATTCGTGGAGAGCGTCCGAAAGCACCAGCATGGCGCTTTGGTAGTCCTCTCGTATCTCGGCGAGGTCAGCGAGGCCCCATCTGGCGACCAATTGACCCGAAAGGCTGGCCAAGGCTTTGGCATGCTCCAAGGACTGCTCAAAGAGGTCTTGTGCGACCGTGAATTCCCCGATGGTCGCTTGGCAGTGCGCCAAGTCGGCGAGGGCTTCCATTTGGCCCGCTTCGTCCCTGAGCGTCATTAGCAATTCCAAACGTTCGGTGCCGATGGCAATGGCGGTTTCTTCATCGTGTTGCCGCTTGGCGACGGTCATCAGCAAGGCCATGCCGTAGGAAAGCCCTTCCTTGTCTTCGGTGATTTGTCGAAGTCGAAGCGCTCGTTGGGCGCTTGCTCGGGCTTCATCGAGTTGGCCATTGGCCATGTAGAGCAACGCGATGTAGTGGTTAACCGCCGCCGTGAGGCCTTGGCCCCCTTCGATTTGTTCGGCTTCTTCCGCTAGCCGAAGATAACTCTCCAAGCCCAAATCCATCACTTTGAGGGCCTCAAATTTTGCCCATCCCCGCTCTTCCTCGGTGGTGGCTACCTTGCTGGCGTGGTCCAAGAGTTGTTCGACCAACGCTTCCTCGCCGAGTTTTTGTGCAAGCGGAATCAGGTGAAGTGCAAGGGAGGTGTTGATGTTGTCCATTGAACCGCCGTCGGTTAACATCCCAAGCACTTGGGCGGCCATTTCTGGTGAAACTTCTGCATCCATGGAATCGCCTCAGATGGAGCGGAGTCGTCCACCGTCCACCGCCAAACTCACGCCCCGTATGCCACCCGATGCGGGCAGACAGAGGTAGGTGATGGCACTGGCGGTTTCAAGCGGGTCGATGAGTCGGCCGATGGGCACTTGATTCAACCAGCCTTCCCGAACGGCTTCCGCCGACTTCCCTGTTCGTTCTTGAATGGAGGCCGAAAGGCTCCCCAGGCGCTCGGTGTCGGTGAAACCGGGAAGGACGTTGTTGATGGTGATGCAGGGTGCGAGTTCGTTGGACATGGATTTGGCCCACGAAGCCATTGCTCCGCGGAGGGTGTTGGAGAGTCCAATGTTCGGGATGGGTTCTTTGACCGATGTGGAAATGATTTGTACAATCCGGCCGTAGCCTTCGGATTCCATGGCCGGTGCAGCAGCTTTCACCAACGTATGGGCTGCATGGAGGTGCCGTCGAAACGGGGCTTCAAAGTCACTGACGTCGTTGTTCAACAGAGGGCCGCCGGGAGGGCCGCCAGCGTTGTTGATCAGAATGTGCACAGGGCCAAACGTTTCCACGGCGGAGTTGAAGGCCGAAGGAATGCTCTCGTTCTCCTCCAAATCGAGCATCAGGGCTTGATGTCGACCCGAACCCATGCCGGCTAATTCTTCACACAGGGCCGTCAAGGCCGCACCGTTTCGTGCACACACCGTAACGTTTGCACCGGCTTTGGCAAGCATTTTGGCCGTCGCTTCACCGATGCCTTTGCTGGCGCCGCAGACAAAGGCATGCTTGCCTTCAAGGGCGGTTGAAACAAACGGATAGTCGCCACCGAGGAGGTCCATGGGCGGTGGAAGGCGCCATAGGTCATAGCCCTTGGGATGGCATCGAAAGGCGTCGCTTTAGCCCGGTGGTGCGGGAAGGCCTCACAACCAGTCAAGAATGGTGTTGAGTTGGACCAGCCAATCGTCCGATGCCACGTCGATGATGTCGTAGTGGTTGCCTGGCAACCATACTTTCTGGACGTCGGCCCCTTTCGCTTTCATCACCCTAGCATAGGCCTCGGATTGCTCAAGGGGGACGTCAACGTCTTGTTCGCCGTGGAACAGCAACACACTCGTCCTCGGGGGGTGGTCAACTGGATTGAGTTGATGCCACAAGGTTTCGTCAGCCTCGGGGGCGCAACCAATCCACCGACGTACAGCATCGCCTTCGTCGGATAGAGCGGCGTGGTCCGCCCCAATGAGGTCGGTTATGGGGGCTTGTGCAATGGCCAGCCAAGGCCTTCGCTCCGCTTTGGCGCTCATCATCAGGGCAAGTTGGCCGCCAGCAGAGTGCCCCATCACCATGGAGCGAGCGATGTCGATACCAGGTATGAGGGCAAGTTGCCCCCAAGCCCTCAACACATCGGAAAGCGTGTCCATCCAAACGCCTTCATCGCCTGGCGCCCACCGTTTGAATTCGATATTCCAAGCAGCCACACCGGCTTCGGCAAGATCTTCGCCAATGGGTTGCATCAGGTCCAGCGTGTACTGTTCTTTCCAAAATCCACCGTGAATGAGCATGATGCAAGGGATGCCTTCGTCCTTTTGGAACGGCGAAGGGTCATCGGGCATGTAGAGGTCCGCGTACTGCCACGCCTCAGCCCCCCACTGCATCCGGTCAACGGCCATGACGCAAACAGGAGAGGTTGGGCTATGATGCTTGTGCCACATCATGGGAAAGGGCTTACAAACGACAATGCGTAGCAGGTCCGTGCAACGTTTAGCGTGGCTGGCCTTTCTCTTGGTTGGGCTGGCTCCTACCGCCTCAATTCTGACCTCGTTTGGCACCGGTGAAGGTTTGTTGGGGCAACTCGTTTGGCTGCTCTCTAAGGCTTGGATGCTCGGTTTACCGCTGTGGTGGCATCTCAAAATGGACCGCAAACCATGGTCGTGGTCCCCGGTGCGAAACGGTGGTTATGCCGCTGCTGCAGGTATCGGCCTTGTCTTTTCCGTCATCATGTTGCTGGCGTGGTTTTTCATCGGCGAATCACGGGTTGACCGTCAAACATTCCGAGCGACTCTCGAACCGTTTGGGCTGACCAATGTCAACACCTACCTTGCCGCTGCCGTGTTTTGGACGGTTGGAAATTCGGTGTTGGAAGAGTACGTGTTTCGCTGGTTCCTCGTTGAGAAAGGCGAGGTTGTGTTCGGGCCCGGCTGGCCAACCATTTTTGCCTCGGCTTTCGTTTTCGTCCTTCATCACTTCTTTGCCTTGTGGTTCCTTGGCTTTTCCCTGTCGGCCAATCTCTTGGCCTGCATTGGGTTATTCGTAGGGGGTGCCGCTTTCAGTTGGCTTTACGTTCGCTATCGGAGCATTTGGATTCCCTACATCACCCACGCCATGTGCGACGTGGTGGTCTTTGGTGTGGGTTATCTTCTGCTCTTTGGATGATCGGGCCTTGTGCTCAAGGGCAATACCGACGGAGGTCGCGGGGGAAGAGCACCGTTTCACGGACGTTCTTGGCCCCTGTCAACTTCATCAAAATACGCTCAACACCAAGCCCCCAGCCAGCGTGTGGAGGCACACCATGGCGGAACCCAGCGACATAGAATTCAAACTCTTCTGGGTCAAGGTCCATGTCTCGTAGGTTGTCGATCAGCACGTCGATACGGTGCTCTCGTTGACCGCCCGATGTCATTTCATCTCGGCCGAAGTTGAGGTCAAAGCCCCGGGAAAGTTGCTCACCGGTGCTCCCGATTTCGCCTTCGATTTGATGGATGTAGAACGGCTTGAGGGACATAGGCCATCGTGGTAAGAAATAGAACTGGGGGAGGTCTTGAGCCAGCAGGTCAGAGTTTTCAGCATCGATATCGTCGCCCCACTCAATGCTACCACCCTTTTCCTTGATGATGCGGATGGCGTCGTCGTATTCCACGCGAGGGAAGGGCAGTTCGGGGACGATGACTTCAACCAGTTCTTCGCCTTGTTCCTCTCGGAAGGCATTGATCACGTCGATGAGGTTTTGAGATTCTTCATCTTCAGCAACGGATTTCCAAATGTGGTGCAGCATGCGCTCCAGCACGCCCATCACGTCGTCGTCGTTGGCCCAAGAACATTCGATATCAAAGGAAATAAATTCGGCTAAGTGGCGGTAAGTATCGCTCTTTTCCGCTCGGAAGGCGGGGCCTATTTCGAAGACTCGCTCCAGGCCTCCGCTCATGCACAGCTGCTTGAACAGTTGAGGGGACTGGTTCAGGAAAGCAGGACGGTCAAAGTACTGCATTGGAAACAAATCAGCTCCGCCTTCGGTCGCCGTGGCGACAATTTTCGGCGTATGCGTTTCAACAAAGCCCTCGGTGATGAGGTGCTCTCGGCCGTATTGCAAGACCTTGCCCCGCAGTCGGAACATGGCGTTTACATGGGCTCTCCGAAGGTCGAGGAAGCGGTTGTCCAAACGGGTGTCGAGTTCAACCTTGACGTTGTCAGTCACGCCCAACGGGAGCGGTGCCTCGGCGCGGGCGATGACATTGACGGAAGTGGCCAGGACTTCGTAAGCAGGGGGAGGTGTTGGTTCACCCTCCTTCACCTTGGGCGGGCGCTTGAGCGCTACGGTACCGGTGAATTGGAGCGTGGATTCCCGCGTCATTCGTTGAACGGTGTCCAAGGCCTCTTCCCCGATGTTATCGGCCTTGAGGAAAACTTGAGTTTTGCCCGTGCCGTCTCGGAGGTCAACAAAACAAATCGCACCCTTGCCGCGGTTGGCTTCCATGAAGCCGATCACGGTGACATCTTTCCCCACGAGTTCGGCACCATGTGTTTGCAATTCACCGAGCGTGTGCGTGCGGTAGGCGGTGGGAACCCAAGTGGTCATGATGCTGGGGTTGAGGCACAGAACATGAACCATTCGCTGGGCAAGGTTGGATGAATCAAAAGCCAAAGCGATTGGGAGGCGGGTTGCCCGAAGTCTCTTGAACAGTGTCGTTTTGGTGAGGCCATGTCCAGCCGACCTGCTCGTGCGGTTGCTTGCGTCTTTGTTTTGCTCATGATGACCGTTTCACCGCTCATCGGTTCGGCGTCAGCCGACAACTCCATCCTCCTCAGCACCGATGTGCAGCATGTTGTTTTGGCGCCCGGGCAAAGCACCAACATCACGCTCGCAGTGGAAAACAACGGGACCAGCATTGAATCCTACAACCTCAGCGTTGATGCTGGGTCGCTCGCCTCCTACTGGAGCATCCTTCCTGTTGATGAGACGGTCGACCATGTCTTCCCAACATGGACGAAGAACACGACCATCGTCGTTCGCCTCGGAGAAGGCGCTACGGTGGCGGACAGCGGCTCATTCACCATCACGTTGACCGAACCTGACAGCAACGCCAACTCCTCGATCACCGTTCTGGCCTCCGTTGCGCCCGCTTACCATCCCTCCTTGACCACGACCCAGGTTGGTCCAGTTTCCATGGCCTCGGGCTCAAGTGCCAACCTCTCGTTTTCCGTCCAAAACCTCGGGACGGTGACCGACACCTTCCTTCTCGATGTGGAGGTTGAGCCTGACCTCAGCGGTTGGTGGGCCAACCAATCCAGCAACAACAGCGGGAACAACAGTGGAAACACCACTCCCTCGCCTTCAATGCGTGTGCTGATGTACGGAAACAGCTACACTTCCTCCAACAATCTCGGCTCGCTGGTTGAATCCATCACCGATGCCGACGGCTACAACGGAACCGTTACACCGCTTTCAGGTGGTGGAATGATGCTCCAAGATCATTGGCAAAACATCAACGCCTCCGCTCACCAATGGAACACCACCTTGCGTGGCAGTACGTGGGATTATGTTGTCATGCAAGACCAAAGCCAAGTTCCCTCCCTGCCCACCAACGATTCGTACTGGCAAGAAAGCAAAAACGCCTCGGTGGTCATCAGCGATGAAATAGAGGCCGAGGGAGCAGAGGCCGTGCTCTTCATGACATGGGGAAGGCGCAGCGGAGAATCGGGCACTCAATGGCATCAATACAACAACATCAACCAAAACTTCACGTCCATGCAGGAGCGACTGACGGAAGGCTATACGAGGTTTGCAGAAAACATCACGGCTGCGGGAAACACCGTTTGGATCGCACCGGTGGGTCTTGCCTTCAAGACCGTCCACGACAGCGTCGTCGCTGCGGGCGACGACCCGACCGCCTCAGGAAACCTGTTCTACGACCTCTACACATCCGACGGCAGCCATCCATCGCTTTCCGGGTCGTACTTGGCCGCATGCGTCTTGCATTCAACCACCACCGGTGAAACATGCGTTGGTAGCAACGATTCCATCGCCCTCAATGCGAGCGTCAAACTCACCCTTCAACAGGCAGCCGATGATACCGTTTTCAATCAAACGGCAGGCATGTCATACTACCCGTGGGAACCCTCCGGTACCGCTGCGTTCGGCCTCGGTTCCTCCGTTCCCCAAGGCTGGTACATCCAGTGGCAAGAGGATGCGTTTGCGAACGTCCCAGCCGGCAACACTGAAACGGCCACGCTTTCAATAACCGTTCCATCCGACGCCGCTCCCGATTACTACGGCTACCGCCTCACCATCGGGTCAACCAATGGCAACGTGACCTCCTCGACGGTCATCGTGGTCGAGGTGGAGGCGGAACCGTCGGCGAGCGCCGCTTTCCTTCGCCAAAGCGATGTGTTCCTCCCCGGAGCAAGCACCTTGACCGGCGTCCAAATCACCAACACGGGCAACACACCCCTTGAAGTTGATTGGACGGTTGCCGTTCCATCATCTGCGGGCTCCACTCCATGTACGGCTTCGCTGGTCACCCCGCAAACCACCGGTCTTCAACCCGGTGCTGTTGAGGAAGTTGAGTTGATGATCGATGTGGATGAAAGCGCCGACAGTTCAGCTCAATGCCCCTTCAGCCTGACAGGTACCCACGCCGTGGAGGACGCCTCGGTCATTCTCGAGGAACTCGCCTTTACCGTTGAGGTTGATGAAAACGTTAGTTTCTTGCTCAATGGGCCCATGGCCACCGTGGATTTGGTTCCGGATGTGGGCACGAATTATGAAGTGCGCATAAACAATCAAGGCAGCGATGAGGCCACGTTTTTCCTCGATATCGTTGAATCCCAGTCCCTCACGACGGTGCTGGTTTCCACCTCTGGCATCAGCGTTGCGGCCGGAGAGGTCGGTACGTGGA
This sequence comes from Candidatus Poseidoniaceae archaeon, assembly GCA_938030705.1. GTDB lineage: Archaea > Thermoplasmatota > Poseidoniia > Poseidoniales > Poseidoniaceae > Poseidonia. The sequence continues at coordinate 188,767 of CALHIR010000001.1, forward strand.
CGGTGAACACCAAAGGCGATACGGCTCTTTCCGGCATGGTCCAGCAGGCCTTCTCCACCACGTACAACGGTCAAACATCGAATTTGGTCGTGGACATCAACTTGCTTGAAGTGGACGGCCTGGACATCGTCCCCCCGAATGAAAACCGTGTGCTCATCACCCCCGGTTCAACCAACACCTTGTTCGTTGTCCTCCACAACACCGGCACCTCAAACCTCACCCTGACGCCAACCCTTTCCGGGCTTCCATCCGATGTTGATGTCACCTTTGATGTCGGCGCAATCGACCTCAACCGGTCCGGCCAGCAAACCGTTGTCATGACCTTCAACGCCTCCACGGGCGCGACGCCGGGTACCTCTTCGGCGACCCTCACCTACCTCGGCAGTTCGTTGAGCGTATCCTACACCTTTGATGTCGTAGTGATTGAGCGGGAGCAGGTCGCCGTCAACACGGTTCAGAACCGACTTTTGGCGAGTCCGACCACCGTTTCTTCAACGATTGTTGACGCCACAAACCTCGGTACGACCTCGGATGTTTACCTCGTGGAATGGGTCACGGAAAGCCAGGGTGATTGGTTTGAATTCACCATCTCTCCAACCACCTTCCAACTCAGTTCGGGGTCAACTCAACCGATTTCGGTCGGAGTTCGAGAAATTTCCACCGGTGCGCCAGAGGGTGGGGTAATCTACACGCTGCGGGTCGTTTCCACCACCAATGCTGAGGTTCATGATGAGGTTATCATGACCGTGCAACCCGTTTCGGTTGGAGCGAACCTCACGGTGTTGGCCGACGTGAACACAGCAGCACCAGCCGGTTCTGTCTACGGCAGTCTTCTCCTGACCAACACGGGCAACACCGAAGACACCTTTGCCCTCACCACCGTCGGTGTGGATTGTGGGCTTGATGTCTCCGTTACGGTGGCTCCCGGCCTTTCATCAGAGCCCTTCGGCTGGTCCTGTACGGTCCCCAACACGGCGGTAGCAGGTCAGCAAGCCATCACCTTCCGAGCCGTCAGTTCCGTGCGAAGCAACGTCGTCATCGAGTACAGCACGCTGTACACGGTAGAAGCCAGTTGGCCGGGTGATTCCTTGGTGGCCCTTTCCTTTGCTGACGGTCGCCTCTCGTTGGGTGTTGACAGTTCCACCTCCACGATTTTGACGGTTCAAAACCTCGGCAACGCCGAGGTCTCTGGAACACTGGATGCCTTCGGTAGAGACACCGGTTTGATGGTGCTGGAATGGGTCCGTATGAGCGACGACCAAGCGACGACCGATTACACCCTCACACCCGGGTCAAGCATTGACTTCCAGATGACCGTGGTGTCCAACACAGCACGGTCGGCTTCTTCAGAAATTGTGGTTCGAGCGACCTCAACAGGCGGGGGTGTCTTGACGACCGATGAATCTGTACCGCTTCAGGTCTCCATCGAGGGTCCTGCATTGCCGCCCAACGGCCTTTCTTTGCCCCTTGGCATCAGCGTCAGTCAACCGGTCACGCTTGGCTTGATGGGTGCAGGTTGGCTTGTGGCCATCGTCGCACTCCAACTTCTGCGAGGTCGGTCTCCAAAGCCGGTGGAGGGCGTGGAAGAAGAGGAAGAAGAGGACGTTGAAGAGGAGAAGGAGCTCCCCGACCTTGGCTATAACGAGTGCCGAATGGACGGTGAATCAAAGGTGAATTGCCCCTCATGCGATGCTCGTCTTGGGGTGCCGCGTGGCAGTGTTCCTCCGTTCCGTTTCACGTGTCCGCAATGTGATAACAAAATACGAGTGATCGAGTGATCAGCTTCGTTGGGCCACCAGCAGGAAGGCCGTGTGTCCGAACGGTCCGTTGACGGGCCGCATGCCTCCTTTTGAAGCACGGCCCCACTCTCGTTCCATCAGTTCGCCCGCCCATTCAACGGTCAAACCAGCGATCTCACAGGCCTCCCATGCACGTTCCATTTGCGAACTGACCGGGCAATAACATGCGAGTCGTCCACCGGGAAGGAGGAGATCGGCCGTGGCCTCGATGGCCGTGGGGTGCTCGGGTAAATCGAGAACTATGGCGTGGAAGCCCTGGGCCACGGCTTTGATCGCTTCAACCGAAGATTCGATGGTGCCTTCGATATGGTGGTGGACAGGGGTTTCGTCCCAACAGGCAGCGGTACGCTGGAGGTTTTCAAGGGCGACTTCGGCGTGCTCTCCTCGTGGCTCAACGGTCACGTGGGTCCCTTTGGTTCCGAGGACTCGTTGGATGTACATGGCAAGCCCGCCACTTCCGATGCCAGCCTCCAAAACGATGTCGCCCGGGCCGAGGCCGAGTCGGGTCATGAAAAAACCAGCATCTTTGCTGCCGATGGTCTGGGCACGACGCACCATACCTCTGCTCAATTCAGGAAGGCGTGGTGAAACCCGTTTGAGTTCTTTTTGTCCGATTTCTACGTTTTCTCCAACACCAACCGAGGCGAGAGTTTGCTGAGGGTTGAGGACGCCCAAGCCCTTGATTTTGACCTGCTGGTCGACCAATTCAACGACGTATGTCTTGCCGTTTTCTTCGACCAAAACGGCCCATTCCCCCGAAGTCACAACGAGGCGCAGAGGGTGTTTGCTGTTAAAGTTCGCATCTGAAATATGTACATTTGACAGGGAGACCGTGAAAATGGCAAGGCAGACCCTTGAGCGTTCAATTGATATACCGGCCAAACTTTGCCATGGCTATGAAATCCGCCACGCGTAGCCTCGCCCTTGTCATCGTTGCCGTTTTCCTTGGTAGTCTTGCCTCTGGAATGATGGCCGAGCTCTACCAGCCTGCTATCGAATTAGAGGACGAGCCCGTCGTCGTCAATTCATCTCAAGCAACCAGTCCCGGACACGTTGTTTTCGGACAATACATCTCGTCCGATAATTGCGGCCACTGCTCGAAGACGGGCGGAGGTTCTGACGCTCACCACTCCATCAAGGTTAACCACCCTGACGAGTATGTTTACGTCACCTACATGTCGGCCTCGTTCGGCACCACCAACACCGCTCGTGCAGGCAACGTCGCCCCTTACAACTGGGCATGGACTACCGGCGGTGCTCCCGATGCCTACTTCGGCGACCGAACCGACAAGCGTCAAAGTGGCGCCAATGCTCAATACACCACCTATGACAGTCTGTTCTCCACTGGCGGCGGCATGCACAGCACCGTCAACGATTACGGCATGTCGGCGGCCATCTCTCAAAACGGTGGCAATTACGACATCAGTATCTCGTACAAGTACAAGGGTGCGGGAAGCCCGGCGTCCAACATGAAACTTTACGCAGCCCTTGTCGACGAAGATTGCACCGGCTATTCCTACTCCTCGGGCATCCCCCACGGCTACAACTGCTGGATGGCTTGGTTGACCGCCGGTGACACCTACAAATCCAAGAGCGGCGGGACAGGTTCGGCCTTCCACAGCGTTACCGTTGCTTCCACCGAGGCCACAGAATCCTGGACCTCCGTTCCCACCTCCGTCGTCCCTGGCGGTATCAACAAAGCCATTGTTGTCGCTGCCCTCATGAGCGGCAACCAAGTTTCGGTTGGTGGCAGCAGCCCCCACGTTTACCACGCCATCGATTCGACCATGGGTCCGAAGATGGACATCGGCGTGTCCGGACTTGCCGTCTCCAACGATCAAGGAACGAGTTCCTATGTCCGTGGCGATACCCTGACCCTTCAAGCCGACGTCAAGAACACCGGAGACCTTGACTACACCAGCGGTGGCTCCCTCGAGTTCTTCTACAAGAACGGCGCCACCACGACGGCGATAGACTCTGTGTCCATCCCGACCCTTAACGTGGCTCCCGGTTCCACCTTCTTGACCGGTCAAGCAACGTTCGACACCTCCAACCTCCCAAGCAACGTTTGGTCCACCAACTTTGGCGCCCGACTCGTCGGTATCACGGGGGACATGGCCACCAGCAATAACGTCCAAGAAATCGGTGTTGACCACGACCGAGAGCCGCTCGTCAAGACGCCTCAAGTCCTCGGTTCTGATGTCGTTGAACGTGGTGAATACGTGTCTGTTCTCGCCAAGGGCGATCCAAACGATAACGTTGACACCATTGACAGCCTAACCTTTGAACTTGAAGTCTCACCTGCCGGGCAGAACCTTTGGGACGGTAGCATCGTATCCGGAGGCGAGAACGTCCTCTACCGAGACACGCCACAAGAAGGTCGAGAATACATCGTCACTCCCTCGATGGCCATGAGCGCTGGGGATTATGACCTGCGCTCTCGTACCGTCGACAGCCGAGGACAAACCAGCGGATGGTCCGTCGTCAGCGAAATGTTTGAGTTGGCCAATGGCCGTCCAATCATCGTTGCTGACCCGGTTCCAAGTGTGATGTGCGATTTGAGCACCAAAGTGAGCATGGTCGGGCACGTTTCTGACCCGGAGACACCTCTGGGCGACCTCGCCATCACCTCCGACAGCGCGAACTTCGTCGCATGGCATGCCGACACCGAAGAACTCGAAGTTCTGTTCCCTTACGACAACGGTTGCCCGCTTGGCCAGAAAGGCATTGAAATCAAGGTTGATGATGGTGGAGACTATTCTGACACCGGCGAACTCCCCTACGGGACCCTCCTGTTCAACGTCATCGAGAACGGCCAACCCCGCTGGGCGGGTTTGCCCATTCAGGTGGTTGACGAAGGAAGCACCGGCGTGTTGTCCCTCAGCGAATACCTTTCCGACACCGATGATACAGGCCAACCTGCTGACATCTCGTTGTTGTCCCTCGAAATCATGGACAACTCCAACCCCGAACTCATCACCGTTGAACTCCGAGGCAACACCCTCGGCTACGAGACGGTCGACGATGATGTCAACGGTGAAACGGTGGTCACGCTTCGGGCAAGTGATGGCGAGCAATTCTCCGACCAAACGGTGACCATTCGCATCAACCCCATCAATGACGCCCCTCGTCTCGATCTGACCGATATCGAAGAATTCTCGTTGAAGACGAACCGTCAAAAGGTCATCAACCTCAACAGCCGACTAACCGATGTTGACAGCCCACAAGGAACGTATTGGGTAAACAACCCGCAATCCACCGAGACAGGTTCGGCCCGTTTGGTCACCGGAGACCTCATCCTCAATTTCGAAGAAGTTGGTGTTCAAACGGTGACCATCTCGACCACCGACGGCTACGCCACGAACAGCTATGAGATCACGGTCAATGTCTTCGACGCCTTGCCGTTCTACATCTCGAAGGTCGATGACGGCTCAGGGCACCTCTACGTGAACATGGTGGATACCTACGAGACGCAAACGCCGACCGCCTCCTTTGCCTTGACCGAATCCGCACCGACCTTCACCGTGGTATCGGTGACCTGGTCGTTGTGCAACGAACTCTCCGGTACTTGTGATGGATTCTGGGAATATGACTTGGACATGTCCCGCTCCAATACTGGATGGGCCCAAGAAATGAACATCCCCTCCTCCTACGGTGATGGTGGATACGCCCGAATCAACGGCATGCGCAACATGGACTACATTGGCTTGACCGTGCTCGCTGTTGACGAAACGGGGCAGGAGTACAAGACCTCGGACACCACGAAGTGGATGACCACCGAAGCCCTCCCTGCACCGGCTGACATGGACGACGCCCTCATTGAGTGGTACGTGGCTGACCTCATCAGCGACATCGCCGAGGTTGAATCCCAACTTGAAGACCCAGCCAACGGACAAGACCTCGAGCCCCTTGAAGCACGCTTGATGGACTTGAACACCAAGTTTGACACGGTTTGTGAGGACCCACGTGCCGATTGCCCGGCCGACGAAGTAAAAGGATCTGCGTCTGACGAGGAAGGTGGATTGAACACGAACGTCATTCTCATCGTCATCGGTGTGCTCATCGTTGCTGCTCTCCTTGGCTTGATGTTCATGCGAGGTGGCGGTGGACAGCCTGAGGAAACCAAGTGGAACGATGCCGCATTGCCAGTTCATGACACGGTGGCTAATTCCATGTACGGCGGCGCACAGGACCTCTTCCAACAACCGGTCGCACCGATTGCGGCCGTCGCACCCCCGCCCGCTCCCGTTGCCGCACCAGCCGGCCCACCCCTGCCACCTGGCGGTCTACCCGCCGGTTGGACCATGGAGCAGTGGACGTATTACGGCCAACAATACCTTGACCAGATGAACCAGCAGTGATGCAAGATTTATGACCTCTTGACAGGGGTCATGGGAAAAGCATAGCCCTAAAGGGGAGTGAGGAGAGGAAGGTAACGTGGCGGAAGACAGTGTGGAGATTCCCGTTGAGGATTCAGAGGAGGTTCCTCTGGATGCCCAAGAAGAATCCGATGTTGGTCTCGAAGAAATGACCACCGTTTGGTCCCCTGAGCCCACCGGCGCCGATGAAATCCTCAACTCTTCCATTGATGAGTGGATTGCCGATGTGGAATTTGAATCCACGGCAGATGTCCCAATTCCCGAGCGACTTGTCGACCAGGTGATTGGCCAAGAAGCCGGCTCTGTGGTCATCAAGAAGGCTGCAGAACAGCGACGGCACATGCTGATGATCGGCGACCCCGGTACGGGCAAATCCATGTTGGCCAAGTCGATGACCGACTTGCTCCCCAAGGACGCTCTTGAAGACGTGCTGGTCTATCCCAACGAGGACGACGAGAACGTCCCCCGGGTACGCACGGTGCCCGCAGGTCGTGCCGAACGCATCGTCAAGGTTCAGAAAGAAGCCATTCGCCAACAACGGGAAAAATCACAGCGCATGTTGTTCATCGCCTTCGCTGCCATTGGCTTCCTTTTGCTCATCGCCGCCCTTCAAAGCGGAGATTTGTTCACCTTACTCTTCGGAGGCTTCCTCCTCGTCTTCGGCTACATGTTCATCCGCAGCCGTCTCGGTGCCGCCGACGACAGCCGTATCCCGAAAGTCCTCGTCAAACACGACCTCAACGAACTGCCCCCGTTCATTGACGCCACGGCGACGTTATCCGGCTCATTATTGGGCGATGTTCGACACGACCCTTTCCAATCCGGTGGCATGGAGACACCCGCCCACGACCGCGTTGAGCCGGGAGCTATTCACCGTGCCCACAAAGGCGTGCTTTACATTGACGAGATCAACCTGCTCCGCCTCGAAGAACAACAGGCTCTGCTGACCGCCATGCAAGACCGTGCCTTCCCCATTTCAGGTCGCTCGGAGCGTTCCTCAGGAGCCTTGACCAAGACCGAAGCCGTCCCCTGCGACTTCATCCTCATCGCCGCAGGAAATCTCGATGCCATTCAAGGCATGCACCCAGCGCTGCGCAGCCGTATCCGAGGCTATGGCTACGAAGTTTATGTGAACTCAGAGATGCCAGACACATCCCGAAACCGCCGCCGCCTGATTCGCTTCATCGCCCAAGAGGTTCTGCGCGACCAAGACACCGTTCGTGAGATTCCCCACTTCGACAAGAGCGCCGTCGCCATTATTCTCCGTGAGGCTCAACGTCGGGCCGGGCGACGAGGAAAACTCTCCCTGCGCCTCCGTGAACTTGGTGGTTTGGTTCGAATCGCTGGAGATTTGGCGGTTGAGTCCGGAGCACCCTTTACCTCCGCAGAGCATGTTCTCGGCGCACGAAACATCGCCAAACCGCTCGAACAGCAGGTCGCTGACCGCATGATTGAGCGTCGCCAAGACTACGCCATGTTGGTCAACACCGGCGAGCGGGTGGGTCGAGTCAACGGTTTGGCCGTTCTCGGTGCAAATTCGGGACTCTCTGACTTCAGCGGCATCATGCTGCCAGTGGAAGCTTTGGTGACTCCCTCCCAGGGCGGCGGTGGAAAGATTCACGCCACCGGTGGCCTGTCCGATTTGGCCAAGGAAAGCGTCACCAACGTCAGTGCGGTCATTAAGAAACTCACTGGCAAAGACATCTCGGATTACGATATTCACATTCAATTCGTTGACACGCACGGGGTGGACGGTGATTCCGCATCCATCACCATCGCTACCGCCATCATCTCGGCTTTGGAGAACATCCCTATTCGGCAAGACCTCGCCATGACCGGCTCGCTCTCGGTTCGGGGCGAGGTGTTACCCATCGGCGGTGTCACTGCGAAGATTGAGGCCGCTGCTCGGTCCGGTGTCAAAACCATCGTGGTTCCTCGGGCAAACATGCAAGATGTTCTGCTGGACGACCGATTTGAGAAGATGGTGGAAGTCGTTGCTGTTGACACCCTTGACGAAGTCATGCAGTACGCTCTCATCAAGCACGAGCAGAAAGCCGGCTTGGTCGAGCGACTTGAAGCGGTCATCGACCGGCTCACCCCTGAAGTTCAGAGCAAAATCTCACTTGTGTGAGTAAATAGCCTCCTCGGAATCAATATCGGGGTGGCTTAGAAAAACCAACAGTTGACCCGAGGACTTGTTCACCATGTCCGATATGACCAAGGATGCTGGAAAAGGGGCCCTCCTGGCTCTCTTTCTCGTCACGATGATCGACATGATTGGTTTTGGAATCATCATCCCGTTTCTGACCTACCTCGTTCAGGATCTTGCTGCTGAAGAAGGCGTGGTTCGAATTGGCCTCTGGGTTGGCCTCTTGATGACGGCTTACTCAACGGCTCAATTCATCTCATCCCCCTTTTGGGGCTCGCTCTCAGACCGAATCGGCCGTCGCCCAGTTTTGATGGTCGGTTTGGTTGGAAACACGGTTTTCTTTACGGCCTTTGGCTTCTCTAACACCCTGATCTTTGCTCTTTCGATGAGGTTTTTGGCAGGTGTGTTCAACGGGAATATCGCCGTGGCTCGGGCTTACATTGGGGACGTGAGTACGCCGAAGCAATTGGCTACGCGCATGGGACTCATCGGCGCAGCCTTTGGCCTTGGCTTTACCATCGGGCCCTTCATCGGTGGTGAATTTTCGAATCCTGCCGAGCGCTGGGACCTCTTCGTTGGTACGGTGTTTGAGACCTACCCCTACCTTCTGCCTTGTCTCATTGCGAGCATTCTTTCAGCAGGCTCATTGGTACTCGCTTTCTTCAAACTCCCTGAATCCATCGACCTCGCCAGTCGGGCCGAACAGAAACCGCAATCTTGGAGCCGTCAAATGACCACGATGGCAAAGAATTCTGTATCGATGCTCAAAACGGCAACGGTTGGGGCGATGATTTGGGTGACCATGCTGTTCATGCTCGGGTTCACCGTGATGCATGCTGTGTTCATCCTGTACACGGAGATGGACCCGTCCGCAGGTGGGCTTGGATTTTCAGAGCAAGACAACGGTCGCATGTTTGCGATGATTGGCCTTCTGGGCATCTTAACACAAGGCGTGTTGATCGGCCCACTTACTCGGAAATTTGGTACACGACGGCTCATTCCCTTCTCCATCGCTTTAACCGGTCTCGGGCTCGTTTTGATTCCATACACCGAAACGACGTTGGTTTGGCTTCAAATGCTTCTCGTGCTCTCCTGTATTGCGATAGGAAACGGTGTGTTTCAACCGTCTTCAAGCACCTACCTTACCCGGCTTGCACGGAATGAAGGGTATGATTTGGGTGGGGTGATGGGCGCTCAAGAATCATTGGGGGCCTTTGCACGTATCCTCGGGCCGCTCTCAGGAGGTTTCGTTTGGGAACTGACCGTAAACGGTTCGTACCCTTGGGATTACCACACCGCTTTCCATCTGTGTGGTTTCTTGATGGTCGTCTCTGGATTACTGACGCTGCGGTTACCAACACTGGCTGGGTTTGACGAGTCCGAATGAGCAATTTCTTTGCAGAGATGTTTTGAAAGCCAGAGCGGTACAGGCTCCCCCTATGGAGACGGCAACACCTGCATGGGCGGGTCAGCAGTTTCGCCATCGTTTGACCGTGCTTTCGCATGCAGCGGTCATCATGACTTTGGTCACCGTTTGGTTGATTCAACTTGTTGATGTCCTGCAACCCCTCTTCATTGCCCTTGGCATCTATTTTGTATTGAAACCCGGTGCAGACGCCCTTTCAAAGAAGGGTTTCCCCATCATGCTCTCCTACATCACCATGCTGATGCTGGCGATTTTAATCGTCTTGAGTGCCGGTTTCTTCGCTTACCAGCAGGCGGACACGTTCATCGACGACGAAGAGCGCATGGATGAATACACGCTCCTGCTCAACGAACGATGGTCGGATTTGAAGGACATGCCGTTGGTTGGCAAGTCACTCTTGGACGCTGGTGCTACCGTTGGGGGAACCCTCGACGAGGACTTGGCCAACATGGGTTTCCTCGAGGAAGGTTCCGGAGTCTCAGAAGCCATCAGCGGCCTCCTCTCGAGCGTGGGGATGTTTTTTGTTACGGGCATCACCGTTCTTTTCTTTCTCCTGTTCATCATCTTTGAAGCCAGTCTGCTTCCTGGCCGTATTGAACGGGCTTATCCCGGTGGTGCAAGTGAGCGGGTCAGCTTAATTCGAGACCAAATTGAAGCGAGCGTCAACACCTATGTGGTGGTCAAAACGGGTGTTGGTTTCGGCACCGGCGTTTGTGCTGGACTGATCATGTTGGTGTTTGGTATCGACCTCTGGTTCACGTGGGCTTTGCTTACCTTTTTGTTGAATTACGTGCCCTACATCGGCTCCCTGCTGGCTACGATACCTCCCATTCTCCTGGGCTTTATTCTCCTTGACCCGGCCATGCTCCTCGTGCTCACCACCCTCTTGTTGACCAATCAGCAACTCTGGGGGAACATCATTGAAACTCGGTGGGCCGGTCGCGCCCTTGACATTTCACCGGTTCTTTTGTTGGTCGTCACGGCCTTTTCCTTCTGGGTATGGGGCATCGTTGGCATGATCCTCTCCATCCCGCTTGTGGTTATTTTGAAAATCGTCCTTGAGAACATCGATGCAACCCGTCCGTTGGCCATCCTTCTCTCCGAACGCGCACCAACCCTCGAAGAGGCTTGGCGAGAGGCCATCAAAGACGGCCGCATCACGGCTTACGAAGAACGGATGCTCAAAGAGCTGCAGAGCGTTTTGGGGTATTCCGACGACGATGTCAAACTGATCTCTGCCCGCATTGCCTCCGAGTACGCTTTGCGAAGAGGGCGCTTGAGCAACGACCAAATTTCGCTGATTCGAATCGGTATTGAACACATGCATCAGGCCAAGGATTGGGGCGAGCAATTCGAGGACATTGTCACAGAAGGGAAACTCAATGTCAAGGAGCGTCTCTTCCTTGGACGACTCGTCTTCGCCCTCGGCGATGAGGAAGAGGAATGATTCAGAGCACTTCGGTCAAGATGCGTTCAAGTTCCGTGTTGATTGTGAGAATCAACGTGCCAAACTCAGGTGGGATGTTCGGGTCTTCGTACAATTCCTCAAGTTTTGATTGGGCCATGGCGATACGGACATCCAACTGACGGCCTTTGTTCAGGAGCCAGTTCTCGCACGCTTCTTTGGCTTGGCGGCGAATGTTTCGGGGGACTTTCGGGTCGTCAATTTGATTGATGACGGAGGCAACTTGTTCTAATCGTTCTTCGATATCCATGGTACTCACCTTGTTGCACGCAAATCTGGCTGGTCGGTGGCCGTCTTTAAGTTGATGGCCGCCTTGGTTCCTCCATGCAGGCGACGAACGAGGCCATCTTGGGATGGACGAGGGTCGCTGTTCTCCTTCTCGGTATGGGTTGGGCTGCCTGGATGGACCACAAGACTCGACGGGTTGCCAATGAGCACTGGATTGTATGGGCCAAACCGGCCATTTTCATTTGGGCGTTGGACTTGATGGTTCAAGGCGCTGACTGGACCATCTACTTGACCGCCTCAGCCGTCATCGCCTACGCGAGCATTTCCGTGTTTGGACGCCCCACCGTCAAGGATGCTCTGAACGGTTCATGGATGGACCGTATGTTTCTGTTCTGGTACGCTGTTAGTGTTATTGGCTTGATCGCCGGTGCCCTCCAATACCAAACGACCACCCCTCTCGAGGTGGTGTTGGATGACGGCGATACCCTCGGGATGTTGTGGTGGAAAACGGCATCCCTTCTCTTGGTGGTTCTGTTTATCGATTTGGCTTGGCGACTGCGCCTTCTGCACGGCGGCGCCGATGCCAAGGCGCTCATGTGGGTCTCCTTGGTGTTTCCAACGTGGGCTGCCGTACCGCTGCCGTTTGGAGCCATGGGCGATGGCGTTGTTGTGGCCCTCCCGGTCAGCATCGCTTTGCTCATCTGGGGAGGTCTTGCGTTTTTGTTCATCCCGGTGGTCATGCTTCTTCTTAATCTCAAACGTGGCGATGTGAGATGCCTTGGCGACCTTCGTTTGGCATGGCATGCCTCGATGATGTCGTTGGAGGCAGTTCCTCATCACCATGTATGGGTCTTGAGCGACACGATGGCCATGCCGAATGGTGAGGAGCGAATCGTTCACGCAACTCGTGCGCCTCGTCAAACGCCAACCAAAGAAGCGCTCGGCGAACATCTCCAGCGCCTTGCTTCGCTGGGTGCGGAGAAGGTCTGGGTCAGCCACAAGATGCCGCTGCTTGTCTTCTTGTTCCCAGCGGTGCTACCGCTGGTCTTGGTTGGAGATCCGACGACCCTTCTGATGCAGTGGGTCGGATAGCGTCCTCAGTTGCCCTTGCGCTCGACGTTCTTGGGACGCAGTCCCTTGTAGCTGCACTTTCGGCAGCGAACGGCACGAACGGCATTACGAGCGTTGCAGCGCATGCAAATCTTGCGGTGGAGCAAGCGGGCTTCTGCTTCGGGGAATCGTGCCATGATGGGGCCACCGATTTCCCCTATTTAATCGCAACCACCCGCTTTGGGTATGTTCAAGTTGGGTCAGTGAATGGGCGTCACATGAAGGTTGTGCGGTTGCCCGGCATCCATCACGACGGAAACGTCGTTCTCATTTCGGGCTCGTTGGGCCACCTCCTCATCAATGCGGGGACGTCATGGTACCAAGCGCTGCAGGTTGAACGCATCACGGGCCAATTGGGCGATGAACGGTTGGACCGTATTCTTTTGACCTCTCGGCGTTTTCCCGTTTCAGGAGGCGCCGCTCATGTGGCGCAGGCTTTTGGTGATGTTCCCGTTCATATTCATGCGGACGGCCAGGCGGCGCTCGAAACGGGTGATTTTTTCACCACCTGGGCCAATCGGTACGATTCGGACATGCCTCGCACAGCGACCGAGGGGCTGAGCGAGGAGGATGTCTTTCCTATGGGTGGCGGCGAGGTAGTTTCTATCCATCTTCCTGGTCATGCCAGCGAAGGGATGGGCTTTCACATACCGCACTTGTCAACTTTGGTGGTGGGAGCGCTCATCCCCAGAGCCGACCGTCCCGCTCGTTGGGATCTTCCGGGGGGTTCCTTAATCGATCTCATCGCCAGCCTCAAGCGAATCAAAAAAATGAACCTCACCTCCATCGTTCCTTTGCAAGGACCTGCTATTCGCGGAGCAGAACATGTTCAAGAGGTCCTCAATCGGCACGTGGAATTTTATGAAGAAGCCGCTGAAAACGAAGGTCGCCCCCCTCGCTCGTGGGACAGACCTGCATCAACAGCAGTTTGGTTGACGCCTCGTACACCATGGCCGCTTGAAGAGCAGGAATCGGTCTAAGCCGGGTAGGGCATGAAGTAGGTTTGACTGAGTCTTTTGTGTCGTTTTACGCGGTAGGAGGCTGCTGTGTTTTCGACGTCGTGCGATGTTCCATCCAGCGTTCGAACATGGTGAATCCATCCGCTCCGAACATGGACCCTCTCCCCCTCAATGTGAAGACTTGAGACGGGTCCATCGATTGAAAATTCATGCACACAACGGATGGTACGACCATCGCAGACCGACCAAACCGCACCGTGTTGGGTGCCAACAAGAAAGTGCATTGAGCCCTCGTCGACCAGTGTCAAAGCTCGTATGCTGCCGGCGTTCAAAGAGAATTTTGCAACGGTCTCCAAACGAGGGATCGTTAGGACGACCACGTGGCCATCGGACGTGCCAATGGCGGTCGCATCGACCGGCCCCATCGGCCCTCGCATGGCAAGAAGCACGGTCGGCAACCCTTCGAGTTTGGTCCTGGTCGCTCGACCTTCACGAGGTTTCCATGATACCACGCCGTCGTTCATGGCGACAAGCGTGCCGTCGTTGGTCGTTAGACTCCGAACAATTGTTCGTTGATTCATATGCCCAATGAAGTGCAGGAGGTACTCCTTTCTTTTTCACACCCAGTGGGAGAAAGTGAAAGTGAACATCAGTACATGTCATCGTTCTTGTTTTCTTTCTTCCACTTTCGGTAGCAGGATTTGCAGACGCGAACACGACCCTTCCGCATCTCGTAGCCGTTGGACCCCCACATGTCAATCGCGTCGTCGATGGAAAGCGAACGCCCACCCATGGATTTGTCAGCAAAGTTTTCGCAATCCTTCACGCCACAAGGCAACTCGCCTACTTTCGTGTTGGACTTGGATTTCTTCTGTTCCTCGCCGGCGTCTTTTTTCTGCTTGCGCGCCTTTGCTTTGAATCCCATGATTGTGGCTTGCAGGCCCCGTTCATGAAGGTTACCACGTTCATTGCAAGTTTTGGTACTGGCGGATTTTATCCAACAGCCCGTCGATGATACGGAGCAAGCCTCGTAGCGTGACTTCCGAGACGTTGGCCACGGCACAGACTTCCGATTGTGTGCGGGGTGTCCCGGCAGCACTGGCGGCCTTGTAGATCAGGGCAGCGGCCACGCCCATCGGTTTCTTGCCCTGCCAGACATCGTCGTGTGGGCGGATGGTGGTCCACAGTTCATCGAGCGGGGTGCGAATGCTCGGTTCAAGGCCGAGGTCGGACATGAACTTGTCAAAGTACTCGTCCGGTGCCGTGATTTTGTGCATGTTGAGTCGCCGGGAAACTTGGCGAATCAGGCGTGAGAGGTCTTTTTCCGTGATGTCAAAGGCGCCGGCGACTTCGGGGATTTGGCGGGGCAACCCTTCCTGTCGGGCCACGAGATAGGTGCAGGCAGCCGTCACACCAGCGATAGAGCGGCCGGTGACGAAGCCTTCACCGGACAGACGACGATAGAGTCGTGCCGCTTCTTCTTGCAGAGGCGCAGGCAGACCAGAGCGGTCTCGGATGAACTGGTTGGCTTTGACCAAGTTTCGTTCTCGACTCTTCCGAGTCTTTGAGCGCTCGTCGATGACACGTCGTCGTCGCCACTCACGACGAGCCTGGGAACTCATGCCGTGTCGAGAGGCGATGCCGGTGTTGAGGTCACGTACATCGATGGTGGTGTTGAGTCCTTTGTCAGCGAGGGTGTAGGTCATGGGGCGGCCGACACGAGATCGGTCTTCCCCGTTGTCCCGGTTGGTCCATTCAGCGCCCGGGTCCGGAACGTTTTCCTCCGCCACCAAACCACAGTCGCCGCAGGTAATTTCACCACGGGAGATGTCAAAGTCCCAATTCACGGCCCCGCAATCCTCGCACGGGCGAGTGTGTCCGTCAAGGGTTCGCCGGGACGGGTCGTGGGGGGTCATGCCTGGAAGGGAAGGGCGTGCAGTGTTTTTGGCCGGGGTTGGCTCGTTTCTTTGTTTCATCATCTCAACTCCTTGTTTAGTAGTGGGGCATTGTGTTATATAAATCCGAGGTTTCTTTGCACATACCTAGTCTCACTCAATACACGGTTTTCGTCTTAGAGCAGACTGGTTGCTTGTACAGAGAGTTCACGCCTCTTGTTATAAACGGTCGTTCCCGTTCGTGGCCGGTTTCATTACGGCAAGACCACGGATTTGAACAAAACAGCATCACAGGGTTCAAAGGCGTCCCGCGGTGCCGATGAAACGAGGATTAACATGCCAGCCACCGTGATTCTAGGCGCTCAGTGGGGTGATGAAGGGAAAGGAAAACTCGTTGACCGATTGGCCGAACAAGCCACGTGGGTCGCCCGCTTTCAAGGTGGAAACAACGCCGGCCACACCGTCGTCCTCGGTGAACAGGTACTGAAATTCCATCTTCTGCCGTCGGGCATCACCCGCAAGGAATGCCATCTTGTTCTCGGTGATGGCATGGTCATTGACCCGTGGGTTCTCGACAAAGAACTGACCGGGTGGGAAGAAACAACCGGGGAAGACCCACGTGGTGCTCGCCTCTTTGTCAGTGAGCGAGCTCACATCATCCTCCCCTACCACCGCTACATGGACAGTCTTGACACGAAGATTGGCACCACCGGTCGTGGTATCGGTCCAACCTACGCCGATAAGATCAACCGGGTCGGCCTTCGTTTCGGCGATGTGGCCGAAGTCCACGGGGATGAAGGATGGACCAACGCTACCGTTGAGCGCATGAACGCCTCACTGGAAGCCGCAGGCTCCTCCGAGCGTGTATCGGCCGAAGGCTTGGCCAGCGATATCGCCTGGATTCACGAGAACTATGCTTCCTGCATTGCCAACACCGGTCTGATGCTCGACAACGCCCTAAAACTCGGAGAGCACGTGATTCTCGAAGGCGCACAAGGTTGCCTGCTTGACATCGACCAAGGGACCTTCCCGTTCGTCACCTCCTCCGTAACCTCCCGGGGCAACGCCACGCACGGTGCTGGCATTCACCCCGGACATGTGGAGGACGTCATCGGTATCACCAAGGCCTACATCACTCGGGTTGGCCACGGCGCTATGCCCACAGAAGTCGAGGACGAAGCAGGCGTCCACATGGGCACCGTCGGCAAAGAATTTGGAACCACAACCGGACGGAAACGCCGATGTGGATGGTTTGATGCTGTGGTCATGCGTCACGCCCAACGCATCAACGGCTTTACCGGCCTCGCGCTGACCAAATTGGATGTTTTGGGAGGTCTTGACGAACTCAAGATTTGCGTGGCCTACGAACTGGACGGGAAGGAGATTACCGAACTTCCCTCCACGGCTTCGGCCCTCGCCCGCTGCAAGCCGATTTACATCACCATGCCAGGTTTCCCTGAACTCTCGCTTTCCGAGTGGCTGGCCATGGCGGTTCATGCCAACGAATCCGGTAAAGGAATCTCCGTCCTGCCCACCGCCGCCCAACACTACATCGCCAAACTCGAAGCCTTGGTGGGCGTGCCCTGTACCAGCGTGGGCGTTGGCCCAGACCGGGACGCCACCATTGACTGCGTTTGATTCGCTGTCCTGCACAGGTGAAGGCTCAAAAGGGAGTGGCTCACCGCTCGGATTACAAGGGCGCTTAGCTCAGTTGGAAGAGCGTCTGGTTTGCAACCAGAAGGCCGGGGGTTCAAATCCCCCAGCGTCCACTCCCCTCAGAGAGTCCGAACCCCCTGTTCGGTGGACTGCGCCAAACTGTCCGATTAGAGTCCAAACCCCT
>CALHIR010000002.1 GCA_938030705.1 Candidatus Poseidoniaceae archaeon
CAGCAAGGTCAGCAAGGCCAGCAAGGTCAGCAAGGTCAGCAAGGTCAGCAAGGCCAGCAAGGTCAGCAAGGCCAGCAAGGTCAGCAAGGCCAGCAAGGTCAGCAGCAAGACAACGGCCAAGGTCAACAACAGCAAGGCGGCCAGCAAGGCGGCCAGCAAGGTGACCAGACCAGCCAAGACCAGAACGGTCAGAACCAGAACGGTCAGAACGAGCAACAGCAAGGTCAGACGCAGAACGGACAACAAGGTCAACAAGGCCAGCAATCCGATCAGCAGCAAGGCCAGCAGCTCGACAACCAGGACGAGAACGACAACGATGGCGATGGTATCCCGAACGACGTTGACAACGACGACGACAACGACGGTATCCCCGACTCTGTCGATGATTCACCAATGGATCACGACAATGACGGCACCGACGATTTCGAGGATGATGACGCTGATGGCGACGGCATCGACGACCGCGAGGAAGTGAACGATGGCGACCCCAACACCAACATCTACGACCACGACAACGACGGCATCTCCGATGCTGTTGACTTGGACATCGACAACGATGGCATTGACAACCGAAATGACATTGGCGACATGGGCGAAGATCTGTCCCGAGACCACGACAACGATGGTATGGACGACGCTGAAGACGACGACGACGACAACGACAACATCCTCGATGTTGACGAAATCGACGGCATTGCCGGAAGCTACCGCTACGACCATGACAACGATGGCATTTGGGATCTTACCGACAACGATGACGACAACGACGGTCTTATGGACTGGTTTGAAGTCAACGACGGCAACGATCTCACGGGTCAATTCGACGCTGACAACGATGGACTTGATGATTACGAGGACGATGACGACGACAACGACGGCATCCTCGACATCTACGAGTTCTGAAGTTAACGCAACGACAGTCTGTCAAAGAACCGTCTCCGACGGGTACAACAGGCGCTCTGGGGCTAAGGCCCCAGGGCGCCTCCTTTTCTTCCATCTTCTGTTCCATCAAACCGGTGGGCTACGCCTCACTTGTTTCGGCTTTCATCGCGTTGATACGCAGAGTGTTCAGTGATACGGAACCGCACATTCGCGCCACGCCCTTGAAATAGGGTATTTTGGTGGAGAGGTGATTACGAGGTGCCCGTATGCTGTCAAAACAACACACTCAAAAAATCGAAGAACGACAACAACTCTCCATGGCCATTATCATCGTCTTTTTGATGTTGGCCAGCAGCCTTCTTGCTATTGTTCAAACCGTCCACGATGGCCCAGAGGCCACCCGCTCAACGCAACTTGTTGACGGCGGGAGTCTCGGCATGACGCCGATTCAATCCACCGACCAAGGCGGCCAAGGCGGATGGGACGGCGCCCATGACAGCCGATACGACATGACGCACGAGGCACTGAGAAACCTCATGTGGTCCGACCCTGGTGTTTCTGCCGGTGTCATCGTTGACCTCTCTGTTCTGGAAGCTGCCATCCCCTCGTACTCCACCTTCCTTGAAGAAACCCGGGCCGGCGACCACGACAACGACGGTATTGACGACCTCGCCGACCTTGATGACGACAACGACGGCATCTACGACTTGCTCGAGCGATTCGACGGTTGTTACGGGACCGACCCCTACGACCACGACAACGACGGCATTCTCGATGTTGATGACTGGGACGATGACAACGACGGTATTCTCGAGGGCCCTATCGATTATGACGCTCTTGAGGCACAAGGGCTTGACCCACGAAACGTGTCCACCGATCGCTACCTCGACCCAACCATTGACCACCCTCACCCCGATATCGGCGCGATTGGCAACTTCTATCTCGCCGACCAGAACCCAATGGATCACGACAACGACGGCGTGACCGACGAAGACAGCGACGGTGCCGGGCCCGGCCGATACGATGAGGACGACGACAACGACGGCCGCATTGACCAGTTCACCTGGCCGTGCGACTTGGACGCTGACGGCGTCTCGGATTACTTTGACACCGACGACGATAACGACGGCGTCCCTGACGTTCAGGACGCCCACCCCTACGACGCCAGCATCACGACACAAATGTCCACCACCGCCACGCTGTACGACAGCTCACGCCTTTGGACCTTCAACGAATACCGCCAATACTCTGGCGGCGTTGATTACGTGGATTGGGAGCGCAACCGCGTGAACGGCCCCGGTGCCAGCGCTTCAGGATTCCAAGCCTTGGGTGCTCAAGGGACACCTTCGTTCACCCAAATTGTTGACGGCGATTTGGACGGCGATGGCTCACCCAATTTCCTCGACCCGGACAACGACAACGACGGCACGCCAGACTCGGCCGATACCGACGACGACAACGACGGCATTCTCGACATGGTTGACCCGGACGACGACAACGACGGCATTCCTGACACGTGCATTCAAATCGACACCAACAACGACCAGGCCGCTGATTACACGGGTCTTCAGAACGGTGGCGTGACCGCCGTGTCGCTCACCGATGGTGGGACAAGCTACGTCGATGGCAACAACGTCGCCACCTCTTCGAGCTCGAGCACCGGAAGCGGGATGACCCTGGATATCACCACTTCAGCCGGCGTGGTCACCAGCGTAAGCATCAACAAAGCAGGTTCGGGATACGCTAACGGCGATGTCCTTACCATCACGGGCGGTGCATCCGATGCGGAAGTCTCCGTTTCAGGAATCTCCAGCGTGAACTTTGAAGTCCCCGGAGCAGACGGCGACCTTGACGGGTCGATCGATTGTGAAATCGACTATGATTACGACCTCGATGACGACCTTCGCCGACCGTTTGACCAGAATTACAACGGCATCTACGACTGGCTTGATACCGATATGGGTGGAACGACATCGCCTGACAATCTCGGAAACTTCGCTGTTGGCGGTGCTGACCTCCCCTATGACTTGGACAACGATAATATCGAGAACGAGAACGACTCCTTCCCGCTCGACACCGCTGCTGATGTGTCTGCTTGGAACTGTCCCACGCAAGCCAATCCAAACCCCACCAGCCCCGACCCTCGCTGTCAAACACGCCGCGCCTCCTTCTCTCAATTCAATGACTGGGACGGCGACGGTATCAGCAACTGGGATGACGTTGACGATGATAACGACGGCATCATCGACGTACTGGACATTGACTGGGACTGCGACCTCGACAATGACAACGATCTCCACCAGATTAACGGTGGCCTGTACCGAGACGACGGGCCAAACGACGTCGATTCCGATGTCGATGGTGACGGGCTCGAGAACAGCATTGACTGGGACGACGATAACGACGGTATTTCCGACCTTTACGACCCCGATGACGGAAACTGCGGTATTGTGGATTACGATGCAACCGATGACTTTGCTACACCTTACTACCCCGTGAACGACGGTGGGGCCCTTGACGGGTCGGGAGACAGCCAACTCTACGGCACCAACGCCACCGACCACTGGAGCATGGTGTTCCAACACTACCCGTTCGCTGACGTGGTCCTCAACTACAACGGCTACGATGCTACCACCAACCCGGTCACGCCCGGCGTTGTCCCAGAATTCTATTGGTTCCTCTTCGCCCGTTGGTCACCGTATAACGGCGGCAACGATTGGGATATTGATTCGGACGGTGACTCGCTCATCAACGGCTTGGACGTTGACCAAGACGCCGACGGCATGCCCGATTGGTGGGACCAGGACGAGGGTAACGACGGTATTCTCGATGTTCACGACATCAAGATGGGCGGGACTTACAACCTCTCTGTTTGCGGATGGACTGCTGGAAATCTCGGGCAAGGCTTTGTTTGTGGCTACTCGTACGCACTTGCCTACAAGATGCCACTCAACGGTGTGAACGCCCAGTTCGGCGCCCCTTACTCGACCCGACCCGACGCTGCCTTTGACCAAGGCGCAACCGCCGGCGGCCCATCGGGGAACTGGAGTTGTACGCCCGTTGAAGGCATTGGGTGCTGGCACTACGACTTCGGTGGCGACGGCACCATCGATTCAGCTGTAACTTACAATCAGATGACCGACAACCGAGACGCTTACATCACGTGGGTTGGTTTGGCAACAGGTATCTGGCAGTGGAACAGCGATAACGGTCCGGAAGCCGATTTCCCCGATGAATTGGGGGCTGACCTTCTCAAGAACGACGTTGACGGCGATATTGACGGCGATTTCACCAACTCAACCATCGATTTGGACGACGACTACGATTCCATCTTTGATTGGTTTGACGTGGATGACGATAACGACGGCGTCTGGGACTTCTTTGAAGTGGACAGTAACTTCGATCTTGACGACGATACCGGTCAGAACAACGGGAATTTCTTCACTGGAAACAACTGCGATGATAACGACGACGACGGAAACGACGCCGACGCCGACGATGACGGCTTTTACCAGGCTGTTTGGGACCGCGGCATCATGTCGCAAGGTCTCCGCCAACCAACGCTGTACGACGTTGACAACGATAACGACGCCATCCCCGATGGTGAAGACCCCGATGACGACAACGACGGCCGCTTGGACGTTGACCAAGAACAACTGCCCGGTTGTTTCTGGGGCGAAGAACAGTCCACGTGGGATTACGACAACGACGGCATTGTAAACTGGGCTGACGATGACTGGGACGGCGATGGTTTGACCAACGCCGTTGAACTCCTCGAGAGCATCACCGCAGCGTTTGACCACGATAACGACGGCGTTCGAGACGACCTGGACGAGGATGACGATGAAGACGGCATGCACGATGAAGACGAAGTCTTGCTCTGGCCGACTCGCTTTGACCGAAATTCCACCAACCCATGGGACCACGATGACTTCGGAGACGGCGAAGGACTTGCCAACCCGCTTGATACATCGACAGGACCGGACGCGATTGACAACGACGACGATAACGACACCCGCAACGATCTGGACTTTGACCACACCGAAGACGCTGAATTGACTTCGGATTGGGACCATGACAACGACGGTATTTTGGATGCAGACGACAAGGCGCCGACCTACATTACGCTGAATCTACCTGACAATCTTTGGCTTGACGCACAAACGCCAGCCATTTTCTCCGGCCATGTGGATTGGTTGAATCCCATCACCGGCGTGGTTGAATCTGCTCCACAACTCCCTGTGCAAGTGCACATCGAATGGACCGCCAACAACACCACGGCCATCGAAACCATCGACGTGCTGACCACTGCTGGCGGAAACTTCAGCGTGGGTCAATTCCTCTTCCCCGAAGATTTGACCGTGGGTGATAACACAACCTACCGTGTGTATGCAGAAGTGACGGAGATGTTCCTGTTCAACGGTAATCAATCACAGTCGTACTATGTGGGCGCTGAAGCGAACATGACCGTTGATTATTCGGCTTGGACCTACTTCCGCAGCGATGAACAACCGTTCTGGCTTGACTTCAAGGCCCACTATGAGGCTGATTGGGACCGAGGGCTATTCGATAATCGAATCAGGAATTCGCCGATCACCTTCTCCATCTTCGGTGGCTTGTTTGGAAACCTAACCGCCCCCACCAATTTCACCGGGTTGGGCAACAACGGTTACCGAACCGACGCTTCCGGATGGGCCTCTCTGACCTTTGTCCAGGACTTGGGTATTGCAGGTACGTGGAAGCAAGTTCAGTGGAATTCGACCGCCGATAACGGCGTCGGCCAAATCCCCGGCGGATACGAAGAAATCGCTTGGAACGACTTGACCAAGCAACACGACGTGGTGCTCGACACCAACGGCGACCCGTTGCGGTACAACTACACCAACACAAGCCTCCCCGCAGGGGATATCGAAATCATCGCCCGCGTCTCACCAGAACTGGCCTCCGAGTGGCCGTTCCCCTACCTGCATGGCGATGAGGCAGAACCTTTCTCTGTCCGCATCATGCACCGAATGAACATTG
This sequence comes from Candidatus Poseidoniaceae archaeon, assembly GCA_938030705.1. Classification (GTDB taxonomy): domain Archaea; phylum Thermoplasmatota; class Poseidoniia; order Poseidoniales; family Poseidoniaceae; genus Poseidonia. The sequence goes on from CALHIR010000002.1 coordinate 5,905, forward strand.
AGGGAACGCTGATTCTTGATGGCCTGAGTCCGATTTACTACTACGACTCCACCGTGAACAACGGCGACGGTACCTTTGGAGATTGGTCGACACTGTTCCACCAGCCTGCTTTGACCAACGCCGGCGTTAACTACAACGACGTGTCAGCTTTCAAACCGTATCCAAAGTCTTGGGACGGTACGCCCGAAGGCTTGACCGGTCAAGCCGCAGCCCTCCGGCCGTTCCTTTCCGGAAACGGCACCCACTGGTTCATCGATTTGGTGAACGGCGGTGATAGCAACTTGCCGCCTTGTGGGCCGGTCGACCGAACGGATCCGAACAGCCCCGTTCGCTGTGAGATTGTTCCAGAGATGAATACGGGTGAATCTCTTCAGGTCATTGGAAAGGTCACCAACCGTACCGACGACCCGTGGGACCAAGATCCGATTGCGCTCCAGGTCGACGTCGATAAGAACGGTCAGTTCCTCGGCGCTGGTGAAACGGCTTACACACAACGCCCCATCATGAAGGACGGCGATGCAACCTACGATTATAACTGGTCTTGGTTCAGCCAATACAGCGCTGGAACCTACGGTCTCCGTGTTGATTTCACCAACTCCGCCTACTACTTCACCGGAAACACGTCAACCTTGGCTCCAACAGGCGCATACATCAACGTCACCGTGGTCGGTACCACCGACTTCCAGACGACCTCGTTGCCCCGCCTTTATCGGAACACCAACACCACCATTCAGGCCAAGTTGGTGGACAACTCGCTCCAACCGGTTCGAAACGCTCCAGTCAACTACACCTGGTCCTTCGATGGCCGCACCGGCGTGAACTTCACGGACAACAACGGCTTCTTCGAAATACCGTTCAACGTCTCTGCTAGCGATGCTCTCGGCAACTTCACGTTGCAGTTTGAGTACTCCGGAACGTCCTTGCTCAAAGGGACAACCAAGTCTCAATCGGTTTGGGTCGTGTCTCGAACTTACATGCAGGTGATCTCGACCGAAGACAACCTGCGGCGTTCTGGCGATAAATGGGATTTCACAGCTCAAGTGGCCGACGATAACAAGACGAGCATTCGAGATTCGGGTGGAACCGCCCTTTCAGGAGCCGAAACGCCGTACGGCGGACTGGTTGACGTGATTTTCGAAGGTTCTGACTTCCAAGGCACACTCCACCGCCAAGTCGTCGCCACGTTGGCGCCGAACGCTGGTGTGATCTCCTTACCCGAAGTTGAGCCGGACGGTTCTCACCTCTGTTTCTATGACGGGAACGGCGACAACATCCCCGACCGCGACCTCGACGGCGATGGTTTGGAAGTGGAAGAGACGATTGGCTGTTTGAAGTCCAACATCTCTCCACTTAATCCGGGCTTGTTGCGAGCAGACCCCGAGTCGTTCTTGCCCGATGGCTTTGGCCCTGTGAACGTGATTTTGCGCTTCCAGGAGACGCTGCCAAACGAAGGCTGTCAGCCGCTTGACGTCAGCTACCTTGGCATTCAGGGCGCATGGGACCCGTGCACCCAAGTGCCGGGTAACGACCACTTCCGACTGACGATGACGAACAACGCCAACGGCTTCAACCTCATTGGACGAACCGTGATGACGGTCGACGACCAAATCGTCTACACCAGTGAAATCGACCCGCTTACGGGTGAAGTGGTGCCCAAGCCGATGATCGTAACCGGCCAACTCAGCGATGAACTGGGTGTGAACCTGACCGACCGAAACATCCGTGTCAACTACGAGATGGTGAACGGTCAAACCGGTCCTGTTGCTTGTCAGTCCGGCACCACCAACGCTGACGGTTTCTTTTCCATCACCTGTCCACTTTCGGACGTTATGGCCGGTAAGGCCAAGGTGACGGTTTCGTACTCGGCCTACGACAACAACGACGCTTACCGATACGAGAACAAAACGGTTCAAACCGAGTTTGACGTCTTCTCCAACTCGACGTTGCAGATTACCGAAGTGGGGCCGTTTAAGTCCAGCGTTGACCAGTGGGTTGCTCCAAACGGTTCCCGCTACCCCGTGTTGTACCTGAAGGAATCATTCCACATCGACGCCTTCCTTGCACAATCCAACGGTCAAGCCGTCGGTGGAAAGTGTCTCAACCTCTACCTTGACCCCGACGAGAACGTTCGTCCTCTCGCCACGGTTCGCACCAGCGATATCGACGGAAGCGTGGAGTGGTTCAGCGGCGACCCGTTGCAAAATCCAACCCTGCGAGGCGTGGAAACCACCGGTGGAAAACTGGAAGGTTTCCGCACCCTCCGCGTGGCGTTCGAACCTGACCGAAACATCCCAGGTGGGTGTGACAAGGACAGCAGCAATGCCCTGAACGGGTCCGCCATGGACATCGAAGTGCTCGTTCGTTCCCGCGTCGACCTTCAGGTCAAGCAAACGTGGAGTAACTCCGGCGCAAACGGCGCACACGAGGGGAAAATCATCACGGGACAAATCGCTCTCTTGCGAGATCGTCTTGACCTCGCTGTTGAGAACGAAGAAGTCATCTTCTCCTACGAGTTCTTTGATGACGAGACCGGCGAATGGGTTGTCTCAGACCTGAACAACAAGACCAAAACCAACGAGCAAGGTATTGCGTCCTTTGAGTGGAAATTCGTTGGACAAAATTGCGACGGTAATCCGTGTTCGGGTCTCTGGCGCATCACGGCCTTCTATCCCGGCTCGACGTACTTCGCACCTTCACAGGACAATATTTCGCACGAAATCTCGTACAAGAAAGCCGAAGCCTTGGGCGATGCCGGTGGCTTGTTCAGCCCGAGCAACCTCATTGGATTCGCTGTTGTATTGATGGCTCTGCTCATTGCAGGGGCGATTTACTACCAGCGTGTTCAGCAGCAACGGCAGGTCCAAGCGCTCCGTGGTATCCTGACCGACGCCATGATGCAACTCGAAGCCAGCAACGAATACATCGCTGCTATCTTCGACTGCTACAAGAGTCTCGTGAAGCACTTCAAGAAATACGGCTTCATGAAGAAGGTCTACGAAACGGCACGTGAGTTTGAAGCGGCTGTTCGCTCGGCGTTCAACATGGTGCCTGCCGACCAACTGGATGACTTCCTGTCCATCTTTGAAGAAGCCCGCTATTCCGAGCACACCATCGATGCAACCCATCGAGACCGTGCTCTGCAAACGCTTGGAGCCATCACCAATTCGTTGACGATGGCCCTTGGCGAGGAGTCCGTGGTGAAGCGCGTGGACGTTGACAGCATCTACGACAACCTGACCAAGGCCGGAGAATTCGTCGCCGCAGACGGAACCGTCCGCCAGGCCGGTATCGTTGAAGGCGAGAGCACGGACTTCAAGATTTGAAGCTCCCCCGATGAATGGCTGAGGTAATCCCAGCGAAAGCAAGACCCGCTGAGGCCTTAACCTTCAAAGGCTGGAGGCCTTTGTGTAGGTTCATGGACGACTGGAAGGCGCTCATTGACCAAGCCATGCAAATCGAAACGACCGACACCATCGGAGCCCACGGTATGTACGAACAGGCCGTTCGTGCCGCCCTTGCTCAATCCCAGATGCTGCTGGGCGATTTGGAAGCAGCCCAAATCATCGAGTCCATTTACGGTGCTCTGGTGGCCTATTCCCAAACCGTCATGCTCCGTATGAAGGCAGAAGACCCCGAAGTTGGAAGCGCCGATCATGCGTTCCGTGCAGGCCAAGCCTACGGTGTGAGTTGTATCCTAAACCACCTTATCGACCGTTTGACGGACGTCGCGGGCATCACCGCTTTGGGAGCCCTTGACGACTTTTCCGATACCCTTCACGACGAGATCATCGTCCAAGCCCGAGCGGCCGGCTTGGTGGTCGAACTGCTTGACGCCAAGGGCGAAATCCTTCTCGATTGAGTTGAGAAGAGCACGGGAAACCGTGGCGCTCCGGCGCGATGAAGGTCTCACTCGCGTCGGTGCCTTCATAACGGGATGGACGGTCGGCAGGTTGCTTCATAGCATCGAGGGAGTCAAATGAGCAACCCAGAACGTAAGACAAACGCCCAGTTGGTTGATACCATCAACCAACTGAAAGCCCAGTCTCGCGACACCGGAGCTGCAGTTTGGCGAGATGTGGCTTTGCGCCTCTCCAAGAGTCGCAAAAATTGGGCCCAACCCAACCTGAGCCGTGTGAGCCGCTACGCCCCCGAGGGTGCCACCATCCTCGTTCCAGGCAAGCTGCTCGGCTCTGGTGAGTTGACCAACGGTCACACCATCGCCGCCTACAGCGTCAGCAACGGTGCCCGTGAGAAGATAGAAGCCGCTGGAGGTCGAATCATGACCTACGGCGAGCTGATGAACGAAAACCCAAACGGAAAGGGGGTTGTTATCCTTGGCTGATACAACCACCTACGTGTTTGACGCCGATGGCCTGATATTGGGCCGTCTCGCTTCTGCATCAGCCGACATTCTGCTGAAGGCAGCGAGGGACGACCGCGATGACAAGGTCATCATCATCAACGCAGAGAAAGCCATCATTTCCGGTCGCCCACGAGCCGTTCTCGACAACTATCACAAGAAGTACGAGTTGAACCACGCCCGCAAGGGACCGTTCTTCCCACGTATGCCCGACATGATCCTCAAGCGAGCCGTTCGTGGCATGCTGCCCTACCAAAAGAAGAGCAGTGGCCGACGAGCCCTCCGAAACCTTCGTGTTGAAATCGGTTGCCCAAGCCATCTTTCAGGTGATCTGCCTGAAGGCCATGAGCGAGGCGACGACAGCAAATTCCGCCGAGACTTGCCTGACCGCTACATCCGTTTGGGTGATGTCAGCGCAGACTTGGGAGCGCCTGCTCACCGATGGACGGGAGGTGACCAGTGATGGCACGCAAGAAGAAATCAGTTGAATCCTCTGGAAAGCGAAAGACCGCCGTTGCCCGTGCAAGCGTAAAAGCTGGCAAGGGGCGCGTTCGTGTTAACTCCGAGCCCATTGAAATCATGCAGCCCTCTCTGGCCCGCCGAAAGTCAATGGAACCCTTGGTCATCGCCGACGCCATGAACCGATTGGCCAAAGTTGACATCTCCATCACCACCACCGGTGGCGGCATCATGGGTCAAACTGATGCCATTCGAACCGCTATTGCGCGTGGACTTGTTCACTACAACGGCGGCGCAGAAGGCGTTGACGAAGAACTCCGAGACGAATTCCTGCGCTTTGACCGCAGCCTTCTGGTCAACGACCCGCGCCGAAAAGAGCCAAAGCATCAACTTGGTCGCGGTGCTCGCCGAAAGAAGCAGAAGTCCTATCGATGAGGTGAGATGATGATTATTCCAGTACGATGTTTCAGTTGTGGCGGTGTTGTCGCCCACAAGTGGGAAGAATTCAAGCAATTGCTGGCGGACGGTAAAACCGATGCTGAAGCCCTCAATGAAGTGGGCCTGAAGCGTTATTGTTGCCGACGTATGTATGTTGGACACCTCGATCTCATTGAAGAGGTCGCACCGTTCAGCGCTGCACGCAACTGAGGATTTCCTCGGGCCCGTGGGTTAGCTTGGCCTATACTTGGCGGCTGGGGGCCGTCAGACCCCGGTTCAAATCCGGGCGGGCCCACCACTTTACCTGCGTTGAGTGAATACTTTGAAGACGCGTAGCCTTGGGATTGATATGGCGCCACTTCAACGCCAGTCCATGCGACAAGGGCGTGCAGTGAGCATGGTGGGGCTTCTTCTGACCGTTCTCCTTCTTCCGATGGTGAGTGGAGCAGACAGCACCGTAACGACCAACACCACGTGGTCTGGAAACGTGGTGCTTTCAGGGAACGTGACCGTAGCGAGCGGCGCAACCTTGACCGTTTCACCCGGCACCACCGTCGATGCCAGAGATTACGCCATCATCGTAGAAGGAACCTTGGTGGCCAACCAAGCCATGTTCTCTTCCTCCATCGTACCTGAAACGCAAGGGTCCCACGGCCAGGGATTGTGGCCGGGTCTTGTCGTCGAGGTCGGAGGTCAAGCCAACCTGACCGAAGTTTCCGTATCGAACGCTTCAGCCGGGGTTTTGGTGCGAGGCGACTTCAACGGCACCGACGTGGTGTTCAACGACGCCTACCGAGGCGTCTCCGTGATGGGTGGGGAAGCCATCATTACGGGATTTGAGGCCAACCGAATGGATTACGAAGCATTGTATGTTGAGAGCGGGCTCCTCACGTTTACCAACGGCACGGCCACTGAAGTGGCGGTCGGCCTCGCCAATCACGCTACAGCCAACGTGGCTGAATTCACCGTCATCGAGGCGGGCGTGGGCGTCCAGTCTTACGGTGGCACGCTCGATATCTCTGATCTTGACGTTAACAACGCAAGCGTTGGTTTCGCCACCGCTTCGGGCGCTTCATCGTTCGTGCGAACATTTTGGGGCACAGGTCTTGCATTGGCCATCGATGCAGGAGATGCTGATGACGTTGAATTTCATGTTGCTCGCCTCCATGGTGAACGATTGGTGGTGGGCCGTGGCGTTTCCTCGATACTCTTGAACGACGTGGGCTTCACTTCAACATCATCAACGGAGATGAGACCAGCCGCCGACATCCGTTGCGATGGCCTTTGCAAAATGGAGAACAGCATCATCGAAGGCGGACCCAAGCTGGGTATCGCATGGTCGGGGACTGGGACATCGCAGATGACCAACGTCTCCGTTTTCGCAGACGAACAGGCCGTTGAAGCCACGGGCAGTGGTCATGCAACTTGGGCCAACCTCACCGTCAACGCCTCACAAACAGGCGCCTCGGTTCAAACGCCTACCAGTTCCCTGTCAAACGTTGAGGTTGAACTGACGTCAAACGAAGGCGTAGGCCTTGATGTTCTCGGAGGCGTCCATGATTGGACCAACATCACCGTCGAGAAACCCTTTGTGTCTACCGACCAATCTTCAATTGGGTTGAACGCATGGTATAGCGACCTTTCCATCAATCGTTTCACTTCACGAAACCTTTCTACCGGCATGATGTTGGAGGACACCTCGGTGGTCGTGCAGACGGCCGAGGCCAACATCGGAAGCCTCGCTGGGCTCCATCTCATTGACTCAACATACCGCGGTTCGGACCTGACGACCATCGCACAGGACGAGGGCGTGCTGATGGAAGGCGACACGACCTTGCATCTTTCCTCTTGGACGGCACAATTGCACGATACCCCCCTCATGATGTCCACCGACAGCACCGCCACCGTACGAAGTTTCACGCCCTTGAATACTGCGCCATCTTCCGCCGATGCGCTTGGTGACGGGACGCTTTACTACGGCTCAAGTTCCAACCCCACCATCAGCACCTCTGCTTCGTACCGCTTGATTGAGACCGCCGTCACCTTTACCGATTTGGCAGGTCAACCCGTAGAGGCCCATGTTTCGGTTCACGGTTTTGCGTTCATGAGCGATAGCAACGGTGCCCTCACCCTTCCACTGGTCGGCAGCGGTTCGGTGGTTGACGTGACGCTTGACGGCGCTGGGGCCCGAGTTATGCTCTATGGGGGCCAAGGCGGTCAGTCGGTTCAGGTCCCTGTTATTCCTCAGGGCGACTGGACCATCTCAGCAGGGCAAGACGTAGTGCTCGGGCCTCGTCCGGACGGCCAACCACACCAACTTCCTGGTGATTTGACGGTCGCAAATAACGGCGCTTTGACGTTGATCTCGACGAATGTTGTTCTTGCTCCCGGCCATACGATCTCGGTGGAAGGCACGGGGCAATTCATCGGCCAAAACGCCACCATCACGGCCGATTCGCTCCAAGCCAGCGGCCAAAGCGTCTTGTCCGGGACCGATACTGATTCACTGACCCTTGACACGAACGTTCAGTGGGGCTGTTTGAACCCGGTTGAGGTGCAGCACCTCAACATCCTCGGTTCGCTGACCGTTCAACCCGGATGCGAGATTGACGTTATGGGCGGCACCGTTGAAGGAAGCATCACCGCCATGACGGGCGCGGTGTTCACCAGTTCCTCGACCCTCGACCTCGTGGTGCTGGACAAAGGCGAACCGGTTGAAGGTGCGCTGATCTCCATTGAAGGGTCCGTGGCGATGACCGACATCAACGGCGAATTGTCAACCGAAACTGTTGCTCGGCGGGTCACCGATACCGGGCAAGTATGGGAGGGCATCAAAACCGTCACCCTCCAACGTAGCAACTTCTCTGATTTCGTCACATGGGACACCAACCGGTCGTTGACGCACACGTTCATGGCCTCCACCGTGCCAAGCGGGGACGTCTCTGGTTGGCTCGTTCTCGAACGTCAGTGGAGCCCTTACACCCTTGACCATTCACTGATGTTGCAAAGCGCCTCAACGATGTCGGTGCAAGACGGCGTTTCGCTCCGAATCTCGGAAGGCGCCACCATCACGGTCAACGGGGTCCTCGATGTTGGGGAAGCGACCCTCTCATCTACCGGCTTTGGGGCGCGCTGGGGCGGACTGGCGCTCGGGACGTCCACGGCCGCTGTGATTGAACTCTCAGGCACGCAACTCATTGAATCCGCCCCCGCCATGACGGTTTCTGGTTTGGGTTCCATTCATGCTGATGGCGTGTTCATGGCCCGTTCTGCAAGCGACCCGTTGGTCGTGGTTGAGTCTGGAAACCAAGCTTCGTTGGTCATTCGAAACAGCCACATGCAAAACGGAAGCGGCTGTGCTCAACTCTATCCTTCCACAGCCCTCATCACCTTCAGTAACGTCAGTTTTGCCGACTGCGAGGAACAAGCAATTTGGGCGCAACAGGCGCCCTTACACTTCTCAGATTTGGTGATTGGAGAGGGAACGGATTGGGGGATGGAATTGACCGGTGTTTCAGGGTCCATCAACGGCGTAAACGCCACCCGGTTCCAAGGCACGGGGGCCATTCTTTCCCTCAACAGCATCACGTCGACCTTCTCCTTAACCGATGTCTCTGGGACGGTGTCGGGTCAAGCAGGCATCGTCGGGGAAAACAACGAGGGCATCACGCTTGCGCGAGTTCATTTGACGGGAGCGCCCGCCATTGATGTCGACCGCACTTCCGGGCATTTCTCAGACATCAGCCTTGAAGGGGAAGGCAGCGGCACCGCGTTTATCTCCCATCACGGACGTTCATCGGATTCCTTGGTGGTTGAGAACCTCAACATCACGGGGTACAACGTCGGTGTTTCGCTTCATTCCGACCCTGGTGAAATCAGTGCGCCATTGGTGTTGCGCGAGGCACATATCGTGGTTTCAAGTGCGTTGGCAACGGAGGAATACCCCGTCCGCTTGGAAGCTTGTTCCCTCATAGGTAGCGTCGATGTCGCCCATGCCGATGTGGTCTCGGTCGACGGCCAAGTTGGAACGGTTTCCGTGGGCGAGGAAGGCACGTTTTCGGCCTATCGAACGATGGCCCTTGATGCACAACGGGCCGGCGTTCCGGTCGCTGCATTGTTTTCGGTCAGTTATGGCAATGAACTGCTCGAACCGTTTAGCGTACAAGGCACCACCGTGGACGTTGAACTTCTTTTGCGCACCATTTCCGCCGCTCAAGAAGCCGTCGCTTCCCAATGGGTGGTGCAGGCCGACGTGGTGGGCTCACCCCTCGCTGAATTGACGGTGGACTCACCAGCCACTGCGCCATCGGTGTTGGTGATCAACGTCCTTGTCAATCAACCCCCGGCCATTGAACTGCTTGAGCCGTATGCCGGTCAACGCGTGATGGAGGGCGATTTCATTCGTGCCTCCGCCACGGTGAGCGACGATATGGACGATGTAACCGGCCTGGTTTTGTCGTGGCGCGTGTATGACATGGCAGGCAACACCGTCCTACAAGGCGGTGATGAGCCGGTGTTCAACATCACGGATTTGACAGCAGGATTCTATATCGTTGAAGCGACGGTGGTTGACACCTACGGTGAGCAAGCCACCGCTTCCATGGACTTTGAGTACACCTTGCTGGACACCGATAACGACTGGTCGGCTTCCTGTTCTTCTGACACGTGGTTTGACCCCAACACAGGAAAGTCATGTGGCCCAAACATCTACGACCAGGACGACGATAACGATGGTTTCAGCGACAGCAAAGACGCCTTCCCCCTCGACGCTTGTGCCCAAATTGACACCGACGGGGATACTCAACCCGATGTGCTGAACTGCCCCGAGGGCTTCACGAGTTGGTTGACCGAGGACATGGACGATGACGGCGATGGAACGCCGGACGTGTTGGAAGGTGCCGATACTGGGGAAGCTGATGTGAACGTGAACGCCTTGATGGTGGTCATTGCGCTCTTCGTGGTGGTCGCCCTGCTCTTCTTCGCTCGTTTGCGCCGTGGTGGCCCGGGCGACTTGACATCACTTGACCAACAACATCTTTGAGGTAGCGGCATGGTTGACCTCCCGGCTGCAGAAAACGTGGCGATGACCGCTGTCGCCGTCCTTGCCGCTATCGTGGCCTGGGACGCCTATTGGCTCACCAAACAACGACGAGACGTCCCAGAACTGGGTTCTCTTGCAGGAGGCGGGTTTGCCTGGGCCAGCGAAGGCGTTCACGAAATGGTTCGACAGTGGGGTAACCTCGGTTCCATGGCCGCCATGATGGTGCTGCCTTGGGCGTTGCTGGAAGCGAGCAACACCCCGATCATTTACGCCATCCTTTGGGATGTGTTCCTGGCCCTTCACCTCATTTCGTTGCTGATTCCAAAACGCTACGCTATCACTTCCACCCACTTGTTCGCCGACGGCCAACGCTACCCGTGGGACCGTCTTCGCATGGCCAAGCGTCAACCAAAACGACGCATCATGCTCTTGCGCAACGGATGGGGCCCTTTCGGGCCGCTTCCGCTCGGTGGCGATCCTCAGTCGCTCGGTAAGGCCCGTGAATACATCAAGGCCATGGAGCAGGCCCGCCGAGGCGAGGCCTTCGCTGAGCAAGAGTGAACGGCAGCCTCTTGACCTGCCGACATGACCCCGCCCTATGGAGTGGACAAGAAGCAACGACGATCTCTTCGTGCGTCTGGACCCGGGCGAAGAAATTCATGCGACCTTGCAGGCCTTGGCCGACGAGGTGGGGTTTGATGCTGCCGCCATCACCAGCGGCATCGGGCGAACAAGGGACAGCACGTACGGCTACATGGACGACGATCACGTCTATCACCGGGTGACCCTAGATGGCGGTACTGAATTGGTGACGCTGCAAGGCAACCTTGCTCGACGGGAAAGCGGTGAGGCGTTCACCCATCTTCATGCGACCTTTTCCGACGACGACCTGAAGCCTCACGCAGGCCACATGTTCTCGGCCACCGTTCATGTGGTTGCCGAAATTCATCTCCGTATCTTGAGCCAAGCCGTGATGACGCGGTGCCCGCTTGAGAACAGTGAATTCGTGGCCCTCAAGTTCAATTGATGGTTCCAAAAGCGATGCTTCATAGCCTGTCGCACCCCTGTTCCAACCATGGGCGAAGCAGGTGCTTTCTCCGAGGCAGATGAGGCGCGAATCGCCTCACTCGCGGAGCAGATCGCCCACCATTCCCACCTCTACTACAACCTGGCCCAACCCGAACTTAGCGATGCTGAATTCGACCGCTTGTGGGAGGAACTCAAGGCGTTGGACCCAAACCACCCCCAACTCAGCCGTGTGGGGGCCGACATTGCACCTGGCAGCGTCAAAGTGGACCACCTCTTCCCCATGCGCAGTTTGGACAAGGCCACCTCTGCGGATGAACTCGGCCATTTTGTGCACACGACCACCTCCGGCGCCACCCGCTTTCTCTCTCAGCCAAAATTGGACGGCTCAGCCCTCTCGTTGGAATACCGCATGGGGCGCTTGGTTCGTGCAGCTACACGGGGCAGCGGTGAGCGTGGCGAAGACGTCACCCGAAACGCCCGAAAAATTGCTAACGTCCCGCACACGCTCCCTCTTCCCGTCGACGTTCATGTTCGAGGCGAAGTCGTGATGCCCCTCGCTGTGTTTGAGACCAAATACAGGGAAGTTTCTCCTAATCCTCGGAACCTTGCAGCCGGAGCTTTGCGACAAAAGCACGCTGTCGGGAAGGCCGACGCCTCGGACTTGGTGTTCCAGGCCTACGACGCCCAAGTTCCTGTGGGAGAGCACCGCCACCCCGACAGTCAACCCGTCCCCGATATGGACCACGACACCGATATGTTGGTCTGGATGGAGGACCAACTCGGTATCGTTCCTGCACCGTGGGAGGTTCACCACGGCGCCTCCTCTTCCGAGGCCGCCCAACTTTTGGACGAGGCCACCGTTGCCTGGTCAGGAAAACGCAGTGGCTATGCGTTTGAGATCGACGGCGTGGTGTTCAAACTGGATAACCTCGCACAACGCGACCAATTGGGCATGACGGCCCACCACCCCCGTTGGGCGCTGGCATGGAAGTTCCCGCCCGAGGAAGCCTTCTCGGTGTTGCTGGATGTTGAGTGGCAGACCGGGCGTACGGGCAACATCACACCGGTCGCCCGCATCGCACCGCAACGCGTGGGCGGCGTGACCGTCGAGAACACCACCCTCCACAACGTGGGCGAAGTGGACCGGCTCGGTATCAACCTCGGGGATAGGGTTCTCATCGTTCGCCGAGGCGACGTCATCCCCAAAATCGAACAAGCGCTTGGCCCAGCCACCCAAGCTGACCTTGATGGGCGATTCCATGCTGATGGTGAAGCCTTCACGGCCGCTCTGCCGACGAGGTCTCCCATTCCAACGCCAACGGCCTGCCCGGCCTGCCTCGGGTCGGTTGAGGTTGAGGGCGCCTTTCTCAAGTGCATGAACCTCTTTTGCGAAGCACGAACCAGCCGGTCGGTGTTGTACTGGTGCCGGGCTTTGGAACTTGACGGGGTTGGCGAGAAACTCGTTGACCAGTTGCTTGACGCAGGATACATCCGCTCCTGTGCCGACCTGTACCGGCTCACGATGGATGACCTTCTGAATTTGGAACGCATGGGTGAGAAGTCAGCAACCAATGTCCTTCGGGAGGTTGACAAGGCGAGAACGATGTCGCTTGGGAAATTCCTCCATGCCCTCGGCCTTCCGGGTATCGGCCCCGAGTTGGCCTCGGCCATGGCTTCCACCCTTGGTGATGCGCAAGGCATGCTCGCATGGTTGGACGATGCGCATGCTCAGCCGGGTGAGCCCGAGTACGGCCCCGAACACGACGAAGCGGGGAAACTACACGCCCACAATCAAGCCCTCCGCCAAGTGCTCGACCTTGACGGTGTGGGTGAAATCGTTGCCCTCCAATTCCGAGACGGCCTTCAAATCCGTCGAACGCTGGTGGAAGATCTGGTCGGTCTTCTGACCATTGAGCGAGAAGTGGTCAAGACAGTCGCCGGTCCCTTCGTTGGGATGACGTTCTGCGTAACGGGAACACTGTCGGCCCCTCGAAAAGATATCCAACAGCGCATCATCGATGCGGGCGGAAAAATCGTTGGAAGCGTTTCAGCCAAACTTAGCGTCCTGGTCGCTGGCGAAAAAGCGGGCTCTAAACTTACGAAAGCGACCAAACTTGACGTGTCGGTTTGGTCGGAGGACGACCTCAATGCGCAACTTCAGGAGACATTGTCAACAGAAGCGCCGGTGGAGGATGAACCCCCGTCTTCGTTGGCAGGACAATCCTCCCTTTCGGATTTTCTTGGATGATCAGCCGTAGAGCATGGCGTTGGATGACGGACTGCCCTTTTCAGAACCGGCTGCCGATTCCATCAGCGCAGAAATTTGCGCTTCGAGCATTTCCGCCTCAGCCAGCAAGGGCTCTTGCGGGAGGTTGATCGATGGCAGCAACGTGTTCAGCCGTTCAATCAACGCCGCTGCGGCTCGGGCGTCAGGCCAGCGAGGGTCGGCTTCCACCATGATGGACATTGTACCGAGGCCGCGACGGGAGGCTTCACTGAGGATGCCGGCGTTCATGCCACGAATCACACCGGTCTCCAACAGGGGGATGTCCATGTCCTTGAGCATCTTACGCACGGTCTCGTTGCAGCCGATGCCGACGACGTCGATTTCCTCAGTGTCTTCGTATTCCACAACCGGGTCCACGCCGTCCATGCCGCTCTTCATGCCGGCTTTCGCAAAGGCGTCCACGACAACACCTGCAAGCACTTTGTGTTCCTTGGACCACTCAAAGAGCGCCCAGACAATCTTGTGGACGAGGGATTCAGGAACCACCATCTCACTCATGAGCAAGATGACTTGGTCGCACCCTTCGATGGTGCACTGCGGCTTGCCGGCGTAGGCTCGAATGGGCGGCAGCGGTACGCCTTGGTTGATCATAGCAAGGGCGGGGAGACGTTCGTCAACGAGCCCGCCAACGAATTCAAGGTCGAGATGGTCGATGAGGTAGTGAGCCACGATGCTGGAGACCATACCGACGCTTGGGAAACAGGCAATGACCATGGCATTCTCGTTCTCAATGGAGGCGTTGATGCGTAGACTTGGGGTATCCATGGTGCAGGGTGCGGCCCGATGCCCTTCAACACTTTCCCCGTTTGGTCACAAAACCTTCATCATCAACGATACGGCCCTCAGGGCATGGATGAGAGTGCACCTGAGAGGCCACGAGCGCATCAACTCTCTCCCTCGGCTTGGAACCGATACGAAACCTGTCCCCGGATGTATTGGTTGAGTCGCCAACGGCTGCCGCGCAAAGCGGGCATGGCTGCTTCTTTGGGCACAGCCGTTCACGCTTCGATAGAAGATTTGCTCAACATGGACTTGGCCGGTAAAGACGATGCGGAAACTGGCTGGCTTCCCCTTCAAGCAGAACGATTTCTGAAGGCCCGTTGGGACGAGGAGAAAACCGTCTTCATGGCGACCCCCAGGAGGCCCGATTGGAAAGATGCCAAATGGAGCGAAGCCAAGAAGCAACAACGAGGCGGCATCGTCCTGCTCCTGGACCACATCGGCGCCAAACACCTCAATCACGAACAGGTAACCGTCGCCCTTTGGCGGCACCTTCAATCGTTGACCATCGCCGTTGAGGGTGAACTCAGAACCAGCGACGGCCGCTTGATGGGGCGGCTTGACCTCCTCTTTGCCGATGTCGACGATGCGGGGGAAATGCAAGGTTGGTTGGTCGCCGATTTGAAGACCGGCAACGCCCCGACCAAGGAACTCAAGCCCGAGGTGAACCGGCAACTTCGGATGTACAGGGACATTTTGCTGGCCAACAACCCTTCGGCCCCGCCAGTCCGCACGGAGGGATGGTACACCAAAACGGCGTCCAAATGGGCGGCTGAGGGCGAAAGTGTCCTCGAACAAGCCTATGCGGCTTGGGAAGCCACGCAACCGACCACCATGCCCATGTCACCAACGCCTGGACCGGACAGTTGTGGAGGGTTTTGCGATTGGAAAGCTTGGTGCCCGCACTGGTGGACATGGCGCCAGGAATCCGGCACATTACACCAGGGCGATTTTTGCGATGCCGTGGTGCTTCTTCATCGGTACGAGGCATCGTCGGGCGCAGCGGTTTTGGAACTCTGTGAGCCGCTGGACGAGACCGGCCGTGCGATTCCGACGGGTCACCAAATCTCCGCAAAGTTCGACGGTCGCGGCAAAGAGGTGCTGGAAGACCTCCAGTCCACGGGCCATCAAGGCGCTTTGTTCCTCGGGTCGGTCATGACGGGTCGGGGAACGTGGCGGATTGGACCTTGGTGCGATGTACTCCCATGGTCGCCGATGCCCGATGATGTGCCCTACGAGCGGAGTTCTTCATGAACGAAGATGTTCTTTGATGCGCTGCTTGGTCGCATCGCATTCCAATCCGTTGGAGGACAGGAGCCATCCGATGTAGGACGGGTCATTGGTTTGAACTTCTGACAAATAGCGGCCCCGATGCCGTCCAAAGGCCAGAACGAGTTCGCCGCCGTCTTCCCTGACTTTCCCCATGGCGTCCACCGGCACCAGATCGTCGAGGCCGCGCCCCAACGCCGAGGCGTCTTTGGGTCGGTCACCGTGGGCAATCCAACGTTCCAGTTCGGGAAGCGAACGGCGAAAGACGGCAGCATGTTCAACGGAGAGGCGCCAAAACAACAGCATGGTCGCCGCTGCATCGGCTGCCGCCGTGTGAGCCGCTTCTAGTCGTATGCCGTGGCGCCGACACAAAGCGCCGAGGTTGTGTGGCCGAGGCAGACGAAGTCGGCGAACCAACTCCAGGGTGTCCATGATCGCCTTCGGTTGTGGGGCGAGACGACCCATGCGTAGGAATTCAGTTTTCAGCATGGCGTAGTCAAAACTTCGGACGTTATGACCCACGAGGATGGCGCCTTCAATCAACTCAGCCAACTCGTCAGCAACCTCGGAAAGTGGGGGTTTGTCCCGCACATCTTCGTTGAAGATGCCGTGAATCTGACTGGCGTCGTAGGGAATACGAATCCCCGGCTTCACGACCTGTTCTCGGTTGACCGGCGTACCGTCTTCGAGTGTTCCGATGAGGGCAAATTGAACGATACGGTCGTTGTTGGTTGAAACGCCTGTGGTCTCCAAATCGAAAGCCAAGACTTTCTCACCTACGAAAAGGTCCTGTGCCATGAGCGATTACCTGTGGGCGCCCCCTTTGAACATCACTCTCAAACACGATGACCCCCTCAGCATCGCCATGGGCTTGAGAGATTGGTTCAAATCCGACTCATCGAACAAGAAAACTCGCCCTGTCGAGGCACCATTGGTGGACGAAGATATACCTCAGGAAGAAGCCTTTGCGGAACTTCAAGAAGCCAAAACAAACGAAGCCCTGTCGTTGTTTGACGAAGAGGAACCACCTGCGGTGGTGGAGGCGCTGGTGGCGGCACCCTACGACGCCGGGGAAGCTTCCTTTGACGATTTAATGGCCGAAGAAGACGAGAGTTTCACCCACGTGGATGAGGTGGATATCGTCGATGTCGCATCGCTTGACGACCCCTACCTGCAGGCCACTGTCGAGGGCGATGTACCCGAAGCGGTGGTCTTTGACGAGGACGAAAACTCTACTTCTGTTTAATCTGGACTCCCGAACCATTAGAAAGGGTAAGGTCGGCCTTGTTTCATGGTGCGCAGACGAGCAGAGCGGATTTTCGCTTTGGTCGTGGTTCAAACCCTGCTGTTGAGTTTCATGGCGGGATGCACAGGGGCGCTTGATACCACCGTGGACCCACGGGCCACCCTCGAAGCTTACCCCGCTCTCATCCAAGAAGGCGAGATGGTCACGCTTGACGCCAGGGCCTCCTCTCCGGTTGAAGGCCTCATCACCAATTATGCTTGGGATTTTGGTGATGGAACCACGGCTGAAACAATCGTTGGCTTCACGTCCCACACCTACCTTTCTTTCGGACAGTACACCGTCCGCCTTACCGTTACCAACGACCAAGGCGGTATGGATGACGCCATCGCTACCATTGTCGTCAACGGGGCTCCAAGCATCGACATCACCATGCCCGATGCCGTTCGTGCCGGTGATGCAGCGCTGCTGGATGCGAGCGCTTCTTTTGATCCCGAGGGCGATGATCTGACGTTTAGTTGGGACTTGAACACGGCCGAAGACAGCGACGGCGATGGCGATGCTCGCAACGACGCCGACGCAACAACGCCAACAGTCTTGCTCGATACGTCCGCTTCGGGCATCATCAACGGTGTTTTGCGCGTTGATGACGCTGCAGGCGCCTATGCTTTGGAACCGTTTGTGGTGAACGTGACCACCCGTACGTTCCAAGTGACGTGGATCACCGAAACGTACGAAATGGCGTGGGACGAGTACCTCGACCAAGGAGAGACCTGGTCCGGAAACATGACGCCCGGTGAAATTGGGCGGGTGTTGTCGTTCAACGCCATGTTGGAGTTGGACCAAGACGTCGCCCCGCCGCACGATAATTTCACCTTGGCTCTTCACATCGTTGAAGACAATTACAAGCGAACCGTGGCCACCGAGCCGGGCAATTATTCCACCAATGAACCCGCACGAGCAGAGATGGCTGATGATGGCATGAACGCCCCTGGTGAAGACGGGATGTACACCTCCGATTCGGCTGAAATCTTGCTTCAAATGCTGCTCCGTTCGAAAGACAGCGGGCAAGGTCAAGGCCCATGGGTTTGGTCGGTGGTGGCACAGCAATCCGACCCCGATGCCTTCATTGGAGAGATTGACCCCGACCCTGGGAACGATTGGACCTTGACGGTGGAAGTTATTGTCATGCGCCCCTCATTGACCGAGGTCGCCGTCGGTGCTACGAGCGAGTGAAAGCGAAAGGGGTATGAAGCGGGGCCGTTTGGCAGGGATTGGTTACGATGGTGGACTCGGTAGAAATCGGACGCGTTACCCTTCGAGACACGGTGTCAGTGGACCTTTCCGTCTGGATGCACCACCCCGATGATTGGGACTTCCGCCCGACCCTGAGCTATGCGGGCAACACCCTCACCATCACCTGCGCGAACGAGGGCACGACCCTCGCTACCGTTGACCTTGATGACGAGCAGGACGAAGCTCTTCAGCGAGACCGAATGGCCGAATTACGGGTCAAATTCCAAGTGCACGGCATGCACGGTCGCCTGAACGACATTCACCCCATCATCGCTGATGGGAAAGCCAAGAAGTTGGCAACGGCAAACTGGAAGACGACGCAACCGGTCGAATTCAAGTGAAGTCCCAGCGAATCTTTGATAATGGTTCAATCCGTTTTCTTGGTTCATGCCTCATCGGACAGGAAAAGGGAGCCAAAAACGAGCACGATTTGAACGACTTGCTGAAGAGGTTCGTCGTTTTGTATTCGCCAATCCGGGTTGTTCAGCACAAGCCATCGTCGCGAACCTCAACCACGATAAAAAAATGCGAAATCACGGCCTTACACCCCGCAAAGTCGGGTTCTTCATCACCCGCCACCTCTGCCATTCTTTGACGTGGTGGCAAGACCACCGTGCTGGTCGACGCGTCTACGGCCCTTCGGGCGACGAGTCCTGAAATCACTCCCCCAGCCTCGTCGTAGGCGGTTCGCTCATGTAGGGTCGGCAACCTCGCCGACGCATGGGGCACGAGGTTGCAGCGTATTTCGACCTCGACGGAACGCTTCTCAACGCGTCGAGCGAGAAAACCCTGACCGCCTACCTCGCTCGCCGCCGACCCTGGCGCATCCCATGGGGGACCATCGCGTGGACCACCGGCTTCATCACCAACATGGTTCGGGGCCGAGCCGTCTACGATGCAGCACGAAACAGAGGGCACCTCTCGCTCGCCTCATGGCAGGTGCTCGAGCGGTATTCTCGCCACCTTGCACGTGAGAAACTGGAGGCTTTTATCCCTCCACAAGCGTGGGAAAAATTGGCTTGGCACCGTGAACAAGGCCATCGTTTGGTGCTGGTGACAGCGACGGTAGCGCCCATGGCCGAAGCGATGGCCGAGGTGCTCGGCATGGACGCCGTATACGGCTGTGGCCCAGCGGTTCGTGAAGGTATTCTTTCAGGATCTGAACGGGGTTGGAGCGTGCCTCGACGCAAAGGCAAGGTCCCCGTCGTGAAGCAGGATGCCGAACAAAACGGCCACGACTTAGCAACATGCTACGGCTACGGCAACACGCTTGCAGATTCTTGGTTCATGGCCTTATGCGGCCATTCCATCGCCGTCAGTCCCGAAGGGCCACTTCGTCGCCATGCTGAAGCCAATGGCTGGCAAATCGTTGACTGGACTTCATGAGTTCATATACACTCATCCGTCAAGGCTAGCATGAGCGAAGTGTTTGACGGGTTAGCAGCATTGTTTGGAGATAATTTTCGAGAAGAGACCGTGCAGGAACGCCGTCGCGATGACATGCTGGATTCCATGTTGAACATCGCCAACGCTGCCAAGGTCGCCGCCAACCTGGTCAATGATATCGTCGAAGAACACGAAGACAGGATGCAAATTGACGATGAAGACCACCTCATCATCGTTGGTCGGCTGGCCATCTATCGGGTCGACGTGAAATCCTTCATGGGGAAATTTGTGAATCCGTTCAGCTACAATTCCTTTGACGTGGTGGAGGTACATCCTAAATCAGGCTTGGTCAAGGAGCCAAAGACCGCTTGCGTTCAAGTTCTCCACCAAGAGAACATGCCAGCCTACGACCTGTTTGCTGGGTATCTCCTCGGCTTGCTTAACGACGAAGTCTCCTGGCTCCATGAGAGTTTAAGCCCACTTCGTCGCACCCTGTTTCACATCTATGGGCTTGCTCGCTCTCCTCTCTCTCCCAGCATGGAGCAACACTTTGCCAACACCGTGGGCGGTGGGTTTGATTTCACCAACGACACCTTCACCTTTGAAGGAACCAACGGATGGTCTTGGCGAATTCACTACGGCTTACCTCTGAACAAGGGGTACCGCATTGAATACCAAAAGCCACGACAAACTTGGTGGAACCTTCTGTTTGATGACCATGATAAAGAAACCACAGGCCATTACGTGATGTGTGGCTTTTTCGAAATCGTTGAGCACCTCAACGAAGCTCCCGGTGGCCTGAAGGGCGCCAACGACTGGCAAACCGACCCCATCCTTCTGCGAAAGATTGCTGCCGATTACCCCCCTCTTGCCAAATCTTTGGTGGATAAAATCACCAGCCCAGATTACGATGCTGAAGAAATTTACACCGACTTCGAGGAACCCATTGAAGGCGAGAAGGCTGACATCATCAAGTCCCTCGACCTTCAAGTGCTTGAGACAGCAGGCATAGCCCTCGCTCACGCTTGAGTGATTCAACTGGCGGCCCCACCGCGATTCGAACACGGGTTCGAGGCTCCGCAAGCCTCTGTGATATCCAAGCTACACTATAGGGCCATTTCGCCCGAATGGCCGCCCCCATTTAAGCGCGAGGGTGGGTCCTTTGGCCCCGAGGCAAGGGTTCATTGGCGACGCCTCAGTCCTTCCTCCATGGCGGTTGAAATTCAACGAGCGGTTGAGTTCTCGATGATCGACATGGCCAATGTGGCCTACTACCCCCGAATCTTCGATCTCGCTCACAAGGTGTTTGAGGAAGCATGGCTTCCGATGTGTGGCGTTTCATACCCCACGCTGATCAACGAACGAAGGGTTGGCTTTCCAGTGGTTTCCTTGACCTCAACGTTTCATGCCCCCCTTCGGTACGGGGACACCATCACGGCATCCGTGGGCATCACCTCGATTGGCACCACATCATTGGGGTGGAAGTACGAGTTTCGAAACCCATCAGGCGAGACCCTGTGGGTCTCGGAGCAAGCAACGGTTTGTGTGAACATGGATACGATGGAAAAGCAACCCATCCCTGACGATTTACGGACTGGCTTAACGCAGCATTTGGAGGATTGAACCCATGGCAAACAACTCCTTGAACGATGTCAAACCCGACCGTACAGGCCCGAAAAACCTCGCCATCCTTCTCTTTCTCGGGTCCCTCCTCGTTTTGGTCTACGGTTATGCAGACCTCCAAGCTCACCGGTTTGGACTGAACGAAGCTCAAGTGGATACGTTGTTGGCGACGCCCAATGCACAGGGCGGCGAACCCACGACGGTTGAGGACTACCGCGCGTTTGAGGAAGAAGCTCGGTCAAACCATGCTTTCCTTATCAGAGCCGTTTCCTTGTTGGTTTCCGGTGGGCTGTTACTCGTCGGGGCCGTTCTGCTTCATCGCTTGCGTCGGTTGGGAGCCTACCTCTGTACGGGCGGGGCGCTCATCGGATTGTTTGGAGGCGTTGGTGCCAGTTTCATGGTTCGCTCCTCAGCACGAACCCATCTGCAAGATGCAGTGGTGACCACCTACGAGGCTTGGGTCTACATCTGCGGTGCCATGATGGGACTCTGCTTGGCTGTGGCGGCCTTGCCGTTGCTCAATCTTCGCGCCAGCATGGCCCTTCAACCCGTTCGCATGGTTGTGAACGATGAGTCAGAGTGATCATTCAGATGGGCGTGGCCACTTTTTGGCAAGAGCCTTTCTCAAGTCCTCATCCATGATGGCGTTCCACCAATCGCTGCCCTGCCAAATGGCGTACTTGCCGCGAATACCCCGGAGGTCTGCCCCTTCAAATTGACAGTTTTTGAAATTAGAGAGGTTGAGCCGGGCTTTGCGAAGGTCGGCCCCCCGAAAGTCCGAGTGGTCAAAAGCAGATTTCATCAAATCCGCTTCCACCATGGAGGCACGCCGAAAATCACACGACGTGAAATCTCCCTCGGTAAGGTCCGCCCGGTCAAAGATGGTCCGTCGAAAATTCGAGCCGCTGTGCCGGCCTTTTCGAAGAATGGATTCGGTGTGATTCTGAAATGAATAGTCCACAATCACGGCCTCTTCCGCCGTGGTTTCGTCGTCTCGAGGGTCGCCTTGTCCACCGCCCGACATCACCATGCGTTCACCTCAAGCGTTGGAGCGCTTGTCGAGGTGTGCTTGGCCTTCGGGTGTAAGGATTGCGAATCGGTTTTTATCGTCCTTTCCAGAGGGTACCATGAGGAAATTCCGTTCCTTCAACCGGTTGAGGTACAACGAAAGGTTTCCCGGCGGGTCAATGCCAGCATCAGTGAACAACTCGTTCACGATGCGAGGGGGGCTGTCTTCAACCCCTTCGACGTTGCGCAAGTAGTGAATAGCGCCGAGGACTTGGTCGGGTTTTCTCGTGAGCGCACAATTTTCGAGCAAGGCACGGAAGGCTGAACCGCGTTCAGGAAGGCCAGCGTTACGGGCAGCGACGACGGCCGCTTCAAGGGCGTACTCCCGGGCTTCACGAATGCGCTCGAGCAAGACCGTCCACGTGTGTTCGGCTTTGACATGCGTCAACTGCTCGTCAATTTGTATCGCTGCGCCTTCCAGGTCAATTTCTACATCGCCTGCTTGAATGGTGAGTCTCAATATCCACGCCCTCAAAATTTACTCAACTCTATTCATTCATAACATTATGTTGGAAAAAAAAATACATTTTTACACGAATTTAGGGGTTCACAAAGGCGAAACCGCCTTAATAGTGTGGGGAGCACCTCAACATGAGGCCTCTCGATGATACGTCGCCATTTCCTTGGTTTGCTCTTTGTTTTCCTCTTCCTCGCTCCAGCATGGTCGGTCATGTTTGCTCAAGCCGGTGGAGGAAACATCACCACGTTTTCAACAGGAAATGCCGAGGAAACCGTGGTTATCACCTCCGGACAGCATGCCACCATCGGCTTTACCGTCAACCGAAACACGACGATCACCTCATCCCTTTTCACAATCAAACCGACCACCGGGTCGTCTCCAGGGGCCGTGGATATTGACGCCAATGCCGACGGTGTCCCCGAATGGTCGTTCAACAGCACCGGCTACGGAGGTTTTGGTCATCAGACGGTGTTTACAACGGATAACACCTCAACATCGATTTCAATCAACCCCAACCAAGGCGCCGTGACGAACCCCGATTCGCCTCCGTTCTACCTGCCTTCTGGGGCCACCGTTTCCAGTTCAACCCTCGAGATAGGCTTCTCTCCATCCCTCATTGGAGGGTTCTATTCAACGGGCTACATTCATGCTGTTGACAAGGGTGACTTTGACAACGACAGCAAGGTCGATTTCGCTTTGCTGTCGAGAACCGCCAACGTCTCATCAAACGCCACCACCCCGCAAGGTACGGTTGCCGCGTTTCGCATTGCGTCCCACGACAACGCTACCGGGGTTACGCTGTCGTCATGGGTGCCAACCTGCACCAACGCCACGCGCATCATCGCCGCTGACGTCAACGGCGATTATTTCGACGATGTGGTGGGCTACGCTCCGGCAGACGACCAACTTTGTATTCATTTCACCAACACCACCAGCGGCGGTTTTGAGCCACAGGTGAACGTGACACACGCCTCGTCAATCATCGACTTGGCGTTCGGTGACTTCACGGGGAACGGTTTGGATGAAATGATTTCCATTCAATCCAACGGCAAGGTCTCCATTGACGAGTTCAGCAACCGCTCAAACACCTTTTCCAACCGCGATGACACTACGGTCTACAACTCGGGCTCGACAAGCCCGGCGACCTTAACCCACATGTTGTTCGCCCATTTTGACGGCCCCCAGAACCTTCCCGCGCTGATCGCCTGCCAAGCCAATGGCGACGCAACCATCATGTTGTGGGCCACCAACACCAACACCATCGCTTCAGGAAACACCCTCTCCGGCGTCTCTTCGGACGCCGTGGTCGGCGACTTTGACGGCGATCAAGATTTGGACATCGTGGCCTCCACGGCCAACGGTCATCGTTCATTTGAGAACAATGGCGCCACAGGGTGGAGCGCCGATAGCCACACCCGCCTCCTCACACTGACCAACGCCACCATCCTCGACTATGACTTGGACATTGCTGCGCACTTGTTGGTCCCGAATGTTGGTACCAACGACGGCAACCCCGCCACTTTCACCGGCAACATCTCGGCCTACGGTTTCCAAAACGGGAACAACTACGATAACCGAGTTCGCGGCCAGACCAGTGAAGTCTTGGTGCCATGGACGTCGCCTCGTGCCATTCACTTTGGCGACATGGACGGCGATGGCTCCATCGAACAACTCATTCTTGCAGGCGAAGGCAGTCAACACGGCGTCTTCATCTCAGCCTACCATCGCGTGGGCTACGACATGGACAAGGACGGCTCGGTTGATATTGAAGCCGGAGGTTATGCCGGTAACGGCACCAATGGACTGCCACCGCTTCTGCTCCAGGACACCACGGGGAACTTCACCACCACGCTGAACCTCCTCTCCCAGGGTCTGCCTTCCACTCCAGATGGATATGGTATCAACATGGTCTCGGTGAACCTCTCGATGTTTTCCATCACACAAGGGACCTTCACCTACGACAACTTGGATGTCCGTTATGTCGCAGATTTTGAGGTAAAAGTCAATCCTTCGGTTTCCGGAAACTTGAGCAACGTCATCAACCAGCAGATGACGGCCGGTTCAGGCACGCTTCACATTCCACTGCATTTCAACACGACCACAGACGGCAGCGTGGTGGTGTCCAGCCCCGAATTGGCCTACGTCGACGGCGCTCCAAACATTGCCTTGCCCCCCACACCCGTGCTCTCTATCGTCGATTTGCAGCCCGACCGCGTCCTCATAGAGTGGCAACCCATCACCGAGTTCGGTGATGATTTACTCGACTTTGCAGTCTACCGTTCGGTCAAAGGCCAAGCATTGGACCTGCAAAATGCTCATGCCAACACCATTTCCAACAGCATCATTGATGTCGCTGTTCAACCCGGTCAGTCGTGGACCTATTGGGTGCAGAGCGTCCATAGTTTCGGCGTAACCAGTAACATTTCCTCACCCTTGAGCATCACCGTGCCGTATCCTACGCCGGAATCCTTCCTTCCCAACCTCACGGCAGTGGACGTACCCGATGACGAGGGAGGCGCCATGAACATCTCTTGGAGCCCGGGGAATGAATCCATTGTTGAACACCATGTGTTTGTTTTCTCATCGGATTTCAACGACGTGAGCGGTCGAACCACGGCCATCACCGCAGGGGCCAATGCCACCTCCGTTGAGATCACGAGTGACAGCTCGGGGACACAACTTGTTGACGGTTCGCCGTACTACGTCGCCGCCATCGGCGTGGACATGTACGGCAACGCCTCAACCAACGTCACGGCCATTGGACCCATTTACACCCGCAACGATACGGGCTTGCCCACGACCTTGGACGTAACCTACACCGACTTCACGGAGAACGAACTGGCCGAAACCGTCCTTCTTGCCAGAACACGAGGACTTGCGATTGAGGCGCACCTCCACCAAGCAGGCGAGGC
The DNA here is from genome assembly GCA_938030705.1 of Candidatus Poseidoniaceae archaeon. Lineage (GTDB taxonomy): Archaea > Thermoplasmatota > Poseidoniia > Poseidoniales > Poseidoniaceae > Poseidonia. The sequence goes on from CALHIR010000002.1 coordinate 31,556, forward strand.
CATTGCCAACGCAACACTGACCCTCACCATCACCGACGATGATGATGCCTTAACGCTGAACATGACCACCGACGAGCGAGGGGAAGCATCCCTCACCATCGATGCACTGTCGAGCCTTGGGCCAATTGAAGCCGTAGGGGCGATGTCCCTTGTCGTGAATTATGCCGGTAGCGAGGGGGATGAACAAAACCAACCCTTGCTGGGTAGCCAAGACAGCCAAGATGCCTACGGGACAGTGATGATCACCATCACGCCCGATGAACCTCTCCCGTTGCAATCTGACGAACGATTTGAGACCCTGTTGATGGTGGACGCCGATGATGCGACGCAAAACGCTTACCTCGCCAACTTAGCGGTCTCTTGGAGCGCCGCCGATGCAGGAGGGAACCAAACCAGCAACGGAACGGCTGAGGCCCGAGGGAATGAACTCTCAGTCGTTGGTTTGGGGGCGTACGACGGGCGTTTGACCGTCCGATTGAACACCGACCCCCCGGTCTTTTACATTCCAGGCATGACGGCTTCGTACGCTTTCGAATCATCTCCTGAACCCAGCGAAAACGAAACCAACACCAACAACGAGACCAACCAGACCACCGGTCCGACCTTCCCCGATGTTACCCTGAAAGCCACCGTGGATTGCGGAACAGCCACGTACGAATGGGACAGCAACGCTACGGATGTTCTCATCACCTGCACCGTCACCAACCCAAACCCCTTCGACGTGATGGTTGGGTTCGCATGGAAGGTCGTCCCGGGCACGCCACCCGCTATTGAACTGGTGCACAACGAAGCAGATGGCGATACACCATCCCTCACGGCAGAGGCCAACGGTACGGTTGACCTTACGTTCTCATTGGTTCGAAACGGCCCAACAGAAGGCATGTTCCCAGGCCTGCAGGGTGAAGGCTACATTGTCTCCCTCACCTGTCTTGACGTCGGCGACAACGCCTGTGATACCATGACAGAGCCGACGGCATCTACTGAGGGAGAACTCCAGTGGACGCTTGGTGAGATGCCCGTCCAAATCGTGGATAACAATCCGGTTGAAGACGGAGCCGAGGGGGCCATGACGCCCGTTCTCGTGGGCATTGGTATCGTCATTGCGCTCATTGCCGGCGTGGTTGGCGTACTCTTCATGCGAAACAACATGGACGACGATTTCTTTGACGACGACGATGAAGAAGACTACTACGAGGAAGCCATCAACGCTCCAGCATCGGTGCCGGGGTCGAAGTCCGTTGACTTGGGTACTTCCAAATCGCTTGATGAGTTGAAGAGTTCAGGAAAAGCCCTCCACACCGCTGCTCCCGAAGGCCTTGCCAACTCGCCAACTCTCGGCAGCAGCGCCGACGCCTTTGAGTTCGGAGCCACCGCCGAGGACGCCATCCAAGAAGTGGAAGAGAGCGAGGAAGAATGGGCTGAGGAAGAAGCATCGGCCGAAGACGGCATCACCATCGATGAAGAAGGCACCGAGTGGTGGGAAGACGAAGAAGGCGTCTGGTGGTACCGCGAAGAGGGCTGGGACGACTGGGCCGTTTGGGAAGAATGATATTTCCGTGAGCCTTTTGATTGGGCCTTGACTGGGAGAGACGGAGGGACGAAAATGGATGCGAATTTGCAGACTTACTCGCTTGTTCTCCACCAAGGCGCTGACCCCCGGACTGGCGGCGTTGCCGTTTGTGGCTTCACGACGGCGGGCATGGTCGGCGTCATTTCCACCTCGCACATCATCAAAACACTCGGCCTCAAGCAGCTTGGAACGGTCATGCACAAGGATTTCCCCGCGGTAGCCCTCATCCATGATGAGGTGCCAAAGCACCCCGTTCGGGTTTACCAAGGTGAGAACATTGGGGTGTTCACCTCGGAAATCCAATTTGGTACCGAGACCGACATCATGTTTGCTTCAACCGTGTTGGAATGGTTCACAAAAGGTGGCTTTGACCGACTGATCATCATCGATGGCATCACCCGACCTGAAAAAGAATTGAGCACCGGCGAATTGTTCGGTGTCGGTTCCATTCCAGCCGCTCGAGCCCGCCTCAAGAAACTCGACATTGAACCCATTCAACAGGGCATCGTTTCCGGTATAACCGGCTTTTTGCTGGGCGAAGGTGACCGACTTGGCATTGACATCACGGCGCTTCTTTCCGAGGCCAGTCCGATGTACCCCGACGCCCGAGCAGCGGCTCTTGCGGTTGAGGCTGTGGGGGATTTGACCGGTTTTGAGATTCCACTGACCGAACTGCTCGAAAACGCTCGTTCCATCGAGGACAGTGTGCGGGACATCATCGAAAACGCATCACAGATGTTGCCAGCACCCGATGAGGCCGACATCACGGACATTGACCCGTCCTTTGGGTGATTCAATCTCCTGACGAACCGACCAGTGCCCGGGTCGTCGCCATGACGTCGGCAAACGAAGCGTCCGTGACGAAAAACGGGTCAATATCGGGAACCCTCGCCGCCGAGAAGCCCGCCTCATCCAACGCCGTAAACAACACTTCCATTTTCGGGGCTTGGCCGGTACCGGCCATGTTGGGCAGGTCGTCCATGTGGTACAATGTGTGCTCCTTACTCATCAAATCGGCCGCTTCAGCGATGTACCGGACGCTACGCCGTAACTCTCGCTGAGCGTATTCTTGGTCCGCTTCGCTCCACACCAGCCCCGCCTCCCGAAGAGTGAGAAGTTCGCTTTCGGAAGGCGAACACATCGCGACGGCTCGCTCTTGTGTCATGCGCCCGGCGATGTCTCGATTCCAAAGGGGGCCAATCCACAGAGGACCACTCGCTCGTTCCACTTCATCGGGTGACGGGTGGTGAACAAATTCGTAGGTGCCGTTGGCTGCTCGCACCCGCCAACCCATGGAATCCAGCACATGGGAGGCGCCGTCTCGGCTCCGTCGAACCTTCACGCTGACACGGACATGGTGACCATCGAACAAGGCGAGGACCGGCTCGATGCATCGGTCATGGCGAGCGGCTGTGGTGGCGATGAGGCCAAGAAGAACCCGAACGGCATCGTCGTGAGCATAACTGTCGACGATGCCTTTTGCCCCATAGCGCCGGTGTTGAGAAGAAGCGCTTGAGCCGGTGAGCGCTGCGGTATCGGTTGCGGTGACCTCCAGGAAAGCCGTGCGAGACAAGCCTTGAATGGCGGCGTCAAGAAAGTTCACGGGCGAGCCAAACGGGTCAAGGTCAACCCACTGATAAGCGGCTTCCATCAGGGCGATCCTCGCATCGTTTTGCATGATGAACAGTCCGTTGTGCATCCCGCCCTGGGGCGTTCGGTTGTAGCGGTCATCTTCGACGGCGTGACCGACGGAAATCAACGGGGGGTAGCGTTCGTGAGCGTGTTTCAGCTGTTCGAGGGCGACGTTGTCCAAGTCGTTGGCCGTGATACGGAGGCGCTCTTGATGTTCTGCTGGGATTTCGTTCCGCCAACGACGAACGCGAACACCGGTTGCACACAACGCATCCATCGCTCGCAAATCATGGTCTTCCTTGACCAGCCAGTGATGTTCCAGGGCATCGGCCAAGAGGAGAACCGAACGGGTTCGAGCGGGTGCCATGGCGGGATTGAGAAACCCAGGGCCCGTCCGTTTCGCTGGACCTCGAGGCATGTGCGTCGGGCGCTCTTGGTCGGCTCGCAGCTCGACCAGCGTCTTGCCTTCCATCCATAGATGCCCCGTCCCGTCGACTTCCGAACGGTCCTCGGCCATGCACCTGCGAACACTCGCTCCCTCATGACCGCACCGCTGGGGCGCGGCCTTAGTAATGTGAAAATTCCACGCCCTCAATGGCGTGATTGACGCAGTGACCTTGGTTGTGCACATGGCCGACGATGGCCACACCTCCCATGCGTTCTTGGAGCCATGAGAGCACGGCATCGGCGCGTTCTGCCTCGACGGCGACGACCATGCCCATACCCATGTTGAACGTCCTGTACATTTCGCGCGTTTCAACCCCGCCAGCCGCTTGCAGCCACTCAAATTCAGGGAGCACGGGCAAAGGAGAGTGAATCTCCCATCCCAACGTGGGGTGAAGGCGAAGCAGGTTTGACAGCCCACCGCCCGTGATGTGGCAGATGCCGTGAAGGTCGTTGATGGAAAACGCCCCGTCACCTCGGGCAGCGTTGAGAAGGTCGACCACCGGGTCGCAATAAATGCGGGTTGGATTGAGCAAGATTTCGCCCAGCGTCGGCGCTCCCTCAGTCCATCGCATCAGCGTTCGAGCAGGGTGCTCAGCCTCAAAGGGCGCCGTGTCTGTGTAGGAGAGGCCTGCGTGTTCGATGATTTTGCGAACCAGTGAGTATCCGTTGGAGTGAATGCCCGAAGCCGGTAATCCGATGAGCGCATCGCCTTCCTTCAGGTGTTCCCCCGTAATGGCCTGTCCTTTGGGCAGCCACCCAAGGGCCGTCCCCGACAGGTCAAGTTCGGTCACGATGCCCGGCAAGGAGGCCGTTTCACCGCCCGCCAGGGTGACTCGGGCGAGGCGGCACGCTTCGGCCAACGAGGCACCGAGCGCAGCATGGATGGCCGGGTCAGGTTTTGGCACGGCGACATAGTCGACAAAGGCGATGGGTTCGGCTCCAACACACAACAGGTCGTTGACGTTCATGGCCATGCAATCAATACCAACGCCGCCCCATTGTTGCAAGGCCGTGGCGATCTGAAGTTTGCTCCCTACTCCGTCGGTGGCGAGGGCGAGCAGGTTGTCGCCGAATTCAATCAATCCACCAAATCCGCCGGGGAGGTCCACCGGTGCTCCCGGGGTTCCGGGTTTGCGGACGCTCTTGGAAAGTGCACCGATAAGCGAAGCGACGGCCGAACCCTCGAGGTCGATGTCGACCCCTGCGCTGGCGTAGTCCATGGGTTCACTCATGATGCTTCCAACGGTCGGCGTTTCATGAAGGAATCGCTTCGGTCTCAAGCATCCATCACGAGGCGAGCCAAGGGCACCAAAGCCTCCAGACTCTGGTGAAGACGATGGCCGTCATCCACCACCTGAAGGGTGACGTGGTCAAGCCCCGTCGCCGCCTTTTCGCTGTTTGAAAGCGGCACGACGTCGTCCAGTGAGCCGTGAAGAATGGCGGTCGGGTGCGGCAATTTTGGCCAAGCCAAATCCTGAACCGCTTCCATGAACGACCATTCCAAAACGACGGGATCTTCCCATCCCGGCGGGTGAAACGCATGGCGACCCGTTTGCTGCCATGCCGCCATGGCGTCGTCACCCAGCGTTTTTGTGACCAATGCAGGGTAGCCAAAAGCGGGCGCGAGTAAGAGCAATCTCAGATTCAGGCCGGGACGCTGAGCTGCGGCGTTGGCCGTGGCCAGGCCTCCAAAGGACGAACCGATGAGGACGTCAAATGGGCCTTCTTCGTCAATGACGTCCAACACCGCTTGCGTTTGGCTGGCTTGGTCCCACCCGTATTTTCGCATGTCAACGGTGACGACCTCCCAACCCTGGGCGCGCATCCATGCTGCTTTGCTGCTGTCCGTGCTCGACCACAGGCCGTGGGCAAAGGTCACTCTCATGGAGGAAACTTGAGGCCTACGCTACAAGGATTCTTCGCCCTTCGGTGTTTTCCACATGATGCTACCTCAACAGCAAACCATGCGTCTGCACGACCGCCTTCTTCCAGTGGAAACCAAGGGGTGCTCTCTTTCGCGAAGAATCATTATATTGCTTCGCCAATGTTGTTCCGTGTCCCGGCGGTGAACATCATGTCTGCGATTCAAGAATTTGACCTCCCCGCCCGCTGGACCTCCCTGCTTCAGGACAAGTACTCCGAGGCCATCCACAACCTCGCCAAAATGTGGCCGGACGAAGGCTCTTTGGAAGTCTCTTACCGAGAAGTCGAGGGCTATGACCACGAATTCGCTCAAGACATTCTGGCCAACCCCGACCATCACTTCCGGGCTGCCAATCAAGCCCTCCGTCAATTTCTCCTCGACGCAGGAGAAGGGAACTTGATGCCCTTTGTTCGCGTCATCCACCTTCCGAGCGATCAAGTACGCACCGTCTCCCAACTCAGGGCCGATGACATTGGCCGACTGATTGCCATCGATGCGGTGACGACGAAAATCACCGGGGTTCGCCCTCGTCTGTATACGGCGGTGTTCAAGTGCGCTGCTTGCGACCACGAGATGGACATCAACCAGCCCAACGAACAAGAACTCATCGAACCGATTGAATGTTCACAAATCGATGGTGGATGCGGCCGGCCTAAACGGCAAACTCGCTTCTTCCTTATGCAGCAAGAATCCCATCTCATCAACTCCCAATTCATTGAACTGCAAGAACTTCCTGAACAAATGAAAGGTGGCATCCAGCCTGAACGCATCTTGTGCATCGGTGAGCAGGACCTTGCTGGGCGCCTCAACCCCGGCGATCGTGTCAAAGCAAACGGTGTGTTGTTCATTCGCTCGCAACGAAAAGGGGGCAAGGATACGCCGGTGTTTGACATCTTTCTCCGCATTCACTCGCTCGAGCGTCAGAACATTCCGCTGGAAGAAATCGTCATCTCCGAGGAAGAGGAGAACGAAATCAAGGAAATTGCTCGCTCGGAAGACGTTTACGACCTGCTCACGCGCAGCATTGCCCCCTCCATCTTCGGAATGGAGCGCATCAAGGAATCGCTCATGCTCCAGCTCTTTGGTGGCGAGGCTCAAGTCAACGAGGACGGAACGCGCAATCGAGGCGACATTCATATTTTGTTGATGGGCGACCCCGGTGTGGCGAAATCCCAACTCCTCCATTACATGTCAACCATTTCACCCCGAGGCCGGTTTGCTTCAGGGCAATCCGCCTCGGCAGCCGGTTTGACGGCGGCCGCGGTGCAGGATGCTGCAGCGGATGGCCGATGGACGCTGGAGGCTGGGGCGCTGGTCTTGGCCGATTTGGGGCTTGCCGCCATTGACGAATTCGACAAAATGAACACGGCTGACCGCTCCAGCATGCACGAAGCCATGGAGCAGCAGAGCATTTCCATTTCCAAGGCCGGCATCAACGCCAGTCTCCGCACTCGGTGTGCTGTTCTCGCGGCTGCCAACCCAACCAGCGGTCGATTTCAACCGGTCAGCGACGTTCCGTTCACGTCCCAAATCAATCTGGCGCCTCCGTTGATTTCTCGGTTCGACATCATCTGGTTGTTGACCGACGCGGCCGACGAGTCACGAGATGAAAAAATCGCTTCGCACATCATTGAAAACCGACTCAAAGGCAGCAGCGAACTGCTCGTCAAGGAGGGCACGATCCCCGATCCTGCTAAATCGTCATCTACGCGAAAGGAAGCGAAGAAGGTCGACGGGAAATACACCATTCTACCTCGAGAGATCTTGCGCAAATACGTTGCCTATTCCAAGCGCACCTTCCATCCGAAACTGGACAAAGAGGCCAAAGAGAAAATCGTGGCCTACTACGTCCAAACTCGAAAGCAAGGCGGAGAATCCGAAGACAGCGTAGCCATCACGGCTCGGTCCTTGGAAGCGCTGTCCCGTTTGGCTGAAGCGAGCGCCCGTATTCGCTTGCAAGAAATCGCCACGGCCGAGGACGCCGACCGAGCCATCCGCTTGACCAAAACGTGGCGGCACGAACTCATGGGCGAGAACTTTGACATCACGACCATCGAATCCGGCAAGAAGGGCAAGGTTCGAAATCAGGAGAAAATCATCATCGATATCGTCTCAGTGCTGCAAAACGATTCGGGTACATCGGCAAATTTGCTCGATGTCTTGACCGAAGCCGAACGGCGTGATATTCCGCGAAGCAAGGCCGAGGACATCATCGACAAGTTGTGTCGGGACGGTCGCATGATGCGACCGTCGGGCTACGATACCCTACAGGTTGTTTGAGTTTCAATCAAGGGTCGTGCTCATGAAGGGTGAGCGCCTCGGATGACCATGGCCGATGAACCGCAAGGCGACGTCCATCGTTCCTCGGGTTTGGACCCGGAACAATTGGGCTTCATGTGCGGTATTGAGGTGCACCAGCAATTGGCGACTGGCAAACTTCATTCGAGGCAAAGCGGCGAACTTTACGACATCACCGTTGACACCCTCCCCGAAGATTGGCCACGTTTTGAGCGCCGGCTGCGTGCCAGCCGTGGCGAAGGCGGTGCTGTGGACGTTGCAGCACGTTTTGAGTCCAAGCGAAACCGGACCTTTGTCTATGCTCAATCGCCCAATGCCGGGCTGATTGAATTGGATGAACAACCCCCGCTGGCTCTGGACGAAAACGCCCTTGACATCACCCTAACCGTCGCCGCCCTCCTCAAATCCAAACCGGTTTCGCTGATTCAAACGATGCGAAAAACCGTCGTGGACGGTTCGAACACGAGTGGGTTCCAGCGCACCTCCCTCATCGCGACCGACGGGGTGTTGGAGACCGAAGAAGGGACGGTGGGTGTTGACGTCGTTTGCCTGGAAGAGGACAGCGCTCGTAAACTCGATACCGTCGCCACCAGTCACGGTCAACAAGTTTTGTACAACCTCGACCGATTGGGCTTGCCGTTGATCGAAATTGCGACTTCGCCCGACGTGGTCTCGCCCGACCATGCCAAAATCACCGCGATGGCGCTTGGGCGTGTCCTTCGTCAAACACGACGCGTTCGCCGCGGTCTCGGCAGCATTCGTCAGGACCTCAACGTCTCCATCGGTGCAGGTGATCGTGTGGAAATCAAGGGCTGCCAAGACCTCAATTGGATTCCTCAAATCATTCGCCTTGAGATGGCGCGCCAGCTCCATTTCTATCGGCTGGCTAACGAACTCAGGACGGAATTGGGACTCCCTCCTCTCCCCCCACATCGAGACCTCGATGACTCGGGCGTTGAAACGAAGGTAGCGCAAGCCGTCCATGACCATCTGCCTCTGGCGTTGCACGATGTCACCTCGGTGTTTGCTGGTACTTCGTCGGGGATGATCGTTGACGGGTTGGCCTCCGGGTCGGTGATGATGGCCCTCTCGCTCAAGGGTTTGCTCGGGAAGTTGGGAACGAAAAGACTCGATGAGGACGGCGCCCAACTCCCCCGACTCGGTCGAGAACTGGCTGGGGCAGCAAAACTTGCGGGCGTCAAAGGCATCTTCCACGCCGATGAACTGCCGGCTTACGGTATCACGGCCGATGAAGTTGACGGAGTACGCTCTGAACTGCGTCTTGATGAAGGCGACGCCTTTGTCCTGTGTTGCGCTCCCGATTGGCAAGCCACCTTGGCTCTTGAAGCCGTGCTCGGGCGCGCTCGAATGGCCTGGCACCGAATCCCCCAGGAAGTTCGAAACGTGGTGGTCAAGAAAGGCGCCCCTGAAGACGGCACCACCGCCCCCATGCGGCCGTTGCCGGGCCGTTCTCGGATGTACCCCGAAACGGATGTCCCTCCCCAACCGCTGGCCGCCGAGGCATGGCAAACTGTACTCGAAACGCTGCCCATGTCGGACAGCGCCCGAACGGAACGACTGGTTTCTTACGATGTTTCAACCGATCAATCTGACCAGTTGTTGGCCCGAGAACTCGACGACATTTTCTGTGAACACGCCGAAGGTTTGCCCGCCAAAGCCTGGGCTGCTCTGCTGTTGAATCACGATGAGGAACACCCAGAGACGCTTGCTGGAATTTTGGCGCTGCGTGAAGCAGGCCACCTCTCACGGGACCACATGGAACGAATCATCGCCGCCCACCAAGGGCGTCGCGTTTCTATGGAGGATCTCAAAGCCTTCTGCGAGGAGCACGATCTCGCACCGGCCGATATCGGTGGCTTGGAAGAGGTCATCAACGGTATCATCGCCGAGCGTTTGGACTTTGTCAAGGAGCGCGGCATGGGCGCCATGGGCCCGTTGATGGGCGTGGTGATGCAGGCGGCAGGTGGAGCTGACGGAAAGGAAGTCAGTGCCTTGCTTCGGGCTGCCATTCAAGCCGTGTTGGAGTGAGGTCAAATGAGGCGTTTTGCGCTTCTGTGTTCGCTGCTGTTCGCAGCACTTCTTCTCCCCACAGGAACGGCCTCAGCGTCAATGAACTGGTCGGTTGATCTCGGGCCGGGGTACATCACGACCTCGCCGGTGGTTGACGAAAACCGTGTTTACGTTCGCACCTCCGGGTTCTGGACGGGAAGCGAGCGTCCCGAGGTCAAAGCCTTCTCCCATGACGGTTCCCTGGTGTGGACGTATCGAAGCGAAACCACGACCCAACACGACATGGCCCCTTTGCTGCTCAAGAGCGGTGGAACCGGTGCTTGCGGCTCATGGCCCGACCTCCTTCTCGTGGGCTGGGCCAACGGTGATTTTTTGGCTCTTCACCCTTCGAACGGTACGCAGGTCTGGAACCTCAGCACCCCCGTTGAGGGGTGGGGCATCACCGGTGCACCTTTGCTTGAGGATGACCACGTGGTGGTGCCCACCAGAAAGGGCATGATGCGCTTGTGTCTTGCCGACGGGGAGGTGGATTTCTCAGTGAACCTCAGCTTGGGTTGGCGGAATGGAATCACCTTCGCAGATGGCTCCTACTGGACGGGCAGTGAAACGGGCCATCTTTGGCAGGTGGACGCCGATGGCAACACCGTGAACAGTCACAACCTTTCAGGAAAACTCCGCCACGCCCCGCTTCAACTCGGCCACCGACTGTTATTACACGTTCAACACACCACTTCAAGCACAATTCAGACGTACAACCTGACCTCGGGCGTGATTGACGACATCCACGCTTCCGGAGGTGCACCAGCCCTTCCCTTGCTGATGGGCGAGACGGTCGTATTCGGTGATAACGACGGCTTGACCACCGTGCGCTGCGATGCCGTCTGCTCGGTCATTGACCGGTTGGCAACCAAAGTGAACGGTGAGATGGCGAGCACGTCGCCGCTCGAATTCTACGCCCCGGTGAATGCACCCGATGAGGGGTGGATGGTTGTTCAACTCAATGCCACGGGATGGATGGTTCAGGCGGGAACCTACTCAACACCGCACGACGGCTACGGAACTTCTTCTCCGGCGATGGTTGATGGATGGTTGTTCCTTGGAAACGACGCCGGCGTCCTCATGGCCTACGCTTCCCTTTCGCCGCCGGTTGAATCCACGCCGACCAACCAACAGAACGGATGGTCCCTTCTGGGCATGATGGGCCTTGCGTTGGCTCTGGGAGGTTCTTCTCGGTTGGCTCGAGGAGGGCAATTCTCCGCTGCTTGGCGCCTGTTCTCGTTAACGGTGTTGGCGGTCGCCTTGCTGATGCTCCCGGAGGTTGCTCAGACGTGGAGTGCTACCTTGGCCGAAGACACTGCACCCGTTTCAACGGAATGGAATGAATCATGGCCAGCGGCATGGCAGGGCACACAAATCGTGGTGTTTGAACTCCCTGAAGGAACACTTGCCGTTGGCGGCTTGGTCGGTCACGCCAACGTTTGGACATTAACTCAAGAGGCCGCGCAGAAGCATAACCTTCCGCTCGCTACGGAAGAAACCGGTCTTGGCCTCTATCTGCTTTCCATCAACGAAACAGAAGGTTCTGGGTGGGAGTATTTCCTCAACGGGGAACGAGGGGCGTTGGCTGTGGACGATGCCTCCATTGATTCAACCGTTGTTGTACGGTGGAGCCTTGCCTGATGGTGGGAATGCTCAAGGCGGTCACCCTTCTCGGATAGGACATGTTCCAAGCCCTCGGTGTCCACGGTCCCGTGCTGACGCCTCTCGCAAGTGCATTGGTGGACATCACGCTGGTTAGCGTCGCGTTTGCCTTCTTCCTCAGTGGCTCCCGCACCAACCGCATGACGATGGGGATGTTGGCCACCATGGTCGTTGGTATGGCGGCGTTGCGGGTGTTCATGCAACCGCTTCCCAACGTGCAACCGCTCACGGTGGCGGCCCTTCTGGTCGGCGCCCACCTCGGAATTCGACGGGGCGTGGCGTTTGCAATTCTCGCCACGCTGCTGTCCAACCTGCTCATCAGCCACGGCTGGTGGACGCTCTTCCAAGCCGCAGGTTGGTCGCTCATCGCCTTCATCGGCGCCCGAGCAAACATCGTTCATAACGGGGAACTCAAACTCCAGCGACTGGCACTCGTCTCCGTTTTCTCCGCCATGGTGTTTGGTCTTGTATCCACGCTCTCGCTTGTGACCTTGTCGATGACGCCTTCTGCCTTCATGCTCTTGATCGCTCAAGGTTTACCCTTCGACGTCGTCCACGCTCTTGGAAACCTCGCCTTCGTGGTTTGGATGGCCCCCTCCCTTCACCAGTTCCTCAGCGGATTAGCGGTATCGGAGAACGAATCGCTTGCGGTTGGTGAGGTCCATGGCATCGATGCATGACGCGCCGACCATGGCCCTCATCGTCCGACAAGATCTGGCGCTGAGCACGGGTAAAATCGCAGCCCAATGCGCCCATGCGGCCGTAGAAGTCGTCCGTGCAGCACGCCGAACCCGCCTCCTGGAACGCTGGCGCGCTGGAGGTTCGCGGAAGATTGTCCTCGCAGCCGAAGACCTCGATGCGCTACGCGAACTCCACGCCTCCATCCCCTCGGCCTGCCACGCCCATCTTGTGACGGATGCTGGCCGCACCGAAATCCCAGCTGGGACGGTGACCGTGCTCGGCCTTCTCGGCCCACGACGCACCATGGACACCTTGGTTCGTCATTTGAAAACACTTTGAGGAGATGGTTAGGTGGGTTTGCGTTCCTTTCTCCATCGCTTGACCGCACCAAAACCCATCCACCGCTCCAGCGATGCTCCTGTCAAGCTCGTGTGTGTTGTCAACCAATCCCTCAAAATGGGCAAGGGGAAGATTGCAGCTCAAGTGGGTCATGCCTCGGTTCAAGCCTTCCTCAACGCCGGAGTATCGCATCCAGCCGAGACCGAGGCGTGGTTGTCCTCGGGCCAGAAAAAAATCTGCTTGAAAACTCCAGAAGCGAAGGATTTCGATGCGCTTCGTAAGGACGCCCGTCGCCTCAACATCCCTTCGCACCTTGTCCATGATGCAGGCCATACGCAAATTCCCGCCGGCTCCCAAACGGTTCTGGCACTCGGGCCGTATGATGAAACGGTGCTCGACGAGTTGACCGGCCATCTCAAATTGTTGTGAACACCGCATTCATGAAGGAGAGCGTTGAGGCGTTTTCATGCGCGAACATCCATCATCGAGAATCGATTTCCGTTCCGATACGGTAACGCAACCAACGCAGGCCATGCGGGATGCGATGTTCAAGGCGGCAGTGGGCGACGATGTGTTGGGCGATGACCCGACCGTCATCGAACTCCAAGATCGCGTGGCGAAGATGTTCGGCAAAGAGGCGGGCTTGTTCGTCGCCTCCGGCACCATGGCCAACGCCATTGCCTTGCGGACACACACGGTCCCGGGCGATGAAATCGTCTGCGATAAAACGGCCCATATCTATCGCTACGAAGGCGGCGGTTATGCTGCGCTTTGCGGGGCCTCCATCGCCCTGGTGGATGGCGTTGGGGGGCTGATGTCACCCGAACAGGTGCGTCAAGCCGTTCGTAAAGCCGAAGGCTCGGGCAGCCACTACCCAAACGGGTCGCTGGTTTGTGTTGAAAACACCTCCAACCTCGGTGGAGGCGCGTGTTATAGTCAAGAAACGTTGGATGAGATTGCCAAGGTGGCCAAGTCATTGGATTGCAAAACGCATGTCGACGGTGCGCGCATTTTCAACGCCTCACTGGCCACGGGCGTGGATGTTGCCCGCATGTGTGAGCACTACGACTCCGTCTCCATTTGTTTCTCCAAAGGGCTCGGCGCACCGGTGGGTTCGGTCCTCGTCGGTTCGTCGGAATTCATTGCTCGGGCTCATCGCTGGCGGAAGTTGTTCGGAGGGGGCTGGCGACAAGCAGGCCTGCTCGCTGCTGGGTGTCTGTACGCCCTTGACCACCATGTTGAACGAATGGAACACGACCACCGTCGGGCCCTTGTTGTAGCCAACATGCTCAATCGCCTTCCGATGTTTTCGGTGGATATCTCGTCGGTTCAATCCAACATGGTTTATGCCGAGACCACCGAATCAGCGGCGGAGGTTGTCGCTAAATTTGCTGAACACGGCATTGACATGTTTGACCTCTCTGAAAACCGAATTCGAATCGTGATTCATTTGCACATCACCGATGAAGACATTGAACAATTCCAAGCCGTCTTGGACCGCCATTGGGCTTGAGAACTTCATATACGCTCGGCGAATTTGTTTGATATGAGGAGCGTACGCGAGATTGACTGCGAGCACAATCCCGAATCAAAACAAAAGGGCACTGTCTGTTCGCTTTGCCAATCGATCATCGATTACCAACCTCGAAGCGGCTTCCAACCCTACCTTCGGGTCGAGGAGCACGAACGGGCCATGGTGTTGTTCGGGGGGCCCGGTGGGACCTCAAAGCGTCGCTGGGGCACGCTTTCCGCCAACGTGGAGCACATGGAACATGTCCAATGGGCCCGACTGGAAACCAACGACGATCCAATCATCGCCTTTCCTTCGTCTCTCTATGAGTTTGATGCTCTGGCCGAGGCCATTGAACGGGGCGATAACCTCTCGCCTGCAGAAGAGAGCATGTTGCGGGAAGGCATTGAGTTCTTTGATGGCTCCATGCTCCGGTTCATGGGTTCGACGTGGAATTTGAACGGTGTGCCCCTCCACGGCCTGAGCCTTTCGATTGTTTTTTCCTTGATGGGGCGACGGGAGGTGCGAAAAGGTTGGAACATTCCCGCCCTTCTGCTCGGGATTTCATCAGTGAATCCCAACTTGGGTGACCATCATCCGCTGATGCAACGATACCATCACGGCCGCCGAGAGATGCGTTCGCCGTACCGACCGCTGGCCAGCATGCTGGCATGGCTTTCGAACCGATTGAGGGTTGACCGTACGCTTTCGATGGATTCCAATGAATGCGTACCGATGATGGCGTGGTCCCATGACATTCAAACCCGCATGTTCGAACAACAACCTGCTAACCTCGAAGGGATGTTTCAAAATGCACTTTCCAACCACCCCCCGGGCCTGTTCCAAGCCTACGACACGCCTTGGATGCGAGCATGGCGGGCCCTTGAAGGCGCAGTGCAACGAGCTGAAACGCAAAAGTGGGCCATGGACATCAATCGGAAGAACGTCCGAATCCGGGTGCGCACAGCCTCAGGAAAACTTCGGTTGATTCAGGTACCTACAGACCCGGTACTCTGGGCCTTTTTGATTTCCATTACCCTCTCGCCCTTGAACAGCGAGGCCGGGCGTCTCTTGCTGGGCCTGCAGCACAATTGGTCTGTCCCTTATGTCGAACCGAACCAACCCACGGGGCCCCTGGTCAAGTCGTTGGAATTTTATCACCAAATCATGAACGGGCTCGACACCAGAATCTTCGTTCAACACGCCAAAGCCTTGGTCATCGGCCGTCTTGGCCACCTTTACGAAATCGCCGTTGAACCCGGCCAACACGGGGCTCCATACTCCATTCAACATCTTGTTGATGTGGAGCCGAACGTCAAATTTCCCATTTGTATCCACAGCGGGCGTATCGCGGAGACGGTGCCGCTGGGCGACACCATCGGGGGTGTTCTTCTCTCGATGGTGAACGACCTTGAGGCATCTCAAGACATTGGGAGTTTGCAAGAACTTCTTCAAATCCATGCCCCCTTTGGTTTTCCAATAGAGGGCGTCCCCCGCGACTGGTTGAATGCGCTCAACATCGAGAACATGGGGCTCCACTATCGCCACATCGTTCGGAATCTTGGCTGGTACCGGGAACGACGTGAGGTTGAACATGAGCGTCGACCGAACCAGGGGCTGCATGAATTGCTCATCCGAAATCGCCATCATCGCCGGCGTCGTTCCCGCTCCTCTCAACGATGGAATTCACGCTATCACGCAAGGTTTGACCGGGACGGGACCTTCCCTCTCGATGAAGTCGTTGCGGCCTGGCGAAACACGGTCCATCCTTACGTGCCTGGCAGTTCCGAGGCTCACGTACACGGGGATTTCTTCGGCGGCCTTCATGAAGGGTATTTTCGTCGTCGGTACCACCACCTGATGCCTCATCGACGATTTGACGATGTTCACGAAGAAGGCGACGTCCGAGATGGGGAACGTCGCTGGTGCGAAGTGTTCGCCAGGGCTTGGGAGGTGCTTGTCCTCCAACCGTTGGGTTCCAACGTTCGCATCCCCAATGAGGATGGCTTGCCACTCAGTTTTGAGCACGCAGCCCTGCAACTGACGGTCCGCTCACAACTTGAACGCAATTTCTTACGCCGAATCGCTCAAAATCTCGGGTATGTTTTGGAAGTTGAGAACGGCCATGATACCCTCTTCGTTCGTCGAGATCACCCGCGTCCAAACTCCCGCCTTCGATTGACCGACCTTCTTCGAGACGCCCAAGAACGACAGCGTGTGCGGGGAGCTCCACCGCGTTGGTGGAACTATGTGGATGTCGTTGAACCTCCCCGAGATGTCCCTCACTTCCGCTGGCAACTCCAAATTGATTACACCGATGACCGGCGTCCAATAAGAGACGACATGGATCGGCTCAATCGCGAGGAAGGCGATTTAGGCCCCCTCTTCGGCTGAACGCAACGGCCAAGCAAACCATGAGGGCGGTTGAGAACGTCGAAAGAGCAGGAGTGTCCTCACTCTCTTCTTCTGCTTCATCGGGCTGGATTGGTTCCTCGATCACGACCGGCATGATTTCGTAGATGAGGTGAATTTCCAAATCGTTGCCATCAAAGGGCGTCGGCAAGTTGACCATCGCCGTGCCCTGTGATGAATTTCCAACCCCAAGCATGCTGTGAACAATATGAGGGTAGGTGCCCAAACCGTTGGTGCCTTCATCAAAGTCGGCGGCGGTCTCAACAATCCAAACAGAAACGTTCAGGGTTGCGTTCTCAAGAAATTGTTCGTCGAGGTCCAAGGCCCACCCTACGGTGCCTGATGTGTTGCTCAAAGGCGTCCATGAAAAGGCGGTGCTGCCGCTACCAAGAGCCAAATCACGTTGAGCCAGGTTGGTGAATTCGTTGACCAACGTCCCGTCATCCGCAACGCTTCCGATCTTCTTCATCGTCCCGTTGAAAACGACTGCAGGCGGTGCGTTGAGTCCGTACTTGTCTCGCCACCGCTGGTCAATTTCTTCGCTTCCAAAGGGGTCTTGGGTCTCGCCGATGGACCGATGAATATGGTACTGTTGGAGATGACCAGCGAGCTGCACGTCTTCGAGGGCGTGCTCCACGTCAACACAGTTCTCGCACCAGGTGGCCGTATACACCTCAACAACAGCGGTCAGATCACTCAAGTTGGTCGTGGTGGAAGCCGTGGTGTTCGCAGGTGTCCACTGGCCGCCGAAGACCATGCCGTTCTCAAGGTCTGTAGCGGGCAGCGCCATGGTTGAAGGGGTCGTCGAAGCAAGAAGCAAAATGGCAAGCAAGGTTGCAGTCCCGGTCAATCGCATGGACCCTCCGAGGCCCACCGAGGATATCAAACCGTCTTTGTTTGGCTCATTCCTCGGATTCTTCTCCGACGTCCTCTTTGCTTGAAGGCTTCTTGGCCTCGTCCACAGGTTCTTCGAACAGAGATTCAGCTTCAGGGAATCGCCCCTCTTCGTACTGTTGTCGGAGAATGGCAAGACGACTCTTCAGTCCAGCACCGGTGCAACCAACGGCCTCAGCGATACCGTTGAGTTTCCCTTGGGCCAACTCCATTCGCTGAAGTACCTTGTACATGATACAGGCGGCGACCATGGGAACGGGCACGTTGGCCGTGGTTGCATCGACACTCGGTTCCCCGATGTCACTCATGGCCTTGAAGAAAGCGTCCATGACGGTGCCCAAGTCTTCGGCCTTCAAACGAGCAGCGAGCGCATCTTCGAGGTTGTGAACAGCCTTGTCCATGTCGTCTTCCCGGGCAGCGGCAAGGTGCAGCTGGTTGGGTCGGGGGGCCCATCCCATTCGGATACGAGCCAGGTAGTGCTGACGAATGATTTTCTTGGCGTTGATGAACTGCTTTTGAGTGATACCGTAGGTCTCCATCAACACTTTCTCGTTGATGCTGATGGTTCGGAACATCTTGGAAGCAAGGGAAGCGATGGCCAAGGCCATGATTTGCAAGTTGTCTTGTTCGGTGGCTCCTCGCAATTCAGGGTGCTCCTTTCCACCGGCTCGGCAAATGGCTGTCTTTGGGCACTTGAGCATACGCTTCTCGTTCGAACCCAATGTTCGTCGTCGTGCTTCCTGCCAAGGCTTCAGTTTACGTGCGGTTGTGCGCGCCAACAGTTCAACGGCCCGGGCCATGTCCGGCCCGAACATTTCTTGGATGGTGGCCATCAAGGAGGCGTACATGGGGTCAGTATCTCGCTGAGATGCAAGGTCCTTTCGAGCAAGGTCACGATACTTGCGGACGGTAGCTTTGTCCAATCGGTTACCATGGGCATCGAATTGATCGCCCCAGGGGTTCATTTTTGCCCCGTGCTTTGCTCCTGCAGTTGCAGCCCCTCGATTCACGGCCTCGTTGTGTCGGTTTTCTCCAAGTGAGCTACCGCTGTTGGTGTCTGCATCGTTCAGCATGTTTTCGTAGACCACGCCACAATTCATGCAGGACGCTTCTGCACGAGCATCATCAATTTCCAATTTTCCGCCACAATCTTCACACTTCTCTTTCATTTTTCTTCCTCCTATGTATCATGGGCTCCACCCTATTTAAACATCATGTCGCATAATATCTCCTGCAATCTTCTTGTCTCGTTCAAAAAAACAGAATCTGGACATCACGTTTCTCATCAGGCCCCCATGACCATTTCATATTTATCAAAACTAGTTTATATACTTTGCCCTAAAAACCCCATGCTGGATTGGAGAAAACCTCTCAGCCAAGGACAACGCATCTGCATTGAGAAGAGAATCAAAACACTGGCGCTTCCCTATTTGAACCTCGCGACGCTCCGTCAAGCCGGAACCAAAATCCGGCCCCCTCATCTTGAAATAGGCTCGTGTGCGTTCTCTTAGACAGGCTGGTTTTCATGGTTTCATCAATCGCAATAACCTCGGAATATGTTCCTGCGGGGGAAGGCCTTCCTCCGTGGCTGTTCCAGGCGTTGTGTGAACCGTCCCACCAGGCACCGATGATGGTGCTTCATCCGACCGAGTTGCACCGTCAGCGCACCCTTGAACGCCTTCACCTCCAGGGTGTATCGGTTTCGCCCCAGTACCACCTGACGCTCAACAGTCTCATTCGCCTCCTTCACGTCGATCTTCGCTTGCCCGTTCTCCTCGACGAGGAGGCCAGCACCTTCATGGCACTACACGGGAAGTGCGTGGAAGCAGCTGAAGCAACGGCCCTGCCCTTCCTTTACACGCCGGGCGTGGGGGCGTGGACCTTGAACAAAACTCGCCGCCTTCAGCGGCTCCACGGTGAACTCATGCAGTTGCGGCACCCGTTCAAATGGGAAGGAGATCCCGGGGCGGCGGTGTTCCATGAACTGTGTTTGGAGGTTGAGGCTGCGGCCGGTGGCACCCTTCCAGCCCTCATCGCCGTCCATGTCCTCGAAGCCTTGAATGAAGCGAGTGAACCTCCGTTCCACCTTCGTGATATCGCCGGTATGGTGGTCCTGGACACAGCGCCTGACTTCACCGAGGTCGAACAGGATTTGCTGCTCTCTATCGCCTCGTTTTGTCCCGTCCACCAATTGTTGAACCCCGGCTCGTTCCGACTGGGGTTTCACGGTGCTTACCTCGTGGATGAACCTCCGTGCACGTCCGAAACATTGCCCACCTGGCTCCCTTCCCATGAACCATGGGCGCCTGACGGAGAGGCTTGGCGAACGGAGGTAGGCCTGCGAAACCAGACTGAAATCACCCGTTTAACACTCGATGAGCGTTCTCAGGCCATGGACGCTGCCTTGGCGTTGATTCAAGCCTACAAAGCAGAACACGACGGCGAAGTCTTGGTGGTTGATGCTGCAGCCAGTGACCGGGCACTCGAATGGTCGGCGGCACTTTCCACCATCGGCCTTACTTGGCATTCAGGTTCTTCAGCCATGAATCAACAACCCCTCCATCACGCCGTCGTGCGTGCTGCATCGCTGGCCCAGGGCATGAGTTCTTGGGCACTTGCTTCGCTACGCAGCGTCTTCTTCTCTGCGACGATACCGCTGCTCGAAGACGCGTTTCCCCATCTCAACCATCCGACAGAGGGTACATGGCGTCCTCGCCCTGATGCTCTTGTTCTTGAGGAGATTGCAAGGAACTTCCACGTTCTCGGGGGCCCGGGGGCCATCGCACGCTGGCTTGGGGTGCTTTCATCGGCAGCCCCGTCCTTCGCTGAACGAAAGCCCGAAGAGAAAGCTCGTGCGCTTGAGGAAACGCAGTGGTGGCTTGGGTGCTTATTGCATACGTGGGCCCCGCTGCTCTCCCCCGAAGACCGCCACCTGCTCAAGCACGCCGTCGTGGGTTGCACTTCGGGTGTGGCGCTCCCGCTCCCTCAATCCCTTTCTTCGGGCATGGGGTGGCTTTCGTGGTTTGTCTCGGTCGTCGACGTCCATGCTCTGGCCAACCGGCGTGCACCGTTTGATGTCGGCGTTGGCGCGCTTCAAGGTTTAATCGAGGCCATGAACGGCATCAAACATCAACTTCAATCCATGGACTTACCTTTTGATGACGGAGGCTCAGTTTTCGTTGACCTTCTCGAACACGTTGGAGCTACGGCCAAGATCACCCATCAATCCTCTCGCACCAATCGTCTTCACGTCGTTTCGCCGGAGGATGCTCTCGGGTGCAATGCGGACTTGATTTTGCTGGTGGGCATGGACGTTGATGCTTGGTCAATGAAATCTCCCACCGTTCCGTGGCTGGATGCGCCTTCCAGGCTGGAACTCGGTTTGTTTCAAAACGACCGTTCCGTACGGAGGGGCCGACATCATCTTCGTCATTTGCTGAACGCCGGTCGTCACCTTGTCGTGTTCGATTCTTCGCCAGAAGAAGGCGGTGGTCCCAGCGCGCCGCTTGCTGAATGGTTGAATGACCAGCAACGAAGCAAGGCTTGGGACGCCATGCGAGCACCTCCGAGTTTCCTTCCCCCGTCCATGTACGAGGGAGACGAAGGCCCGAGGGCCTTCTCTTGGGTGCCGAGGGAAGAAGGTCATGGAAGTTGGCTCACCCCCGTTGTTTATGCGTCCGTTCAAACGGAGCACGGCCTCCATGAGGTACGTCAAGGCTTCAGCGGACGCAATCGCCGCCAACAACTCGGTTTGGACCTTCAGGCAGGGCTTCAGGGCCTTGAACAACTCAACCATCCAACGGCCGTGCTCGATGCCTACGAGGGTGCAGTTCAGGCTGACCGGCGCCGACGGCAACCGTTGGCTAAACGCATTGAACCCGGTGAGACGTTCGCTTGGGAAAGGCGAGAGGATTTGCTCAGTGTGGATGCCGTCACCCTCCGACCAACGTCAGCCTCCCTCAAGGTAGAAAGTGTGGCGGCGGGTGTTTTCCCCCATCTTGGGTACCGTGGCGAGAAATCCGTTTCTTTGAGTGTAGATCCTCGCCCTCTTCCCGTCTATTCAGCCACCAACACCGGCTTAGACCACCGTTTTGGTCAACTTGAATCAGCCGTGGAACGGGAAGTTTGGTCGCCCAGTCGTCTTGAAGGATGGCTCAAATGCCCTCGTCAAGCGTGGTTGAAGCAAGCCCTCGGGGCGGACGACGATGAAGGCGGCGTGGCCGAGGACATTGACGTGAGGGTGCGGGGACAAATCGTCCACGAAACCGAAGCTGCGCTCTTGCAAGGCCACGGTGTACCGCTTGGTGCAGAAGTATCGAACGAACCGGTGCCGTTGCACGCCGGCCCTATGGGCACGGGCAGGGCGGGATGGGACACCATCCTCGCTTTCCTTGAAGAGAAGGTGCACTGGCTTGGACGGCAGAACGCCGTCTCCGTTCATCGAACCAAGGACCTCATCGACGCAACAGCAGAGGAGTGGCAGGCCCACAAAGAAGGCGAGTTTGAACTGCCTCAAGAAGGGCGACTTGCTCGACTTTTAGAGGCTGACCTTTCCCTTAGACACGCTGCACCGGTGGCGGTGGAATGGTCGCCCACAACCGAAACGGAACGGTCGGTCTTGCTCGACCAAGACCCCGTTGACGCAACATCGGGTTTCCGTCTCTTCGGTTATGCAGACCGAGTTGATGTGTTGGTTTTGCCGAAGGCCATTCACGAGGCCTTGGTTGACGACGGTGTCCTTTCGGAAGCGGCTCATGAAACGCCGTTCCCCCTCCATTCCCAACCGCGTTCTGCTCAACGCTTGGTCGTCATCCGCGACCTCAAAACAGTCTCAGGCCCGAAGCCGGAAAACGTTGGAATGCGCCACACACGATGCTTGTTTGAAGACCTTCAACTTGCGTTGTATGCTCGGGCTTGGGAATTGCTCCACCCCAACGACCGTGTCGTCGGTGTAGGTGCCAGCGAAGTGGGTGAATTTACCAAGCATCACGTGGAACTTGATGCCGACCTGCTCCCGTACGCTGAGCATTTGGAACTTGGCGACATTACCGGGGTGTTCGCCAATCACTTCCCTCCCGAAACCCGCACCGGTGAACCAACCACGCCTTTCCGACGATGGCTGGCCGAGCGTTTGGCCGTTGCACAGCGTGCTGTTGACACCGCCGCACAAGGCCGAGTGAACCCGACACCGGGCGGTCACTGCCGGTACTGTTCCATCGCCCACTCCTGTGCGGTATCCGATTATTCAGGAGGTGATTTTTGATGATTGAATTCAACAACAGTCAACGATTGGGCTTGGACCTCGATCGTCACATTGCGTTGGATGCCGGAGCAGGTACGGGGAAAACCACGGTGATGGCGGAACGCTACGTTCAGCACCTCATCGCTTCCGAACAACGCGCCACCCACGTGACCCCTTGTGGCCCACGCACCCCGCTTACCGGCCACGGTTCACTTCGCGCACCAAAACGAGAGCGAACCTCGGTGGAGGCCTGGCCGGGGCTGCTTCCTTCAGAAACCGTCGCCATTACCTTCACGAGAAAATCGGCGGCTGAACTCAAAGCTCGCATTCGCCACCGCCTCGCCTTGACCCGGGCCCTTCCACCCGACGAAGACGATGTGGACGGGGTGTTCGACCCTCGGCTTCGAAACGAAGGCGATGTTGAGATGTTGCTATCGGGGCTTGACGAGGCGCCCATTTCCACCATCGACGCCTTTCTTAGTCAACTGGTTCAACCCTACATCGATCTCGTCGCACTCTACCCCTCCAATCAACAAGTTTCCGAAGAACGAAAGCCGCTGATGGTGCAGGATACACTGCACGCCGTTTGGCGGATTCGCTCGGTAGAAGACGCTCGAGAAGCTGGCGTCCTGAATCACCACCAAGCCTTCCTCGAGGCTCGAAATCGGCTGGTGGGCCGGCTGGGCGGACAAGACCAAGCCGAGGTCGTGTTGGGCGGTCTTCTTGACCGTTCGTTATTCGTGGAACAGTCGCATCGTTCCATGATTCAACGGGCGGAGGCCATGGGCTTGGGATGGAACGGCCGAGGCCCGGCACCGGTGGATGTGTTGCTCAACACCATCGCTGAACCGGTTGAGCCCGTGTTGGGCGACTTCCTCGTTGAGTTCCATCAACATCTGAACGCTTGGGTGCAACATTTCCTGATGTATCGGGCTCAATGTGTTGAGCCTGCGGAGGCGGATACACACCTCACTCGTTTCAACCACCTTACCCGTCTTGCCACCGGTGCACTCCCCACTCAACCGGGTGAACAACTGGCTTGGTTTTGGAAGGCCTTACTCGGCATCGCTACCGCCAAAAATTTGCTCAAACCGGGTTGCACGTTCTTTCCAAGAGATCTCCTTCCCAGCGGCGATGGCTGGCCCTCTGGCCTGCTTTCCAAATCAAAGGCCAAGGGCATCGGTAAGGACGAGAAAGCCGCCCTTTACGACGGGGCCCTCGTCCACCTCTCCAACTTGAGGCGACAGTTGAATTCGGCCGACGGGACCTTGATTCGTTTATTGGCGCGTTCAGCCTTCTTGCTCAACCCCGGGGACGGCTTCGATGGGATGCCGCTGGAAAGTGCGCTCCGGTTGGATCCACTGGAAGACCCGTTGCCCGCGGAGCCGAGCGAACGAGGCATGTACGTCTCCGCCACGCTCCAAAGTCAGGTGTTGAGCGATCTGCTGGTGCTTCACACCGCTTGCAATCAAATCCTCGCCCGTCGGAAATCGCTTGACAACATGCATGACTTTGACGATATGCAACGCTTTGCAGCCGACCTTTTGCTGGCTCGCTGCCCGGATATCTGCCGTCATCGGTACCCCCCAGAGGTCATCGATGCACTGGATGGTTTGGGCCATGAGCCATGGAGTGATGCACACATTTCGCGAGCGTTGACCCTGCTGAACGACCGCCCAACCTTGCAAGAAGACCTCCACCGACGCTTTTCCATCCTGGGCGAACTTCGACGCCAGTATCGCGCCTTCATCATCGATGAGTATCAAGATACGAACCCTTCACATTATCGCCTTCTGGCTCGCCTTTGGGGGCGTCGCCGCCACCATCCCGATGACCCATCACGGCCCCTTGGTGCGTGGGACCCAACGGTATGCATTGTGGGCGACATGAAACAGAGCATCTACCGATTCCGTCAGGCGGAAGTCTCCGTCATGCGCCGGGCGGTTGAGGCCATCCGCCAATTCAACATCGATGAAGACGCTGAACCCCGACTCCAACATCTTCGGGAGCATGGATGCGGACGCGACCCACGCCCGGTCGGCGGAGGTGGTGAAACGGGTTCGTTTTCCAACGAGCACACGGGCGAGGTTTCAGCGCCCCACACCTTTGTTCGTTTTGCAGATGAAGACCGAGACGGGCAGCCTGATATCACCGGCCAGCGTTTACTCCGGCGTAGCGAAGGGCACGTTGACCTGACCTCAAATCACCGAACTCGACACGATTTGATGGAGACCATGAACGATGTATTCGATGAGGTGTTTGACCCGAGGTACCACGACCTGCCGGGCGACTGGCACGCTGAGGCTCAGCGTCTTCTCCCCGCAAGGAACACCAGCGCCAGCGGAGGGTTGGAGTGGTTGCTTCCTATTCCGGGGTCCATCGGCGAGGTACCACGAGACCTCGACGTGGCGGTGAACACGTTTGAGGACCCGTCGGCTTCCGTTGTTCATTTGGAACACGAACTCCTCGCCGACCGCCTCCATGCCCTTTTGCATCAAACGCCAACGAGGGTGTGGAACAGCCAAACTTCCCAGTGGGTTGAGGTAGTGGAAGCCGAAGAACCCCCGGTCCGCCCTCAAGACATCATGATCCTCATCAACTCACGAAAGCACCTCCCCGACCTCGTTGAGCGTTTGCGTGCCCGAAACATTCCGGTCATGGCCGACCGCCAAGGGCTTCTCTTGATGCAGCCCGTTGTACAACCCCTCATGGCGGTCCTGGCGCTCATGGCGCAGCCTGCCTTGCGGAGGGCGGCTGTTGAACTTGCTCGCTCTCCCGTTGTCGGCATGTCGGAACAGCAGGTGCACGAGGTGCTGATGTCCTTGGAGGTGGGCGGCGATGTGTTGACGCATTTGGTTGAACACGCGCCCACCGAACGCGTCGGGGCCCTCTTGTTCCGCCTTCGCCAACTCATTCGGTGGGGGGCCGTGTACGATGCCTTCGATCTGATCCTCGACGAATCGGACCTTCTCGTCGCTTACCCCGACGATGCTCAACGGCAATTTGCTGAGGCATGGTTGACCATCGTGCACTCGATTGGGAAGGATTCCGGCCACGACGTAGCGGCCATGTACCGACGCCTGATGGCGGTTCGGGATTTGGGGAGTCAAGGGCCACAGGCGATCACGCACCCAACCGCTTCCGCCGTGCAAATCATGACCATCCACGGATCAAAAGGTCTCCAAGCTCCGGTCGTCGTGGTCACGGGTTTATTCTCCGCTGGCAAAGCCGATGCGAGCATGTCTGTTCAAGACAATATTTTGGTCACTCCTCAAGTCCTTGCAGGACGGATTCAACCGTGGCGAGCAAAGGACCGGCCTCATGATGGATTGTGGGCCTTCACGGCCGAGATGAACAAGGCACAGGATAAAGCCGAATTGCGAAGGAAATTTTACGTCGCGCTGACCCGGGTGAAGGACCGTCTCATCGTAACAGGTTCTCCGGGCAATGCATCGACGTTTGACGAAACTTCAGGTGAACTCTCGGTCCGATTTTCTCCCGACCCTCGGACGATGGGACGCATGTTGGTGGAGGGACTTCGGCGGGCGACATGGCGAACGGAAACGGCAGCTCCGTGGCTTTCTCAAGACGAGGTTGACCAGGCGACATTGCCGCTTTTCACCCCCCTCAAGACCGAGACACCCCTCAACCCAGCCGAGTTGTTAGCGACCATGCCACTGGGTGAAAACGGCCTTCAAGGCCTCCGTTTGTACCACCACCCCGATTGTTTTGTGACCACCACGACCCGCTCAGCCCAAACTCGAGCCAAGGACATGGCGCTCCATTTGGGGAACCTTACGCCACCGGCGACTTCACCCGCCTCTCCCCTGTTGCTTGAAGAGAACATCAAAGGGGCCGCTCACCACCTTGATGCGACCTTTTCCTGTGCGCGGAAGTACTGGCTTGAGCACGTTAAAGGATGGCCCACTGAACCCTTCCGATTGCCCAACACCGCTACTGAACCCTCCACGCCGAGTGCATGGCCGGAGCCCACCACCTTCGGTTTGATGATGCACCGCGTGCTCGAAATCGGACTGCGAAACCCCTGTCATTTTGGCGATGCAACCCCTGCGCTTGATTCGTCCTGGCAACACAAGAGCGATGCCGACCTTGCTTCCATTGAGACCATCGGGCGCGTGATGAACGAGTTTGGTTTCGGCCTTGAACAAGAATCCGACACGCGAGAGGCTGCGTGGCGCGATCGTTTGCTCTTGTTGGGTTCACTGGTGGATCAGGGATTGCTCGGCCGTTGGGTCCAAGGGGAGGTCTTGAACGGTTGGAAGGTTGAAGCCGTCCGTACTGAACTGCCTTTTTATCACCGAGAGGTGCTGACCAAGGGCGAAGGTGGCGATGGCGTGGAAGGGCCATATGCACAGTACAACGGTGCTTCGGTGCAAAAAGTGAACATGGATTTCAACGGCCGGGCCGACCTGGTTTTGGCGTTGATGGATGAGCAAGGGCAAGGGGCGCTTCAGGTGGTTGACCTGAAAACTCGGGGCTGTCTGGGCGCCTTCAATCCAGACGAACCGGCCAAAGGCCATCCGCTTCAGGCGGTGCCACCAAGCGAAATCGATCCAGTTCCTCAGAGCGATGAAGAGGCTCACATCCTTTACGAACATCGCTTGCAATTGGCCTTGTATTCGATGGCGCTTGAATCCATTGAAGCCAAGAAGCCGGCATCTGAGCAGCGACGCATTCTGCCGCCAGCGCTTCTGCTTGGGGCAAACGGGCGCATGGTTGAATTGTCTCAAGGGGCGTTTGAGCAGGCGAAAAAAGACCTCAGGGCGCACTTGAACTGGCGGGCTTCGGTTCACCTCGATCAAAACATGGAGGAACCGTCTCGCCTTCCAAGCGGTTCAGCGACGTGCCGTCAATGCCCGTTTTACCGTGGAGATCTGCGCCGTTGTGGCCCGGAGGGTGAACCGTTGGGCTTCATTCATCAGATGGACGTTGAGCCGTGAGGATCAGCGTCCCACTCCAGCCCTCCTTGGCCCCAACTTGTATTGCTTCCACCTCGACGAACCCTGCCTGCTGCAACCCTTCCGTCCATTGTTCGATGGACAGCAGCGCCATGTGGACGTTCAACGAAGGGCCCCAGTCGTGGCTTGCGGGGTTTTCCGCGTAGTGGTCAACGCCGATGACGATTTTTCCACCGGGTTTCATCCACGTGTCGTGCAAGGTTCTCAGGAACACCAGCGGCTCGGCGAGATAGTAGAGGCATTCCATGGTGTGAATCAGGTCCACCGGTTCAGCCGGCGACCAATCCGGGAGCATGGCTTCGACGTATTCGCCGTGGGGGTCAAGTTCCTTGGCCTTGGCGATCATCGATGGTGCACCGTCAACACCCGCTGCGTGGTCACACAGCGGATGGTCGTTCAATCGACGGACAACCCATCCGTTTCCACAGCCGATATCGAGGGCCGTAAACGAAGTCTCTCGGTCTTCAAGAAGCCGATCGAGCATGATGTTCACGCTGGCAGTGTGGCCTTTTTCCATGCCCTCGTCGCGTCCATTGTCCGCCCATTCGCTGAACAGGTCGGTTGCTTTACGGAGTCCCATGGTCGCTGTGGCCTCACGGCGTTCAATGAAGATGTTCATGGCGAAAGGAACATGCACACGCTCGCCTTGGAAAGTCCATGCTCGACACCACCACCACCTTGGCCGATGTCCTCTATCCCCCCATTGAACCTCATGCAGAGGGCATGCTGGAGGTATCCTCCCTCCACACCATCGCTTGGGAACAAAGCGGGAACCCCGACGGCCTTCCCGTGGTGGTGATTCACGGCGGACCGGGCGGCGGCGGCCAACCTTCCTATCGGCAATACTTCGACCCGACGGCCTTCAACATCGTGCAGTTTGACCAGCGTGGATGCGGGAAGTCAACCCCCTATGCGGAATTGGAAGACAACAACACGCACGCTTCGGTTGCGGACATCGAGGCCTTACGTGAGCATCTTGGTATCGAAACTTGGCATGTTTTTGGTGGTTCGTGGGGCTCAACCCTCGCCTTGATTTATGCTCAACATCACCCCGGGCGGGTGCGAAGTCTCGTGCTTCGCGGCATCTTCATGTGCCGTAAATCCGAACTTCACTGGTTCTATCAAGACGGCGCAAGTCACATCTTCCCCGACGCCTTTGCCCCCTACCGAGATCACATTCCCGAGGCGGAACGTTCGGATTTGATCCGGGCTTACTACGCTCGTCTGACCAGTGAGGATGTCGAGGTTCGGCGGGCTGCTGCAAAAGAATGGACGCGATGGGAGATGGCGACCAGCCGTTTATTCCCCGACCCTGAATACTTGGACAAGGCCGAAGACCTTGATTTCGCTGTGGCCTTTGCTCGCATTGAATGCCATTACTTCATCAACGCCATCTTTGTTGAAGAGGCGTATATCCTGAAGCACATCGACCTCATTCAACACCTGCCGACCGTGATTGTTCAAGGCCGATACGACGTGGTGTGTCCCCCTCGCAGCGCCTGGGAATTGCATCAAGCCATGCCCAGCAGTCGCTTGGTCATGGTGGCCGATGCGGGCCATTCGATGGGCGAGGTCAGCATTGCCCGAGAATTGGTAGCCGCCACGGACGCGCTTCGCTGAAGGCAAAACTCGGTCAAGCCAAGCCCTTTGGGTGCGCTTTCAAGCGTCGGCTTGATAGGGAGGAATGGACTCGCCACGAATGGAGGCTTGACCTCCGGGTGAAGACATGACGGAAGGAACCATCACGCCTGAGGTCCAAATCAAAGAGCTCCAAGAGGCGCTCGCCACCGAAACAGACCGCCTGCAAAAGTTGTTTGCTGCGTACGAAACTCAAGAGAAGGAACTTGTTGACGCCAAGGCGGAAATTGAGGTCCTCGAGAAGGAGATCATCGACCGAGAAATCGAAAAAGAATCGTTGGAATCCATCATCGCCGAAAAAGATGTTCGGGTTCGTGAACTGGAGATGAAAGCCACGAAGAACTCCAAGCGTGTTGAACACCTTGAACCCGAATTGGATAAGATGGAAGAGAAGTACTCCCGTGAAAAGGACCGCCTCGGCAAGGTCTTCGGCATCGCAGAAGAGTTGGACAACGATTTGCGCTTGGCCGTCACGGAAATGAAGGCACGAGACGACTGGTATGTCGCCCACATGCAAATCTTCGAAGACCTGAACAAGGCCATCAAGGAACGCTACGAGATGATCGAGCGAGCCGTTGAATCCGAACGAAAATCGCAACACATGTCCCGTGCGTTCACCGATCGCGTGGAAGAAATGGTCCAGGCTCGAAGCGAAGAGATGGCTGAAGAAGAGGCTGAAAGCGCACAGGCAGAAGAAGCGACAGCGGCCGTTGAGGTGGTCGAAGAAGCCGTTGCCGAAGAAGCACCGGCTGAAGCCGAAGCCGAGCAAGAGGCACCTTCTGAAGAGGCTTCAGAGGCGAACCCTGCCGCTGAGTGGGGCGATGCACAAGACCCCTGGGCTGCGGAGTAAGTGGTTGAATGGCCGGATTGGCCCCTGGCGGCCACGGGCCCGTCCTGACGATGACCATGATGGGCGTCAGCGCCCTCATCATCGGCTCACTTATCGATCCACTGGCTGGTCTTGTGCCTCTTTTTGGCATGGGTTGCCTGATGACGGCCGTGTTCTTTGGCTATTTTTGGCGAGACCCCGACCGCCCGATTCCCCGAACCGATGGCGTCTTGGTTTCACCTGCCGACGGCCACGCAATGTTTCTGCGAAGAGAGCGGGCCACGGGCCGTCGCCCTTCGAAAGCCGACCTCTCGGAAGGGCGCGTGGAAACCGACCCTTTGACCGGTGATTGGTTTCCCGAACCGCTTGACAAACCGTTGAGCTTCAAAACCGAGCAGCGCTACGAAGCCGTCAACCAAGGGGAAGAACAACCAAGCGATGTTTGGCGCTTGGCCATTTTCATGTCACCTCTCGACGTCCATGTGAACCGAGCCCCTGCTGCAGCCACCGTGGAGCGGATTGAACACCGAACGGGGAAAGGGCGACGCCGAGGGCCGTTTCTTCCGGCTTACAAGAAAGAGAGCGAACACAACGAGCGCGTCCGCTCTGTGCATCTTCTTGAAACCGGGCACCGCATTGAAATCACCCAAATTTCAGGGGCACTGGCCCGAACGGTTGTGCCCTATGCCTTTGACGGTGATGACGTACGACGAGGTCAGCGTATCGGCATGATACGTTTGGGTTCAAGAGTGGACCTTCGCGTTCCTGCTGAGGCATACATTTCATCAATTATCACGGCGGAGCACCAAGAGAAGGACCATCCGAAGGGGATGCATTTGATGGCAGGAACCAGCGTGGTCTTTGAGCCAATTTTGGGGGATGAAGAGTGAGTGGATGGCGACGAACCGTACCGGCGGTGTTGATTTTTCTGATCGCGAGCATGCCTTTTGCCTACTTCCAAGTCGGCAACCTCGTTTACACACAAGCGGCCGCAAGCAGTCCGGATTGCTCTGGCCATTCGGCCCGTAATTCTCCTGACGGGTTCAGCGTTGAATTGTGGCACGAAGACGTGTCCACGGTCACTCATCAGAAGAACGAGACGCTGGCTTCAGACCTTGAATCGTTGTGGTTTGACGAGTGGGACAACGTCACCATCGATGTTCCTGATGAACCCATCACGCTGGCGGCATGGGTGATGGAACACGATGCGGAACAGCCTTGGGTCATCGTCGTGCACGGTATTCGGTCATGCAAAGCCAACCATGAGGTTCTCATTCCAGCGGCTTGGCTCCATCAAGCAGGGTTCAACGTCATGTTGTTTGATATGCGGGACCATGGCGATAGCACGACTGAAGACGGTTTGGTCTCTGCAGGTCAGCGAGAATATCGCGACCTTCTCGCTGTCTGGCAGTGGATTCAGGACGAAAAGGGTACATCGCCCGAGAACATCGGTGCGATTGGCATCTCGATGGGAGCTGGAGCCGTCACCATCGCGTTTGAGCAGGAGCCTGCCTTGCAATCAATTTTCCTTGAATCACCGTTTTCGTCCATGGGCACGATCATTCACGAAGAATTAGAGTTTGCAGGCTTCCCGCCCTTCCTCAAGAACGCAGCCATCTTTGCCGGTAAGGTCTCCTCTGGTGATGATTTGGTCAGGTATGAACCCATCAACGCCATGGCTGAGGTTGGCAACCGGTCGGTCTTCATTACCCAATCTTTGGAAGATGTTCGCATCAACATTCATCACGGTGAGTCCATGTGCGAAGCCGCTCGAGAAGGCGTCAATGAGGATGGACAGGTTGAATGTTGGTTTGCATCGTCGGGGGTGGCTCACAACGATGGCGACCGAGAAGGCATTCTGTCTCACATCACCCTGATGCTCACCCAACCCGACGAATACCGAAACCGACTGGTCAGTTTCTTCGAAGCAAGCATTGGCCAGCCCGATGCGGTGGTTTGAAACGAGGGATGCTGACGGCGGCCTACGGTGAAGCTCATGACCGACGTCAATCCACTTCCATTGCTCGGTCAAGGGAAGAAGGGCTTGCGAATCCACGACTTGGTCAAAGCCCCCGCCAACACCCCTTGGGCGAAAGCCAAGCAACAATCGTGGGATGCCAGCGAGCCAGCCACCGTTTACACCACGCCAGAAGTGCTGGCAGACGGCACGCCCTGCAGTGCAGTCACCGTGATTTTACGCACCAAAGGATGTCACTGGTGGTGGTCGTCCGGTTGTACCTTCTGCGGCTACTTTAACGATACCCGAGACGATGTAACCAGCGATGACCTGCACGCTCAATGGGCTGCAGCCAAAGAAAAGTTTGACGATTTCAACGACCAAGCAATGGTCAAGGTCTACACCTCGGGCAGTCTGCTCGAGGACCGGGAAATACCGGTGGCCTTCCAGGAAACGGTGCTTCGGGATTGTGCTGAACTCGGCAAGGAACTGATCGTCGAGAGCCGTTGCGAGCAATTGACGGAGGAGAAACTTCGCTGGGCGACCTCGATTAACGACACCTTCACCGTCGCTATCGGGCTTGAGGCCTACGATGATGAAGTGCTTCGCTTCCACGTCAACAAAGGTTTCAGCACGGCTTCTTGGGACCGCGCAGTGGCAAACCTCCAGAAGTTCAACCTCCGCATCAAGACCTACTTGATGTTCAAGCCGCCGTTCATGAATGAAGCCGATGCGTTGGACCACTGCGTCAAATGGATTGAAGCGGTGGCTGAACAATCCGACGAAATTTCCGTGAACCCCATGAACATCCAACGTGGCACCGTCATTGACCGTCTTCATCGGCACAACGAATACAGGCCCCCTTGGCTTTGGTCACTGGTCGACATGATTCGACGTGCTCACCCGCTGATTCATCCCAAGGGAGGCGTCAACGGTGATGAGGACCAAGTGTCTCGTCTCATTGTCCACCCGACGGCCGGAGGAAAGATTCGTGGATCGCACAATTGCGGAGCATGCGATGCTGAGGTCGTGGCCGCCATTGAGCGCTACGCTGTTTCAGGCAGCCTTCTCGAGTTTGACGGCTTGACGTGTGATTGTGAGGCAGTTTGGAAAAACGAGGTGAACCTTGAGCGCCAACTCCCCGTCCCACTCGGCCTTTCAAAACCACGCCGAGGTTCGGTCGTCGATCGACTTCGTTCGCCTTGAATGCGGCTTTGCAGGCCGTGCTTTTTCGTTCAAAGAAGTGGTGAATGTTTATCACCGCCCATCAAGTCGCAGGCTTGACCCCTATGGGGTCAGTTTGAGGTGAACTGCATGACAAACTCTCGAGCCCTTCCCGACACGACGGTCGGAACAGGTGAACCAGCCGCCAGCCGTATCGTCTTGACCCTGTTTTTTGTGGGCCTTTTGGGCTTGTATTCCCTGTTTTCAAACGTGTTCGGTTGGGACAACCTTCCGCTCCTCGGTGAATTGGTTCCACTGGTTCAGAACCTCGGTGGAAGCGGCATCTGGTACTACCTCATCGGTTTCCTTGTTGGCATCGGTGCGATTGTAGCGACCTTGGTGGGCGAGGTACTCGCTGAATGATGGAGGTGTGATGCATGGAAACCATTTTCATATCCGGCTCCTTTTTTGTGGCGCTTCTCTTCCTCCTTTCACAATCCCTTTCCAAGGGTGTAGGCTCCGTTGGCGGTGCCTTGAAACAAATCGGTTTGTTCATCCTGCAAAAGAACCCACCCGGCTTGGTTGACATCTTTGACGACCGAGACGGCAGCGGCTCCCGGACTTGGATGAACTTTGGTATGCTCTGGCTCGTGTTCGCTTCCCTGCTCGGCTTTTTGAGCGGCTGGCATAACTACGACCCCTCGGCCCTCGATTCACTCGCCAGCGTGGGTTGGTCCTACGACGACGGCTCGGCTTTGACCGATGCTACCCTCAACTTCCTGACCATCGCTTTGCTTTACGGCATGATTGGAAGCGGTATGGTCGCCACCTCCCGAAACAGCAACGGTCGTTTGGCCAGCGAAGCCAACGCTTCCATGGTGGCCGTGTTGCTCTCTGCTGTTCTCGTGGCCAGCTATCTGCTTCCCTTCATCTTCGGTTTCCTCGACATCGATACCGAAACCGGTGGCGTTGCCACGATGCTCTACAGCCTCGAAACGCTGGCCATCGGCTTGCTTCTCGTTCCCGTGTTCATCAACGTCCTGATCACGGCCGCCAACCGAGGCGAACAAGAGCTTCAGACCAGCGTCTGGTTCCTCATCATGGGTCTGGCCGCTTACATCGTCTCGATGGTCTACATGTTCTTTGGCGAACTCGCCAACTCCACGCAAACGGTGTGGTTGGCTGAACGTGTCGCTCACGGGTGGGTTCCGCTCGCTCTCATGTTCTCGGTCGGCTATCACGTCATCCCCATGACGGCGAAGCAACCCATCTGGTCCGCCTCCATGCGAAGCGCCAGCATGCTGTTGCTGTTCATGACCATCCCACCTTTCTTCATGACCGACGCCTCGGCGAGCAATTTCGTCACCAACCTCGGTGCCATCTTGCTGACGCTTGGCGTGTTGCCCATCTTCGCCGCCTCCATCAACCTCCTGATGACGGCGAGTTCGGGTTTGAGCGCCATTGTCAAGCAGCCCGGCGCCATTGCTGCCACCATGGCTTTCCTCGCCCTCCCGTTCTTTGCAGTGGGTGGCTACTTCACCGCCATGGACACGTTCGTCGGCACCGGTGAACTCGGCTCTATGGGCGACATCGTGAACATGAGCATGTTGTTCACCGTTGGCGGTTTACTTGTTCTCGCTGGCGTGTTCACCAACTACCCCAACGCCATCGGCAAGCCCCTCGCCACGCCATCCACGGCGACCCTTGCTACCTGGATGGTTTTCGTCGGCGGTGTGGCTTCCACGCTCACCTACCTGACAGGGGAATTCACGGCCAACGCCGTTGCCGCCTCCGAGGTTGAGGACGTTGTCGCCAACAGCGGCGGTTTCTACCTGACGGGTGCCGCCATGTTTTACTTCGCCTCCATCGGGGCCATTTTGTCCACCATGGTCGTCATCCGCACCGGTATTTCGGCCACCGGCCGTTCGATGGCTGTTGAAGAGACCTCGGACATGGTCACCTACACGCTGACCTCCGGCTCCTCCACCACCATCCGAGACCTCATCGGTCGAGGTGTGGGCGTTGACACGGCGCTCATCGTGAGCGAGACCGAAGCTAACGAAGGTGGCTCCACCGTCATCGCCGTTGATTCCGCTCTCCACAACGATGAGATCAAAGAATTCCCCACCACGGCCTCCACGGTCATGATCGATTTCGTTCAATACCTTGCCAACACCAAACAATCCGTCTTTGAGTTGTTCCGAGGTATGGACCTTGATGACTCAGGTAAAATTGACAGCCGGGAATTCCTCGCTGCACTCGAGGCTTCAAACATCGACGCCCTCTCCTCCATCGATGCCAGTGAACTCGTTGAAAGCATGGATTTGGACGGCGACGGGGAGTTGAACCTCCCGGAACTTGACATCGCCATCGCCCAAATCAAGCGAGACCACGCCATCGTCCCCTCTGAAGAAGAGGAGTGAACCACCCGAGGGCGTGCTCCCGTGCGCATTGGTTTAGTCGGAAAACCCAACGTGGGCAAATCCACGTTCTTCAGCGCAGCAACGCTGGCGCAGGTCGACATCGCCAATTATCCGTTCTGCACCATTGACCCCAACGTTGGCGTTGCTTTTGTTGAAGCGCGCCTCGCGTGCCCCTGCCAGGACCTGCGAAAGAGACTGGAGGCGGAAGGACGTTTGGAGCCCGTCCAAGATGATGACCCTCGACAGGGAAGTTTGTGTCAACCTCGAACAGGAACGTGCATCGGCCATCGTCGTTCAGTCCCCATCGCCTTGGTCGACGTCGCTGGATTGGTTCCGGGTGCCAGCGAGGGGCGCGGCCGAGGAAACGCCTTCCTCGCTGACCTCGCCAATTGCGATGTCCTCATTCAGGTGGTGGACGCTGCTGGGTCAACCGACCTCGAGGGCCAATTCATTGGAGCGACCTCCTCTCCTGAGGCCGCCATCAGCGCAGTCCAGGCTGAAATTGAATTTCTTGAACACGAATTGGACGCTTGGATCGGCGGTTTGCTGGAAGACGGATGGAACCGCGGTGTCCGTAGAGTTCAGGCTGAAGGTGAAAAGGGATTGATGCTCTTTGTCCAAGAGCGTCTGAGTGGACTGGGAGCGACCTCGGCTCTTGTCGCTCAGGGCATGACGACCTTCAACGACGTTCATTCGTCAGACGCTCAACCGTGGGACTGGGAACGTTCCTCGCTCCATCTTCTCGGAAGGTGCATGCGGGAGCAATTGTTTCCCATCGTTTACGCGGCCAACAAAATGGATATCGCTCCGAAGGGCGTCGTTGAAGCCTTTCCCAATCGTTCCATGTACGCCTGTATGGCGGATATGGAATTGGCGCTTCGAAGAGCCACATCGGCCGGGCTCATCGATTATCGGAGCGGCCAATCCAATTTTGAAACGGTTGCGGAAGCTTCTCTCAACCCGGCCCAAGAAAAAGCCCTCACGCACATGCAGGAGCGTCTCCAAGCCGCTGGAGGTACAGGCCTTGCCAACCTCATGGACGAGGTGTTGTTTGACCGCTTGAACCACATGGTGGTCTATCCAGTGCAAGACGAAACGCATTGGGTTGACGGGGACGGACGCGTTCTTCCCGATGCGCTCGTCGTGCCGTCGGGACTTCACGCCAAAGCGCTTGCTGGACG
Organism: Candidatus Poseidoniaceae archaeon; assembly: GCA_938030705.1. GTDB lineage: Archaea > Thermoplasmatota > Poseidoniia > Poseidoniales > Poseidoniaceae > Poseidonia. The sequence continues at coordinate 68,408 of CALHIR010000002.1, forward strand.
GGTTCACAGCGATTTAGAGATGGGATTCATTCGTGGTGTCGATGGACGGACCCGCCGAGTGGTTGGCGCCGATCACGAATTGGCCGACGGGGACGTGCTGAAAATTCACGCCAAGTCCTGAGAACGTCAGTGCCCTTTGGGACGATCGTAGGCGGGCGTGAGCCGAGCCATATCACCCGAATATTGGCCGCCGCGGTAGATGAAGAGAACCGGAGCCGCGAGGGTGAGCAGAATTAACAAGATAAGGAAAAACAAGCCCCAGGGTTCCACGCCTGACAAGGTTGAACCCCACAACACCCACAAGAAGGGCAGATAGAGGAAGATGCTGTACCGTCGTGCGATAATGGAAAATCGGGCGCTGGCTGCGCTCTTCTCGAAGAAGACCGGAGCATCGTCTTTCTCCACCAAGCCTTTGTCGACGCCGCATCGAACGCAAACCTGTGTGTACTGGCCGTTTCCGTGAATAAAAAATTCACGAGGATAGGTACTTGCACAGAGTCTGCAGGTCGGCATGGTTGTTCCCTGCTCCACTCCAGCCGCAAGGGATTCTTCAACCATCCGATTGAATGGCAAGGAATTGGGCCATGACATGCTCTCCGGTACGCGAACCGATGGATTCTGGGTGGAATTGAACACCGTGGAGCGGAAGGTCCGGATGGCGTAAGCCCATGATGAGTCCTGAGGACGCTTCCGTAGCGTTCACGATGAGTTGGTGTTCTCCGTCTTCGATGGCGACCAGTGAATTGTATCGCGTGAATTTCAAACCCTGTCCCTGCAGGTGAAAGACCCCGGTACTGTCGTGCTCGATCTCGACCGGCACCCCATGAACCGGGCCAAAGGGGGACGACACGACCTGTCGGCCGTCAGCAAGCGCCAGGGCCTGATGCCCGAGACAAACGCCAAGAACGGGCATGTTCAGCTGACCCTTGAGCGCGAGGTGCGCCAACGCCATCGTCAACAACGCGTCTTGGGGGCGACCGGGACCCGGTCCGAGGATCAAATGCGTGGGCTCCAACCGTTCCAACATATCGTGGAGCAACACCGGGTCCAACCATTGCTCGCTCGAGGGTGAACGCCCCTCGAGGACCACCACATTCCGCCCCGTTTGGGCGATGGTGTCTGCGATGTTGAGTGAAAACGAATCAAGGTTGTCGATGAAGAGAACACTCGCTTTCATCTCGGTTTGAATCGCTTCGTCGAGCGTGTGAATTTCACCGCCATTGGTTGAAGGCGGGCTTCGGCGTGGGGGTTGGAGTGGATGAATGCCCAAGGTTCCGGTGGGTAGTGATGTTTGTTCTTCTTTCATCCATCCGGCAGCGACTCGCAAAGCCGCCCCTTTCCATGCCGCCTCCTCGACCTCTTTCTTTGGCTGAGAGGCGATGGTGATGCCACCCCCTGCGCCGACTGAGGCGTGCCAACGGCCGGATAGAAGATGCGCTTCAAGCGTGCGAATGAGGATGTTCCAGGCCGATTGTCCGGAATGAACATCGATGTAACCGATGGAACCCGTCCAGAAGGAGCGAGGCATTTCCTCCAATCGATCGATGACGGCACACACCACGGTTCGGGGGCAACCCGTGATGGACCCCCCTGGAAAAACCGCTTGGAGCGCACTGGCCCCAGACTCGGTTGAGCGTAACTGGGCGGTGATATGACTGACCAAATGTTGGACATTGGCGTACGCTTCCACGTCAAATCGGTCAACGTTGATGGTTCCTGCAACGGCGACTTGCGTCAAATCATTGCGCATCAAGTCAACAAGCATCCGGTGTTCTGCCCGTTCTTTTTCGTCGCCGATCATCGATTCTCGGTGCCGTGCAGCTTCATCCTCCGTTGAACCTTGAGGGCAGGTGCCTTTGATGGGCGACGTTTGCAGGTATGCTCCGTCGCACATGAGCAGGGATTCGGGAGAGGAACTTGAGAGGGCAAATCCAAGGTCTTTCGCCTCCGTGTAAGCAGAAAAAGGCGCGGGGTTACTTCTCAAGAGGCGCTGATAAACGGCGTAGGGGTGGTCAATTTCACCCTGCCAGTGTTTGCCAACATTGACTTGGTACACCTGACCGTTGATGATGCCTTGGCGGACGGCTTCAACGTTGCCTTCGTGCGTTTCATCGGTGTGCGTCACCGCTTCACGATGCGGTTGAGGAGAAGGGACTTCCACGGTCTCGCCGTTCCATGAAGTGCACGGCTTGGCGGAGTGACACCACGTCTCATCGTCCCCAAACACCTCCACCCTGTCTTGATGATGGTCGATGACCACACCACCGCTCACCAACCACAAGACGGCCAACAATGTTCTTTCCTCGGGAGGATGTTGTAGGCGTAAGGGCTGGGTCCATTGCACAAGGTCGTAGGCCAAGGCACCGGACCAAAACGGTCGTTGGGGAAGGGAGGTGGTGTGTCGATGGCGGAACGGGGCGTCGGGCGTTTCGGCGCCCAACTTGGTGAAGACATCCTCAAGATGACGTGCTCGCAAGGTTACGCTATGGTACCACGAACCGTGTTTCCATTCCTCCACTTCAGCATAGAGCACCGAGCGGTCCTTTGTCAGGTGGAGTTCACCCACGAGCGGGTCGTGAGGCTCAGCAGCAGCGAGGTCGTTGCGTGAAGGTTGGCGAATGACCACCCGCTTGGTGGGGGGGGCAGCGATCAGGGAATGTTTTGCAAGGTGCGAGGCGGGTCCTCCAGACACCAAGAGGATTCGGTCAGGGGCGCCATGCCGGAAAGCCGCCTCACCAAGAAGCTGGTTCGCTTCGAGTTGCTCCACGATGGCCATCACGTGTTCAGACATCGTGTGGCCCCACAACCGACCAAGTGTCCTCCTCGGTAAAATGTTGGGCCATGAGGCGTTGACATGTCGTTGAGAGGAGGTCGGAATGACCGACGTTCTCTCCGTCCAATCCATTGATTCGGCACACACCCATGCCCGTACCAACCACGATCAATTCTGCGCACCGGGCGACCGTTCGCTCGTTCAATCTGCCTTTGATCACCGGCAGCCCAGCACCGGGTAAAAGCGCCTCGAGGACGCCGGTGGTGACACCTGCAACGCCCCCGTCGCTCGGGGGAGCAATCCACACCGTACCGTCTTCGTCCAACACCATCGGTGTGCCTCGGTCTGCGTCCACAATGGCAAAGTCATGAACCAGCAAGGCCACATCACAACCCGCTTCCACGGCCGTCTCTGCTGCGGCCTGGTAGGCGGCCCAATCGCCGTGTTTTGTGCCGTTTGTTCGTTCATTCCATCGCGGCGCAGGGACGGTCACGCCATCAATGGCTTCGTCGCGATAAGAAAGCGGACGTTGTTGAACGTGCCAAGCGGCTTCTGTTGCTGAACATGAGATGCGAGCCAGGCGCCATCCGGATTGACCGTCTTCGGCGGTGATCCTTGGCGTTTCGCTCGGCAGGTCAATCCTCAACCGTTTCGCATGGTCCACCAATCGTTCCCAGTGGGCCGGCCAATCTGCGACCGCTCCTTGGTCATTCACCAGAACCGTCGTAAACACTTCGGAACGGGGGCCACTGTTTGCCATGGTGCGTCCTCACAACAAATCGTCAAGGAAGGACGTGTCGATTTCCGGTGTCTTTGGCGCAGGGGCAGGTTCGTCAAGCAGACCGTCGAGGAGCGAGGTATCGACTTGTGGTCTGAGAACAGGTTGTGGCGCTTGGTAGGCCTGTCGCCCATAGTCTGCGGATTGAATCTCGTTGGCGGCTGCGTAGATATCGTTGGCCTGTTGTGTGGTGATGCCTGGCGGTGGTGCTGGAACAGCGGTTGGCGGTGCTGCGCTTGGTGCTGCGGCAGCGGGGGTGTCCCAATTGGTGTCTTGGATGCCCCAGGTCGCCTCCTGCAATTCCCATGACTTCGAACGTCGCTTGGAGCCGCTTCGGCCTCGGACGACCAAGACGAGCAAGAAAAGAACGATGAGCACCATGCCGGCGGCGATGAGGTTGGGCGTGGTGAGCAGTGACTCAAGGGAGAGCGGACGGTCGGCGTCGCCGTCTCCTTCGCTGTCTTTGTCCCCACTCAGCGCTTCGAGTTTCACCGCTTCCACGGTTAACTTGGCCACGGTATCGTCGTAAGGGACCACCGCCACATAATAGGCCGAGGTGTTGCTTAGGCCGTCAAATACATCCGGGGAAATTAGGAAGGAATTGGCAGAAACTGTTTCACCCACTTTGCTTGCGTCATCGGTACTGGTGAACATGTCTTCACTGATGTAGATATGATAGCCTCGGACGTTAGCGTTCACCGAATGTTGCCATTCAACGAAGATGTTGTTCTCCTCAAACCACTCAACCTCCACCTCTTCAATGTCCGGGAGGTACACCCCGGGATCGGTTATGCCCTCATCGGTCGCCGCCGAAGAGACCATCGTGAGCATGTCAACATGGGCGTTTCCTGACGAATCCATCACCACCACTGCGACCCAGACTTCTTGTCCGGCGATAACGGGTATGTCGCCAGCAATCACGTCGATGACAAGCGGCAGGCTTGGTGCTCGATCCAGCGTGGCGATGGGGTTGAGCGCCATCTGAGTTCCGGGCTGGCCCACTTCCCCTTCAAAATTGTACGTCTCTGCATAGATGTGGTATTCCCAAACGTCATCAGCGTCGGAGAGGTCAAAGGAGAGCAACAAAGCACTTCCATCGTCGTTGGGCCGGTCGGTCAGCGTGAGGTCGGTGAGCCGGTCCGGGGCCGTGTTATCGTTGATGTTGTCAATCGGCGTGACGCTGACCTGCGTCAGGTCGGTGAGGTGGACGTTACCTTTCAGGTCGTGAACCGTCACGGCGACAAAGAGTTCCACATCGGGCTGAATCAATCCAGGAGTTCCCTGCGAGAGGTCGTTTCCGCTGTCGACGTACAGGGCCGTTGAGATGGTGAGTTCAATCGGGTTGGTTCGCTCGTCAATCCACTGCTTGTTGAACGAGAAGCAACCGCAGATGTTGGGGTTGTTGCCGAAGGCTGCATAGGCCAAGGACAAATCTTCCACGGGAACATTGGATACCCAAACGGTGTACGAAGCAAAGTCCTCCACCGTCGACGGCTCCCAAACCACATCGATAGCGGTGCCATCATCGTTGGCGTGGTCAAAAGCCATCAGGGAGGTTATCCGTGGGGGTGTGGTGCCTTGGCCGATGATGTTCTGCAGCGGCGTGGCGGTCACCAAGAGGACATCGTCGGTGTTGCCGTTGAGCCAGACATCATAGGCGACCACACCAACGGTGTAGATTTGGCCGTCGATGAGCGGGACGCCGTCCATTGAGGAAATGATGGTCTGGTTCTCATCGCACGGGTTGATGACAGCGGCTTGCGAGAAACCATCCAGGTTATTCGCGACGTCCTCCACATGGTCGCCTTGTTTGATAAACACCGTGTAAAAGGCGCAATCATCCGCTGTACTGACGTTCCACTTCACCGTGATACGTCCGCCTTCATCGTTGAGCACATCGCTGGCCTCGGTCCCCTCGACAGGGTCCGGGGCGTCGTTATCGTTGAGCTCACCGGTGGGAACCACCGGGCCGACGACGGTGACATCGGAGAGGTTCTCTTGGCCTGTTTCGTCGACGCATGTGAATCCAATCCAAACGGGGACCCCGGGTGTTTGAGAGATCACGGATTGATTTCCTTCGTTGGGCGCGTAGGAGACGTAGGGCGTTCGGCCAAGTGCGTCCACCATGGGCGTGGTTGAGACGTACACGTTGGTGCTGGCAAGGTCGAGCGCCGTGCACCGGGCCCATTCGAGTTCAATGTCACCATCATCACCGTTGCTGCCCATGGCGCTGGCGGCTGCCCAAACCGGAGCCCCGGGGACCTCATCACTCGGTGAGGCTGGACCGAACGGCAGGGACACTTTGCCCCACCGACCATCGGTGTACTCGGCAACCACGACGGCGTAGTAATCCGTTCCGTCCTCGAGCGGGACGCCGTTGGCCGTCTCGATATCGGCCGCCAAGCGACTGTGGAGGGAGATGGCTTTGTCCGGCGTTTGGCCGAGCAACTCCAGTTCTGTGGGAGCCGTGGTCCACGGCCCCTCGTTGAGGAATACGAGGTATCGAGCGAAGTCCTCGTCGTGAACCAACGACCATGAGGCGGTCAAGACGCTGCCTCCGTCATCGGGGCGATCGTCCAATCCCACCATGGTCACGGGCGATTCGGTTCGGATGTAATCGTAGGTCAGTCGAACTTCCAAACTGCCGTTTGAAGGCGAGAAGAGACGCAGCGTGACATGGCGGGTGTTGTTGTATAACATCCCGTTGTCCACCGCGTCCTGAAGGTTCAACTCGAGCGCTGGGTCTTGGCTGAGGTTCAGCAGGACATCGTATTCCAACGCTACGGACTTTGCCCAGACGGGGGCGCCTGTGGTGGGCGAGGTCAACACCACGGGTACGTTTTGGAATAAGAGGCCATGAACACCCGGCGCGCCCAAGGAATCGTCAAGTGCGTACGAGCCAGACGGGTCCACGAGTTCGATTGACATGCCGGGGTGCGTCATCTGCGTGATGTTGATGCCACCTCCGTTGCCCATGGCACGGACCGTTAGCGGTAGGGCACGTCGCATCGAGGTGGGCTCAACTGGCGTGAACTGTCCGGTCCTGTCCCATCCCTGCAATCCATCCTCGGTGATGGCCCAAATGTAATTTGCACCCAAGACGCCGTTTCCAGCCTCCGTGGCCCTGAGGAAGACTTTGGCGGCGTGGTCATTTGTTCGGGCTTCAGAAAGCATCAGGTCGTTCTCCGACCCGATGGAAAGGAGATCTTCTCCGTCGCTCATCATGTGGACGATCGGGTACTGCGTCTGGAAGAGCGATGTACCGTCTTCGAAATCACCACTTGAGGCGTTCCAGTGGGTCAATGGACCTACATCGGTGGCCATGTGGACGCCCCACCAATCAGTAGTAACAGCCGTCACGGTGTTGGAAGGTAGCTGGTCGAAGCGGTGCGTTGAAGTAACGAGGAGGGTGCTTGGGTCAACCAGCGACACGCCGGGACGGTCCGACCCCCCTCGGCCGTCGTGGCTAATGATGAGGGTGGAGGCGCCCACGTTGTTTGTAATCACGGCAAGCCCCCACGCAGACTGACCCATCAGCCCGTTGGCTTTGGTCAGCGTCGTGCCGTTTTGGGTGGACGGGTTCCAAACAAACAGGCCCGCCGGGGTCGCCATGTAGACCTTGGAGCCAATGACGACCACGTCTTCTACCACGTTGCTGGGCAGGCCGTTGAAGGCGGTGATGGAATCCATCCAATCGTTGGTGCTGTAGTTCCAGCGACCAATACCACCATCGGTGGCGATGTAGAGTACGTTCGGGCTGTCGGCAAAGCCGTTCACGATGTTGGAGGGTAGGCCGGCGATGAGTCGTCCATTGCCGAACTGGTCGGTGGTTGGATTGAACATCTGCACGCCGGGCGGGCTTCCGCCATCGCCTGCAAGACCGACCACGAGTTGGCTGTTGTAGGTGTGCATCGTGTCGAATTTGGTGTGAAGCGAACCGCCGATGGCGGAGATGGATTTGGTCAGCGTGTCGAGTTTGAGCATGCCGCCTGGGGAGGAAGCGATGTACAAGTCGGTCCCGTGAAGGTGGAGGTCGTTGGCCACGGTGTTGCCGGGGAGGGTCCAACCGTACTGCCAATCAACGGTGCCGTTTGGCAGGAAGGTGCCCTGAAGGATACCGGTCCCCGTGCTCCCGAAGTTGCCCAGTGCTGATGAGCCCGTCGTCGCCCAAAGATGGGTGGCGTTGGCGACCATCGAGGTGACTTGACCGCTGACGAGTCCGGGGAGGTCAACCACCGTTTGTCGTCCGGAAGATGAGAGCGTAGCGACTTCACTGTAGCCGGATGAGCCACCGGCCCGGCCGATCAACCATTCCGAAGATCCGCTGAGCCACTGCAAGGAGGTGACCGGTGAACCGGCCCCTTGGACTTGCGCTTGGAGGGCGGTTGCCCCACTGGCGACCAAGGTCGAATACCCGCCAGCGATGAGGTTGGACCCCGAGTTTCCAACAGCGTGTCCGACGATGAGTTGCGTGCCCGAATGGGAGAGCGCATCGTACCACACACGGTCGCTCGGGAGGTTGTGGCTTGCGGTGGTCAAACTGGAGATGAAGCTTGAGGTAGCGTAGCTGTAGCGGCTGATTGGCTGGTTGTCGTTGTAGTAGCCGATGTAGAGGGTGTCTTGATTGTCGCAGGCGACGGATGCGGGGGCTGTTCCGTCGAGTTGACTGCGGTCAAAGGGAGAGAGCGTGCCGTTTTGCAGGTCAATGCGAGCGATGCCGCCGTTGTTGTTGTACATGGCGACGTTAAGGACGCCACCGCACATCTCCATCGAGATGGGATAGCCGTCTGGAACGAGGCTGAGGGAGTCTGCGGGATAGGTTGTCCAGGCACCAGCGCTGTTGAGGTGCGAAATGATGCCTTCTCGGAATTGACCAAAGTTTGAGATGTCGGCACCGCCAACCACGAGGTTCGTGCCGTCCGTCCACAATTCATAAAATCGGTCACCGGCGTTGTTTGGTAGTCCGTTTCCTGCTTCCCACATGGTGTTCCATGTGTTGGTGGTTTCGTTGTACCGGGCGATGCCGTCTTCGGTAGCAAAGAGCGTTTCGCCGTCGTATTCCACGATGCCTCGGATGGGGAATTCAAAGTTGGTCCAGGAATTGACCAGCGTTTTGGAACTGTCATAAAGGTCAAGTTTCAAATCGCCCCATGCAACCCAGGTGTTCCCGTTGGAAGATTCGTAGGCCGTGACGCGGTCAATGGACCCCGTGGGCAAGATGTTGCTCTCATAGGCTGAGTTGGTCGTGTTCCATCGTGCGATGCCTCCTGAGCCGTCGGTGTTCCACCATTGGCCTGAAACAACGCTGACCAGCAAGGTGTCGCCCACCAATTCCATGTTGACGATGTCCCCGCCGTTTTCCCCGACTTGGGCCCCGATGTCAAGGTTGGAGAGTGGAACAGCGTTGGTCACGTTCAAGCGACTGACTTCATCGCCGGCCGTGCCTGAGTGGTAATACATGATGTTGTTGTGGAGGATCATGCCGTACGGGTCGCCGTTGGCCGTGTATTGGCTGCTGGTGCTTTCGATATCGTAAACCTCCGCGCCGTTGGTCACGTTGATGAGTTGGAAACCGTCACTTCCACCGACCCAAATCATGTCTTGACGAATATCGGCCACTAAACCGGTGACATCGTCGTTGCCACCGTCGAGCACACCGTTGTCTTCGGTGAACGGGGTGAGCCACTGGTTGGAGGTGATGTTGTAGCGTAACACGCCCAACCCCTCGGTTCCGATGTAGGCGATGTCGCCCATGATCTCGACCACGGCGTTGCCCGTTTGGGTGCCTTGGCCCCAGTTCTCATCGTGTTGGAAGTTGGATTTTGTGATGAGCCCCACGCCTGAATTGGTGCCGCCATAGACGTAGGTGCTGTCGTAGCCCACGCTGTACGTGGCCCAGTTGGGCATCCCGTCGTAGACGTTCTGGCAGTCGTTGATGCCCATGGTGGCAATGCTGTATTTACAGACGCCAATGTTGGTTCCTGCGTAGAGGCTTCCTCCACTGATGCTGGACTCGACAGCGAAATCATAGAATTGCTGAGGTCGTGTTTGCCATGAGGAGCCTTGGCCGAAACTTGTCATTTGATTCCCGTCCCACTTCCGAGCACCTTGTTGGGTGCCGATGTAAAGATTGAACCCATCCGTATCAAGCGCAAAAATTTGGTCGGATGGGAGCAGACCGCCTCGGTTTCCTGCGGTCAAGGGTGAGAGAATTTCGCCCGTGCTGAGGTCCTTGCGCACCACGCCATACCCCTGCAAGCCGAGATGGAGGATGTTGCCGACCATGGCTACGGGGGCGTTGTTGACGCCGTTGATGCCCGTGGAGCCCCAGGGCTCAAGCCATGTGTCGTTGGTGATGTCGTAGCGGAGGAGGCCTTTGTCCTCCGTGGCTACATAGGCGGTGTCGTCGAAGAGAGCGACATCGCCGACAAATGATGTGGGGAGCCCGTTGGTGGTATCGTAGGCCGTACAGGCTCCACCGTTTCGGTCAAAGTGAACAAATGCACCACCGTCAAGAGAGAAGACCACGCTGTCTGCGTCCACCGCGAGGTCGTTGATGTTGGCCGAAGACGGATAGCATCCCGAGGTCCCATCGTAGGTCTGAACGCTGTTGCCACTGGTGTCCATTTCTTCGACCACAGGGCTACCTTCCATGCCGAGGAAGAGCGTTGTCGTTCCTTGAGTTGTCGGTGCGGCGACGATGTGTATCACGTTGTCCGTGACCGTCCATGGCGTGAGCCAGACCGAGTTGCTGATGTCGTACCGCATGACGAGCATGGAGTTGTCCGCCGTCCCGAGGTAGAGGACGTTGTCAACCTCGACCAAACCGGTCATCTCATCGGTCGCAGGGGCACTGGCGAGCAACAATTCACCTTTGACGAACGGGGATTGGTTGGGTGAGAGGTGAATCAGGTTCCCGCTGCCATCGCCCACCAGCAAGGCGTCATTGGCGGGGGAAGCGCCCCCGCTCGACATCCAGGGAAGAAGCGATTTTCCTTCGTTGGTCAGTCCGAGCGTTTCAAGATCGTAAGTGGTGGAGAAGACGCCGTTGGTGGTGTTGTAGGTGTGCAGGGAATCGCCGTTGAGAATGAAGAGGGTTGGGCCAATCCGGGCCAAACCAGCGATGCCGTCACTGTCGAGCCAATTTCCAGAATTCCATGTTGATAACCAAAAGCCGGATGCGTAATCAAATCGCCCCAGCCCGTTGTCGGGGGAGCCGAGCAGGAGTTGGTTTCCAGAGACGACCATGTGAGTGATCCGGTCGGAATGAAGGTTGTTGGCCGAACTCCACGTGGCGAGGCCACTTCCAGTGTTGATGTCGTACCTCAAAACCCCAGCGCCTTCAATGGCCGCATACACGACGCCACCAACTTCGAGCATGGACAGCGCCTTCGTGCCTCCGTCGGTGGCGGTGACGGATACCACGGAATTCCATGCTGCACCGTCCCACTTCACGAGGCCTAAACCGCTTGCAGCGAAGACCTCGCCGCCACTCGTTAGCAGGAAGCGATCCACGTCTCCATCGGCCAAGGGAGTGACGAAACTGCTGTTGGTGGTGAGAAGCGCGCGGAAGGTCCCGTCCGCCATCAGGAGATGAAGGACACCGGTGCTGTCGTCCATGACCATGTCGAGCACACCGCCCTCGGCCGTGTAGTCGTAGACGTCAATGGTGTTCGGGTCGTTGTTGGCGTGCAGGACGAAGAGTTGTTCGTTGACCGCAAGGTAAAGCAATCCAGTTTCAGGATTGACGACGCGGTCATGAATCTCAAAATTAAGCGGTGTGAGCGACACCAAGGGGTCGGCCGGCGCCAATGCTTCAATGACCATCTTGGTGATTTCGGCATCCGATGGCAAGTCCCACCCAGCTCCTGAATTGCTGTTTGGGTTGAGGCGCCCGGCATAGGTGCTCCCGGTGGTGAAGGAATCGGCTTCGCCGAGCACGCCCAAGCCTCGCCAGTCAAACAGCGAGGTTCCCAAACCGTCAACCACCAATTGTGGTTCCTCGATGGTCATGCCGTCTTGGCCGCTGGCCCGTATTTCGAGCGTGACATTCGATAAATCGGCTCCGGGAGCGAAGGCCAAATCCCAATCTGCACTCGCTCGTTGACCCGTTTCAGGGACGGCACCAAGCGCATCGAGCGTGACCCACCCGGTGTCGTTACTTCCTTCCAGTGGCCATGTCACGCCGCTTGGTTCCGCGTGGGCTGAAACGACCGGCGTGGTGAGAAGGGGCCCCATTGACATGAGGACCATCAGGACGACCATGGAAAGGGCTCGTTGGCGACGAGCCCCAAGACGGTCACCTTGGTGGCTGAGTTTCATGGGTTAAGGGGTATTTTTCACTTATTTGAAGGGAAGCCTTCGCTGTCTGTACAATGCTCAAGGAAAATCCAATTCATAACACGAGAATATCGGGGGAATGTTTTCATCGTGTGACCTTTCTTTTCAACCATGGAAGAAGCGTTTTGGAAGGCAGACGACGGAGGCGATGACAACGTAAACAACGCTGCTGACACCACCTCCCCCACACCCCCTCAGTCGTTCTCACAAACCGAGCACATCATTTACGGCTCTCCACTGACGATGGTTGGAGGAATTCTTCTCTTTGTTATCATCGCCATCTCACTCATTTCTGAAGCCCGCAGCGACGGCATTGAATTCAGCCCCGAGTTGTTCGGCTTCGGTTTTGTCGCCGTTGTTCTCCCCTGGTATGGCTACTTTCAGTATCGGAAAACCGTGGTCATTTCGTGGCGTCAAGATGAGCGGCGCGTGGAGGTGTTCAAAGGTATTCGAAACAGCGACGAACGAAGCACCATGTTTGCTTACACATCCGAGCCTCGCGATCAAATCATCATTCAGTCCGAAACGACCTCTTCCAATGCCCACCATTCCGCCGACCACGATGATACAGATTCGGAAACAGAATATTGGTTGGTCGTCAAAAGGGTGGACGGCACGACCATCGCATCATCAGACGCCGCCAAGAACACCTATTTTCTGAAGCGAATCAAGCAATATCTCGACCAACTCCAATGAACACAGCCCTGCGTGCTCGCACGGTGTTGATGTGCTGAAACAGCGTCATGGCCGCTTCAACTCCGCACAACAATCAAACCCTGCCTTCTCGCCCTTTTTTTGGGGAAGCCCATGTCCATGAGCAAAAAAGACCGGATGCTGCGCAAGGAGGCGCTTGAGTATCACGAGGCTGAACCGCAGGGAAAAATCAAGGTTGTACCGACCAAACCTCATGCCACCGCTCACGAGTTGAGTTTGGCCTACTCCCCCGGTGTCGCTTATCCCTGCTTGGAGATTGAGGAGCGGCCCGAAGACGCCTACCGATACACGTCAAAAGGCAACCTTGTGGCGGTGATTTCCAACGGCACGGCCGTCCTCGGCTTGGGTAATATCGGTGCTCTGGCCAGCAAACCCGTCATGGAAGGCAAGGGGTTGCTGCTCAAGACCTTCGCCGGCATCGATGTCTTTGACATCGAAGTCGACACCGAAGACTCCGAGGAATTCATCAACACCGTCGTCAACATCTCGAAGACCTTCGGCGGTATCAACCTCGAGGACATCAAAGCCCCCGAGTGTTTTGAGATCGAACGCCGTATCTCGGAAGCGACCGACATTCCCGTGATGCACGACGACCAGCACGGCACGGCCATCATCTCCGCTGCGGCCCTCCTCAACGCTGCTGAACTTCAGGGCAAAGCCCTCGCCGACCTTTCCGTGGTGGTCATCGGTGCCGGCGCCTCGGCCATCGCCTGTGCCAATCACTATGTTGCCGTGGGTGTGAGCATGGAGAACATCACGCTGGTTGACAGTCAAGGCATCATCACCAAAGCAAGGCTGGAAGCAGGTGAACTGAACGAATACAAGGCGCCCTTTGCCCAAGACCGCCCCGCCGGCGACTTGGCGGACGCCCTCAACGGTGCGGACGTGATGTTGGGCCTTTCTCGGGGCGGTTTGGTCACCAAGGAAATGGTCGCGAAGATGGCCGAAAAACCGATCATCTTCGCGCTGGCGAACCCCACCCCCGAAATTCTTCCCGAAGAGGTGCTTCAGGTGCGTCAAGACGCCATCATCGCCACCGGCCGCTCCGATTATCCCAATCAGGTGAACAATGTTCTCGGGTTTCCCTACATTTTCCGAGGCGCGTTGGACGTCCGGGCGCGGGACATTACCCAGAAGATGAAAATGGCCGCAACGAAAGCCTTGGCGGCCCTGGCCAAGGAACCCGTTCCTGACTACATTTCGGCAGCCTACGACGGCGTCGTGATGCAATACGGCCCCGAGTACATCATCCCGAAACCCTTTGACCGGCGAGTGCTTCTTTGGGAGGCTGCTGCGGTTGCACAAGCCGCCATTGACGAGGGCATTGCTGGCGTTTCAACTGAGGAGTTCAACATCGACCGCTACCGAGAGGAACTCGAGGCGCGTTTGGGTGAATCGTACTCTGTCATGCGCCAGATGATCAACCAAGTCAAAGGGAAAGAAAAGCGAATCGTCTTCCCCGAGGGCGACAAAGAACCCGTCCTCCGGGCAGCCGCTCAGTTGGTGGAGCAAAACATCTGCCACCCCATCCTCCTTGGTCCCGTTGACCGTATCGACCGAATGGTTGAGGAATTGGGGTTGAATTTTGAATACGAAGCCTTTGACCCCCGCTACGACGAGCGACGAAAAACGGAGTACGCCAACGCCTTCTTCAAGCGGCGACAGCGAAAAGGAACGACCTGGCCTGACGCAGCTCGCTTGCTCAAAAGCCGCCCCTATTTCGCCGCCCAGATGGTTCATGCAGGCGATGCTGACGGTTTTGTTGGCGGCGTCAGCCGAAATTATGCCGACGTGCTCAAGCCAACGTTGGAACTCATTGGGAAGGCTGACGATGCACACTGCGTCATCGGCTGCTACATGATGAACATCAAAGGCCGAACGATTTTCCTCGCCGATGCGACGGTGAACGTCTATCCCGACAGCCGAACGCTGGCGGAAATTGCCGTTCAAACTGCGAAGGTTGCCCGACGGTTCGGTGTGGCGCCGCGGGTGGCCATGCTTTCGTTTTCCAACTTTGGCTCCACACGGGCCCAACGTTCAGAACGCATCGAGGAAGCGGTCGTGATGGCCCGAACATTGGACCCGACGCTGATGATTGACGGCCCCATGCAGAGCGATACCGCCCTCAACCCTTCCATTCAGGAGGAGTATCCGTTCATGAAACTGGTCGGTCCGGCCAACGTGTTGATTTTGCCCAATTTGGCCTCGGCCAACATCGCCTACAAACTTCTTGAGGAACTTGGCGACGCCGAGATGACCGGCCCCATTCTCGAAGGCATGGCTCACCCTGTCCAACTGGTGGCGCGTCAAGATGGAGTGCGCCACATCGTCAACATGGCGACGATTTGTACGGCCGACGCCATTCGAAAAGACACCTATTGGGCGACGCTTATCGAGGATGATTCAACTTCATCGTAGCGCAACACCGGTCGTCGTGGACGCCAGATGGCCCCGGTGAAGAAACCGGCACACAACCCGCCGAACAAGAGGTTGACCCACCCTTCCGTGGCGTAGTCACCCATGCCCCTCAACACCGGAATAAGGAAGGAAGGCACAATACCCAACACCGTGGTCCACAGCAGTTCAGAACGCACGTTCTTCCACCGGTCAGTGTGCTCAGGAACTCGTTTTCCTTCGCCACTCCGCACGGGCGAAAGCGCCAACCTCGCCACGACGTTGGGCAGCGGTCGGTCAAGCGGAACGCTGGTGATCGCCGTGATGCCTTCGTTTCGCGGGTGGACGGCGACGGCGGCGGTTTGAGCAGCTGCCGGGCCGAGCAGTTCGTTGGGGCGAGGACGCCCATCCATCATGGCCCCTCGGTTGTTGGAGGACGGGGCGTCGGCCAGCCGTTCCGTCAACCCGTTTTTGAGCAAGAGCACGTTTTGGTCTCGAGCAGCATACCACTCGGCTTGGGTCAGGGCGCGAAGTTCCCACTGACCGCCCAGTTGATTCACCACCTCACGAAATTCATCCGTGCTCATCACGCGGTCAGCCAACTCTTCCAACTCGCGGGAGGTGAGTGCCTCGGTGGGCTGTTGGCCTTCTTGTTCTCCACTCACGCCCATGGCGCCAGCGACCTCTGACCCGGTGATCGGTGAGGCCATGACATAGAAGGTCGGCGTTTTTGCTTCATAGCACGGGCGCTGGCCAGCGTAAACCCAGCCTCCTTTGGTGGTGCCCAAGACGGTGGTGGTTTCCTTCACCGGAACGAATTCAAGACCGCTGAGGCTGATGGTCACGTCGACCCCTCAATTCAACGATGCTTCCATGCGCTTGTACCATGCCATCCCGTTGGTGTGGTCGGTAAGTTGCCTGAACTGAGGATAGGGGGAAACAGAGCGCATGTAGCCAAAAGCAGCAAAGTCAACCAAGTCCGGTGCATCACCGCCAAAGAAGGGCTGACCGTCGTGGGCATCGGTGAATTCCGTCAGCAAATCATGCCAGAGTTGCTTGGGTTTGCGCCCGTCTTTCTTGACCCGCTTTCGGGCGATGATGCCCCACATGATGGGGAAACCAGCCCATGCGTACAGTCGCTTGGAGATGAAGCCGAAGTTTTCAATTTTTGAAATACGAGTGGTGGTTTTCAAAGCCGAACCGAGGCTGCCGTAAAGGATCGGCACCGTGGCCTTGGAAAGATGGGCATCAACCCACTCCATCCATGTCTCTTGACGGGCACGGTCGCCCCTGCTGGCCATCTTCCCACCGTTGTACTTCTCGTCGATGATGCGAAGAATCGGGGTGGAGTCCACGTGATGCTTTCCTTGTTCGTCGGTGAAGACCGGTACTTTGCCCCAATCGCCGGTGAACGCAACGTCCTTTTTGATGCGCATTCCGTTGACAGGAACGTAATCGGTCTCCACGTTGAGGTGCTCGAGCAAGCCGCGTACCTTCCAGCAGAAGGGACACGAATAGAGGAGGTGCAGGGTTGGGGTTTGACCCATGGTGCAACCTGTGGGCACGCCCTTCTTCAAGGCTCGTTCTCTTCATCAAGGCCCGGTTTCCACCCGGCCTTCCAGAAGTTCAGGTCGTCCAACCAACCCATCCATTCCTTGTCGGTGCAATTGAGCAAACGAAACGCTCGCCCCTCCAACCCCTCTCGGAGCGAAGGGGACATGTCGCCTTTGTCCATGGCCTCCTTCCATTCCACCTGCATGTGCCTGATACGGCGGCGCGCTTCCTCCGGTTGGTCAAAATTCATCTCGCAGGTATCTCGCAGTTCGGAAAGCCAGGTCCGGGTGTCCTTCAGAATTGGGTCGTTGCTGTTGGAGCCTTGTTTGGCTTTCTTTCCAAACGGCCACCAGCCCATGAACCCTCGTCGTTCTTTTTGGTTCATGGTCTTGTCCATTCGCCAACGGATTCAAGAGGCGAGTTCACAAGAGGCGCCCATGGGCCGTTTGACCGTTCACACCCACGGTGTTCCGAAGGAAAAGGCGATGAAACACCTCATTGAAATGTACGGCGAACGCCTCAAAGGCCGAGGCGTGAGCGTGGAGCATCACGCTTCGAAACTGGACGGTACGGCCTACGTGGAACGGTTACTCTCCAAGCGAGGTCGCTTAATTTTGCTCGATGAAGGCGGTTTGGAAGAACCGTCGTTGGCCTTTGCTGCTCGCTACGAGGCGTGGCAACTCGGGAGCGATGCTGTTCACCTTGCTTTGGGTCCGGCCGAAGGCTGGCCACGCCACGAAGGTTTGAACGGGCTGGACCGCCTTTCGCTCTCGGCGATGACGTTTCCCCACGAATTGGCGGCCGTCATGTTGGTCGAGCAACTCTACAGGGCGAGCGAGCTCAAGCGTGGCTCGGGTTATCACAAAGCATGATATTTGACGGCCGTTAGGGTAAACCAATGGATACGATGTTTCTTGACGAAACCTCGGGGAAGTGGTTGGCTTTGGCCGTCCTCGCCGTCGTTTCCATCTCGCTGATCGGCGGCAGCCGACATCAGCCCTTCCCCGAAATATCCGGTCGTTTTGGTTGGATTTTAGCCAGCATCACGGGGCTGCTTGCGTTGGGCGAATCCGCCCCTCGCCCGATGTCGCTCACGTTTCTGCTCGTCGTGGTGTTGGGCTTGGGCAGTTACGGGGTCCTCGTTGGCGTTCACCACATGGTTCGAACGCGCCGGGACGTGTTCATCGCCCCCATGTCGGGTTTTGTGTTTTGCACCGGGGCAGGCGGGCTCATGGTGTTGACTTGGCCCGACCTCAACACCCTTGAGCAGTGGGCAGGCTTTCTTTTGCTCGTTCTGCTGGGAGGGGGCCAGACGTGGATGGTGTTCCGTGGGCTCCTCATCGGCCGCCTTCCCCTCGCATGGAGTCAAGCCGGCATGGTGGCGTTGCAGCGACGTCAACTCCATGGCCCCCACGGAGCAATTTCCTGTTTTGAACGAGGCTGGGATGCAGATGAGGAACACCTCAACCCGATGGCCTATGTTGCCTTGCACCGGATTCATGTGTATCTCAACCAACCCGAGGACGCCCGTCGGTGGTTGGAGGCGTTTGAAGACGCTGGTGGGGAGGCAGCGGTTGCGCCCGAATGGATTGGGGCCATACACGAGGCATTGACCGAGATGGGTGCAGATTTTTCTTCCTTCAGTCCAGTTTCAAGCACGGAAGAGGGTTGAATTCACTCTTTTTCGGGGGAAACTGATACATCAAAAACGAGGACTTATATTCTTCAAGGGTGATGTAACATCATGAAAACCCTCAGGGAAGCCCCCGACGACTGGCCCCTGGGCAACATCCTTTGGTTTGCCGTGCTCGTTTGGTTTTCGTCAAGCCTCCTCTCCCAATCGGCTTACATGGCCATCCACGGCTTGCCGTACGACGCCGTCCCCATGCTGAAGTCGCTCGGTCCGGTGTACTACCTGATCATCGCCCTCGAGGTCACCCTCTGGGCCGGTCTTCTGGTGATGGGCTTGCTCAAGCTCAGTCGCTCCCGTCGCCCCGAGGCGCCCATGCCGGGGACTCCTGCGTGACCTTGACGGTCGGAAGTAGATTTTTCGTCAAAAAACGAAGATTCTTCATCCCTAACCTCCGATGAGTAAAAGAAGCGTCAAGTGAAGGGTAAACCGTGACTACACCTTCCGATGAACCTCTCTATTCCGGTTTACCGATGGAGTTGGACGAACTTTCCCCCGAAGCGGCTTTGCCGTATCCGCTACCGGACGGAGCGTTGGTGGTCACCATTGAAGAGGCGCGAGCTTCACTCCCGGAAGCGCACAACGTGCTCATGGTGTTGCAGGCGATGAGCGATGAGGCGCATGATTTGACCAACGAACTTGAATTGCTCCTCGACCAGTTCCCCATGACCCATCCCCACGTGATGGAGGTCGCAGAACATCTCGGGCAATTGGTCACTCAGTGGCAAGCCAGCGTGGCTCGTCTCGAAAGCATTGGCGCCCGCATCGTTTCCATGGACCCCGGACGCTTGGAGTGGTATGGGGTTGTTGACCGCCGAATGGCCTTGTTTTCATGGGCGGTAGGCGAGGTCGATATCGAGTGGTATTATCGGATGGAAGAAGGCTTCCCTTCCCGCAAACCCCTCATAGAGGCATGATGTCGCAGGGCTGAGGTCGGTCCATGGTCAAGATCAATCGCGTGTACACGGGTGGCGGCGACGAAGGGGAATCCTCGCTTGTTGACGGTTCCCGTCGCAAAAAATCAGACCCGCGGTTCAGCGTGGTCGGCACCTGTGACGAGGCCAACAGTTGGCTTGGCTTGGTCTTGGCTGAAATTAACCGCCTCCCCGACCACGAAGACGGAGGGGAGCGAACCAACGTTCAACGCGTGCAAGCCGTTCTCAACGAAGCCATTGTTCGTGTTCAAAACGAACTGTTTGATTTGGGCGCCGAGTTGGCCTGCCCTCCCGAAACTTTGCCGGAATACATGGTGCTTCTCTCCCAAGGTCAAACGGATGTGTTGATGGCCGAAATGGATGCGTGGTTGGCTTCCTTGCCCGAATTGACAAGTTTCATTCTCCCCGCAGGCTCGCCGCCCGTAGCGTGCATGCAGGTCGCTCGGACGGTGGTGCGAAGGTTGGAGCGTGATATCGTGCAACTCCAGGAACATGAGGGGGCGGCTTCGGTTCGCCCGCTCGTGAAAGTCTACGTAAACCGCCTTTCTGATTGGTTGTTCGTCATGGGGCGTTGGGTCAGCACGATGTTAAACGAAGAAGAGGCGCTGTGGGTTCCCTTGGGCAAGCGGCCGGCGGAGAAAGGCGTGGCGCACCGTGTTGAACAGATGCAAGCCAACGACGATGATTTTTCCACGTTGTGAATTACTGGGTCCCGTGCAACTCAACAAATCGCTTGGCCAAACGGACCACGGCTCGCGTCTCATCGTGGGTGATGGTGTCCAAGGCCTGCTCCCAATCCAGCCAGAGGTGGCCTCGGTGTTCATGTGAGAGCTGAACGTCCATCTCATCGGTTTCAGCGATGTACCAGTAGACTTCCTTGACCTGCCGCTTACCTTTGTGGCGGAAGGTGTATTCCGTTCGCTCCTCGAAGCCTTCCAAAATCGTGACGTCAAGAATGCCAGTTTCCTCAGCGAGTTCACGTCGCATCGTGGCGTGACGGCCCGCATCGTCCGCTTCCACATGGCCTTTGGGCAGGTCCCAATGCCCTTGCGGGTATTGCAGCAAGAGCACCGTTCCATAATTGACCAGCACCACCCCGCAGGACGTTTCCATGTGGGGGGGCTATCGCTTCTCATTCATGGTCATAACGGGTGAGCACCACCCAACCTTGATGGACATGGGCGAAAGGCAGTGAAGCATGGGCATCCTTCCGTTGAGCATCGATGAGGTCCCCCCCTACCGTCGTATCGTGGCCGATTCGGACATGGACGGCTTGTTCGGTGCGGCCGTCCTCAAAGCCTTTCGTCCAGAGGCGACCGTCACCTTCACCCACGCCGCTGCACTGCGTGCTGGACTGGTAGACGAGACGATTGGACGGGACACGGTGCTGGTGGATTTACCCTTTCATCCGGCCTGCGGCTGGTTTGTTGACCACCATTTGACCAACCGGCCCGACGAGAGCGAGGCGACGATGTTTGAGGCCAAGGGGGGCACTCAGCACTGGGAAGCCACGCCATCGGCCGCCCGATTGGCGTACGAATTGCTGGCAGACATCACCGATATGGACCACTTGGCGCCGATGATGCCGGTGGTGGATGCCTTGGATTCCGGTGGTATCACCAAAGAAGAATTTCTGGCCGACGGCCCGTTGTTACAACTCGCACGAACCTGCACATCGCGAGACCCCGAGTACATGGCGCATCTGGTCAATTTGTTGGCCAACGGGGCTTCGTTTGAGGCGTTGCTTTCCGACCCCATCGTCAAAGCCAGATGTCAGGAAGCAGCCAAGGAACGAAACGTCGCTCAACGTCATGTGGAACAAAACACCACCGTACACGATCGCTTGGCTGTGTGTCGGATGGATGAAACGTCCTTGCGAAGCAACGGCTACTTGGTCACCGCATGGGTGGGCGACGCTGCCGATGCGTGTTGCATCGTCCACGGGTATGCCGATGGCGCCCTTGAGACGCCCGACCGCCCACCGCTCGGGGCCAGTTTTTACGCCAATTCTTTTCTTCCCAACGGCCAAGGTCGATACGATCTGTCCCGTATGGCCACGTCGCTGGATCCTACCGGCGGCGGCCATGCCAATGCTTGCGGCTGCAGAATCCAACCTCCTGGCCTTGAAGCCAACATGGAGCACTGGCTTTCGATGTGGGCTGACCGCGACGTCGTGCTAAAGCTCTGAATCAGAACTTCCGAGTCACCGTGATGTTTGAGGCGTTCTCGATGTCAATTTCCTCATCGGGCTCCTCAATCGGTTCTTGGGCTTGAGCAGGAGCCGCCTTCAATCGCTTGACGGCCGCCTTGAGCACCTCAAATTCAATCTCGAGGTCCTCCAAAGCATCTCGCGTTTCCTCGATGTGCTTTTCAACACGGGCCAACACTTTGTTGACTTTCTTCAGGGTACGGTCCTGTCGTGCCATGGTGTTCCGTCCGCCAGCCTTGATTTGAAGGTTCTCCACCGGAAAGGGGGGTCATTCCTGCTCAATTTCACTCGGCGAAGGCGTTGCTGAAGGACGAAGGAAAGCCGGCGCCCACCAGTTCCACTTCCCCATCAACCGCATGGTCGAAGGCACCACCAAGGCGCGCACAAGCGTCGCATCAATGAAGATGGCCAAGGCCAAACCCAACCCAATTTGCTTCAGGATGATGACCGACGAGAGGCCGAAGGCGCTGAAAACGACGACCATGATGGCGGCGGCGCCCGTGATGAGCCCTCCCGTTTTCTGCAAGCCATTGGCGACAGCGAGCGTGTTATCGCCGGTCCGTTCCCATTCCTCATGAATGCGAGAAAGCATCAGGACTTCGTAGTCCATGGAGAGACCAAATACGATACAAAACATGATGACCGGATTGCCTGAATCAATGGGTTGCGGGGTGAAATTAAGCAGTTCAGCGCCGTAGCCCCATTGGAAGACCCAGACCAACATTCCGAAAGAGGCCGAAATGGAGAGGATGTTCATGGCAATGGCTTTGATGGGAATCACGATTGATTTTACTTGAACGAAAATCAAGACGGATGTGGCGATCAGAATAAACGCCAGGGCTCGGGGTAAGTTGTCAGCGATGGCGTCGAGGTTATCGGCGTTGTAAGCAGCGAAACCCGCGACCAGGAGTCGGTCATTCTCGCCGGTCAGTTCATCAAGGAAGCTCCCTCTTTCCTCGCGAAGGTCCTCGACCACCTGGCGAGAATCGACGTTTGTTTGCGCTCCTTTGAGTTGCACCGACATCATCGTTGCATTCTCGCCCACAAAGGCTGTTCGGAGGCTTTCGCGCATTGCGGCTTGTCCCGGCGGCATGGCTTCGCTGGGGGCGTTCCAGAACTGCACGACATCATTTGCACTCATGCCCGGTGCGGGAAGGCCAACGCCGATGCCTCCTGACACCCTCGTATCGTTCAAGAGTTCAAGGAGGTAGGCGTGTTGGGCTTTCAGGTTGTCCTCACTCAGCGGGTCGGCTCCGTCGGTATCGATGACGATGAAGATGGAATTGGCCGCTTGGTCAGGCCAGAGTTCGTCAATGAGTTCCATGCCTTGCCGGGCTTCGTCATCGGGTGGGAGCGCTTTCCATGAGGAGAGTGAGAATTCAGCGTAGGCGAAGGGCAAACCAGCGCCGATCAGGAGAATGAGGGTTGGGATGAGGACGGCCCATGGGCGATCCATAACTCGCTTGGCAATTCTCGCCCAGACGCCATCGTCCTTGGCCCGCATGTCAAAAGCATAGGGGATTTTGAAATTGTTGATTTTTGGCCCGAGCGAGGCCATAACAGCGGGCAGGACAACGGTCGAGTACACCATCGCAATGGTCACGGCGATGGTGCCACCGATTCCGAGCGATGGAAGGGAGGTGTTGGTGAAGAACAACATTCCCATCAACCCGATGGCCACGGTTATGCCGGAGTAAAAGACGGCCTTGCCGGCGGTTGCACAACTCATGGCCGTTGCCGTTCTGGTGTCGTGGCCTCGATCCAACTCCTCTCTGAAGCGGTTCACCAAGAAGAGGGAGTAATCAATGGATACACCGATGCCGATCAGCGACACGATGTTCGTAGCGTAGACGGTGACGTCGGTGATGTTTGACAACCAAATCGTCATGCCAACTGCGGCCACCAAGGTGCCACCGCCCACCCCCATCGGCAAGATGGCTGCGATGAGCGAGCCAAAGATGAGGCCGAGGATGAGGAGGGTCAGTGGAATGGCCACCACTTCTGCCTTGATGAGGTCTTTTTTGATGCGGTCGTCAAAGGTCCAATCGAGAAAAATGCCGTCGGTCATCCATCCGTCGAAGGCGCTGTCGAGGTCAACCGTCTCTTCGAGGTCGGTAAGCAGAGTTTTTGCCTCTTTCCGGTTGGTGTTGAAGACGATTTTATTGATGGCGTATGTTCCGCTTTCGTCCGTCACAACGACGTCATCTCGGTCGACTTCATCCTTTTCCCATGAATATTCAACGTTGGCGTTCGGATGGTTTGCGATATCGCTCAAGGCATCTCTCACGGCCTGTTGCCATTCCTCAGAGGTGTCGTTGAGGGTTGGGTGGAACACCACATAGCGGAAGGAGGGCCCGCTTTCTTCGGTATCGGTGGCGAAGCGCTCGGAGATGAGGCGGCCAGCGTTGACGGACTCGACATCGTCTTCTCCAAACCCTTCCGCCCAGTCGGGGCCGATCGCCATGAGCCCCCCCATCAGGATACACGAAACAAGACCAAAAGCCATCATGGCTTTCCTGTGGTCGTGGATGAACAAACCGAGTTTGAAGAAAGCCCGGTTCTCGAGCATCTTTGGGTCAGTAGCCCCTTCCATGGGTGGTTCCAAAAAAACACTGTATTTGAATCGGCGTCTTTCTTCCCAACACCAAGTGTCCCGTAAACCACCACATCAGATGGTGCGGTTTGGCTGACCAAAGGCTGGATCACATCAGTACATCGAACGTGTAGATGAAACCCAAGAAGGCGTGAATGAATACGAGGTAGATGATCAGGTCTGCGGCTCGTCCGTGCTTGAGTTTAGCTACAGCGAAGGATTCTCCTGCCGTTCGCTGAGCTCGGGCCTGCTTGCCAAGGCGCGTCATGAACACCATCAAGCCAAAGCCAACGGGCCCCATGAACCCGTGGAGGGATTGCGGCACAAGGGAGACCATCACGCCTTCACCGGCGTACCAGCCCGTGAAGCCACGGGCAACAAAGGCCACGAGGATGACGACCCCGGTGGCCCAAAGGAGGCGTTCCCCGTTGGTTTCGTGGCGGGCCAAGTGGATGGCTCGCTCTTCGCCTTTGAGTTGATAGGACTTTTTTCGCCAAGCGTATTGCCACCACATCCACACCACCAATGCGCTCGCCAGAAGCGGGTGCAAAAGCAAAGCAACGGTGGGTATGAGTTCCATCTTGACTCAACGCCGACGATAGGTCTCGGGTTCATGGAGGTATGCCTCCAGCTCCCAAAATGGGCAAATCAACCCATCGGTGGGTTGAAAGGGCTCTCGTCGTGGGGGAAAATGAGGGGATGAAGGGTTGGACGAACAGTACATGGAAACCTGTCTCAAGGCAGCGTTTTCAAAACCCAAGTCGGGTACTGTTCGCGTCTCCATCATGAATCGTGAGTCTGCGTGGAAGATGTTGGCCAAACCTCTCCGTGCCCATTTGGTCATCGCTGCTCACGAACAAGAGCCGCCTGCTTCTGAAGACGATGAGGACGCTTCACCACGCCGCCCCACCATGAATCGACCCCGAGGTCGCATGCGTCGTTCGGGTCGACAAACGGGCCCAGCTCACATGTCATGGCTTCACAAACCCCAAGAGATCATCGACGAGTCTCCCTACTCCACCGCCTACCAATTGGCAACCTTGCTGGTGCATAAGCAACTGGATGAGGACAACTGGGACGAGGCTTGGAATGCTCAGGAAAACCTGCTTCGAGAAACGTGCATGGTGGAAGGCGTCCATCCCGTGTGGCATACCATCGGGGAAAAGACCCCACTTCTGGGCCAATTCCTCGCCTTCCCAAAGGCCAAGGTGGTCAAGGCCAAAGAAACGGTATCGATGGGAACGGACTTCTTCTGGATTGACCCGCGGGACAAAGACGGCATCATAACCGTACTGAAATTAGCCAGCGCTGGCGTGAACGACCCGGACATCAAGGTCGCCCTACAGAAGGCCACCAACCAAATTTCTGGCGGCCGGTCGTTGGATTTGGAGGCGCCACTGAACGCGCTTGAGGGCTCCATGGCCTTCATCACCGTCTTGCTTGCACTTCATGCCGGTCATGAAGTCCCCCCGGCGGCGAGAAAGGCCTGCAAGAAGGCTGATGGGGACCTTGCTGATGCACTGGAGGACTTCGAACGTCTTCTCGCCGGCACCGTCAACGATTGGCCCTCGCTTCTTTCGTTGAGTCGCGACGACTCGCTCTCGATGGCTCGCCGAACCCTCGGCTGGCAACACGCTCCCTCAGAAGCCGAGTCTTGCACTTCAAGTGACCTTGAGGCAGGCCTGGCTTTGCTTGAACAAGCAGGCATCCACGAAGGTCGTGATCGATTGACGTGGTGGCGTTTGAATGCGCTGCTGAAGGAAGGCGATCAAACCGAGGCGGTCAGCGTTCTCCAAGAGCGCCGACTGGATGCCACCTCGGATGTCGCCGAATTGCTTCCAGTTGTTGTCTCCCTCAACAGCGAAGAAGCCAACGATTGGCTGATGCGTTTCATGGACGACGTGGACGAACATGCCCTGTATCATATCCTTCATGAGATGGCCTTGAGCGCTCCGCTACGTCGCAAGGCGGCCCAGCGTCTGTGCGATGAGCAAGGTCCGATGTGGGAGGAAAGTCGCTCGGTGGCCCTTTCGCTGTTGCTCGAAGAACTCGATGTTGACCGTCTGGCCCGAGTCTTTGCAAGCGACGACCTTCTCTCACTCTCCCATCCCTACATGTCGCTGCTCGTGAGCCATCTGGCACCCGCCAACATCAATGCTGCTCTTCGCCCTCACATCTCGACGTGCCGCACGCAGGCTTTGCAAGCCATTCACGGGGCAGAGGTGCCCGATGTGTTGAGTCCTTTGGCCGAGCACCTCCTTCTGTTGATGGAAGGCATCTACAAAGAAACTCCAGAAGTGGCTGAAGTGCTCAGCACCAAGGCGCTGAAGGCCTTCTCGCCG
This sequence comes from Candidatus Poseidoniaceae archaeon, assembly GCA_938030705.1. Classification (GTDB taxonomy): domain Archaea; phylum Thermoplasmatota; class Poseidoniia; order Poseidoniales; family Poseidoniaceae; genus Poseidonia. The sequence continues at coordinate 94,730 of CALHIR010000002.1, forward strand.
ATCAGCAGGGCCCTGGCCGGCGACGGCGTGGTCAGCGCTACCCATGTTCGCAACATGGGAGCCAGTTTGGAAGAACTGGCCCTTTCGCCTATCGAGCGACGCTTGTTTGACGTGATGTTGCTCACCCTGACGATGAACCGCCACCTCCAGGCGTTCAACATCGGCATGGCAAAGGCGGAGGACACCGAAGAATTGGACCACCTCTTGGTCAATCCCGCCCTCCCGCTTCGCCTGATTCAATCCTTCTCCGTTTTGATGGTGGAACACGACCTGGGCCTGCCGAACCTGGTCGCTTGGTACCAGAAGAATGACCCGCTCTCACCGTGGGCGCCGCTGGCCCGAGCGGCTCATTTTACCGCCGAGGCTGATGAGTTGAATTCCGCTCGCGAATACTCCCGGGCGGCCGAGTTGTTCAACAAGCAACGAAAGAGCGGCAACGACGCCACCGACTGGGCATCCAGCAGCGAAGACAACGACTTCGTTCTCTCGTTGCCGTTGATGCTCTATCGCAAGTCCCTCATTCACTACGCCCACGCCACTTCATGGTCTGAGGCCGTTGAGTTGCTCGATCGTGTGCCTTCGCTGAAGACCGCCATTACGGAACGCTTCAAACTCTACTTGCGGGTGTGTCACTTGGCAGGGAAGGACACCAATGCTGCCGCCCGCCTTATCCGGAACCATGTGCAACAACGCCGGACGGTCCTCGAAGAGGATGTTGAAGGCAACATGGTGGAAAAGACGCGAACGTCCTACAACGAAGAAGAACTCGACCTGCTTCGCAATTATCCGTTTGAACAGGCCCACCTTCTGCCACCTGAGCCCTTCTTGGGTCGTGTCACAGCGGCATCGACCCACATCAGTCGGGACTTGCGCCGTTCCAGAACACAATTCGAGCATCAATTTAGGCAAGCCATGCAGGGCAGTTCGCCTTCCATGGAAGAGATCTACGAGATCGCCAAGAACGCTGCCGAAGAAGCGGCCTTTGAGGGCTTGATGTACCTCGAGCGGGCTCAGAACTCGAATAAATTCTCAATCACGGCCCGCCAACGACTTGCCGGCGTCGAACAATCGCTTTTCTCACAGTACAAAGATGACATTCCGACCTCAAAACGTCGGTTCTTGCACAATCTTTCCTTGACGCCACTGGTCATTGTTGACACCAACGTGCTCGTTGATGCCCTCGTAGAGCGGATGTACCAACGCATGGATTTGGTGCTTGAAACCAACGTCAACATCATTGGCGCAAATCAGTTCCATCGTATTCTCCTCCACCACGCTCAAGCCAAGCGTCTGGTGATGATGATCCCCGAAGATGTGCGGGGCGAACTCAAGCAGTTTGCCAAGGACCAACGCCTGCTCTACCGTTTCAAGAGCGCCATGGTGGACACTTCACTCCTCGAAGAGACCTTGAACGAGAAGGTGATGATGAAACTGGTTGAGGAAGTCCTCTCGGAATACAGTACATGGAGCCCGAGTGCAGAAATGTTGGCGGGCGTGCCCGAGGCTTCCGACGACCTCAACGCCTTCTTGATTCGACACAGCGACGTGTTTGAAGAACTCAGTGAACTCAAACGCTACCGCGGCATCACGTACCGAACAGATTTGGAAGGGCGCGAAATTTACCCCGAATCCACCGACCTTGACATCTATCGCCTCGCCACGCATCTTGCCTCGCTTCCTCTCCCCACGATCGGCGTGGTGCTGGTGGCGACCATGGACGGTGACTTCACGCTGGTGGACCGGGCCATTGAGGAACGCTTTGGCTTCAGTGTGGCCAAGAACCACCGTTCGCTTAAACCGTGGCTGAAGCGACAGGCCAACTGAAAACCGTTTGTCCACCGTTGGTATCTACGGCGGTGCTGTTCGCCTTTTGACTCACATGTGTTGAATCATGGCTTCGCCAAATGCGCTGCATGAAAGCAGCGTGGCATCGTCCATCAATCGCTCGAAGTCGTAGGTGACCGTTTTGTTGGAAATGGCGCCTTCCATGCCTTTGACGATGAGGTCGGCAGCTTCTTTCCATCCCATGTGGCGCAGCATCATTTCTGCAGAGAGGATGAGTGAGCCGGGGTTCACTTTGTCTTGTCCGGCGTACTTTGGAGCGGTACCGTGGGTGGCCTCAAAGATGGAAATGCCCGTGTCGTAGTTGATGTTGGCGCCCGGTGCGATACCAATACCGCCAACCTGGGCTGCGAGTGCGTCGGAGATGTAATCGCCGTTGAGGTTCATGGTGGTCAACACGCTGTATTCTGCAGGTCGCGTGATGATTTGCTGGAGCATGGCGTCAGCGATGACGTCTTTGATGATGATCTCGTTCCCGGTGTTCGGGTTGGTGAGTGTGCACCATGGACCACCGTCGAGTTCCTTTGCACCAAACTCCTTCTGGGCGAGGGTGTAGCCCCAGTCTCGGAACCCACCTTCGGTGAACTTCATGATGTTGCCTGTGTGGACCAGGGTGACGCTTGTTTGGTCGTTGTCAATGGCGTACTGAATAGCGGCCCGGACGATACGGGCCGTGCCTTCCTTCGAAACGGGTTTGATGCCGATGCCCGAGGTGTTGGGGAATCGGATTTTGTCGACCCCCATCTCGTTTTGCAAGAAGTCGATGACGCGCTTCACCTCGTCGCTTTCTGCTTCCCATTCAATGCCCGCGTAGACGTCTTCACTGTTCTCTCGGAAGATGATCATGTCAACGTCTTGGGGCGCTTTGACCGGCGAAGGGGTGCCGTCGTACCAGCGGACGGGGCGAACACAGGCGTAGAGGTCAAGCTTCTGACGAAGCGCAACGTTGAGTGACCGAATACCGCCGCCCACGGGGGTGGTCAGGGGTCCTTTGATGGAGACCAATCCAGATTTCATGGCGTCAAGGGTCGCTTGAGGCAGCCATTCACCGGTGGCGTTGAAGGCTTTCTCGCCCGCGAGGACTTCGGACCATACGATGCTTTTCTCGCCACCGTAGGCTTGTTCCACCGCAGCGTTGACCACACGAATCATGACGGGCGTGATATCAACGCCAATGCCGTCGCCCTCAATGTAGTGAATCACGGGGTCGTTGGGGACCTTGAGTGTGCCGTCTTCCATGGTTACCGGTGTACCTGTCATGTCTCTCACCATTGGCGACCAACCTCTCCTTCAAGAATGAACCGCCCTTCCCCCGTCCATGCAAGGGCGCGTTGAATGGACGGGCGGTACAACGATGGATGGCATCAATGCCGCCGGGCAACGAATCGCCATGGATTGGGAATCGGGCCCTTCACCGATGCAACTCACCCTCCAGATGGTGGGCGCGTGTTCGCTGGTCGACGTGGTCGTCGGTCTGAAAGAGCGCGCCTTCACGAAGGCCTGGGTGGAGATGGATTCAACCCGTGCAGAATCATCGCCTCGCCGGTTTACAACCATGACCATGGTGTACCATGTTCAGGGCGATGTGCCGCAGAAATTGGTTGAGCGCGTGGTGGCGAAGAGCCACGAGAAATATTGCAGTGTCTCCAATTCGCTGGATCCGACCATCACCATCAACTGGCGGGTTGAACTTCACCCAGAATCAGAGGGTTGAAGGTCGGCCTTGTTGCGAGAGCGCATCCGTCAGGGCCTTGCACAGCGAATCGTAGACCGGCTTCCAATGGGCGTGCAGGCCACGGGGAGCAGCCATCGGCTTCCAGGCGTCTTCAACCGCAACCACCGTGGCGAACGGTTTGATTTGCTCGCCGCCCATGTCAACGATGAGCGAAAGGTGGTAAGCGTCGCGGTCTCGTTGGACCTTGAGGCTGGTCATGTCCACGCGTCCCCCTGCGAGCGAGGCAGCGAGCCGTTCGTGGTCGAGCAGGTCCCGAGCCAGCGTCGCCAGGAGGGATTCGACCGTTTCGTTTGTGACGACGGGCGAAGGGGCGAACATGTCGTGGACGCTCGTTTGTGCAGCAAAGTCGTCTTCCTCATCATCGTCCATGAAGGCAGCCAACGGGTCGTAAGTTTCCGTGGTTGATTGGTCGGTAGACACCGGTGTGTTCAATCCGAGCGCATCGTAAATGTCAATGTCTTCTTCTACCGTTTCAGGGAGCGTAAATGCATCAATCATGGATACCCATCCCGACCTCTTCATACTTAATGCATGGTTTCTGTTGAACCCTCGTGCATCATCGTTTCAAGCAAAAAGCAAGCCTCATACCAGCCCTCATGCTGGAAGCATCATGGTCCGCCGACGTACACTGGTCGTCGCGGTTTTGGTCTTGGCCTTGTGGTCGGGTCAACTGGCGGTCGCCTCGCCGAACGGTCTTGGTTCAGAAGCGAACGAAGGTTGCCTTTGCCACACGCCCGATGCCGTTACGCAGGTGAGACTCTCCGGGTTGCCAGAAACTTACGAAGCCAACACAACCCACCGTTTGACCTTGGAGGTCATCAGTGCCATTGAAGCGATCGACAATCGGTCGCAAGGGGGCTTCCGAATGCTGGTCTCAGGAGGCCACCTTTCCTATGACAACGCCAGCGTTCAGGTCCTTGACAACGGTTGGACACAGACCTACAACGGTTCCTTCCAGCGAACGTGGACGTTCGCATGGACCTCACCCCCCTCCAACGACAGTGCGACCACGTTTACGGTTCATGGAAACGCCGTGAACGGAAATAACGCACCGACTGGAGATGGATGGGCAACCTTGGAAACCGTCGTCCCTGGCGTGATGTACGAAGGAGACTTGTCTCCCGATGAAGGCATTGACGGCGTGAGTCAAACTGACCGCATCGTGCTCGCCGTGGGGCTCTTGCTCATCGTCGGTCTGCTTTGGTCGGTGGCCCGACCCTGATCAGTTGACGAATTCGATTTGTCGATTTCGTAGCGCTCTGAGTTGGCGGTTCTCAGTAGCGCCGTGGATCTGGTCGCTTTTGACACCGGTCAGGACCAACATGACACGAAGCTCGTCGCCGAGTTCTTCTCGTACGGCAGCACCCCAGATGATCTTCGCATTTGGCGAGATTTGTTCCTTGATGAGTTGCGAACAGCGCTCGGCTTCACCCAACGTCAAACTGCTTCCACCCACCACGTTGATGAGCGCACCACGGGCGTCGCTCATGTCCAAGTCAAGCAGCGGTGAATGCAGTGCCTCCATGGTGGCGGCATCCGCTCGGCCTGGGCCCTTGGCACTTCCAAGCCCTATCATGGCTACGCCAGCCCCAGAGTTAACGATTGATTTGAGGTCTTCAAAGTCAAGATTGACCATGCCGTCAGTCGTCAGCAACTCGGTTACACCGGTGATGGAACGGACAAGCAGTTCGTCACCTACACGGAACGCACTGGCGATGGGGAGGTCCTTGACGCCCTCAATTTCAAGCAGACGTTCGTTGGGGATGACCAAGATGGTGTCGCAGTGTTCGCGAAGGCGCTCGAGCCCCCATTCTGCATTTTGCTTCCGTAGTGAGCCTTCGGATTTGAACGGATAGGTGACAACGGCGATGGTCATGGCACCTTGTGCTTTGGCGAGGCGCGCAATGTGGCCTGCTGCTCCGGTCCCTGAACCACCGCCCATTCCGGCCGTGATGATGGCGAGTTGCGTATCGTTCGTGATGCGTCGCAAGACACGTTCGGATTCCAAAGCGGCCGCTTCCCCCTTGGTCGGGTCGCCGCCTGCGCCGCGACCTCGTGCAGTTCGGCCGATCAGAATTTTCTCTTGGATGGGTGATTGAAGAAGGGCTTGCGCATCGGTGTTGATGGCGTACCCCGTCACGTAAGACGATTCAAAGAGCCTCTCATCGAACAGCCGGTTGATGGCGTTGCATCCTGCCCCGCCAACACCGTAGACGCGGATACGAGGTTGAAGCGATTCAAGGAGCGCCTTCAATTCCTCTTCGGACCCCTGGTCGGGAGCCTCTTCGTGGTGAACAACACGTTGCTCCTCATCGGAGAGTTCCAGTACACGTTCAATCAAATGGCGCATGGTCGCATTTCAATTGTGGACATTTTCAATGTGCCGCCCTTGCAAGGGTGCAGGAGACGGGTTTGCGAAGCCGCTTGAGAACGCCGCCTCAGTCGCGGAGGCCTTCTTCGGTGACTTGGTAGACGCACTCTCCATCGGGAAGGTTGGGGGAGTCGACCAGTCGAGCAATTCGTCGTCCACCCTTGGCTTTGCGCAAGTAGAGTCGGAAGGTACTGGCGTGGGCCAGGATGTGGCCGCCGATGGGCTTGGTTGGGTCGCCCCACATAGCATCGGGCTTGGAGTGCACTTGGTTGGTGACCAACACGAGGGCGTTGTTCACGTCGGCGAGCTTTTTGAGGTCCTTCAGGTGGCTGTTGAGTTTTTGTTGCCGGCGTGCGAGCATGCCTCGTCCAATGAACTCGGCTCGGAAGTGGCTGGTCAGCGAATCAACGATGATCATTTTGACGTTCAATCCCTTGCTCATGCGCTTGATCTCATCGGCCAAGAGCATTTGGTGAGCTGAGTTGTACGCACGAGCGACGTGGATGCGAGAGAGGACATAATCGGGATCCAATCCATGGCCCCGTGCCATCTGCGTGATACGCTCGGGTCGGAACGTGTCTTCCGTATCGATGTAGAACACATCACCGTCCAGACCCCCCTGGTCAACCGGTAAGGTGCAGTTGACGGCGAGTTGGTGACCGATTTGGGTCTTCCCGCTGCCGAATTCACCGTACACCTCGACGAGGGCTTGAGTTTCAAATCCGCCACCGAGGAGGTCGTCGATGGACTGTACCTTGGAGGAGAGTTTCTGGACTTCACGGCGGCGCTCAAGCAGTGCATCACCGGAAACGAAACCACCGATGTTGGCCATCTTCTTGGCAGCGGCGATGATCTTTGCCGAAACGGCTTCGCCAAGTTCAGCTTCTTCGGCAAGGTCGGCAGGCGACATGACGGCGAGGCCCAGGAGTTCTTCAAAACCGGCTTCTCGCAACTTTTCTGCGGTCGCAGGTCCTACGCCGGGAAGGTCTTCAATGGTCACCTTGACCTCATCTTCTTCAGTCATTGGCATGACCTCTTCTTCCACCGGTGCTTCATTCTTTTCAACTTCAATGCTGACGTTTTTCTTCGATTTTGTTGGCATGTTCCATCCCTTCACATCGATGGTGGTGTGCTTCCCTATATGAAGGAGCGAAAGAGGGCTGCCTTCTAAACACGGACCGTGATGTCATTTTTCCTAGCGAGGATAGGCTCGCAGTACGGCGAAATTTTCACTTTTCGTTTTGATTTTATCAAACTGAAAGTGATTCTGATTCCAGTTCGGTCACCTCTGTAGGGAGCGGGTTGGGGGCCGATTCTTCCGCTTCGTAAGCGATGAGGACGACGTGATGAATGTCGATGGAATCGTTCCCGGCGTCAATCGACACGTTGAGCGACCAGTCGCCACCCTCCACGTTGTATTGGCTGTGCGTCCATGACGCTTCTTGCCCGTCGCCAATTTGTTCGGTATGGAACGCCTGTTCTTCGCCTTCTGGGTCGTTGAGGTGCCAGGTGACGGTGATTTGTGTCCCGGGGATGATGTCGTTTCGGTTGGTGATGGTGGACTCGACGGCGAGGTGTTCGGGGGCCGGGCACTGACAGTCGGGTGAGGTGGCAAGCAGCATGATGTCCGGGTCGTCGGTGTTGGTTTGGGTCCAATCAATTTCCTTGTCAATTCGAAGCACGAGTTCAAGCGATGCTTCGTTCTCACTTTCGTCGATGGCGGTTAACACGGCGGTGAACAATCCGTGGGTCTGGTAGGTGTAGGTGATTTCAGCCTGCTCGTTGGCGTTGACCGTGACGGCGTTGGAACCGACCTCGTCATCGCCGGGGTCAAAGGTGAAGGTTTTCATCGTCCCTGCTTTTGAGGTCACACGGGCAAAGTCAAAGGATAATTCAACCCCTGTGGTCGACAGCACGGCACCGTTTTGGAAGCGCTCGGTGATGGTTCCCGAGGTCGCCTCGTAATGGACGTTCATGGAGATGGGGTTGGCATTGTCGCCATTGCTGTCGCCCTCCAGACAGCCGGCCAGTGAAGCGGCAAGGAGGACGGCGAGCACGGCCATCGTCCGGATGTACTCGGCTCGCATGAGCCATGTAGGTCACTTCACCTCATCAAACCACCCTTTTTCATGATGGGTCGGAGACGGTGGTTTGAAAGCGGTGAACCGTGGCGGACAAAGTAGCGAGGTGGGGTAGTCTGGATATCCCGTCGGGCTCATAACCCGGAGATCGATGGTTCAAATCCATCCCTCGCTACCATCATCCGTACTGATAGTAGTCGTGTTTCGGCTGCAAACTGTCAAGGGCCGTTTGGAGCCGCGCATTGGCGGCTTGTTCTCCGGCGAGAATGGCCGCTTGTTGCGCCTCAAGGCGTGAACGCTCGGCCTGGAATTTCTCTCCGTGCGATGGAATCGTCGTGGCGCCGTTGTGAAGGGTCGTCAGCACGTCGTGCAGCACAACGGGTGGTGAGCCGGTCGGTTCAAGTTGAAACACGCCGTTGGCTTGAATGACGTTCCCTGCAGCGGCAATGGCGCTGAGGAACCGTTCAGCATGTCCCTTGCCCGGTAAGGCTTCGACCGCAGCCCGAGCCGCAGCCAAGTGGCCTGGTACCAACTTTTCACACACGGCGAAGGCCTTGGCCGCCTTCCGATGCTTGCCGGCGGCCGCCCAGAGTCGACCGGCCCGCAAATGGTCTTCATGTTCGGGTTGCATTGAGGTCAGCATTTGGGGTGCATGTTTCTGCAGCACCTTGACCAGCGCCTTCCGTTCTCCATGCATTCGCTTGATGGTGGCCATGCTCTGGTTGGCCTTCCCTCGCATCAGGTAGATGTCGCACATTAATCGGAGGCCCTTGAGCAGGAAGATTTGGTCCTGAGGTTCTCGTTTCTTTCGCCCCAACATCATCTCACAGAATTGGGTCGCCATGACCTCGGAGAGTTCCAACCGACCTTCCTGCATGTAGCGTTCGATTTGATGCAAGGTCTGTGAGGGGTCCTGCATCCCGAACATGGTAACAACTCCTCTGAACACCCGCGAGGCTATGATGCCTTTGCCTTCTCGGTCTTTTCTCGGCCTTGTGCGTTTATGGACTATGGCTCGCACGGGAAGCCTGTGGAAGACAGCGGTGTGTTGGCGATTTCGGGTACGCCGGGCGTTGGTAAAACCAGCCTGTGTGCCGTGCTTGAGTCCGCTGGTTGGAAGGTGCTCTCGCTGGCCACCCTCGCTGAAGAGCACGAGTGCTTGGAAGACGTCGATACCGACGACGGTGCGGCGCCCGTTGACATTCACCGCCTCGCAGAAGCTTGGGCGGCCCCCTCATCAGGCCGTTGGGTTGTCGACGGCCACCTTTCGCATCTGCTCGATGTGGACGGCCTTGTTCTGCTTCGGTGTTCACCCTCCATCTTGACCCAGCGGCTGGAGGCTCGAGGCTACACTTCACAGAAGGTTCGGGCCAACGTTGAATGGGAAATGACGGCGGGACACTGGGCAGAATTGCTTGAGTTTGAGGTTGAACTTCCTCTCTTGGAGTTGAATGCAGGAGAACTTTCCTCCGAAGCCTTGGCCGAGCAGGTCGAGGCATGGTGCGCAGGGGGATTGCCCACCAAACCGATGCACGACCTCGCAGGCGAAGCCGTTGATTGGCTCGGTGAATCGCAAGATTGACCGGTTCGCCCTCCATAAACCATAACACCCCCTTGGAGGTGGTTCTTCCATGGCCCTAGAGAAAATGCGTCGTCGCTGGGAAGCGTGGCTCCAACCCTTGTTGACCGCCTTTTCCAAATTGTCCCCTTCAACGGTGACCTGGCTGGCGCTCCCCTTCGGTGTGGCAGGTGGGTTGTTGGCCATGTACGCTCCCGAGGATTCTACGGGCGGTGGATGGCTCCTGAGTGGAGCGCTCATGATCGCATTGGCGATGCTCTTTGACGGTCTTGACGGGTCGTTGGCCCGAGCCAAGGGTGAGGTCACCCGATGGGGCGACTACCTCGACCACACCATCGACCGGGTGCTGGACGGGGTATGGGTGGTGTGCATCAGTGCCTCGGTGTTCGTCGGTGATATGACCCTCGGGTTTGCGGCGGCCTTCCTGACCTTGATGGGCTCCTACATGGGCACGCAGGCACAGGCCGTTGCAGGCGCCAGAAACTATCGGGGCTTTTCCAGAGCAGACCGCACCGTCCTGACCCTTCTCTCCTTGGTGGTCATGGGAATCATGGTGCTGGCCGGTTGGAGCATTGACGCGACCTACCCCGGATGGTTTGACCACATCCAAGTGAATCCGATGAGTTTGGTCGTTTTCATCTCTGCCATCGGCGGCTTGTGGACCTTTACGGTACGGTTTCTGCAGGCCAAAGCCGAAATTCAGGCCCTCGATGCGACGGACCCGCTGCCCCAACCCGGTTTGGAAAACGAGCATGAATCCTAACCGATTGGTTCACCTAAAACGGTCCTTGGATGGGCTGTTTTGTCCTTTTTGAAGCGACATAGTCATAACGGACGAAGGCGACATAGTTGATGATGGGTAGCCCAAAGGCTGAACGAAACGGTGGTCTGCGCGCCGTCATCTTGACCGCAGTAATGCTTCTCGCCCTCTTCCCAGCAGGGTCCGTTCTTGGCCAACATGGCAGTACGGGTGTTCCTGCAAACCTGCAAGCACAACACATTGCAGCCGGCTTTGATAACGCCACCGAAACAACGACGCTGACTTGGGAAAACTTGGTATCAACCGATATTGGAATTTTGAGTGCCTTGTTCAGTGCGACCTACAACGTATACCGACACTCTGCGAACATCACATCGTCTGAACTCGCCAATCTTACGCCCATCGCTCAGGTCGATGCTTGTGATTCGAGCGCAGCTGCGGGTAACCCTGGGTACTGCTCGGGTGACACTCACCCCGGGCACAGTGTCCAATACCCCGTTGCCCCGGGGGTTAACGGCTCGTTTTACTACGCCATCACCACAACCTTGAGCAACGGTACAGAGGCAGCGGAACTGATTCTCGATGCGTCTCACATCTCCGCTCCCGTGGACGAAAACACCCAGCCGGTTCAAACGCCCTTCATTATCTCAGCTCAATTTGATGCAGCGAGCAGCCAAACCACCCTGATTTGGTTGAACTACAATTCCATCAACCCTGTCCATCCAACCACAGGGCCGAATGCAATGCAAATTCGTGTTTGGCAAACGCTCTATCCCATCACCGACCGACAAGTTGGGGCGGCCCTTCCTGTTGCGGAGACGCCAATAGCGACGTTAAACGCCACGGACACCGAACTTACCGTGAACATACCGCCCAACACCGAACAGGAAAGTTACTACTCCATCACCTACTACTTGCCAAATCACAGCGAGCCCGGAATGGACTATGAAGATTTGAGGTTCGTTGGTCAAAACACCATGACTGACCCGGTGGTTGAAGACAACCGCCCTCCAGCACAACCCATCCTCCTGGCAGCAACCTTTGTTCCCCGAGCAGATGGATCGGGCTACACCAACATCAGTTGGGGCGATGTTTCGACTGAAACCGGCGAGACCTACCGTGTTTATCGTTCCGACCAACCCTTCGCCTCCATCCTCCGCAGCGACGTGTCGTTGTTGGTCGAAGGCATTTTGGAAGGCATCAACTCCTACGAAGTTCAGGTCCCCCAAGGATTCCTTGGTTTCTCGTACTATTGCGTCGTCACCGTTGATGCGACCGGCGTCATCAACACCGACACCACCGGAGATGCATGCACCAACGCCATTGAAGAGAACGCCTTCTACAATTGGGTGGCTGAACCCACCAATGTCTATGCTGAGTTCCTCGGCGACCGCACGACACGAGTCACCTGGGACGACCAGCTCGGCGTTGAAGGGGAAGTCTACCACATCTGGTATGCGACCTACCCGGTACCCGGTACACAATTCGTTGAAAACGAGAGCTTGATGTATCTTGGAACGGTGAGCGACAGCATCGGTTACTTCGATGTTGAAGTCCCCGATGGTGTGTTACGGACCAATTCGTTCTATTTCGTCACCTCGGAGGCCCTGTACGGGAACATCAACGGCACCTATCACTACACCGGACTGGTTCAGAATTCATTCCAAGTGCCCTTGGAGGACACCAAAGCGCCCAATCCGCCGCGCATCAAGAACGCCTTCTCTATCGGTTCGCTGAACCTCGTCAATCTGGAGTGGTTCAACGAAGACGAAAACAACGAATCCTATTCCATCTGGCGCCATTATGGTCAACCCTTCGGCGCAGACGAGAACGATATTTCTACCATTGAGAGCGACGGTTGGGAACCTGTCCTGATGGACATCGATGCCACCTCGGTGCAAGCCGATACGCTCACTCGGGAATTTATCATCCCCCCGAACGTTGACCGAAGCGTATGGTATGCCGTTACCATCACCGACGAATGGGGGAATTTCAACGGGGAAATCTTTGCTGGTTTCGGTGGAAACGCCTTCAATGTCTCCGAAGATACCTTGTTACCGGCCGCTGAACTGACCCTTATGGACATGAGCGAAGGAGGCAGCGGGATTGAATATGACAGCACCACGTTGGTGGCCGGGCAATACAAACTCCTCGTCGAGGTGAACGAAAAACTCGGGCCAACGCCAACGATCATGATGACCGCCTCCGACGGTAGCGTCTTGACTGGAGAAGACCAGCCTTTGGTCTCGGTTGTTGCGGCGAGTGAAAACCGCGGTCCGGTGTACTCTTACGACTTTACCGTCACACCGAATTCAAACGCGGGGGACTTGATGATTTACGTCCTCATGGAGGATGAGTCAAACAACCAGGTCAACCAGAGTTGGAACCACCTTTCCATCGATGCACAACTGCCGTCCATTGACATCTTTTCGCCCACACCATCGAGCGACGGGTCGAAGTACCTCTATGGGAACACGATCAATGTCCTCGCCGGCGTTGAAGACGATGTCGTTGTGACGTCGTTCCAATACCGTTTCACCTACCACTTTGGTGGCACCACGGGCGCCTCCCTTTCCACGCCTTGGTCTGACTTGACGGGCATCACGCACCTCGACGAGAACAACCGTTCCTTGACCGCTGATATGGAGGTCTCTGCGGGCAACTTTGAAGCCGGTATTCACCGATTGAGCATCCGAGCAACCGATGGTGCTGGCAACGAGGTGTCCAAAAATGTCAATTTCATCGTTGATTTCTGCCGCAACCGACTCGACGGCACCACCGTTTGTTCCTACGAAGAAGCGCTCAAGCCACCGGTTGAACCAGAAACCATCACGCCCTCCTACAGCGACCCTCCCTATGTTTTGGTCTGGGTCATTGGGATCGTGAACCTGCTCGCCATCGTCGTTTCGCTGATGATCGTCCGTACCAGCATGTCCGGTCCCAAGAAGAAGAAACGAGGGGACGACGACGAAGATGAAGAGTCTTGGATGGCTGAATTCATTGGAACGAGTCAAGACCTTGACATGGACGCTGTTACCGGGACGGGCGGCGGTGCCGCTCCTGAAGAGGAGAAAAAGGAAGAAACCAAGACCGCCACGCCCGATGAGCAAGAAGATGATCCCTTTGCCATCAACGTCGTCCAGCGAAAGTCCCGCCGTCGTAAGAAGAAAGACGAACCAGAGGACGACGATGACGACGATGACGACGATGACGATGACGACGACGATGACGATGACGACGACGATGAAGACGATGCACCACGAAAGCGCCCAGCCCGCAAGGTCGGTCGCCGCGTTGCACCCCGGAAAGCCCCCGTCAAGCGTCGAGCCGTCAAACGAAAGTCCGACGATGACGATTGATTTTGTACCGTTCGTTTCTGCTCTGAGCGAGGTGAACACGCATGAGGAAACAGGAGAAGGTTGGCTACGGGATGGTCGCCGTGGCCGTTTTACTGACCCTCGGTGGTTCGATTGGTTTTGTTATGGATGGCGAAGTGAACGATATTCCAACCCCCAACGCTCCCGAGCGAACATTTTTCGGAGACGAACCCCTTCCTGAAAACGGCCTCAGCACCTTCATTTCGGCTCGCCTTACGTTGACGTGGGACCGCGATGACATTTACGTGGTGATCGTCGATGAAGACGAGAAAAAAACCTGCGAGGCGCCCCCTCCAGGTCTTTTGAACCAAGGTTCGACCACGGCATGCACCCCTTACGATGCCGACGTTCGAGCGGCTGGAACCGACGGTAGCGAGGGGTTGAACTGGGACGTTGAGCCTGGTGTGCACTTTGCCGGCATTGGCACCGTTGGCCAGACCTTGCCGGAGGGGACGGAAGTGAACATGTTCTACGAGGTCCATCTTCAGGCAGGCTTTGTGTCGTACTTCCTCTTCGCTTTGCTCGGCGTGGGCGGCTTGGCGTATTCACGGGTGGAATGAGATTATTCCACGCCGTCGTAATAGGTCGCTACGGCAGCGTCAATTTCGTCGAGCACCGCAGCCTCGTTGACGGTTAGGGTGTTGCCGTCCCTGCGCAGCGCTTTCCCGTTCACCCACAGGTCCATGCAATCGGCACCGTTGAAGATGAGGTTGGCCAAATGCCGATTGTCCGAGCGTCCTCGGGGGCGCATGCGGACATCGTCAAGGTTCCAAACGGCCCAATCGCGACTTCCCATGGTGGCCAAATCCATCGCCTCCACCGCAGGAAGCAGGGTTGAATCCCAATGGTCGTGGCGTTGTACGAGCGACGCCAAGCGGGCTTCCGCTTGCATGTTCAGGCCGTTGCCCGATGAGGCGGCCCCGTCGGTGCCCAATCGGACGTCCACGCCTGCTTCTTTGTAGGCGGGTAGGGAGAGGGTGCCTCCACAGGCCAGTTTCATGTTGGACGAGGGGCAGTGAACGGCGGTGGCCTCGTGGCGTTTGAGCAATCGAATCTCGTTCTTCTTTACCCACGAAGCGTGGGCGCAAATGGTTCCCGGTTGGAAGAAATCAATGCTGTCAAGGTATTCGATGGGATAGAGCCCCGTCTTGGCGTGGCAGTCGGCGATCTCTTTGCGGGTTTCGCTGACATGGATGTGCAGGCGGGCATTTCGCTTTTCAGCCAGTTCGGAAGCGCGGCGCAGGGTGTCCTCGCTGCACAAGTAAACCGAATGGGTGGCGATGGCGTACTGCACCAGGTCCTCTGCGCTGTTGTTGGCGAGTAAACCGTCGAGTTCCTCAAGGGCCGAGGCGGCATCCGGGTGGCTTGGAAGCGCCGCATCGCTGACCGGTCCACCGACCAGTCCACGAAGACCGGCATCGGTCAACACCTCGCCCGTCACGCTGGGATAGAAGTACATGTCCGCCGCAAAGCTGCTTCCTGTGCGTATCATTTCGGCTGCTGCACACCGGCTCCCCATGCGAACATAGTCCGGCGTGATGCGGGCTTCGGTGGGGAAGATGGCCTCTTCAAGCCAACGGTGAAGTGGAAAACCATCGCTGAAGTCACGGGCGTTCAACTGCATGGCCAAATGCGTATGCCAATTTTGGAAACTGCGGGTGATCAACCGCTTGGAACCGTCAAGGTCCTCCATGACATCTTCGTCCCCGTTGGACGGCGTCCATGAGCCGTCGGCATGGAGCAAGACGTCGCCCACGGCCTTTTGCCCGCCGCGGTCGTAGAGGACCGTGTTGCGGTAGCGGACGGGGGCATCGCTCATGGTGAGGCCTGCTCGCCATGATTCATGAACGCTGAGGTTCGCACCGTGGGCCTTATGTTTGATTGAGACAGCGGCAAACTTGCCGCCACTGTGGCTTAGTTGGTAGAGCGTCTGATTCGTAATCAGAAGGTCGGGAGTTCGAGTCTCCCCTGTGGCTCCTTCACGCTTCACTCTCAGCCGTGCTGATGTCGATGCCAAAAGCCACGGCGCTCTGTTCAAGGCTGACCACGGCCGGAAGGGGCCGTCCCGCAATGTAATCCAAACAGGCTCCGCCGCCGGTGGAGACGTGGCCCATTTTGTCGGCTAAGCCTCGCTGAGCGACGAGGGTGGCGGTGTGGCCACCGCCCATCACGGCGTAGCCATCAGACTCGGCGCAGGCGTTGAGCATCTCAATGGTGCCCAGAGCGAAATCGGGGTTTTCAAACACCCCGGATGGACCGTTGAGAATGATGGTGCCAGCGCTTCGAATGGCTGCAGAGAGGTGGAAAACAGAGGTGATGCCAATGTCCCAAAACGGGGCTTCAATGGGAAAATCACGCAAGGGAATGTCCACACGATTGCCTTCGATGTTGGCGGCCAAATCCACGGGGAGGTGGATCTTGTTGCCGTAGTCCTCGATGAGCGTTTTTGCCATGGCGAGGGTGCTGGTCCAGTTCGTGCCGAGTTCTTTCTTGAGGAAGGCACGGTTGGGCTCGCCGATGTCGTAACCGGCCAAATCGAGAAGGAGGTTGGCCACCCCCCCGGTGGGCCAAACGGCGTCGGCGGTTCCGTTGCGCAACATGTTGTCGGCGACTTGAATGGAATCGTCGACCTTCACTCCACCCAGTACAGCGAGGCAGGGGCGTTCTGGCGTCTCGAGGGCATGGTCGAGTTTCCTGATCTCGTTGCCCATCAGTTCGCCCGCCACGCATGGCAGCAAGCCCGTGAAGCCGATGATGGAGGGGGTGGCGCGGTGAGCGCAGGCAAAGGCGTCGTTGACGAAGAGGTCCGCCACGCTGGCCAGACGTTGGACAAACCTCGTCTCGGCCATGGCGGCCACGTCCTCTACCGAAGTTTCTTCTTCGTCCATGCGGACGTTGTTAAGCATCAGGAGTTGGCCGACTTCAAGCTCTTCAATGGCTTTCATGGCCTTGGGACCGTGGATGTCGTCCACCCACTTCACTTGACGGCCGAGAAGTCGCCCAAGTTCACGGGCATGGCCCAGCGTGCTGGTGAAGTCGTCCTTGCCAGGGCGCGATTGGTGGGCGAGGATGATGACCTTGGCTCGGACCAACCGCTGAATGGTTGGCAGGATGGCTCGGATGCGGGTGTCGTCAAGAAAGGACTTGGTGGCCGGGTCCAAGGGGCTGTTGATGTCCACGCGGAGCAAGACGGTTTTCCCGTCCACGTTGACATCGTCCAAGGTCAGGACCTTTGCCATCGTTCCATTCCAAGCGCTTTCGGTTTTTCATCCCTCCCTTGAAACAACGGTTGTATCTCTGACCATGGTGGTGAACAAAAGGTCGCAAGACGCGCGTCCTCCTCTCGGTTGGGGCGCGAAAGGTGATAAGTCCTGCGAGTCCCTTGGCCTTCATGGCTGATGAAGCGCCGGGAGACAGCGCTCCCTTGGAGGGGGCCCGTCGTCGCGCCTCCACTGCGACCTCTTCCTTTGGCGTCTCCCGTCGGGAAGGCCACGACGCCAGCGTCTACTACACCAGCCGTCTCAACGAAGGCCTCGTCAGTTCACGAGAGGTGGGGGCGGCTCAAGCCTTCCCTGAGGAACATGCCAACACGGTGTTGTGCGGGGATTCTCGAGCCCTTCCACTGCCCGAAAACTGCGTGCATTTGGTGGTGACCTCGCCGCCTTACAACGCCTCCAAAGATTACGATGAGAACCTCTCACTCAAGGAATACTTGACGATGTTACACGATGTCTTCGCCGAATGCTACCGGGTGCTCATGCCGGGGGGCCGAATGGTGGTCAACGTCGCCAACTTGGGTCGCAAACCGTACATCCCGCTGTCCTCGCACATCAACATCATCATGGCTGAAATCGGCTTTTTGATGCGCGGCGAAATCATCTGGGATAAATCCGCCAGTGCAGGGTCGTCGTGCGCTTGGGGTTCGTTCCAATCCGCTTCCAACCCGTGCCTTCGGGACGTGCACGAATACCTCTTGGTGTTCTCCAAGGGCGATTACAAACTTCCTCGCAGCAAGAAAGAGCGCAGTGAGGGGCGACTTGATACCATCCCCCGAGACGATTTCATCCAGCACACGAAGTCCATCTGGTCTTTTGCTACCGAGCGAGCCTCTCGCGTGAACCACCCCGCACCGTTCCCTGTTGAACTGCCCAAGCGTTGCATTGAGATGTACTCCTTCACCGGTGACGTGGTGCTCGACCCGTTCAACGGTTCAGGCACCACCTGCGTAGCGGCGAAGATGCACGGTCGCCGCTACATCGGCGTGGACATGTTGGAGGCGTACTGCGCCATCGCCGAGGATCGGCTGAGCCAAACCCCGGCCTTAGGTCTCGACGATATCGTTGTTCGGCCGTGAACCCGTCGTAGCCTCCGATATTCATGCCCACCTGGACGGACAGGTCGGGGTCGTTGTCCAGCGGGGTCGCCCCTCCCTCAACGGTAGCGGTAACCTCGACGCTCCACTCACCATCATACGGCTTGATGAATTCGATGCAGGAGAGGTACGAGGCCTCGTCAGGTGCATCCTCCTCGTCGGGCAGGTACACCTCGCCCTCGGAAGGCGAAGGCTTTTCCCAACTGAACATAGCGAGAAAAAAGACGATTAGAGATTTAACCCTTCATCCGTCATTTCCATGCTCTCCCCTCTCATCGTTGCGATTGGGTTTTGAACGGGTGGCGTTCACCTTGCATCATGACCTCGTGGTCCACCTCGGACATTGTCGGCCCGGAAGGGGAGGACTGGCGCGTTCCGGTCTCTGAATTGGCCGCTCGTCAAACTCGTTTGGCCGAGATGTTGGCCGAGGAAGGGCTCCCGGGGGCGTTGATTCAACACCCTGTCGACCTCTACTACTACGCCGGTGGACGGCAGGACGGCTCGTTGTTCGTCCCCGCTCAAGGAGCGGGTGGCAGTGAGGAGGCCGGTGGTGACGGCCCTGTGGCTTTTGTCCGCCGCTCGCTCAAGCGGGCCGTTTGGGAAGCCGGTGGCGATGATGCACCGCACCGCATCGAGTCTTTTCCTCGCCTCTCGACCTTCGCCGAATATCTCGGGAGCAAAGGCGTGAACGGCGCCCCAGCCCTTCAGTTTGGCGAAGCCCCTGGTGCCTTCACCGCTCGCTTTGCAGCGGCGCTTTCTTCGCTCGGCGAGTGCGGCGACGCTACGCCCATCATCCACCGGCAGCGCGAGGTGAAATCGGCTTGGGAAATCGAGCAGATGGACGTCGGGGCGTCGGTGCAAATACGAATGTTCGAAGCGGTTCAGGCCGTTGGTGGCGAGGGCATGAGCGAACTCGACATGGTGGCCGCCGCCGAGGCCGTGAGTCGTAGCGAAGGCTTTGGCGGTAACGTCCAGATGCGCCGCTATCCGCTTCAGTGCGACCGTGGCGTCATCGTCGCCGGCCGCGCTGGCGGCATCCCCTCGTTCTTTGACTCCGCCGTTGGCGGTACGGGCCCCCACCCGCTCAGTGGCATGGGTTCAGGTTTTACTCGTGTCAAGAAAGGCGAACCGGTCCTTGTGGACTTGGTGCATGCCCACCGAGGGTACATGGTGGATGCAACACGCATGTTTGTATCGGGAAGTCTTGATGAGACATGGCAGCAGCGACTTGACGACATGATCGCCGTCAAGGAAGAAGTCGTTGACGTGCTCGACCAAGGCCTCAATTGCGGTCAGGCTTGGGAAGCCGGCCTTGCGCTGGCTACCGAGTTGGGTTACGCCGACCATCTGATGGGCACCAAGCCCGACCAAAGCCGCTTCTTGGGTCATTCGATTGGATTGCAACTCGATGAATCGCCCGTGGTGGCCGCCGGCTTTGACCGACCGCTCCCGGTCGGCGGGACGATGGCCATTGAGCCAAAAGCGGTGTACGCCGAAGGCAGCGTGGGCAGCGAAGACACATGGGTTCGCGACGAGGAAGGCATGCGGCCAATCACCGCCGATGGCGCCCTTCCTTGGGTGATGGAGTGGGATGCATGACACAAGAAAACGAGAACGAAGAATTCTGTGAGAAGACCGAAGATTGGGACGAAGACGACGTGGGGAAGCGCATTGAGAAGCGTGTTACGCCCAACGGGACCTACTTCAACGAACTCATTGTCAATGTGTTCTGTGCCATGTGCGGGGCCTCGTTCATTGGACCTTCTCGTGAAGCGGGCGGCTTCCTTGGCGGTCACGAATGTTTGCATTCTTGGGAATTCGGGCAAGTGATGGGCCGAAGCGACGGGTTGACCGAATGAACCAACAAACGGCACCACATCATTGAAGGGTTGCACGACCACGACCAGATACATGGTCGCCAAACCATACTCCAGCAGCCACATCGCCGCGGTCTCTTCGCATTTCACCACCATGCGCCTGTCGGGCGACGTGAAGGAGCGCCTCGTGAACCTCCTTTGCGAGGAACTTGACCGGTTGGTGCCTCGCATGGAAGATGAAACGCTCTCCCAAGATCCGGAGCGAAAGACGTTGGACGACCCGAGGCGCAGTCGCCTCAACTACAACCGAACCCGAGCGTTGATGATCGACCGTATCAAGAACGTCGAATCCGTCGGTTCTGCTGCTGTGCAAGCGGGCATCGACCATCTCGAAAGCCATCTCGCTCACCTCCTTCGGCACGCGGCTGAGGCCGCTGAACGAGACCGCGTGGCGACCATCAAACCGCGCCACCTCGACCGAGCGCTTCTCAACATGAAACCCGGCGAGGGCGAAGAAGAAGGTGAAGCGGTCGCAGAAGCAGGTGCCGCCGAGGAGTTCGTAGCGGGTCAGGCCGGCGGACTCATCACAACAACCGGCTTGCTCTCGATGGCCAAGAGCATCGCTCGGATGGGGGTGACCAAGGACGCCTTGGACGAGTTGCTCTACCTCTATGCCGAGGTGCTGGAGGATTTGGAAGAGGACATTCGCAATCATGCGCAGTTGGGGAGCAATCCCGTGCACTTCATCGAATCCGTCAACACCATGCGGGGGATGATGACCTTGGGTTGGATTCGAGCAAGGCTTACCCGAGCCGCTGAACACGCCAAAGGCCGCGGTGCCAAAGCGATTGAACTCCAGGACATCATCGACAGCCAATCCTACACGTTGGAGTGATGGTATGGACATCACCGCCTTGACCGATGCCCAGCAGGTGCTCGGCGTCCCTCAACCCACGCTTCTCATCCTGGGCCGGCCAACCTGCGATGATTGTCAGGCGTTCTACGGCCGCTTGCAAGGTTGGGAGCCGCCCGTCCCCCTCGAGGTGTTGACCCTCAACCTTCGGGCGCCAGAGGGCGATGCGTTTCGGTTCGCAAATCCCTGGGTTGCCGTCATTGATTTCGTGCCGTTCAACGTGCTTTATGTGAACGGGGAGGCGGTGGATCAGTGGACCGGGGGCGACGTGACCCGCCTTGAATCGAGCCTGTCCCGTTTGGGGGCGTAAGCTTGGTTCTCACGTCAATTCTGATTTCAGCCCTGCTCGCCGGTGTGGTGGCAACGGCGGTTACGGTGGCCATTGAGAAGTGGGGCGGTCTTGTCGGCGGTTTGTTGGGAACGGTTCCTTCAACCATCGTGCCGGCCGGTATTGGTATGTATCTCGCAGGCGGCGAAGACGACTTCGTCGGCAGCATGATGGTGGTGCCGCTTGGCATGTTGCTCAATGCGCTGTTTCTGGGAGCATGGCTGGTGCTTCCACGCTGGTTCTCCAAGGCCTCCCATCCGCTTCTTTTGACCTCCATCGGCGCTCTTGCCTTTTGGTGCCTCATGGGCATGGGCGTGTGGTTTCTCCTCCAGAACACGGTCGCCGGCATCCTCCTCACGGAACAGCAATTTGCCGCCGTGGGACTGGCCCTGTTGTTCTTCATTGCGGTGTGGTTCAACCGGCGCCCTCAACCAACACCGAAAGGATCCAACGCCGTTTCCAAAACCGTGCTCTTCGCTCGAGGAAGCATGGCGGCTGCCGCCATCGGGGTGGCCGTTTGGATGGCCGGGCTCGGCTATCCGCTCTTGGCCGGTTTAGCCAGCGTTTTCCCAGCCATCTTCCTCACCAGCATGGTGGCGCTTTGGTTGGCGCAAGGCCCCACCGTTCCACAGGGAGCAGCGGGGCCGATGATGCTGGGAGGCGCCAGTGTAGCCGTGTACGCCAACATCGCCATGTGGTCGCTTCCCGCTTATGGGGCTCTGGTTGGCTCGCTCATCGCCTGGGTCGGTTCGGTGGTCGGTTGGTCGCTGCCGGCGTTTGTGGTGCTGCGCCGCCACCACGCGGGACTCAACGATTGACCGCTCGGGTCCAACGAGGCGCGGCTGGAATGTCCACCACTTGCAGTTGCACGAAGGTCACGCCTTTGACCTCCGTCAAGCGCTTGCGCAAGGCATCCAAATCAAGCAAGCAACAGGGGCAGTGGGGCCGTGAGGGTTTGACCGTCAAGTTCACTTCGCCGTCTTCGGCGATGTCGATGTGTTGAACGATGTCAAGCTCGGGGTAGGGTTTGGTATCGTGAGGGTCGGTCCACGACGATAGCACGCGAGCGACCCGTCGTTGGAGGGCCACGTGCTTCCGTCCCATGCCAACCCCTCAGTCGTCTTCCTTCACCAAGGCTTCGGCTTCATCGAGTCGCATCTCAGCCAAACGCCCTTCCACCTCGCCAAGTTCTTCCTTGCAGCGCTTGAGCAAGGTCGTTCCTTCCTCAAACATGGCCAAGGTCTCGTCGAGGTTTTTTCCTCCTCGCTCCAGCTGGGTCACAAGGTCTTCCAAACGTCGTAAGGCTTCGTCATAGGTCATCGTTTCTTCGGTCATCGTTCATCCTCCAGGGGTTCAATCGTGTGCACGTCGGCGGCGGCTTGGCCGTCGGCGAATTGGAGTTGGATGGTTTGCCCTTCTTTCAGGTTCGTCACGTCGGAGATGACCGCCCCTGTCTCGTCTTGGACCATGGAGTAGCCGCGTTCCAACACCCGTTTTGGGTGGGCAGCGTTCAAGGTCGCTTCAAGTTGGGCCAAACGCTGTTGGCGGCGTGAAACGGCCGTTTCCATGCTTCGCTGCATACGGTGGTTGAGCCGGCTTAGTCGTTCTTTGGCCGAGTAGATCCCTTTGCCGGGTGCGTGGCGCAATTGGTTGGCCAGAAGCGAAAGGTGCTGGCGCAACTCCTGCAAACGTCGTTGCATGGCGCCTTTAATGCGAACATCAAATTCGTCGAGCAATTGAACCATGGCTTGTCGTTCAGGAATAAGCCGCTCGATGGCGTTGGACGGGGTGGAGGCTCGAACATCCGCAACGAGGTCAGAGACCAGGTGGTCTTGTTCGTGGCCCACGGCTGAAATGATGGGCACGGTGCTGGCGAGAATGGCCCGCACCACCGGCTCAAGGTTGAACGCCCACAGGTCTTCGGGCGAACCGCCACCTCGCCCCACGATGACGGCATCCACGGGTGGCAGGCCGAGTCGTTGGGCTACCTCGGGGCGTGCAAGGGCGCGGGTTACGGCCAAGCCTCGGACGATCTCCCTGGCGGCGTGTTCGCCCTGAACGAGCACCTCGATGACGGTGGTTCGCAGACCCGGCCATCGGTCGGCCATGAGTTGACGCATGTCGGACAGGGCCGCTGAATCGGCCCCGGTGACGATGGCCACGTGCTTTGGCAGCAACGGCAACCTGCGCGAGGGAAGGTCGAGTGAGCCTTCTGTTCGGAGCGTCTCAATGAGTTGTCGCTTCGCTTCCTCCATGGCGCCCAGCGTTTGGACGGGCTGGATGCGAGCGACCACGATTTGCAGGCGCCCTCGCTTCGGCCAAACGTCAACGCTGCCGATGATGATGACCTCGCTGCCGATCTTGATGGCAGGGTCCACCGTTAGACGGGCACTGCGCCACATGACACAATCCATCTGCCCGTCATCGTCTCGCAGCGTGAAGTAGATGTTTCCGTTGTGGACACTCCAGGAAGAGACTTCACCCTGCAGGGCCTGATGCTGAAAAAGCGGGTCGTTCTTGACCGTGTGTTGGACCAGTCGGGCGAACTGTCCGATGGGCAGCGGGCCCGTCGTCGTTTCATGGCCCGCTGACATGGTTGCAAAGGGTCGTCAAGGGTTCTTGAAGCATCGGGCTTCGAAGTTTGTCATGGCGTTCCCTCTTCGCTGGCCGGTTGTGTCGCTTCGTCCCTGTCCCGTTTTCGCATCAACCGCTCGTGCGCTTGACGTGCTTCCACTTCCTTCAGTTTGAGTCGGATGCGGGATTTGAGGAACATGACCACGATGACGATGGCGATCAAGTCCACCAGCAGGATGAGCCAGGTGCTGGCCGTCAAGTTCCCGAACATGACGTCCCCTCAAATCGGTGGGCGGATGTCAATGTCCACATCGCCGCGAGGCTTGCCAATGCAACCGAGTCGAGCCCCTTCTTCCACCAACCAATCGTCAAGGCCGGGGGGGAGCACTTCAGGAAGCGGGACCTCACCGAGGATGAGGCTGACCATGCAGGTGCCACAGGTGCCGGAGGTGCAGTTGGTTGGCAATTTGATGCCACAGGCTTCGGCGTGATCAACGATGGTCTCGCCCGGATTGACGGCGCATTGCCCGAGCAGGTGTGGGCCTTTCAAGAAGCGAATAACCGGGGCGGGAGGCGTGTCGGCTTTAGGTTCCGCATCGGCGGTCAGGGAAGCCGGACTTGCGGACATGGGCGACGCCTCAACGTGCTTTTTCTCGGGTCCAACGGCCGGTTTGCTTGTTGAAGAACAGGCCGGCCTTCTTCATCCACTTGTTGAATTTGGTCGCACCGGCTCCCGTTCGCAGAATGAAGTCTTCACGGTCTTCTTGGGCTTGGATGTAATCCTTGGCCGCAAGCGTTTGGTCAATCCAGTCGTTGATGTCCATGAGGCCTCCGGCGACCACGCTTTCTTCGACCACGCGGGTCATTTCATCGGCGGTGGCGCCGGTCTGCTCAAGGTCCTTGCGAATGAGATCGGAGACGGAGGAGAAGTCCATGCTGGCCGGCTTGGGAGGTACTGGATTTCGTGGTGGTCTATCGGGGTCGATGACGATGCGCCTCTCGTCGAGGATGGTCTCCACGTTCAAGGCAAGGTCGGGGGTGAAACTCGTTTCGCATTCCCAGCAGATGAAGGCCCATGCGTCGGGCTGGTCAGGGTCGCGCGATTGGCGAGGGTCAAGTTCATCACCGCATTCAGGGCAGGCGTGGAAAATCAAACCAGGAACGTGTTGTCGGCGAAAGTCAACGATGTCCTGCGGCGTGCCTTCCAGTTCCAGCATCTCGTGGTCTCGAGCGGCTTCAAGACCACGGGTTTCGAGCTGGTCTCGAATCTTGACCTTCTGGTCGTCCTTCCCTTCGTCGTGAAGGTTATTCTCCAGTTTAACGATGAGTTCCACGGTCTTACCGAGTCGGTTCATGATGAGTTTCTGAGCACGGAAGGCTTCGACCTTGGCGATCTTCAAGCGTTCTTTTTGTTCAGCCAATTCAGCGAGAACGTCTTTCTGTTTTCGCTGGAATTTCATCTCTTCAATGCGGGATTCCTGCTTCTTTTCAGGAGCGAGAACTTTGGAGAGAAAGCGTTCTTTGCCGTGGGACTGTGGGCCAGCGGTGATGATTTCAATGACACCCTGAGCGATTTCTTCTTTCAACCCGTAGTTCTCAACGAGCATCGCTTTGTCGATTTTCTTCAAATCGCCAATTTTCAAGCCCGCATCGGCCAGTTGGTTCGCCGTGGTATCGTCAATACCTCGGCGGAGCAATGCAAGATAGGTGTCCTTCTTTGCCATACAAATCCCCCCGACAAGTTGAGGCGAGCAGACACTCCTAAGAAAAGTCTCTCCCCAAACCGTTCATTCATTCGACCCGTCTTGAAGGTTCAAGCTTCTTCTTCACAGGAGGCAAAATCAACGCCTAAATCGGCCCACTCGTCCAGTTCCAAAGTTTCCGGTCTTCGCTGAAGTCTCGGGTCGTGCTCCAATGAGGCATAGGCTCGTTTCCAGCGGGTGGCGTGCCAGCCCGGAATGCGACTCAGGCGTCGCGGCGGGCTGCGGAGCGTGCGCTTGAGTTTCTTCCGTCGCTGTTCAAACGCCGCCCGAATCATTTGAACCAACAACCGCCGGTCGCAAGGCCATTCTTCGTCGTGCGGCGTCATGCGAAGCAAGCGAGAATGGACTTTTGGCATCGGCGAAAAGGCGTGGGGGCCAACCCGCTCGCCCAAGTCCGCCTCGAAGTCCAGGGCGACGACCATGCCGAGGGAGCCCACATCGCTTTCGTATTCCATGACAACCCGCTCGGCAAATTCCTCTTGGACGAGCATCACGATGTCTTGTAGCGGGCTGGTTTTCGGGTTCCGATGGTACCGGGTGATGACGTCGATAAGCGGTGAGGAAATTTGGTAGGGGATGTTGGCGACGACCCGGGTGATATCGGTGGGCCACGAGACCTGAAGGGCATCGCCTTCCAAGAGCGTCAGGGTTTCTTCGGCAATGGCGTCGGCAAACACCGAACGTAGGTGTTCACATGCTCCGCTATCAAGTTCGATAGCCGTGACTTTGCACCCTTGAGAAAGAAGCACCTCCGTCAGTGTTCCCGGACCGGGTCCAATTTCCAGCACGTGGTCTTCAACGTCGACTTCTGCCCATTCAACGGTGCGCTCGAGGACATCATCGTGGACGAGGAAGTGTTGGCCCAAGGCCTTGTTGAACGGTTGTTTGGCGCGGAGAGCATCAACGAGGCGCCGAGCGCCCTTCATGCTGCCACCGGGAGAAGAAGTTCAGAGAGCCGAGGAATGAGCGCTTTGTCTTCAATCTCTTCAACGAAACGCTGGGCCAAGAGTTCAGCGCCCTTGATCTTCGCCAGCGCGTTGAGTTCGTCCATGGAAGCGAACATGCCAACTTGGTCTCGTGCCTTCACCATGTTGCGAGCCTTCACCGGGCCGACGTCAGGCAGCAGTTCGAAGGCGTGTTGCTTGAGCGACATGGGCCCTGCTTTGTTGTAGAATTCATCCACAAAGTACTGAGCATGTTCTTCAATGAAGCGTTGCACCAAGGTGGGCAAATCCTGTCGTGCCATGTTGGACATTTTATCCAGGTGGGCCATGCCAATGATCGCAGCGACACGGTTCCGCTTGGAGGCGTCCTTGCCGATGTAAATGCGCTCGTTGATGGCCATGAGGTCGCTTCCTTTGAGTTTCAGGCGGCAGAACGCCAGGCTTTTTTCGGCCATGGCGGTGGCGATGCCAGTACCTGTGTCATGCTCGAGAATACGGGCGTGCGTTTCGTCTTTGAGCGCTTCCGGTTCAGGGCGAGGTTGGTCTCGGCGCCCTTGACCACGCCCACCTTGACCACGCCCACCTTGTCGTCCGCCCCGCTGACCGCCACGTTGTCCACCGCCCTGTCGGCGAGGTTGACCTTGGCCGGAACGGCCGCCACCTTGACGGGGCTGTTGCGTAGGGTCGGGCTTGGGCTGAGGTTTAGGGACCTCATTTCGACCCGTTGCCGTCTTTAACTTGTACTTTGAAAGGTCGGGAGAGGCCGCTTTCTTTTTCGGACCGGAGGGGGTCTTGATTTGGCGCCTTCGCCGTGGGTCTGACATCAAACATCACCTGTTGGGAGATGCGAAACGCATCAAATGACTTGGCGCACAATCTCGAGAACAGCATCAATTTCGCTGTCTTCAATCACAATGCGCTTGGAACTGAACACCGCTTTCACGTCATCGACGGTGGCGGGCATGAGTTCGGCGAGTTTGGCGGCGAGTTCAGGGTGCTTGGCCAACGTTTCAACATCGAGGAGTTTGGTTCGAAGTTCTTCAAACACTTCGGGCTGGGTTGAGACACCGTTGCGGGCTTCGCTGGCGGCCCATTCGGCGTGTTGCAAGGCCCACTTTTGTTCATACTTGAGCGTGCCACGGCGCTCTTGAGCGTCGTACAGCATCTCACGGACGGTGGCGAAATCCAGGAATCTCTCTTCTTCGGTCATGGTGCATCCCTCATTCAAGTGGGCGGAGGTGCTCTGGGCGAGCGATCACGGTCTTCTGCATGTTGCCGTCCTTGACAGCAACAATCCATGCCACACCTTGGCGCTTCGTGATGAAGCCGGTGCGACCGTGGAAGCGGCGGTGAGGCATGCCACCTTGCTGACCACCGTCGAGGACGATAGCGACGCGGTCGCCTTCCTCGTACTGGTGCATCACGCGGCGGATATTCAAGCGGCTGCGCTGGTTCTTTCGTCGTCGCAAAATGCTACGAGTTCCGACTCGCTGACCCTTTGAGCGCTTCATTTTTTTCGCCTCCTTCGTCCCAAATCAGCGCAAGCGCATCTTCGGAGCAAGTTGCCGACCCACCTTCCCCATATAAGCACCGCGACGGGAACGAGCGGCCTCAAACAGCGGCTCAGTCGGCGTGGATGTCGCCTACGTCCAACCAGATCACGTTGCACTTGGCTTTGATGAGGGCCGCTACGGAGGGTTGGGTTCGCCCACTGTCGCCGTGAATCGTCTCTTTGACGTACGTGCCCGATTCACAGCGAAGCGTGAATTCAATTTCCCGCTGCCCGTCCTCGTTTACCTCGATAACTGGCGAGTGCGATTCAAACACGGTTCGCTTTCTGATGAGGTCTGAGCGTCGGTGCGAGACGCGTTCGGGCGTGCGCTGAGCCAATTTCATGCCGTTAAGTCCCTCAACCACTTTGAGGATGGCTTCGTCGTCGGGCAAATCAAACACAGCCGGTGCCGGTGGCAGGGCCGCGAGAATGCGCTCGATGAGTTCGTCTTTCTTTCCGGTCTTGGCCAGCCCGTGGGTCTCGGCGAGAGCGACCAGTTCTGGCTTTTTCATCGCCTTAAGTTCCTTTTCGCTGGGTCCGGCGGCCGGAACTTCGATGGTCGTTTCCAGCGGTTTGGTCCGGTCGGCATCCTTGTCGCCTCGGCGTTGCCGCCGCCGTTTCTTGCTTCGGTTTTGCACGTCCTCCTTGGTCATGTCAACCGGGGCGGTCAGCACGGCGTATTCCGCTTCGTTCATGGGCTCAAGCGTGAACCGGATGGTGTAGGATTTCTCAGCTGGCGTGTCTTTGATACGCACAACTTCGCTCCGAGTTGAGGGGCGAATGGACGAGACTTCGACCGAGCCTTTCGCTGCTTTGTTGATGATTTCCGCCAGCTTTTCGGCGTTGAAGCTGCGCTTACGAGGCTCTTTAATTTCAAGAACAAAGGGTCGACCACGACCCAAACAGCGCACATCGATGTCTTCTCGACCCATACCGTGGAAAGCGTGTTCGCTACCTTGGAAAATTTCGAGCATCGGGTTACCGACCAGGTCCTGGACGCTCTTCTTGTATTGCAGACCGGTTTGGTCGCAGCGTTCGCAACCTCGTCCTTTACAGGCTCGGCACGGCCATCGAGTTTGAGGAATGCCTCGTTCGAGTTTTCGATAGCGACCGTAGACGTAGACAGCCCGTACATCGAGGTCCACCGTGAGGGTCAACACGTCGATGAGTGCCAACACATCCGGCTTATCGCTCACCATCGTGATGCCGTCCAAGCGGTCGTTGAGGCGCTTTCCGATCGCTTCCACGAGCGATGATTTGAGCGGGTCTGAACCACCGGCACCAAGGCGCTTTCTGAGTTTCTCTTCGTCCTCGATCTGGTCTTTGGGAAAGCGTGCACCGAGTTGCAATCGGTTGATGTCGTAGGGCTCAATGGCGTCAAAGATGATGTCGGCGAGTAAATCCACTTCCTCGAAGAGGTTCTCGCAGAACGGACACAACGGCTCGTCTTCCCGGGCCTTGGCCAGATGGGGGTCTCGTTCGACCACCGATTCACGAACGCCTTTGCCCGCATCTTCAAGCGATTGACCGTACATGCGTTTCCCACCCACGCGGCCTAAACAGGCATCACAGGTCCCTTGACGAACCAAATGCTTGTGCCCGGCGGGGCGCGGTGCCCGAGGAATTTCCTCAACGTGCGTGCCCAATTGCATGGCCACTTCTTGCTGGTGGGCTTCGTCTTCTTCCGCCGGTGCAATGTCGTCCCAGAGGGAATAATCCGTCTCACCAAAGCCAGCGTTGGCGTACTTCATCCAGTCGTCTTCATCGTCATCGACGTCTTCGGCCGTATCGGGTTCATTGGTTGTCATATCGCCACCACCTTCCCGGGGTCAACCCCTAAGACGG
Source organism: Candidatus Poseidoniaceae archaeon (assembly GCA_938030705.1). Classification (GTDB taxonomy): domain Archaea; phylum Thermoplasmatota; class Poseidoniia; order Poseidoniales; family Poseidoniaceae; genus Poseidonia. The sequence goes on from CALHIR010000002.1 coordinate 124,583, forward strand.
CAAGGTTAGCGCAGGCTCAACCCTTGATGAAGTCACCGCCCAATCAGACCTCACTTCTGGTCCAAGAAGGCCAACACGCCGGCTACCAGGCCGAGCACACCGCCAAGCACCGTCATCCACACACCCATACCCGCCGAGGTATCGGTATCGGTTTCGGGCAGCAAGAGCCACCACACCAAGACAGCGAGGAGCATCAAGACGCCAGCGGCCATGCCGGCCCACTTGCCGTGGTTCTCGGCTGCTGCGGGCAGGCTGCGACCGATGGAGGCCGAAGCGAGCATGACGGTGCCGAGCAAAGCGCCGATGGAACCCAGCCAGAGAATCATGCCGCCGGTTGAGCCGGCGGCCGGCGTTTCGAGGCAGGTATCTCGAACGTCACTCAGATTGGCAAGAGCATCTTGGTCTCCCATCATCAACGGTGCTGTAAAGGTGTAAACGTTGTCGCAATAATCCTCGTAGTCGCCAATAATTGTATCATCAATATCATCGACGTCGTCGAGTTCATCGGTTGCAGCATCCATATCTTCGGCGAAGAACCCGTAGGCAAAGGCCTTGCAAGCGTCGATGGCTTGTTGTTTGGTTTCGCCCGCATCGGGTTCTGTCACCGAACAGTCCTGCCGAATCGTGGTCAGGCCTACGGTCTGACCTTCACCGCCTTCTTCGTTGTTGACGATCCACGAATGGCTGAATTGCCCTGCCACTGACAGGAGCAGGGCGAAGACGATGCAGGCCACAGCGCCCCACATCATCGGCGAAGTGCTGTCTTCTGGAAGCGGCGTGGGCGACATGGGGGCGTAAGCGTTGGGGGGCGCAGCGGCGGGAGCGGCTACGGAGGTTGTCGGTGCGGCGACCGCAGGTGCGGTGACTGCAGCATGCTGGGCAGCGGGCTGAACTGCGGGAACCGCCTGTTGGGAAACAGGGGCCAGAACGGGCGCGTCCACGGCCTTCGAGACCCCGGGAACAAAGTCGGGGTAGTGTTGACGGGTGTAGGCGAGGGCGTTTTCGGGCGAATGGCCGATGGAGAGGACTTGATTGTAGTAATCTTGAGCAGCCGACATCAAGGGTGTCTTGCTGCGGGGGCTTGAAGTTGTTTTCTCCGTTTTTCACGCTTCTTCTTCGGACGGAAGGCCGGTTGAGGGCGAGGCTTTGAGGTCGGCCACGACGTTGTCGGCAGGTGTGCTGATGAGGCCGAGGGCGGCGGTGGTCAATACCAGGCTGGCGAGCAGGGAGAGGGCGATCATCGCAGCCGAGAAGATACCGAAGTTGGCAAACAAGCCCATTGGTGAGAGGGCGATGACGAGGAAACCAGCGATGTCCGAGGTCGCTGAACCAAGCAGGGCCAAGCCGCAGGCACCGCCGACCGCAGCGAGGGCGTCGTTGTGGGTCTCGCCGTTTTCCCTGCCCTCGCGATAGCGCTCAGTGACGTGAATACAGTAGTCGATGCCCACTCCCAACGAGATGGTGGCGATGGTGACGGTGACGATGTTGAGCGAGGCCCCGGCGACGTACATCAAGCCGTAGAGCCACACGACGACAAGGAAAATCGGTACGAAGGTAACGACCGCCTGCTTGGGCGAACGGAAACCGATGGTCAACGAAGCCAGGACGAAGACGGAGCCGAGCACGAGGGAGGATTGCATCTCCTCTTGCATGGCGGTGGAGGCCGTGAAACGGGTGATGGGTCGGCCGGTTAGCATGACCCAGGTCAGCGGCTTGTCATCTTCTTCCTCACCGGGTTCCTCGTAGGTGCCGCTCGAGAGGTTGGTGAAGACCTCCAAATCCCGCCAAACTTCAGCCACACCGCCTTGCATGCCGGGGAAGTCTTCGGGCTGGGTCATGCCGAAGCGAATCTGCATCATGTCGTAAGCGGCGTCTTCGCCGTTCACGTCAAGCCACGGCTGGTCGGGGTCAAGGTCCACGACGGGCATGATGTAGAGTTGGACGATGCTGGCGGGGATGTCAGGAATCGGACCCACACCCGGAACACCGTACAGCGATAAAAAGCCGTAGAAGAACGCCAAACACTCACGGTCGGTCGTGTCAACCAGTGGTCCATTACCGGCGAGTGAACAATTCATGCCAAAACCGTCCACCTCCGGCTGCCAGCCAGCTTCCTCAAAGGGCGCGCTGTCGAGCACCAGGCTGCCTTGAGCAGCAAACACCATTTCGTCGAGGGCAAGAATGTCGATGGTGCCGTCCGGTTGACGGGTGATCTTGTCGGGGACGCCTTCGGGGAGCGCATCCATTTCTTGACGGAACTCGTCGATGGCGGCGAAAACTCGCGGGTCCAACACGTCGCCCAGAATCAACAGATTAGCCGGCTCGCCTTCGTCGGCAAATCGCTCGGCAATTTCTTCCACGCCGATGGCGAAGTCGGAGCGTTCGTCGAGGAAATCCTCCACGGCGAAATCACCCTCAAGTTGGGCCATGCCCATGGCAGCGGGGACGGTCAAAGCAAAGGCGACCAGCGCGATGACCGTGGCTCTTTTTCGTTGGCCTGAGCCGAGCGTAACTCGTTTTAACCATTCGGGATTAACGATGGATTTGATTTCATTTTGGCTTTTCTTCCTCGCTCGGGATTCAAGCCAGTCGTCCATGCTGACACGAATCAGCGGCGCCCACAAACCGGTCAACATGAACGCCGCTAAAACACCGAGAGCGGCTTCAATACCGAAGGAGCGTAAGGCGGCAATATCGCTGAACAGATTCGCGGCAAATGCAGCCATGGTGGTCAACGAGGTGAGGGTGATGGCTCGGCCGACACGGGACAGGGTGATGCTGCCAGCCTCTTCGGAAGTTTTCCCGTTGGCTCGCTCTTCTTTGTAACGATGGAGAGCGTGCAAGGAGTCGTCGATCCCCAGGGCCAACACGAGAATCGGTAACAGGTTGGAGAATTGCGAACGAGCGATGAGGCTCAGGCCAAACCAACCGGTGATGTTGGCGAAGTGACCGATCATCCCCTGCATCCACAACAGCGCCGCACCCAACGCAAACATGACGATGGCCACGTCTGACCAGCGGCGCAAACTGACGTAGAGCAGGACGATGATGGCCAGCCCCATCATCGCAATGAGGCCTGCACTTGACTGGAGTTCACGGTTGACTTCGACGTTGACGCCCTGACCGAGCAGCAGCGTGACCGTCGTGCGGTCGTGGGAGCGCAGGTGGCCTTCAAGGTCCATGTAGGTCCATTCAGTAGCACACCCTGCTCCTTCTTCTTTGAGTTCAAGGCAGGTCGCTTCGTCGTATTGCGGTGGATGAAGAACCAGCGCTCCGTCGGCGAGGCGATAGCCACCCACACGGAATCCTTCGTCGGTGAACTGTATCTGTTTCTCTTGGTGGGCATCCTTCCAAACGACTTCCCAACCCATCTCTCTGAGCTTTGTGCTGTCAAGTTGCACCAACAACCACGTCGAGGAACCGGTCCATCGGCCCTTGCCCCACAGGGCCCCTTCCCACGTGCCGTTGGACAACAACTGCCCGTAAATCGGCCCTTCTTGGTGAGCGGTGTAGTCTGCCTTGAAGCCGCGGTCCAGCGAAAGCCAGCGCAGGAAATTATTGTCTGAGGCCTCCGCCATGCGAGCCGCTGCCATGTCGATGTGAGCCTGCGTGATGTTGGCGTCATCAAATTCCAAGCAGTCCAATGGGAAACAATCCGACCAGTTCGTCGGTGGTTCGGTGACCACCCCCAGCGTCGTGAGGCCGGGTTGGGTGAGGATGGAGGTGTTGTTCATGAACCCTCGAAAGTGGTCAGAGAGCGAGATGGCGCCGTTGGATTGATGACCAGTGACGTCGTTCACCAGCGGTTTGAGCGCAGGGGCGAGTGGGTGCTCGAGCACGAGGTTGAGTTTGGTATCCAATTCTCGCAACACCGTCAGGTTGAGGATTCCACCCGTCGGGTCGTCAATGCCGCTCCATGGGTCTCCAGCAGGAATCATCTCCGATGGATGAATCAGCGAGGAATAATCCGGTGAACCGTCGGCCATGCGGGGCACGGGTTCCCAGTCTTCCACGGCTGGAACGAGGTCGGGGTTGCGGGCCGAAATAAGGAACCCGAGGATAATTTCCGAATTGGGAAATTCCTCGTTGACGAGAGTTTGTGCCGACAGTTCGGGGGATTCCATCTCGTAGGACTCCATGTCGATGGGCTGGAGCGCTGTCATCGCGCCGGGAATCATCAACAACGTCAAGAGCAGCACGGCGATGTGGGCACCCCGTTTGCGAGGCAAGAGCCATGCAGCAAGACGGTCGTAGCGACGGCTCATGCCTGAACCTCCGCACCATCACCTTTTGAAGGAATGTTTTCTGCTCATTTCCTTTCACAAAAAATTTCTGTTCAATCCTGACGCCGTCTTCGTTTTTGTTCACAAATATCGGCGAATCAGTTATGAGTATGAGGTTGGACGCCGGAACAGGAGACATTGTCGTGTCGGCTATCGATGACCTCATTGAACAAGCAAACGGGCTTGATACGTGGGCTCAATACGCTCTGGGGCTCAGTTTGACTGCGCTTTCTCTTTTGATCGTCCGTTTTGTGATGAAGAAAATCATCCTCGATTTTGTGAAAGCCACCTCGTTCAAATGGGATGACGCCCTCTACAGGCCGGTTACTCAGCGGTTTTATGCGTTCATTCTTTTGGTGGGCATCCAATTGACCCTGCTTTGGATTCGAGGAGATGAGGAAGAACTCAACGTCGCCCTCGACCCGTTGTTCAGTGCCTCCTACATCTTGCTCACGACCTCATTGGCCAGCGTGGCCATCAAAGTCATGATTCCTGTCCTGACCGAGCGGTTCTCCAACCCCTCTTCGGTCACCGTTTCAGGCAGCAATTCACTGGTCATCTTTTTGTTGAGGGCTGCCGTTTGGTTTGGCGGTCTTTACCTCGCTTTGAATGAACTCGGTTTTGAGTTGCTTGGGCTGCTCGCCTCGTTGGCGGTGTTCTCACTCATCATCGGTCTGGCCATGCAACAGACGCTTGGAAACATCGTCAACTCGTTCATGCTCGCCTTGGACCAACCCTTCGAGGTCGGCGACCGTATCGAAGTGGACGGCCACCTCGGCTCGGTTGTCTCTGTTGGTATCCTTTCGACCAAAATCTTGACCATCGGCGAGAACCTTGTGGTCATCCCCAACAACAACCTCGTCAACTCCACGGTCATCAACCACGCTCGAGGCGGTGGCGACGGTCAAGGGCGGCGTATTTCATTGGTGCTCGACGTCGGCGTTGAATACGATGAGGACATTTCGCACGTCAAGTACACCACGCTTCAGCTGCTGCGAGAATGCCCCTACATTATCGAATCACCAGAACCGCGTGTGCTGCTCAATGAGTTGGGCGAATACGCCAAAATCTTCCGAATGTATGCCTGGGTTGAAGACTACTCGGACGAGTTTGTCGCCAAAGATTGGCTCTTCAAGAACATCGCTGAACGCTTCGAGGCAGAAGGCATCGGCATCCCGTTCCCAACGGCCGTGGAAATCGGTGCGACCTTCAAGGAGTCCTACAACAAGCAGCGCAAGGCCACCAACGTGCGCCGTGCTCGCCTGCAGATGATCAAGGAAGACAAGGCCCTCGAGCGAGAGCGCGCCGAGGCCAAATGGGAAATCGAGGCCATCACGGAGAAACTCAAGGACCCAGAATTGGGCCGGTCCGAGCGGGAAGGTTTGGAAGATTCGCTGCGGGAACTCAACCGAGTGCTGAGCATGTTTGAAGCCGGCGATAGTTGAGACGACAACCTCAATTCAGGCCTGCGTTTCGCGGTTGAAACCAACCGGTCGCTTTTTACGGAGGCCCCCGTTCATGATAGGTATGGGCGCTGCTGACCTTCGCTACATGCAAATCAACATAACACCCGAAACAGGCGAGCATCTGCCCGGGCGAGCCCTTCTGGACTCCTTCTCGAGCATAGAATTCCTCTCCCACATCTCGAACGACCAGGACGGCATGCGATGTTTACTTCGTTTAGAATACGACGCCGAGAGCGCGATGGAGGCGGAAATGCCTGCCATTCAAATCCTTCGCGTCATTGAACAAAGCACGAATGCGGCGCTGGTGGAAGCGGTGGCCACCGGGCCATTGCCCCGTATTTTTGCTGCACTGGAACATGTTTGGTGGGTCTCACCAACCTTCCTCTCCCACGAAGGATTCATCGTGACCATCCGGGGTACGAGCGCATCGTTGCGAGCCGCAAGAAAAGGAGTTACAACCTTGCTTGGCGAGAAGTACAAGATCAAACTTGGAGCTCAAACGGCCCATAACGCCAGTTTTTTGGAATTGCTCCCAAAAAAACAACGCACGGTTCTGGACCAAGCCGTGAAAATGGGGTATTACGACCGACCACGACGATGTACACAACGTGCCATTGCCGAGGCCCTCAACATCAAACAGGCCACCGTGAGTGAGCATCTCCAATCGGCAGAATCGGCCATCATCCACGCCTATGTCCTTGAGCGCTAAGGCCCCGTTTGGGCCCTTTTTTATCATGATAGGGTGGATGTATATGGTTGAGCCGTGCGCTTCTTAACGCATGTCCAGCGGACGCTTTGCCGAAGTACGAACGCCAATCATCCTCTCCATCCTGATGGTGCTGATGACGCAGGTCGGTTATCTTGACCTCATGAACGCCTGGTCGGGCGACGAAGAAACGCTGATGGACGCTGAAACATTGTTCGAAACGGTCGGCCAAGGTTCAGCCAACTATTCGCTTGCTCAATCCACAGAAGGTGAAGCGCTTGCACTGAACGCAGCCATGGACTCCATCACCTTCGGGTACGTTGAGGGGGAAGACGCCTCAACCATACGAGGCAACGATTCGTATTGGAACATCACGGAGGCATACTCTTCTTGGGGTTATGGCGACAGAATATCCCAGTTGGATGGCCATGAAGTGGTGTTTGATGACGATGTCATCATGTTCAACCACAACAACGATTTGTACATGCATAATTTGAACAACGGAACGACGTGGAAAGAACTCACGCACTCTGGTGGATTCACTACTTTCTTGTACGTCATTGACGACATCCTCTTGTTCGACAGCTATGTTTCTTATTATGTGAGACAGTTGTGGGCATACAACACCT
>CALHIR010000003.1 GCA_938030705.1 Candidatus Poseidoniaceae archaeon
GTTGTCTTGCGTTCATTCTTGCGTCGCACAAGGACCCATAACCCACCGATGGTTTACCGCATTTGCACCGGAAGTCACTCCCCGAAGGGTCGTCCCAGTCTTCGATTGCGGCCGTACACGTGGTGTCAGACGTCATTGCTCGTTTCACAGTCGCTCAGCCTGATGTTGCAGGTACGGTAGTCAACCCTCAAGCCGACTCCATATCAACTCATCGGCCAGCAAAAGGATTCTGAGCAGCGAAGCTTCTCGCAAACAACAGTTCGCCAACCCTCGAATCCCCCACACCAAGAACTTCGGAGTCAAAAAGAGGCCATTCATTGACAGGACGTACCAGCCAACCTGCAAAGGGATGCGTAGCCAATAACGGAACCGGAAGACGTTGTTCGTGGGCGTAAACCATCTCGTAAAGATCCCGAAGATGTTGGTTCTCGCCCACTTCGTTGAGAAGGTTGGCGCCAAGGAGGTTCTCCGTGGTCAAGGTAAATCCGGGGTGGGAACCCGCAAGTCCGGGAAATCGGTTCGGTTCCCCCGCTGGTCTTGCGAGTTGAACAATCCAGGAGCAGGCAAAGGATTGGAGCCATGTTCGCCCCGTGTGGCTGGCAAGTTGAGTCGTCAGCCACTGTCCTGCAAACGCCGCCCACCACCGGTGAGGGAGGCGCTCCATCATGAGGCGTTGTGTCTCAGGAAGCCAAGGCTGGTTTTTTTGTGCGATGTCCAAGGAGGAAGACCAAGCATACAAGAGGGAGGAAGTTGGCTGGTTTTTGGCAAGAGACACCCAATTGCGGAGCACATCATGCTGAGCGGATGCCTCCATGGCCCGCCATCCAAACACGGATTCCAACACCTCCTGTTCGCAGATGGGCGATTTGAACCAAACCTCAGTGGCTTCGTTGAAGACGGTCAACTCCTCCGAATTTGCGGGATGAAGCGAGCAAAGGAGACACGTAGCGTAGGCAGGTGACCAGCGGGTGTCTCGTTTCAATGCGTCTCGCCACTGGACCAACACGCCTGCGTTGATTTGAGCGGTCGCTTGAATCCTGCGCAACACCAAACGCTGCCAAGTGGAACTGGCAGCCAGCATGGCCACCGGCAGGTGTTCAAGCGGAAGGCCATCGACCGGCAACAAATCCGTCCAACCGTTCGGGAGCCGCGTGTGCAGGCGCATCCAGCGAGCTGGACGATGTTCAGCAGGCGACGCAATCCAAGATGCCAGTGGATATTCATGCTCCCACATGTTGGCCTGTTCTTCATCCCCATGCGGATAGAGTTTCAAGGCCTCAGCAAGGACGCTCCCCCCGTCCCCTTCGACCACCTCACCCGTGAAGGCTTCAATTTTTGTGGTTGAATGATGACCGATAAGTTCGAGGGCGCTTGAAGGCATGGAGAATGGATGCGTTCCGGTTGACCATGGTGTCGCCCCGGGAACGTTCAATTGAATCTGAAGCGTTGAAAGACGACGCAAACCGAGGGAAACCACCCCCATCTCGTCGCCGTCAGAAATGACCGAACGTGGCCCGCCCAAAGAGGGTGGAGGGCCCCTTCTTGAAACAAAAGATCGACAAAGGGGGTGCTCAAGGGTTCGGGTCAGAAGATCATCCTCTATCTTTTCAAACGGCCAATCTACTACGAAGGGGACGGTGATGGTGTTGAGCACAAATTGCAGGAGAGCAGACGCCCCGCGACCCGTCATTCCGTAGAGATCCAGATAGCCCTCGCTCAGGTCGGTGCTGCTCCAAGAGACGCGGCCAAAATCCATCAGCGCTTCCCGTTCGAGAACAGATGGCGAAGCCGATGCACCCTCGGCCAAGAGCCCCACGAAGTTTTCGTAAAGTTCCAAGATACGTTGGTTCTTCATTCGTGGATGTTTCAGTTTTAGCCATTCTTTGAGGACATCATAGGGCAGGCGCCGATGCTTCGTTGCATGTCGGTCTCCAATTTCGAGCGCTCCAGACCCCAAGGGCTGAAGCAAAAGAGAGCGATTCAACGGCGAATTGAGGTGGGCCCTGAGGCCCGGTTCTGGAAGATAGGCATGCGATGTGCCTTCTACATGCCCGACCATAACACCGCCCAACTGGAGGCGATACGGAGGTTGGCCTTGGCCCCCTTCAGCCGGAAAGAACTGCCCCTCCGCAAGATGCGTCTCTCCGCGAACCTCAAACACCTCACCGCGAACCAGACCAATCCGCTGGATGGAGGGTTCGAAGTCAGCAAGCGTATTTCCCCGTGAAAGGGGAGGGTTTGCAGGGCTTCCATCGTTCAGATGGTACCAACGAATGTTGGTTTTTGGAGCCAACACCCACACCCCCCCTCCGTTTCCACTGGAGACCGCCTGTCCGACAGAAGCCGCGTCGGGGATGAAAACGAGGGAACGTTCGGGCAAATGCGTGTAAGCAAGAAGGACGTTGGCCTCATCAGCATGGAGCACCATCGGTTGATTGGCCTTGCTCAAAACATCGCCGTAGCGCATCATTTTGCTGACGGCATCTTCCGCGAGACGTTCAACCCCTTGTTGACTGAGGAAAAGCGGCGCATTTCGAAGACCTCCCGATTCATCTCTTGTGATCAGCCCTGCTTCTCTCAACTGCCGACAGGCAAGCGAGGCGTGAGGCATTCGCATCCCAAATTGAGTGGCGATTTCAGAAACGGTCGAAGAACCGTGTCGGAGCCAGACCAGAATATGACGGTGGGCTGCTGAACGGATGGTGCGGGAAGACATCAGGAGTCACCTTTTTCTGCCCGAGGCAAGTCTCACCAAGGGATTTCTTGGTAAAAACATTACCTAGTTATATTTAGTTATACATTTCCGGTGGAACTGTGAAAAATAACTTACCTTCAGAAGCCATAGTGTGGGAATAACACCGATATTTTATCACCAAATGTAACCAAGTCGTTGACTTGAGGAGGAACCATTATATCAGCGGCCTCGCTCCTAAAGAACATCGGCACAATCCAATAAATGCCGACCCATAAATGACAGGAGGGAACAAACATGAAAACTACACGCATCCGTGAAAAAATCAAGAAATTCTTAGGCGATCGACCACGAAACACTGCTGAAATCCTGGAGTACATCAACAGCACGATGCGACATGGTACCACCAGCCAACAACTTGGCAACGTGTTGTCCAAGGACAAGGACATCGTCAAGGTCGGCTACATCAAGCGTTCCGGAATTCTCTCTGGCGGCTACGATATCTGCGAATGGGCCACCCGCACCTGGGTTTCTGAGAACTGCCCCGAGTGGGTTGAAGGAACCCCCATCATCGTTGACAGTGAAGGAAACTTCATGACCAACAGCGATGAGAAACTCTGAGGTTTACTCTTCCTCGTACTCGATTCCAAGATGCCCCATGACGGGGCTCACCTTGGCTTGTGAGCGCCTCAATGTGGCGTCCACGCTGACCTCACAAGCCGCCTCCAAGGCGACCACCGTGTTGGTAGAATAGTAACGAACATGTTGAGGAACGTGAACGCGTTCATAGGGAAGCGAATCAAGAAATCGACGGCGACCTACCAGCCGGAAGAGTGGATCAGCCCCCCACGATACCTTTTGACCATGACCCCAGGGTCGTCACTTAGGAAAGGAGACACAAGCAACGGCAAAGGGAGCATTCACTTTCCTTCGTAGATGGCCATCGCTTTGTCGACCGAGGCCCCTTCGCAAATGATGGCATGACAAGCGGCCGTCATGCGAACGGCTTCTTCGGTCTCTTTTTGGTGAATGTTTCGTCCTGTGGCAGCGCCACGGCAACCAGCGATGTTCATCTGATCGTGAAGGCGTTGCAAGAAATCTCGAGGTGGAAGCGAACCGCCTCCTGAGCAAATGATACCTGTTCGCCCTGCGGCTTCAACTGCAATTCTCAATGATTCCGGTTGCGTCATGCCCTCAAAGGCCTTCGGATAGTTGACCTTGGCGAAATCTGCGCCAATACAACTGGCCACGCCGGCGGCTCCTGAGATGAGTTGCGGGTCTTTTTCATCGGCGACAGCTTTTCCTCTCGGGTACATCCAAACCACCGAAATCATCCCAAGTTCGTGGGCTTGACGGATGAACTGAGCGGCTTCTGTCAGCATCTCATGTTCAAATTCACTTCCGATGTACACGGTGTAGCCAATGCCAACCACATTGATGCCATTGTGCACCAAGGACATGACGTCGTCCATGTCCCAAAGCGCTTGACTGATGGGGTCTCGTTGTGTGGTCTTGACCAAATGCGATTTGGAATTGAGTTTTACGAGGTAGGGAACATCGGGATGGTCTCGTGCGTATTGAGCGATGAGGCCGCATTGACCAGCGAGGACACCGATGGTGCCGTCAGCGTGGGCGCGTGCTCCAATTTCGAACAAATGGCCAGGGTCGTTCGACGACATCGGGATGGTCTTGCCACCGTCGTAAAAATCGTCGTTCAAATGCTCAATTTTTTGGTCACAAGCAAAGAGATTCATTGAACCCGTGCCCGCCGTAGCGGCTCGCATATTGTCGATGTAGGTCTCGATCAATTCATCTGGAACATCGGCTGGAACATTGATGTCGCTCATGGAAATCACGTCGTCAATCACTCGCCAGTGAAATTGGCCACACGCTTCTCAACATAAGCGGCGATGCCTTCCTTGGCATCGCTGCTGTTGAAGAGCGCCGCTTGGAGTTCTCGCTCGAGGGCCAAGTGGTATTCAAAGGGAATTTCTGGACCGGTCTGGCAGGAGCGCTTGATGTTTCCAACGGCCTTGACAGCCTTGTTGGGCAAGGTGAATTGGCTGCACCAGTCAAGGATATCTCGTCGGAATTCATCGGGGTCGCCCTCCCAAATGTGGTTGATGAGGTTACAGGCATGAGCGTCTTCAAAGGACATGAGTTCACCCGTGACCATCATTTCGAGGGCCTTGGCCTTCCCGATGAGACGGGTCAGGCGAGCGGTACCCCCGGTACCGGCGAGCACGCCGAGGTTGATTTCCGGGAGGCCGACCTTTCCGGAGTTCTTTCGGGCGATGCGAATGTCAGCGGCCATGGCGATCTCGAGGCCTCCGCCGACAGCGTGGCCGTTGATGGCACAAATCACGAGTTTGGCCGTTTGCTCAAGGCGTGAGAGGGTCTCATTGGCGTGAAGGCAAAAGTTGTACTTGAACCCAGGAGTGACGCTGTTGAGCATCTGAATGGAAGCGCCCGCAGAGAAGAAGGAGGCCCCGTTCCCGGTCAAAACAATGCAGGTGACGTCATCATCAAATCGAGCACGGACGATGGCTTCGTCAATGTCTCGCATCATACCGTGGGTGTAGGTGTTGGGCGAACGGTCGTTGGTGCCTTCAAGCGGAGCTCCTGCGGAATCCGAGGTCAGTTCAATGACGGCAATACCGTTCTCGGTCACGCCGTAATTGACGAGTCGGTTGGGCATTGGTTCAAGTTTCAATCCATAGAGGTCGCTCATGCCCCAAGCCACAGGGGTTGGCATTAAGAAGAAATCGCTGTGTTTTCTTGCCCTGTCTCGTCGCTTTCATTGTCTTCAGCAAAGGAAACATGACCGCCTCCACGGCGTATGGCGTCCCATTGGTTCCCTACGGCTTGAGCTGCCGCTGATGGTTCCCAAACGTCCCGCTTGAGGGCCTTTCGAAACGGCATCCTGCGAACACCACGACCGTGGGCCTTGGGGTCGTTGACGAGCATGAACGGACTGACGATGCGATAGAGCACACGCTTGAACAGGGTAGGGCGGAAGAGTTTTCCAATCCAAATCAACCCGTCTCCTCGCTTTTTCTGATCGTTCATCCACGCCTTGCACATGCGCTTGAACGTGCGGTCGCCAACACGATTCATCAGCCAGCGATTGGCAACACTGGTTCGAACATAGGGCATCAATTGCTTACGTACATCGTCCTCGTAGTCGCCTTCCCCCAGTATGTCTCTGGCTGCCAGCACCCCAGACCAAACGGCCATACGCATGCCGAAACCCCACATGAAATCCTGAAGTCCACCGGATTCCCCCACATAGTAGCGGCCGTCCTGTTTGTAATGCCGATTGATGGTAAAGTCCCCTTTACCACCCACTCGCTTGATCGGTTGGCGGTTCAAGTTCGGATAGTGAGCCTCGTACCATGCAATGGTCTCGTTGAGGAAGCGCTCCGACTTTCGTTGCTTTCGCCACAAACATGTGCAGATGAGGCCAACGCCGTCGATGATGATGAGGTAGGAATAGGACCCGGGAGCCAACCGGTCGTTCAGTTGGAATGCAATGTGGTTGGGGTGGTCCGTTCGGAAAATCTCACCGTAAGCCACCGCCGAGGTCCCCTTGGGACCACAGGCGATGATGGTGCAATCCTCTTCCTTGACCCTTGACTTGTAATGGAGATGAGCACCGGCTTGGAGGGCTTGTCGTTTGAACCCCTGGTCGATGGTGTGGGCGGATGTCCCTCGTTCCACGATGCGGTACGCCACGCCTTCGGTCCGGGCTTGAGTGATCACATCGTCTGGATGAATCAAATCGACCGTGTCAAAGGTGGTGGCTCTGAAGGCGGAAGCATCCAAGCCCCAATGGGTGAGTTGGTCAAAGAAATCATCGTCCATGCTCCAATTCTCAAGGGCTTGAAAGTCGCCGTCAAACCGAGCCCCAGAGTCTGCTCGGATATCGTGAACGTGAACTTCTTTGCCTGCTTTTGCCAGCACGATGGCGGCGGCCAAACCGGACAACCCCGCACCCATGATGTGAATGGGTTCGGAAGTTGAAGTGGCATCGGCCATGCATGGCCATGGAGGCGTGAGGTTTGAATGATTTGTTCCTTTCGTGCAGGTCATGTCGGGCGTGGTCTTGGTGGAGGAAGCGCCCGATGCTCTTGACCCAAACGACCTTCGCAGCCGCATGAACACCGAGGCGTGCGGAGCGGTGGTCAGTTTTGTTGGCTTGACCCGGGAAACGGAAGGCGACGCTGATGTGCTCCGATTGGAATTTGATGCATGGCAGGACAAATTAACACCGGTGTTATCACGGTTGGCAAGGGAGGCCATCGATCACTTTGGCGTGCGTTCCGTGGCCATGGCCCATCGGACGGGCGCCGTGGGTCCACAAGAGCCCATTGTGGCCATCCACGTTGGCAGCCCGCACCGCAAAGAAGCCTTCCAAGCCTGCGAATGGCTCATTGATGAGTTGAAAAAGCAAGCACCCATATGGAAGAAAGAGGTCACCTCCGAAGGGGAGACCTGGAAGGAGGGGTTGGGTTGAGTGAAAAATCCATTGAAGGCATCATCAACATCGGCAGCAAACCCGTGGTTGAACGTCGTGCGACCGCTCGAGGTCGGCTGGTGCTCCAAGCCACGACCAAAGCCGCCATTGAGCATGGCAACGTGAAGAAAGGTGACGTGCTTGAAGCCTCCACCATCGCTGCCATTCAAGCCGTGAAAGAAACGCCGCGAATCGTCCCTCATTGCCACCCCATCCCGCTTGAGGGGACCGAAGTCAACTGGCGCTGGGCGGGCGATGATCTGTGGTGCACCGTCACCGTAGCGGCGCACTACAAGACCGGAATAGAGATGGAAGCCCTCACGGGCGTGGCTGCTGGGCTTTTGTGCGTCTTTGACATGGTAAAATCGCTTGAAAAAGACGACCAAGGCCAGTACCCTGTGGCCCGAATCTCCGACCTTGAAGTGGTAGAGAAGTTCAAGGGAATCTGAACCGTTGTATTGATGGCGTTCCCGCGATTCCAACGATTCATGGGCATCACCACCGACCTTGCACACCACTTCCTCGAGGCGGTTGACCAAGCCGCCATTGCAAGCGCTGCTTGGCGCGGAAAAGGCGACAAAAACGCCGCTGATGATGCCGCTGTTGAAGCGATGCGCCGAACCTTCGACAACGTGCCTTTTGATGGGCGTGTCGCCATAGGCGAGGGCGAACGAGACGAAGCGCCCATGCTCTACATCGGCGAAGAACTCGGTTCCATGGTCGGCGTGGCAGGCGCCCCCCAAATCGACATCGCCGTCGACCCGTTGGAGTGCACCAATAATTGCGCTGATGATAAGCCAAATTCCATCGCCGTCCTTGCAGCCGCCCCGCGCGGGACCCTGCTTCATGCCCCGGATTGCTACATGGACAAATTGGCCGCAGGACCGGCTCTCGCCGACCATGTTTCCCTAGACGGTGGCGTAGCCTACAACATTGAACAAGCCATGCACGTCTTGGATTGCGAAGCCGGTGATGTCCGCATCGTCGCCCTTGACCGAGACCGCCACAGTTCATTGTTCAAGGAGATACGCAACACCGGCGCACAGCTTCATCTTCTCGGTGATGGCGACGTCTCCGGAGCCATTTGGGCGGCCAAGGAAGACGGCCCGTTTGACATGCTCATGGGCATTGGAGCCGCGCCCGAAGGCGTCATTTCCGCCACCGCCATCCTCGGCATTGGTGGTCTCTTTGAGGGTCGCCTCGTCTTCCGCTCAGACGAAGAGGAAGCACGTGCGGAAACAATGGTGAACGACGACCTCACGCGGCTTTGGAAGGCCGCAGACCTTTGCAAGAGCGAGGATGCGGTGTTTGCCGCCGCCGGCGTATGTGATGGCTACCTTCCCGGCGTGAAGGTCGATGGCGAGTACACGACCACGTTCAACGAGCTGATCGATGTGTCGACGAAAACCATTGTCCGCTCTGAAAAACGCCGCACCGTTTGAAGTGATGAGGAACGACCATGGCCCAGCAACTCCGGATCGATGTGCGCCTTCCCCAAGGGCACTGGGCTGGAGATGTCACGAGGGACCACCCTTCGGCCACATTACGAATTGAGCAGCACATGCCGCTGAGTAAAGGCCGAGGAACGGCGAGGTGCTGGAGCAACGAAGACATCCATGCGACCGTTCGGGAGCACACGGGCATCGACAAATGCACCGACCCAGAAGAGGGGCGGTTTTCGGTGGACATTTCTGCGGGCGGAGGAGGATTCTTGCGTCCGCTTGTCGACCTAGGCGTTGTTCCACGCACACCGTTTGAAGTGCGAGACGGCTGGGTTGAGTGGACCGTGGAAGGCACCCGAGAAACGATGAGGGAACTCGTGAACCGATTCCGCAGCGATGAAGTCCCCCACCGATTACTCTCAACCCGAAGCACAGGGGCTCGATTGTTGACGCCTCGCCAGCGTGAGGTGTTTGAAGTCGCCTCCAGAGAAGGGTACTGGGATGTGCCACGTCGGATCAATCTGACCGAACTGGCTGGCTTACTCAACGTAGCAAAATCCACCCTGTCCAACCAACTCCAACGCATCGAATCGGCGGTCTTCCACGCCTTCACTGAGGAGATTCGTCGGCAGAGTGGCTAACATGTTCGGACGAACATGTTCGTAAAGGATATAAGGAGGTCGGGGTTCACCCTCTGCCATGGACAACCTACCGAAGACCTGGGATGACTGGATTGAGAACTTCAAAACCTGGCAAGATAACGTCGGTTACGACCGAGAATGGATGGGCGATTTTGACCTGTCCATCCAGTTTGACTGGGAGCGAGCAGGCGACGTAATTGAGTTCGGCGATTACGCCGGCCGCACCAAGTGGGAACGTTCCCTCCAAGTCCCCCAACAAAGCATGCGCGATGCTTTGGTCAGCATGATCACCGTGCAAGGCGACACCGAATTCGCTTCCGTGGAGCAACAACGACACCTCCTCGCCACCGCCCCTACCGATTACGACCGCTACGCTGCAGCCCGCATCATGGCTGAAGAACAGCGGCACGGCTGGCAGATGGCCTACCTTCTCATGACGTACTTTGGCCAGCAAGGGCGACGTGAGGCGCAAAAACTTCTCGAGCGCAACGCTCAGGACGGTGACCGACTGCTCGGCGCTTTCAACCGCCCCATGCCACACTGGCTGGACTTCTTTTGCTACACCATGTTCGTTGACCGAGACGGCAAATTCCAACTGGGCATGCTCTCCACCTCGGCCTTCAAGCCTCTCGCAGCCAGCATGGGCCCCATGCTCAAGGAGGAATCCTTCCACTTGGGCACCGGCTCAAACGGACTACGCCGTATCATCAAGGCCGGCGTGATTCCCTTGGACATGCTCCAGCGTTACATCAACAAGTGGGTTTCCACCGCCCACGACCTGTTTGGCGTGGATGGATCTTCCTCGGCACACTGGGCTTATGTCTGGGGCATTAAAGGACGATGGGACGAACGCAAAAAACTCGAAGCCGGCCACGAAGTGTCCAAGGAAACCCTCAACGAAGAAGCTCGCCAGCACTACCACGAGGAAATCGTCGCCGAAGTGCGCAAGTTGTGTGGCTACCTCCCCGAGGGCGCTGCCGACTTGTACGTGCCTCACGAGAATTTCCATCGAGAGATTGGCCACTTCAAGCGCCAACGATACACCGTTGAAGGCACCTTGTTCGAAGGCTCAGACGACGAATGGACGACCTACATCGCCGAGCACCTCCCGACGGCGCAAGATGAGGAAGATCTGAAAGAACTCTTCAAGCAGCAATGGGTGGCTGAAAAGCCAATGACGGCCCGCCAAATCGCCTCCGGCATCGGTGCCAGCGTTTGATTGCGAGGTGGACTGTATGATCCCCGTCGCCCTCTACGGCGTTGACGCCGAGATGTGTGAACGTTTTTTTGAAGACCTGCCTGGTTTGGTGACCGACGCTTACGAAGACCGTTCTTACATCGAATCACTTTACGCCGTGCAGGCTGAACAGTCGATTGAACACATCAGCATCGCCGACCAGTGGGCTGACCGCACCCCCTTCGCTTGGCCAGAGGACATCGTGAACGAAGTTGAGATGGTGCTTCGAACCACCAACTACCCCGATGTCTCCTTGCTTGAGCACCTGATGACCCTCGACGGTGTTGACGCCCAACGTATTTCGGAATGGATGCACTTCTCTACCAACCTCTTCCCCATCTATTCTGAAAAAGCGTGCCAAGCGCTCCAAAAAATGGGTCTCGATACACCCTACAGACCAGATGACATCGCCAGTTATGGTCTGTATGTCAACAGAATTGAAGGACTCAAGCTCCACGCCCCAGCAGCAGGACTACCGGAAATCGGGCTCCCCCGAACCCGCATGCTGCAGTTGGGTTTGGAGCGATTTGAATGAACAACTTCAGCGTTCATGCCAAACTGGTGCTCGTAGCGGCCATCTGGGGCCTTGGCTGGCCTGCGGGCCGCGTCGTCGCCACGGAGTTGCCCCCCATCGGATCGGCCTGGATTCGGTACGTGATGGTGGTGGCCATGTTTCTGGCCTACCTCAAGTGGTCCCGGCAGTGGGTTCTCCCCTCCAGAACTCAATGGAAGCAGGTGGCCTTAATCGGCCTGTTTTCGACGTTCATGTACCAGTCCTTGTTCATGTACGGCATGGGCTACACCGCTGCAGGGGATGCATCATTGATGATCACGTTCAATCCACTGTTCACCGCTTTTCTCGCCGTCTTCTTCCTGGATGAGCGATTAACATGGCGCCTGCTGACAGGACTCGGGCTCGCCGCGACGGGTGTCGCCGTGCTCTTTCTGGCCTCACCAAACACCGAGATCCCAGAGATTGAGCGATGGATTGGGAACGCTTTCATCGCAGGGGCGGCTTTGGCCTGGGCGGGCTCAACCATTGTCATGAAACGCGTGATGACGCAAACGCCCGATGATGCAACCTCCCCGTTGAGCCCCCTTCACCTTACCGTGTGGTCGTCCGTGGTCGGTCTGCTCATCCTTTCTCCATGGGCTGGTATCGAAGCCTTGGACGCCGAGTGGACCATGCCGACGGCTGAGGCCTGGCTTGGGATTGTATTCTTGGCCGTATTTTCCACCGTCTTGTCCTACGTTTGGTTCGCAGAAGGCATTCGAATCATCGGTGCGGGGCCTGCTGCGTTTTACGTCTATCTTGTCCCGCCCTTTGGCATACTTGGGGGGTGGCTTCTGTTGGGTGAACAACTCGGACCCTCCTTGATGGTGGCGTTCTCCTTGATCGTTGGCGGTGTGGTATTGGCGCAGTCAAAACAGAAAGGCACCGGACAAGCATCATGAAGGGGAGGCTGCTCCTCTAACCATGGCCATTGAACGCGTAGCCGTGATTGGGGCAGGTACCATGGGCGCAGGTATTGCTCAAGTGTGCGCTCAAGCCGGATGGCAAACCAATCTTTACGACGCCTTCCCAGAGGGGCTCGAGCGTGGCATGGAACGTATTGCGGCGTTTTGGGAGAAAGGCATTGCTCGTGGAAAAACCACGCCCAAACAACGGGACGAGTGGTCTGCGAACTTGACAGCTGTCGCCGATATGTCCATCGCCGTTGGCGAGGCAGATTTGGTGATTGAAGCCGTTCCTGAACTTCCAGACCTCAAACACCGCATCTTTGCTCAATTGGACGAACTCGCCCCCGAACACGCTATCCTTGGAACCAACACCTCATCGCTTTCCATCGCCGATATCGCAGGTGCTACAAACAATCCCGAGCGCGTGATTGGCATGCATTTCTTCAATCCCGTCCCCATCATGAAATTGCTCGAGCTGGTGCGCCACGACCGCACCTCCGACGCCACGGTGGCCATCGCCGAGGCGGCCGGCGAGGCGATGGGGAAAACCACCATCCTCGTGAAAGACGTCCCTGGATTCGCGACCAGCCGCCTGGGTGTCGTGTTGGGGAACGAAGCCATTCGGATGCTCGCTGACGGTGTAGCGAGTGCCAAAGACATTGACACCGCGATGGTCCTTGGCTACAAGCACCCGATGGGACCACTGGCGTTGACCGACCTCGTGGGTTTGGATGTACGCCGAGATATTTTGTTGAATCTTCAACGCTCGTTCGACGACGACGCTTACGCACCTCATCCGCTCCTGGAGCACCTCGTGGCGGAAGGACGACTTGGAAAGAAGTCGGGGAAGGGCATTTACGACTGGACCACCGGGCAGGCCGAGGAAACGGACCTCGGCGAGTATTAAGCCAAACATCAAGTAGAGCCATTGAGATTGGGGCCCATGAGCCAGCCGAACATGACCCCTTGGGGCGCCATCGTTGATGCCGTCGAAAACCAAGCAGACGTACCCAGTTCACCCGGCGCATCACAGGCCGAGATCTCTGGGCCATCGCCGGCCATGATGCAACAGATTACCCCCCAAATGGTGGAAGCCGGCTACCAACCGGGCATGCATAGCCAGAGCGTTGTGGTTGCCGAGAAAAAAGGACCAAAGGTTCCCATGATCATCGCGGCCATCTTCCTCGTAGTCGGCATTCTAGGCCTCGCAATAGGCGGTATTGCAGGCGCCGCCTTGGAAGAAACGCTGGAGGGCATTGAAACAGGACCTTACACCGTTGATCATGTGCCTGAGGAAGCACTCATTCATACCGACGACGATGATGCAGGTGAAATGGGATCCTACTTGCTGATTTCTGGCGACCCAAAGATCGATGAAAACAACAACGGCGTCCCTGATGTCTGCGATGCTTTGGGTCCACTGAGCATCACCGATGCTGACGGCGACGATATCAGTGAGCGTGTGGCCACCATTGATTGCGCAAAAGATTGGGATTACTTCGACATCGAAGACCACGTTGTGGTTGGCGTCATCTGCAACACCCTCGAAGATCAAGATCATGGAACCAAGGCCCGCAACGAATGTGAAAAAGGAGAAGAAATCTTTGTCTCAAACAGCAACAATGTTTCGATGAAGGTCGTGGATTTGGACGCCATGTTCATTCCCATCATGGAGGAGATCATAGGAGAAGGTGCGCTGATGGGCGCCTCCTTTATCGCAGGTTGCTGTTCAATTTGTGGCGGGCTTATCGCCCTCATTGTCGGCCTCACGCGATTTGGCGGCAACAAGGAGCCAGCCGTCCACTACCAGATTCGCTGATTTAATCGAACGACGGTTGTCGCTTCTCAAGGAAGGCAGCTACACCTTCTTTGAAGGCCTCGGTGGTGCCAGCCGCTTCAATGAGCGTTCGCTCGTGGTCAAGGTGGGTTGAGAAATCGTTGTCCGTTTGCACGTGCAAAAGGTGCTTGGTCGCTTCCTTGGTGTGGGCCCCCCATGAGGACCAAACGGTGGCCAAGGCGATGGCGGTCTCCATCAGCGAATCAGGTTCAACAATGACGTCGATGGCCCCGTACTCATGGGCTTCACGGCCCGACCACACTTCGTTCTGCATGAAAAAGCGACGAGCGCGTTGCTCGCCAACAAGACGAGGAAGAAGCCAAGTGGTTCCACCGTCCGGTGAAAGGCCCATGCCTGCGTAGGACGCCGCCATTCGGGCGTCGTTGGTGCCAACGCGAGCATCACAGGCGAGAGCGAGGCCGAGACCGCCCCCCGCCGACACACCGTTGAGGGCAGCCACCACTATCGTTGACGACGTTCGCATGCGCTGAAGCAGAGGGTGAAGCACACCGGTCAGATTGCGAATCAACTCTGGTGCTGAATTTGATTCAATCGAATCTTGGAAGGCGTTGATGTCGGCTCCAGCCGAGAAGAAGCGCCCGTCACCTGTCAGTACGATGGCCTTGGTTTGAGCATCTTTGAGACCGTCATCAATGGCCTGGGCAATCATCGGCAAAAACGCCATGGAAAACGATTGGGTTGAAGCCTGACCCGCCATTTTGATGAGACGAATGTGGTCGTGTTGCTCGATCTCAACCGCCATGCCCCCACCTCACAATTTGACGTTGACGTTCTTTACCTTCGTGTAGAACCGAAGGGCGTCTTGGCTTTGCTCCACGCCGATGCCGGAGTGCTTCCAACCGGTGAAGGCCGTTTGCGGGAAGGTGATGGGGTACTCGTTGATGGAAACCATACCGCACTCCAAATCCCGTGCCATCTTATGGGCCCGGCTCAAATCATTGGTCCACACACCGTTGAGGAGACCAAAGGGTGTATCGTTGGCCAGCTCAAGTGCCTCTTCGTCAGAAGAAAAGGAAGTAACGGCGAGCACGGGTCCAAAGAGTTCGTCTTGGAACAAGAGGTGGGACCTGTCCACACCGGTAACCACGGTTGCTTCCATGAAGGCACCGTCCCGGTCCAAGGGTTTCCCACCGAGAGCCAAGCTTCCGCCTTCGGCGAGACCGGCTTCCAACTTCTCGAGCACCTCCGCTCGATGGCGCTCGTGAACCAAACTGCCCATACGAACACCTTCCTCCATTCCTGGGCCCACGGGCCACTTCGAAACTTCAGCACAAACGGCCTCAACCAAATCATCGTGAACATCCTCATGCACCAACAATCGGGAACCTGCCCAACACATTTGTCCGGCGTTCATGAAGATACCAAAACAGATGGCTTTGGCGGCATACCGCAAATTCGCATCGGGGAAGACGATGTTAGCGCCTTTCCCTCCAAGTTCAAGCGTGACGGGCGTCAACTGTTCGCTGGCCTTGGCCATGACCGTTTTTCCGGTCGGCACACCGCCCGTGAGGACGACACCGTCAACACTAGCATGGCCGGCCAAAGCGTCACCCGCCAAGGCCCCCGAGCCGGTCAATACTTGCAAAACGCCTGCTGGAAGGCCTGTCTCCGCTTCATCAATGGCCTTGCCCCATGCAAGCAAGGAGAGCGGGGTCCATGAAGCGGGCTTGGCGATGACCGTGCAGCCAGCAGCCAGGGCTGGAGCAATCGAACGCAAGGCCAGTTGCAGCGGGAAGTTCCACGGAACGATGTGAGCGGTGACGCCCAAGGGTTGACGAAGGGTGTAGTTCAAGCGAGGACCAGGCACTGGAATGGTGCTGCCTTCGATTTTATCGGATAGACCGGCGAAATATTCCAACGTCCAGGCACCGTAGCGGATTTCAGAAAGCGCTTCACGGAAGGTTTTGCCATTATTTGAGGATTCAATCACGGCCAACTCCTTGGCCTTGGCGTAGGTGACGGCCGCCATTTTGTTGAGAATACGACCCCGTTGAGCAGGGTCCATGGCTTTCCAATCGGCGTTGTTCAACGCTTCACGAGAAGCCTCTACGCACCGGTTGACGTCCCCAACCGTCGCCTTCGGCACCGTTCCCATCACCTCGCCTGTTGCGGGATTGAGTACGTCGCTGGTTTCTCCGTTCTCTGCAGCGCACCATTCACCGGCAATCCACATCTGTTCTTCGGCCATGAAACTTCCAAGCCAACACGCTTCAAAGGGGCATCGGTGGAAGCCTCCGCCTTCAAACCTCAACCCGTCTGACCTTGGGCGGCAGAACCCTCATGTGCCCGAGCGCTTTGGTGCTTCTCATGACCACGAGGGTGGGGATGGCGCAGCGTACCGCCCAAACCCTCTCTACGCGTCCGCCCCGTCTGCTCATCATCGCTGGTTCAACCGGTGTTGGGAAATCAACCGCAGCCGTGGGCGTCGCCCAACGAGCCGGGTTCACTCGCGTGATGTCAACCGACGCCATCCGCGAAATCATGCGAGCGACGGACACTGACCACGAACATGCAGCCCTCCATCGTTCCTCGTTCTCCAAAGGAAGCAGCGGGGAGCCGGTTCTCGATTGGAACGAAACATGCCTCGCCGTAGAGGCTGGTGTTTCGGCGACGTTGGAACGAGCCCGCCGTGAAGGCATTGACCTGTTGTTAGAAGGCGTTCACATCGTCCCAAGCGCTCGTCTCCTCAAGGCGTGGGAGGATGCAGGGGGCGTCGCCCTGGGCGTGGTCATGGTCGTCGATGAGGAGCGGGCCCACCAAGCGATGCTCAAATCACGAGATGCCCATTCCTACAGGAGATCGGACCGATACCTCGCAAATTTTGAGCGAATTCGTGCCATTCAAAGCGGTTTGATCGAGCGAGCGAAAATCGCCAATTGGCCCGTTGTCGACCCGACACGTGTTGACAGCGATGTCGAGCGAATCTTCACCCTGCTCAATAGAGCCCTGCACCAACATCACGAGGATTGAACATCCAAGGTGAAATTCACGTCGTAATTGAGCATCGCTTCGCCGTCTGAGACACCAAGTTCTGCGGCGACGGCGATGGTGCTGGCGTCCACCCGAGTCAACACCATGTTGGTCAGCTTGATTTCAACGCCCCGAAGTTCACCGTGATGGAGCAGGTCGTCGTGGACCGTATCAAAACTCAATTCAGCGGCTTCCATTGGCTCCAGGCCACCGCCCACCCACAAATCCATGCGTGATTGGGTCAGCGGCTGAATGCTCTCCAACACCTGATTGGTGGTATCGATGACATCGTCCGAAGCGGCTTCATGAGGCAGGGTAAGTCCAGCGACCTTCACGCCAAAAATGGCCATTGACAACAACGACATGAGTAACACCACGCCGGTCGCAAGAAGCATCTGACCGGCTTGCGATTCACGCAGATTGGTGCTTTGCATCAGGCGCCACCTCCGCGGGCCCAGACATCAAGGGTGACCGTCCACACATAGGGACCGATGACGACGAGATGGTGGACGGCGACCGTACCGCTTGACGGCGAGCCCACGGTTCCGTGGGGTGTGGCGACCGAACTGTCCTTTGCCAGCCAGCAATTGGCTTCCTTCCCCGGGGCGACGGCGGATTGAAGCAATTCGCAAGCCTCTTCGCGGTGGTCATCCTCCAGCAATTCCTCAAGACGGCTATCGCCTTCGATTTCAGCCTCAAGACCAAGACCGTACCGAATGGCATCATCACCGGCCATCTCCAACGAAGAATCAAGCGCAACGGAAGGGGAGTCTGGGACATGGACCCGAATCAGGAACGTGGCCGACATAAAGAACAGCCAGAACAGCGTTAGCATCTCCAAAATATGGATTTGCGCCTCTTCGTCTTGACGCATGTCTTCAACCCCCAAAGTAGAGCGGTGAAGGAACAAAGGTACCGGATGAGGGGTTCAGACCTGGTACTTCGGTGATACCGATCAAATCGGGAGAAAAAGCGACGAGGTTGAAGATCACCAGTGCAACGAGAATCATCATACCCGAGTGCTTGAAACCGGTGGAGAAACGACCCGTCGCCATCAAGCCGGCCATGGAACCATTGCCCAGTGCCTGCATCGTCACGCCGTAATAAAAAATGGTTAGGAAAAACAAGGGATCGATGTTTCGGATGGTCATGTTCCCGATGGTTTGCCCGCCGCTGTCCCCACCGTCTTCTCCACCAGAGTTTGAACCGGCAATAGCAGGAATAAACACCTTGGCCAAAACGACAATAACGCCAAGGAAAACGAAGTACGAGGTCCAAATGACAGCGATGTACGAACCAATCGCTCGTTTTCGTTCCGCTTCCAAGAACTTCAATTCACGCGAGTCGTTGGCGGCCGTGACCAAAATATCCGAGATTTTTCCACCCGCTCGGTCGGCTTCGGCGATGAGCGTAATAGCACGACGGACGAGGGGGGTTCCGACGCGCTCAGCAAACTGAAGAATGACATCGGAGAATTTTACGCCCCAACTGAGTTGGTCTGACATCTTTTTGACTTCGTCATTTAAGGCACCATATTCGGACGTAGCGAGTGTTTGAACGGCCACCGTCATGGAGAGGCCACCTTTCCAATATTCGGCCAAGTCGCGAAGGAAGTCTGGGAATTTTTCCTCCACTTCGTTCTTGGCGTCCTCGACTTTTTCCCAGTAAAAGGAAGCCGGATAGATGAAGAAAAAGAACGTCAAACCGAAGAAGTTCAGGAAGATGGTGGGATGAACCTTGACCGGCCCGACATCCAAGGCTGGCCCAAGCCAGAGGGATTTGTTGTTCATGTTGGTTGGAATGCCGTCTTGATAGTGCACGGTCATATCAAAGGTGATGGCGTTCAAGAATTGCCCATCTTGTGTGGTCATGAACACAAGTTCGTACCGAGTATCAGGGGAAATTGTGGTCATGAAGAGTTGCTGTTCCCCGGTGTTGGCCGTTTCGTTTTGGTATTCCAGAAGTTCACCGTCAGACGAACGAATGGCCACGGTGTAATCATAGGCGCCTGAAGCGTCGACGGTGTAATTGAGCCACAAGGGTTGTAACACCGCTGTTCCACCCGTGGATGATGCTGCCACACCGGGGACGTCGAAATTTTTACCTCGTTTGGTCACCATGATCCATTCTTCGTCTTCCCAGGTGATACGGTCGGGCTGGTCTTGCAGAATGGAACAGGTTTGGTTTGCCGTAAAGGTCGGTACTTGATTGGTTTGGAAATATTCACCTGTGGGGTTTCCAAGTTCGTCTTGAGCAGTTGCACCGCAGTAAAGGTTGGTGAACATCGGCTCGCCGTTGGAAGTGGGAACGAATCCGGAGTTGGCAATCCAAAAGAGACCGCTCCCTAAACCGAGAATGATCGAAAAGAAGAGAATGACGTACAACCGCGTCAGCGTCTTGTCGTCTTTGGGGAGATCCAAATTGACGACGATTTTCTCTTTCTTTCTTGCCAGCGCTTCTCCCCCCCTACATATCTTGCTCCTTGCTGCTGGTCCAAACAAGGACGGCATAAGCAATGTGAATCATTGGAATGAATCCGAGAACGATGCCGTAAAGCATGCCTTCACTCATCTGAGCGCCGGAACCGGAAACCCAGAACATGATGACGAGCATGACAATCAAAAACAGCGGCATAGCGACCGCGACCACAATGTAAGACTCAGCCAAAAGGGCGATGGACTCAAGAAATTGGCCTAACCGAGTTCGATTTTCACGCATGTAGTGTTCTGCACGGTTCAAGAAGAATAACTTCAATTGTCCACCAGCGGTTAACGTGCCGACCATACCTTGGAAAAATTCCGTCAACCAAACCGAAGCCGCCCGGTCAACGCTCATCTTCATCGCCGTGATGAGGTCAAAGCCCAGCAGCGTGATGTCGCGATAAATCATCGCAGCGTCGTCGGCCACGTCGCCATAGATGTCTTTGTTCATGGCGAGAGAGCGGAAAATCTTGCCCGGCGTGGCGTTGGCGGCGGACATGGCTGCGGTGTAGGAAGCGGCGTAAGGGAGGTACTTCTCAATCATATCTGCTCGTCGAGTGGCTTCCCGTGCTGCTCCACCCTTGTTGTACTTGTAAGCACCATAGGGGATGACGACGCCCCCCACGGCCACGATGACGACCTTCAAAGCGGCCGGGAATACCTGCAAAGCATAATCGGGACAACCGCTGCCCGGTAACGTAGGGTCAACAAGGGCCGGGTTCCAGTATTCCCACTCAAAGCAAGGGTTGATGGTGGCGGGGTCTTGAATGCCCTCATAGAAAGCGATGACCCCAATATCGGGAATAAAGAAAATACCCACGAAGGCCCAAGACATGAGGGTGATGGCGATGGAGGTGACGATGACGGTGGACAGATACACCTCGGGCATCATACCCATGGAGCCTTTCACGAGGTTCGCTGACAATTCTTTGTCGCTGCGAGCACGCTTTTTGACAACCGACCCAAGGAGCCGATTGCAGATGCGTTGCCATGCCGTCAGGTCCATCGTATCACCGTGTTTTGATTCGCCGCCTCACTTTAAGCCGTCCACACGAGCTAGGATTTCGTTGGGACGCACGTAATACTCAGTGATGATTTGCGAGACTTGGTCGGCTTTTCTGATATCGTTCAAGACCATCCACTCAAGAATACGCTTGCGGGTCCGCAATTCTCGTCGCATCTCTTCCTGGCTGTAGTTGATTTTGACCATGATCTTCTCCAAGACATAGGATTTCCCACTGAAGATGAAATCATCGTTGGTCACGTCCCACCGGAAGACTTCGTTGGTGATGACTTCCATCGAGTTGGGGTCGATACCGACGATTTCCACGACTTGCTTGGTGCGACGCACACGACGGCCGTTGATACGGGTTTGAATCTGGATGCAACAGGCTTCCAAGGCAGGGAGCAGCACACGAGGGATGTCAATCGGCTTGTTTTCCAATCGGTGAACAAGGGAAGGGACGGAGTCGGCGTGGACCGTGGAATAGGCACAGTGTCCCGTGGCCATGGCTTGGAACAACACATAGGCTTCTGCACCACGGATCTCACCCACGATGATGTATTCAGGCCGTTCACGTAACGCTGCTTTAAGCAACTCGAACTCCCCGATCACACCGTCGTCGCTCTCACCCCCGAACCCTTGCCGAGTTAGGCCGGGCACCCAGTTCGGTTGTGGAATGTTGACTTCTCGGGTTGATTCGATGGAGACGATCTTCATCTGCCATGGAATAAAAATACACATGGCGTTGAGTGTGGTCGTTTTGCCAGAGGCGGTACCGCCCACAAAGAGCATGGGGACTTCATTTTGGAAGGCGATCCAGAGATATGCGACCATCAAGGAGGACATGGTTCGGAACGCCACGATATCTGCTGGCGAGAACGGGTCATCCTTGAACCGGCGAATACAGAACGCCGAACCCCGAGTTGAAATCTCATGGCCAAGTTTCATGACAATACGTGAACCGTCCATCAATGTTGCATCGAGGAGCGGTTCTGCCACGGAAATGTGCTTGCCACAACGTTGAGCGAGTTTGATCACATAGGATTCCAGTTCGTGATCGGTCTCCCAAACACAGGTCGTTTCCACCGATTCAAACTTCCGATGATAGGCAAAGATGGGAACATTGGTGCCGTCGAGTGAAATGTCTTCCACGTTCACGTCGTTCATCAAGACGTCCATTTTGCCGTAGCCAATCAGGTCTCGGCGGAGATAATAGAAGAGTTTGGACTTGGATTTCTTGTTGATTTTCATGCCGTAAGATTTGATGACCTTGTCCATTGCGGTGCGAACATACGCCTCTGGATTGGAATCTATCTCTTCGATGTTGGCGGTCAGGGAGCGAATGAAAATGTCCATGATTTCATCGCGCTGTTCCTGCTCCTTCTTGGTCAAAGGGGGCTCAATAATCTGGTAAATAATGTTCAGCGTCTGCTTGTCGCGGACAATTCGAGCAAAGGCGTGCGGAGGCATGACAGGGTATTTGTCAAGTTCATCATACTGTGCTCGTTGTCGGGCCTTTTGCCTGCCGCCACCACCGCCCTTTTTTCTTGCCATGGTCACCAACCCTCGCGATTGCAATTTGCTACAACATCTCCCCGACTATAACACTTGGGTGAAAATCGGTACGAAAACGACCCGGTGTGGCGAATCCTTGGCGTTCGAGAAGCGAGAATTAACCGTTCAGAACGTCCTCAAGCCAAGCGGAGCATCGGGCCTGAAATCCATCGAGTTCTACATCGTTGACCAGCGTATCGGTGGCGTTCTTGATCAACACCTCCAAACCCCATCCTCGCTCGCGGGCATTTCTGGCCTCAAAGGCGGCTCTATCTCCGTCTTCTGAACGGGCACGCTGAACGATGCGTTGGAACCGCAACTCGCTGTCAGCATGAATGCCGACCGTGCGATAATCACCGTTCCAACGGGCTGAGAAGACGGCGTCTTCGGCCGTTCCGCGAAGCCCTTCGATGAGGACGAGTTCATGGTCTTGGAGCAGCTCATCCACGCGCTCACAAAGGCGGACAGCGAGAACATCCTCGCCGTGTTGAGCCCGGAGTTCAGCGGCCACCTCGCCAAAGACATGAGGTTCCTCCAAAAGACCACGGGCTCGAACTTCGGCGCGAATCATATCACCCATGGAAACAACGGGTACACCAGCTTTGCTCAAGACCGCAGCGAATTCGCCCTTTCCAGACCCGGGCATGCCGCACACCGCCACCACCTGAGCCATGGGGTTGGCTCATGACCGTCGCTCAAGAACATACCTGCCCAAACACCGCTGAAGTTCAATTTGAGAACTCGGACGCGCCCCAGCGTTTGTCCATCAATTTCCACAACAGGCCCGAGGCGAATATCAGGCCGACGGAGATGGCGATCATGCCCATGTAGCCCTGTTGAACCATGGAGTCGTCATACATTTGAGCGGTAGCCGCAAGACCGTCCTGACTGGCCCGTTCCCACCAATTACCGTACAAACTGACATCGCCTTGGGTGAAGGAGAGGAGGAAGAGGCCCAGAAGCGGGAGGACGGTGCCGATCCAAAACCACACCATGATGGAAGCATCAAAGATGGCCTTGTTGGGTCGCAGACCCATCAAAAACGCCGTGAGCGCGACAATGTAAACGGAATTGGCAAACATGACGATGATGCTGGTGGGCAGGGAGGCCCATTCATCCAACCGCCAAGCCATCAGGACGATAAAAATCAGCGAAATCCACGAAGTGGCCAAGAAATACACCACCACTTTTGCTCGAATGAGGTCGGGAACTTTCAACGGCAATCCATTCATGAAATCCGGTGAATCAAGGATGGTGAGCCACGAGTAGAAATTGAAACCAAAGAACCCCAAAAACGGAGCATAGGAAAGGAGGTTGATGGGAATGGGGGCTTCTGCGAAATCCACGAGCCAGGCCATCCCAAGAAGAACCAAGAGAGGGATGGCGTAGGAGACGGTCATTTTCTTGATGGCCCCTGAGCGGAACAGGTCGACGAATTCCTTTGCGACGATCAATCGGATGTGGCCTTTTCCAAGGAACCCAAGGCGAGCGTACATGGGCGCGAGTAAATCGCCCCGCTCCACCACACTCACGTCGAAATCATCGAGGATCAAAAGCGAGGCGAATAAGCCCAAACCAAAGGACAGCGCCAAACCGAGGAGGATAGCCACACCGCTTTGAGACGACTGGGCCGCCAGCCCCCAAAGCAACACGTCAATGGGAAGATGGCCCAAGCCCACGCCGATGCCCAAGGCGACCACCGCCACCGGGCCCACCACGGTGTATGGGCGACCACGCAACCAGAGTGAGGAAGCCAAGAAGGACAACGCCAAGCCCTGGCCCAGCGTGGTGGCCATGGCCAGCCAGGTCCAAGGCAAGGAGGTCCAGAGCAGCGGCGTTCGGATGCCAGCAAACCCATCGAGCAGGATACCCAACGCCATCCCAGCGATGATGGGCGTCAGGATGAGGAGCACATAGAACAGCACTTCTTTGGCAAAGTAGGCAAAGTGCGCCATAGAATTTGGAAGCGGTTGAAGGGCGGGAGAGGCGAGGAGGAAATTTTTCGTTCCCGTTCGCCGAAGGATGGCATCTCGCCCCATGAAAGCAAAGGTCCCCATCCCCAAGGAAAACATGAACATGGGCAAGTGCAAGGCGAAACGGAGTTCTTGCCACGTGAACGTCTTTGCATCGATATCAGAAGTTTGTGCGGCTGAATCGCCAACCAAAAATTGCAAGCCGATGGTGGAAATGGCTGTGACGAGTGTCAGAAGAAGGGGGAACAGCACCATCTGTCGCTTTTTGGCAAACTCCAAGCTTTTCCGTGCTTCTTCCACGAACATCACGCGGAAGGTTGCCGAAAAAGCGGCCCAACC
Organism: Candidatus Poseidoniaceae archaeon; assembly: GCA_938030705.1. Classification (GTDB taxonomy): domain Archaea; phylum Thermoplasmatota; class Poseidoniia; order Poseidoniales; family Poseidoniaceae; genus Poseidonia. The sequence goes on from CALHIR010000003.1 coordinate 24,167, forward strand.
TCGCAAGGGTTCGTTGAGCGTGATGCCGTGAGGGGAGGTTCCCAGGGGGCCGTGTACACTGAAATCTTCGTCGGTCCACGAACGCGTTTCAATGAAGGTGCCGGCCATGGTCATTCCTCCGAATCGTCCACAACACCCTCGTCGCTCAACCGCTCAACATCCTCAATGGACCGACCGACCAGGCGGATGAACACATCCTCAAGCGTTTCGCTTTCGGATTGTTTGAGGCCCTTGACCGTCCCGGCGGCCAACACCTTCCCGTCGTTGATGATGGCCATGCGATTGCACATTCGTTCCGCCATTTCCAAGACGTGAGAACAGAGAAAAATCGTGCCGCCTTCAGCCACGTGGTCCAATAACCACTCCCGGCATTTTCGTTGGTAGATGGGGTCGAGGTTCGCAAAGGGCTCGTCGAGAAACAACAACTTTGGTTTGTGGATAAAGGCGCTCGCCAGCATGACTTTCTGGCGTTGACCTTTTGACAAATCTTTGCACATGGTGTCCCTTTTTTCTTGAAGACCAAACCACTCGAGCCAGTGTTCAACTTTGTTTTTCATGTCCTCGACACCTCGTAAGCGAGCCACGAATTCCAAGAACTCGGCAGGGGTAAGGAAGGAGGGGGGTGATTCGGATTCAGGGACGATGCCGATGTTGGCTTTCACTTTCTGCGGGTCGTTCACGGCGTCAACGCCAAGCACCTCGATGCGGCCTTTACTGGGCCGCAGTTGGCCGGTCAGGAGTTTGATGAAGGTCGATTTTCCTGCCCCGTTGGGCCCGAATACACCGAAAAACTCCCCTGCGTGAACTTGGACGTTCAACGGATGAAGTGCGATGAAATCGCCGTATTTTTTGGCCATATCCACGGCACTGACCATCGGTTTTTTTCCCTCAGTCATGGGTCTGTGAAGGCACCCGTGAATATCATACCTTGCTTGATGTTCATTGGAGACCGGCGATGACATCAAGAAGAAGCGGCGGTTCAGTCAAAACATGAACACGCCGGAAAGCGATGTGATCAAGGTTGAACTCCACCCCCTTAGCGACGAGGAAGACCTCGGATTTTTTGCCTGCATGACCATTGACCGTCCCGATAAATTGAACGCCCTCAACGCCGAGGTGATGGCTTCGCTCAAAGCGGTCTGTGCTTGGATGGAAGCGAGTGATGAGGTCCGGGTGTTGGTGGTCACCGGTGCACCACCCAACCCGCCACCAGAAGGCAAGCGGGCCAAACCCCACGCCTTCGTCGCTGGCGCCGATATTACGGAATTTGTCGGTGCGGGCAGTCAAGTCATTCGCGAACGCTTCACTGACAACGCCGTCGAGGCCTTATGGAACCTCAGCAAACCCACCATTGCGATGGTGGACGGTTTTGCGCTGGGCGGTGGCTGCGAAGTGGCGTGTTCGTGTGATATCAGAATCGCCAGCGAACGTTCCACCTTCGGGACGCCGGAGATCAATCTCGGCTTGATTCCGGGCTACGGTGCGACACAACGACTGGAGCGTTTGGTTGGCTACGGCAAGGCCCACGAGATGATCATGACCGGCGATATGGTTCCCGCAGATGAGGCGCATCGCATCGGTTTGGTCAACCACGTTGTCGCACCTGATGAGCTACAAGAAACCACCTTCGCTATGGCCAGACGGATAGGAAGCAAGTCCTCCCACGCCCTTCGTGTCGGAAAGCAGACAGTACGCTCGGCGCTTGACGAAGGGTTGACCGAAGGTGTGGAAACCGAGGCCATCGCCTTCGCTGGATTATTTGACAGCGAAGACAAGGAAATCGGCGTTCATGCTTTCATCAACCGCGAACAACCGGCTTGGAAGCATCGCTGATACCACCGGCCAATAGCGGCCTTGTTTAATTTTGAGCCTATCGGCCAAAGGTGAGGGGGCGCCATTGCCCCCCTCTTGTCCGAGAGTGTGCTCGGCCACGGTCTTCTTGTTCAACGCAAATCAAACTTCGATGAACGAAACACCTTCATCCTTGAGGAACTCTCTGAAATGCCGCATATGGCGGGCATGTTGCCTTCGGAACCTCAACGAAATCATGTATGTGTTCATCCCCGAATCCTCGTTGTACGCACGCTTCTCCAGTTTGAGAAGGTCGAGCAAACGCATGTTGGTCAGTTCAATGTCAATGCCTTCACAGACACACGGCCGAAACCGAGGTTGTGGCTTTTTTGGAATAAAGCCCGTTGACTTGTGACCGGGAACCAACGCATTTTTTGTTTGCTGAAGATCTTCGTTTGACTTCTCAACCCGTGGTTTTTTGCCATTGAATTTCTCGACTTTTCCAGTTTTTGGATTGCGTCGCATTTGCTGATTCGGTCTAAATTTACGTCTCCTTTTGTTTTTCTTACCCATAATTCTTCACCTGCTTATTGCCTTTTATCTTCACAGAAGCGCTCACTGAACGGACACATGTCCGCCGGCGCTTCCGCGGTTAGGCAATCCTATTCACTGCAGGTTGGTTGGGTATCAGGGGGCATCAGAGGTTCCTCCGGAAATTTATATCCGTGCCTAGGAGATATAAAGAGTGCGGCTAAAACCCCCAAAAAAGGGCTTCAATCGTTCATTTCTTCTCGAAGAGCATCGAGCGCACTGCTGGCTGCAGGAAGAGGTGGAAGGGCAAGGGGTGTACCATCGGGCCCCAAAAGTGGAGGGAGTTCTTTGCCGTCAGGACCGATGAGCACAGGAAGTTTTGGTTCATCTGCCTGGGTTGAACTCACGGATTCAAATCCAACGTCCAACGGAAGGCGCAGCTTCAGTATTCGGCCTTCATCGATGCGAACAAAGGTTGCGCCGTAAACATGGCCCGGTTCGGGGTGCTCAGGTTCGACCAACACTGTGTGACCGTGGCCGGGTGTCTGCAGGAGCGCTACGAGGTCTTCACCCGAAGCATGATCCTCCCACATGCGAGCGGTTGATGCACGAATATCTGCCATCTGGCCCATACGTCGGCGCTTAATGCGCTCTCGAATGGCGTCGTGGCGTTCCCTTCGATCTCGAACCGTCAATTCAATATCGGCGTCTTCAACCGATTCTGGACTGACATCAACGACGTATTCATCGGCGACGTGAACATCTTCCAGTTCAACTTCAACCATAACTTCACCCTCGGTTCCATCTTCTTCCAACGCCTCAACTTTCGCTGCTTCAGCAGCGGCTTCGGCGGCAGCGATTTTCGCGAGTTTTCGTTCTCGCAGTGAAGCGCCGTCAAGCGATTCAACCTTGACCGGTTCAGGAATATCGTCAACCTCTCCTTCCACCTCAGGCTCCTCAATTTCAACTTCAGTAGCCTGCGGTCGCTGCGCTCGTGGTCGGGCGTTGGGTGCGGGTTGAGCCTTGCCCCCGAGATTGATCCACAAGAAAGCCAGAACGCCCATAGCGCCTACGAAGCCCCACTTGGCCTCATCGGTAAGCTGTCCGACGGTGGCGAGATAGAACACCAAGACGGAAAGGAACAACACACCAACGGCGGTCCTTGCGAATCCCATGTCCCTCGCCCGACCCAATCCTTGATTCTTTATGACGGTGATGGAGGTCTTGGTTATTCGCCCGGTTCGTAGAGGGGAAGTTGGCGCAACAACTCTTCCAGTGCGCGACGTCGGTGGCTAAATTGATGCTTGGTGTAAGGCCCCACTACGCCAAAGGTCTGACCGTGTGTGCTGATGGAACCCAAGGTTCCCGGGCTGAGAGGGGCGCCTGAATCGTCCAAATCTGCAGGGATGAAAACAGGGTCGAAACCAAAACCAGCCTCACCCTGTACTTCCGTGGCGATGGCCCCCTTACAGCTTCCTTTTCCAATCAACACCTTCTCCCCGTCCCAAAGCGCTGCCACGGCTTCAAAGGAGGCGGAACGGAGGTTTTTGATGCGAACAGGGTCGTCATCAACGAGGTGGGAAAGCAAGCGGAGAAGACCGTGGTTGCCGATGGTCGAAAAGGCGTGGGAAGAATAGACGCCCGGGAACCCATCCAAAGCGTCAACGAATAAACCGGCGTCTTCAACCATCACCATGGCCCCTTCAGACGGCAAATGATGCATCGCCTGAGCGATTTTGGACCGCGCCACGGTCTCCAAGTCCGTTGCTTGCGGTTCAACAATGGCGTTTTCTGGAAGGTCCAAGCCCTTCACTTCCATGTTGAGTTGTTTGAAGTGATGCTGGGCTTCTTCCAACTTGCCGGCATTTGAGGTGAGAAACCAAACGGTCGTGCTCATGGATGTCCGTTCTACCGGCAGCCTATGACCATGTTCATTGGACCGGGAAGAGGCCGAAGGCGAAGGAGATTCTTTAGTGCCCAACCGGCTGTGAAGGTCATGTTCTCCCATTGGTTGTTGGTGGCATTGGGTGGCGCCATCGGCGCAGTTTTGCGATTCTACATCAGCGAAACCTTGCCTTCAGAGACCTTCCCATGGGCCACCCTTAGTGTGAACCTGATCGGTTCGTTTTTGCTCGGCATTGTGATGGCCGCCACCCTGGTCAATGCCCTTGGTGAAACCGAGACCCTTCTGTTCGGTGTTGGCATCCTGGGCGCCTTCACCACCATGTCGACCTTTTCAGTTGAAACCATGTTGATGATGGAAGATGGACGTTGGCGAGTGGCAGGCATCTACGTGCTCTTGTCCGCTGTGATGGGGCCAATGCTGGCCTGGTTCGGTTGGAAAGGCGGTCAAAACTGGTTCGCATGACTCACTTCAAGATGGCCAGCATGCGGTTCAACGCCAACAACGAGCCGGCTTGCACATCCATCGGCACCACGATTTGGTTGGGCACTTCACCATCGACCAAACGTTCCAAGACGTCCATCAAATAGGCTGGATGAATCATGTACATCGTCGAGCAAGGACAAATCTCTTCGTCAAGGCATTCAATGTGTTTGTCCGGGTGTTCCGCTGCCAAACGAGCGACCATGTTGATCTCGGTCCCGATGGCAATGCTGGAGCCGGAGGGTTGGTCTTCAACAAAATTGCGAATGAATTGCGTTGACCCATAAGCATCAGCCAAGTCAACCGTTTCCCGTGGGCATTCGGGGTGAACCACCACGATACCGTCGGGGAATTCTCCTCTGAAATCATGAATTTGCTGAGGCGTAAACCGCTTGTGAACCGAACAAAAACCATGCCAAAGAACAATGCGAGCACCTTTGAGCTCGCCCATGGCACCAATACCGGGCGTCCATGTGGGCATTCGGTCGGCTGATATGCCCATGGCCAGTCCAGTGTTTCGCCCGAGGTGTTGGTCGGGGAAAAAGAGCACAGCCCCCTTCGGACCTGCACGCTCAAACGCCCAATTCAGCACCCCTTGGGCATTGGAAGAGGTGCAGACAACACCGCCATGACGGCCAACAAAATCCTTCAAGTCGGCGCTTGAATTCATGTAGGTGACGGGGACGAGGTACGCCTCCTCTTCACCGACCGGTTGCTCAGGGTCCTTGCGGGTGATAGGGTCGCTCAGTCCGGAGGCTTTGAGTATCTCCTCCCAAGCAACCTCGACTTCGCTCAACGTCGCCATGTCGGCCATGGAACAGCCCGCCCGAAGATTGGGCAGAATGACGTTCTGGTCGTCAGAAGTCAGGATGTCCGCAGATTCAGCCATGAAATGAACGCCGCAGAAGACGATGTGCTTCGCCTTGGAGTCCGCTGCTTTTTGACTGAGCATGAACGAGTCCCCGAGGAAATCGGCGTGCATGACAATGCTGTCCCGTTGGTAATGGTGGCCAAGGATGAGTAAATCCTCGCCCAGCTCCTCCTTCAGTTCCTGAATCCTGTCGGCAACGGCTTGTTCTTCGACAGACAACGTGGTGTCCATGAAGTTGACAGAACACATCGGGAGGGTGACGGTCATGGGGCTCATGTTACCCAAGCAGCGACCCTTTTTCAAGGAACGGATGGGCATGAATGTTCAAAAAGAGGGCGTTGGTGAGCCAAGCATGGCCTTCACGCCAACGCAGCGTTTGCACCTGGGTGCAGAAGCCGAAGTGTGGAAGGGTGAGTGGTTTGGAAAACCCGCCGTTCGAAAGCAGCGACGGCCCCGTTCATGGCGCCATCCAAACCTTGACCACCGGCTCGGTGTTCGCCGAATGATCAGCGAAGCACGGCTGTTAATCCGCACCCGAAAGGCTGGTCTTTCGGTGCCCTCAGTTTGGGATTTGGACTACGAAGGTGGCCAACTTATCATCGAACACCTCCAAGGCCAACCGCTCATCGACCTCCTCAACGACGCATCAACCGCCCAGGAAGAGGCAAAAGCCACCCTTCATCGGGTCGGACATTCGGTTCGCCGACTCCACCGTGAGGCTACCACGCACGGAGATTTGTCCACCAACAATGTTCTCATCGACGGTGAACAGGTTCACCTCATCGATTTTGGCCTGGCTTCCATCGAATACGATGTGGAGCGGTTTGGCATTGATTTGCACGTGCTGGACGAAATTCTTGGCGCTTCGCACCCCCAATGGGAAGGAGCCATTGATTGGGTCCTCGAGGGCTACCTTGCCGCCGAGGACGAACTCGGACCTGCCCCCACATTACAGGGCGGAAGCGTGCCTTCAGCCAAAGAAGTCCACACTCGCCTTGAAGAGATTCGCACTCGCGTGCGCTATCACGGTTGATGCTGTTGACGGCGTTCGCTTTGCCGCTGCCACATGTTCCATGCGACCACAACAAAGGCTGCGAGCACGCCGGCTTGGAGGACGATGCTGGAATACAGCCTCAGTTCTGGCTCCCAAGAGTGAATCTCCACGGAAACAACCTCATCGTCCATCTCAAAATACACCAGGTGTTGTTCCAAGACCTGCGGGCCCCACTGGTCCTTGCTGTCCGAGGTCAACACGTGGGAGGTGTTGGTGTCCAACTCGGTGAAGTAAATCTCCCGGTCGAGGTACTTCTCTAGCGGGGTGATCGGATTGTAGTGGTCTCGAACCGACCATGCAAGAATACCGTAGTCCATTGACAAATCTGAGACATGGTATTTTGGATTGCTCGCCAACCATTGCTCAGCCGTTGTTCGGTTGTAAAGCACCAGCCGGTCGGTAGCGGAGACGTTCACGGTAACGGCAAGGTATTCACGGTCAAACGCAATGTTCTGAATGCTGGCGTTTTCCATGTCCACCGGAATGCCCCAAGAAGCGAGAAGGTCGTCCTCTTCCAGGGGTGCTGTGGCGTTGATGATGTAACCCACCTGGCCCCGAACGCCCAATTGAATGATGTTGACTTCCATCGGTTTATCCTCCGCAACATAAGCGATTTCGGAGCCTGTGCACACCATGCTCCGGATGTTATTGGGGCGCTGGTCGTCCAGTAAATTCTGCCCTTCAAAGTCCATCACATGAAGCACACCGTCCACGGTGTAAGCAATGACGGGTGAGCCAGTTTGTTGGCATAACAGCAGGTGTTCGTGCTCGCCGAAAGCGATGCTTGAAAACGGCGTCTCGGGTTGAAGAACGTCAAAGACGAGCAGTGAGGTTGCGTTGGTCGCAACCAAACGGTCCCCTTGAAGGGCGTAAGTTGAGTTCAGCGTGAGCCCGGGGACGTCAACCACCATCGGTTCAAAGGACGCCGATGAAAGGTCGTGGAGCAGCAGGGAGGCACCGTCGGTTTGGTTGTCAAGGGTTACCAGCCATCCATCAGCCGCCGCCGCCGCTTCAGGGGCTTCTACACCACCAGCAGGAAGCGAGCGGTTGGTTAAGTCCCAGGTGATGACGGCCGCAACAAGCACCAAAATGACCACGGCGATGTGGCCCGTTTCACGACTGCTCGGGGATTTGTATTGCTGATAGAGGCGACTTCCTCGAGAACGGAGCCACGACCACGCCTGGCCCGGACGGGTCAGGACGGTGACAATACGAGCATTCATCGTCCGCTCGTCAAAGAATTTCCACCAGGTGTTGGAGGTTCGGTCAGCCATCGACACGGCGGCTCCAGCGATGAGCATCCCGCCGATGATGTCAACGAACCAGTGGATGCCGAGGTAGATGATGGTGAACGCAGTGAGGACCGTGTAGGCAAAGACCGTTGACCGATACCGGTTCCAGCGGCGGTCGTCATCGAATCGAGTCAGGCAAAGCCAAACAGCGAATGGAATACCGATGTGCAACGAAGGCATGCCGTTGGTAAACGGGTCAATGCGGCGAAACCAGTCGGCAATTTCTGGTGTTAGGGAGTAGGCAAGTGTTTCCATTTCCGGAATGGTATCGCCGGTCACTCTTACGTTGAAGAAGAGGTAAAACGGTACGGCGAGAATGTACACCCAAGCGATGGAGAGAGTGACTCGGTCGGCCAACCAGCGGTCATCAAAATAGGCGAAATAAAACACAGAAACATAGCAAATGAACATGAAACCAGCGACATAGAAATGGGTCAGGGCCGTGGTCAACCAAGCCGCTTCGAAGGTTTGCTGGACCCAAAGCACCAAATTCCCCTCAATGGCCCAAATATAGGGCGTCATGTCAAGACCGGTGCTGGCCATCAAGAGACGGTCGATTTGGTCAAGACTATCCTTGGCGTTGTAGATGGCAAAAACGATGAGAATGTGCACCCAATACCTTCGAAAGAAGTCCACAAAAGGCGGAAGCGACAACTTCGCCCACGGTGGCTTGAACACCGGAAGCAGAATGACGCCAAGCGCCAAGGCGCTGATCATCCAAGTCAGATAGATGCTCTGCAAGGGGGCTCACTCCAAGTCGTGGTCATGGCGTCCCTTCATGAAAGCGTCGTCAACGAGCATCCCGGTCCGGCCGATTCTACCATGCACCGTGAACGTAAGGCTTCCCGCGGTCAGGGTCCCGCCGGTTTGCAAGGTCATAGATGCGCTCGAACCGGTAAATGCCACTCGAGCATCCTTGCTGCCAGTCAAAAGAGAGCGCATATTTGCCAACCGTCCGCACCGACGGTTTTTCGGCCGGTAGCGCCTCAATTTGGCGGCGAAGGGTTCGGCTCGTTTCGTCGTCGTTGCGCATCGGCGAGCACTTGGCGCAGGGGCAAGCATGGCGCAGATCATCGTAGGAGACGGTGAATTCCGAATCGTCATCGTAGGTGAGCACCATGTCTTGAGGGCGTCGTTCCAGTCGCTTGAGGTTCGGTAGACGTTCGCTCATTACGCCACCTCAAATGATTTCAAGACCGCCATCAGCGCCATCCGAGAGTTGGTCTTGGATAGCGGCGACCACCTTCGCAAAAGCGAGAGCTGAGGGGCCCTCCGGCTCAGAAACAATCCGGTGGACACCGTCATCGCCGCCACGAACAAAGCCCGGATCGAAGGGGAGTGCGCCGAGGAAAGGCACGCCGAATTCCTCAGCCGTATCTTTGCCCCCGCCTTCTTTGAAAATATCGAGCGTCACGGAAAACTTTCCATCATCATCCGCCGTTGCGGCCAGCGTTTTGCCGCCAGGTGCAGCGATGGAGACTTCGGTTCCCGGAGAGGTCGTCCCGTTGACGGTGAAACCACTCATGTTCTCAACAATGCCAAGAACAGGCACCTTCAGGGATTCAGAGAAGGTGATGGACTTCCGGCTATCGAGCAGCGCAACCTGTTGCGGCGTGGTGACGATGACCATGCCGTCAATATCGGGGAGGGATTGAGCCACGGTCAGCGGTTCATCCGAGGTGCCCGGCGGGAAGTCGATGACGAGGTAGTCCAATTCACCCCATTCCACGTCACCAATGAACTGCTGAATGGCCCCGAGTTTGATGGGACCTCGCCAGACGACCGGAGTATCCTCGTCTTCCAAGAGGAAGGCCATGCTGATGACCTTGACACCCAAGTGGCCTTGTGCTGGGTGAATGCGCTTGTTTTCGACATGGAGGCGGCGTCCGTCCAGCCCCATCATTTTGGGAACGTTGGGTCCGGTGATGTCAATGTCAAGAATGCCCACGGTGTAGCCTTGTTGGGCCAGGGAGAGGGCAAGACCGGTTGAGACGGTGGATTTCCCTACGCCGCCCTTTCCGGAAAGGACCATGATCTTGTGCTTGATTTTGCGGCCGATCTCTTCCATGGCCATCTTCCGCTTCATTTGGGCGTAGGCCTGTTCCATTTGCTTCTGCTCTTGAGGGGACGGACCAGCAGGTGCTTCGTTTGAGGCTCCGGGCGTGTTGATGGAAACTGGAGAATCCGCCATGTTTAGACCACCGTACTGGCCTACTTCAACCCACCCACGCAAGCCCGTGCCCGAATTCATCTTCGGGCCGACAATCGCCGTTCAAGGGTCCCGTGGAGAACAAGGGTGGCGCCCACGATAACGGCGACCGCAGGCAACGACCAAGCCATGCCACCGTAGGCCCACGCCAAGCCGAAGGAGAGCGGCATAGCGACCAGAAAACTCAGCCGATTGGTTCGTCGGCGCTGGCTTCGAACGGGAGCCCCTTCAAGCACGACCGTGAGAGGGCCAAACAAAATGACTTGGAGGCTGATGAAGAGCGCCACAATGGAAAAAGCAACATCCCAGTTCCAGGAAGCGAAGATGATGTGGAAGACAAAGAGAAGGCCGAAGGCTGCGAGGTTCACTCCCAAAGCACGCCTCATGATGCCCCCATGTCGCACCCCTATGTGAAGCCATCAACCGTCTATGAAGAGAGACTTGAAAAGAGGTGAAGGGGTGGAGAGAGCATGAAACTCCTGTTCGTCTGTGTGGGCAACACCTGTCGGTCCCAAATGGCAGAAGGTTTGGCGAAATCCATGGGCTTTGAGGCTTCATCGGCTGGAACGCATCCGGGCCCCGAGGTGGCCAAGCACGCCGTGGCGCTCCTGAACAGCAAAGGCATTTCCACCGACGGCATGGTCCCGAAAGGATTGGACGAAATTGAACCGAGCATGTTTGACATGGTGATTTCCATGGGATGTGGCGTTCACTGTCCTGCCATCAACATCAACGAAGATTGGGCCCTTGAAGACCCGGTGGGACAGGACTACGACGTGTACGAAAAAACGGCTGCTGAAATTGAACGTCGCCTTCAATTATTGGTCGGTCATTCTTCTTGAATGACGGGCAGCGCTCCAACGCCCTCAATATCGATGCGCAGAACGCTCACTGTTCGCATGCCGTTTTCACCCTCAACTTCCTGAGACTCGCAGGAGAGGTTCTGAATGTTCACCGTTTCCGGAAGACTTTGGGCGATGTGACCGTTGCGCCTTCGGCAGACTTCGGCCACGTCAACCGCACGGGAGATGGTGGCGCCTCGGGCCACCAGTTGCAATTCCCTATCGCCGTCTTCCATGGCCTTGACCACCGCTCGGACGTAGGCATGAAGGGGTTTTTTTCCAATGAAGATAACACGTCGTTCGGTCATGGACACCAAGCCTTGTTGGATCCGGCCATCCAATAAACATTCACATTGGAAAAAGAGCAAAAAAGGCCCGCAGTGGTGCGAGCGCCGGGACTCGAACCCGGGTTCAGGCGTTGGCAACGCCCGGTGATAACCACTACACTACGCTCGCAGGTGTCCTCCCCATCTTGCAGGGGTTTAAACGGTTGTCGGCGAAGAATCACGGTTGCGAGGACGACCTGAAAAGGCGGCCATCATTGCGTGCCGAATCGGTCGCCTCCGCCCTCACCACCACGGCGGGCAAGCACGGTCAAAACGACAATTGCCCCAACCAAGACCAACAAACCGAGACCTCCAAGCACCGCCGCACTCAATCCGTCTGCCCCTCCCGTTGGGTCATCGCCCTCCTTGAGCGTGATAACGGCAGAAGCCGTGTTCTGTTCGCCATAGGTGTCAAAGGCTCGGAGTGAAACCTCGTGCGTACCCAAAGGCGTACCGTCCCGAATGGATAAGGACACAGAATAGAGACCATCTCCAGCGACTTCATCGCCACCGTTGACCCCATCATCGTGCATGAAGGCCCATGTTTGGCCTCCGATTGGCGTAAAGACGCCCAAGTTAATTTGAACCCGCTCGATACCGTCAGGATCGCTGACTTCCACCGTGTACAAAACGGTGGATTCGGTGTTCTTTTCCATCGAGACTGGAGCGGTCAACAGGGTCGGTCGGTCGTTGAGAATATGAACTTCGATCGCTATACTCACGGACTGGTCCACGTGGTGTGGGCCGAAAGCGGCATCGCCCACGCCGTTGGGGGCTGGTGTGTAAACGCGTTGTTGCGAAACGGCCCCTTGTTCGTCTTGAGCCACCACCAACAGGGACTGATGCCCCGGTGACATTCCCGATGGCATTTCGATCATGGCCGCCCAGAGTGTGTTTCCACCCTCCGAGGTCAAATTGACCAGTTCGCCACCGTAGGCGCGCAGGTCAATCTGAACTGAGCCCACCCCGTGGCCGTCGTAGGCCTCGATGTTCACCACGATGGACTGCCCCCGCTCAAGAGATGCTGGAGCGAGTTCCACCGCCAATAATCGGGGCGGTTGATTCATGATATCGAGCGTGGCTTCACCCTCACCCGTGGCTCCAAAGCTATCGGTAGCAGAGACGTTCACTGCAAATGAGCCAACTTGGAGCCCGGGAATGACGACGGCCACCGTGTAGATATCGTCTCCAACGGCAAGGTCGCCGTTCAAACCGCGGTCATTCAATTCAATCACGCCCAATCCAAAGGCGCTGAGATCCGCCTGAACAGCCACGACGTTCCATTCTGCATCGGCGACGGTGGCTTGCAGGTGAGCAACACCCCCACCCTCGCCCACGGCGAGACCCTCACGCCATCCGATCTCGGAAACTTCGGGAGGGTTGTTATCGTCTTCACTGACGATTTCAGGAGAAAGGACACGTTCGAGAACTTGAGTCTCCTGGAGCATGACCGTCTCATTGTCCTCCCCAAACGGGAGAGAGAGGGAGCGTTCAACGGAGGACAACAACCCTTTGAGCGGCCCTCCAACGACAACAGCCCCGGATGCAGTTCCAACCTCGCCGCTCCCCTCATAGACGCCGGTCCAATCGATGACGCTGAGGTTGTGACCGTCCCGAACATCCGTGCGGGTCTCGCCAACTTCGACCGTGAGGGTGAGGCCTTCTTGGCCGTCCAAGCGAAGACGGTCATCGGTGTTCAAGGGAATGGGCATCCATCCCGTCTCTCGGCCCACGGTCAAATCGCCAAGGCTTTCCTCGGCCTCAGGGGCCGTGGCGTTCTGCTGAAGTGGACTGTGTTCAGGGAACTCCTCTCCTTCGGATGCGTCAGGGCCAGTTTCCCGCCAGACCAATCGCACCGTTCGGTTGTCCCAATCCGACTGAACCGTTTGATAGTCCCAAGTCTGGTTGTGGGTTGCTCCAACCCCCGCCCCGTCGAAGAAATTGCCACCGTTCACGCCCGTGATGTTGAACCAAGACTCTTGGAAAATGACGTTGACGAGGAATTCTTGGCCGGTGGCGTTGGCTTGCATGCCCGTGGTTTCGATACCTCGAAGGACGCCAAATGTTCCTTGGACATCGCCCGTTAACGTTCCGTCAACATGAAGGTCATCGATGACGGTTGTTCCGTTTTCTAATTTCGTGTGCAGGTCAAGGATGGTCCCGTTGACCTGAAGGGAAGCGTTCTCTTCTTGGTCGGCAAACCCAAACGTTCCATCGCCGTACAATTCTTGCAGATGCTGGGTTCGAACACCGTCTTCCCATCGCTCAACCGAGGTGAAACCGTCCAGAGCGACATCGAGGCGACTCCCCTCATCAATGAGAATGAAATCCGCCATGGCCTCAAACTGGGTATGCTGAAGAATGCGTTCACCGTCCACGTCCGCGTACTCAAAGAAGAACACCGCCAACTCCCCGTCGATATCAAGCGTGTTGTTTTCACCGTCGTCCTCAGTGATGTTGAGCGTTCCCGTGGCTTCCAACGACAGCCGTTCCCCAACGACGCCGTTGATGATAGAACGGTTGAGCATAGCCTGCGAAACATCGGCGTCGATCACGGTGGTGCTTTCGCCATCGATGACTACGGTGCGGAGGTCACCATAACCACGCGCATCAAAGACTTGACTGGTCATTACGCCAGCGACGATGGTCTCGTTTTTCCATAATTGGGTGAGGACCAAATCCAGTTCAGTCACCCCATCGGATGTGCTTTCAACGGTGGAAAATGTACCGTTTCCAAGTTCCCAAGACGAGAGGGTATCGCCCACTCGCTCCTGCCACCCCTGGCCGGTAAAACCCAGCGTGAAGTTTTGGTCGCCGGTCGCCGTTTGATAGGACTGGTCGAGTTCCCATGTCGTCGAGAGGAGAACCTCGTGGTCGTCCATGGGTTGATTCCAGAGCCCGACCACAAAACTGCGGACCGTCTCGATGTCAAGATCGCTCACATCGTTGTGATTGGTAATGGTAATGCTCAGTTCGATTTGATCGCCCCACGACAAGGAGGTATTGAAGGTGAGCAAGGCCGTTCGAAGACCTGCTTCACTGCCCCAAGTGGTGCTGTGGCTGGTCGGTATTTGAGTGCCGTTTTGGACGTGGTCCATCTCAACGTCGAAGCCGTAGGTACCGTTGTCGGAGAACGTCAGCATGTAGGCGTGGGCGACGTCCGTTGCGCCTTGACCAACCCAGTGGGTGTTGATGCGGACCGACGGAGGCGTATCAGCTTGGACGTGCAAAGGGAGAACCGTGGCGACCAACAGCGCCATCATGCAGAGCGAAGCCAACCTGCGTCGGTGGGTCATGGGTTTGATGTAGAACGGCTCCCTTTCAAGACTTTGGGGGCCGCGCCCCTTCCCGAAATGGAGAGGAGGGCGCTTTCTCAAAGGTCAAGAACATAACCAAAGAGGAGAGGAAGAACGATGCTGGCATCACTCTGTATGTTGAAGCGTGGCGTGTCCAAGCCGAGTTTACCCCATGAAATCTTCTCGTTAGGAGGGGCACCGGAATACCCGCCATAGGAGGCGGTTGCGTCGGTGATTTGACAAAACCAAGCCCACAGCGGAACATCAATTTCGCCGAGGTCTTGATGCAAGAGCGGCACCACGCAGATTGGGAAATCCCCGGCGATACCTCCGCCCGACTGTAAAAAGGCAAGCGGCTCGGCACCTGCCCGGTAAAACGACATCAAGTGTGTCATGTAATGCGTGCCGCTCAACACGATGTCAGGGGATAACAGGCCCTGGGAACAGCGGGCTGCGAAGATGTTTCCGAGGGTTGAATCTTCCCAACCTGGAACATACAACGGCAGGTCTCGTTCTGCGGCGGCCAACAACCACGAATGTTCAGGGTCGCCCTGGTAGGATGTTCGGAGCGTATCGGAGAGGAGGAGGCGGTACAGATAGCGATGGGGCAAATGCGACTCCCCGTCGTCTTGTGCCTGGCGCCAAACATCCATCAACGACCGTTCAATCTTGCGAATGGCTTCCTCTTCGGGGATGCAAACGTCGGTGACACGGTTGAGTTGCCGTTCCAGAAGAGCTACTTCGTCTTCAGCGGTGAGATCATCGGGCGAGGGGATGGCCACGTAGGCCTCCCTGGCGACAAGGTGAAACACGTCTTCCTCAAGGTTAGCTCCGGTGCAGGAAATCGCTGCCACATGACCTGCTCGAATCATCTGCGCCAGGCTGCGTCCAATTTCCGCCGTGCTCATGGCCCCAGCGAGCGTGAGAAAGAGTCGTCCGCCCTGCTCCAAATGGTTGACCAGCGTCCCTGCGGCACGACGAAGGACGCCTGCGTTGAAGTGGCGATAATGCTCGTCAACAAACGCTCGCACCGTCATGGTTCAGACCTCCGTGATGAATCGGTCAACCCGCTGACGGCGAACGCACACGAGGCTGGGCATTCGCTTCATCAGCCGGTCGTGAAGGTAGGTTGCGATGGTGGCTGGGTCGGTCGCCCCGCAAGTGAAACAATCGATGGCTAAGAGACCGCTGTCTGCATAACAATGCGCCGTAATGTGGCTTTCATCAATCAAAACAACCGCAGCAAATCCCGGTGGAGACGTGCTGCCATCAAAAGGCGCAAGGTGAGCGTGGACCTCCTTGGCTGGGCTTTGTTCCACCGCCTCTCTCATTAAAGAGAAAAGCCAGTTGTAGGCGGTTTCGTCCTCAAAAACAGCGTTCGTGTAGTCAATAAACACATGAGCCCCTTGGCTCGGCTTGTCTGTCATGTACTCACCTGCCGCCTGCCGAATCATGCTCTTTTTAAAACTGCCGCAAACCATCTCTCCCAAATTGTGTGAAAAACGCCGTATTAAACGGCACTTCTTTGGTTGATGAGATGGCGTTCCAGCGTCCTTCATGGCGAGCAAGAACATGGTTGGCAACGATCTTCGTGGCCAACAATGCAGCGGTGAATTGAGTCAAGACCCCATCGGTTTGTGCGACGATTTCGTTCACATCAGCGCTGATGACCACCACATCTGGATTGGCGAATAGCGTTTCAATCGTCTCGACTGCTTGCCAAAAATTCAACCCGCCGGGGACCGGTGTGCCCGTGGCAGGGACCAAAGCGCCGTCCAAACCGTCGATGTCGAGCGTGAAGTGAACAGGGCCGGAAAGCGAACGAAGTTCGTCAAGCCACGCCTGCCAGGCCTTGGCCCCAGTATGGGGATGTTGCGTGGCTTTTGCAAAAGAAGTGGTGATACGTTCATCGGTCTTGATACGTATCAGTTCCTCTTCGCTGTAGGCACGAACACCGGCTTGAAGTAATCGGCCGGCGCCGACATCAAGGCTTCTTGAGGCGGCGCAAGCGTGAGAAAAAATTTCGTCATCCAACGAAGAACGAAGGTCGGCGTGGGCATCGAGTTGTACGATGGTCAATTTTGCCAAATCCCCACCGACCGCAGGGTGGCTTCGGGCCGCATGAATCAGTGGGGGAAGAATGCCGTGTTCCCCACCAAGAAACAACGGGAAGAGGTCACCGGTGTAGTACGAGCGAGCATGGGCCGCCATCTCATCGAGTTGTTCACGCAACGTTGGCGCCTGCCCTTCCCAAACCGGTTCGGTGACAATAATCTGGCCTGCGGGAAGGTCCATTCCGAGCCGATCGTCAAAGAGTTCAACCTGAGCGCTGGCATCCAAACAGGCTTGGGGGCCATCGCAGGCCCCGGTCCCGTAGGAGGTTGTCAGTTCGTACGCCAGAGGGACCACAGCAATATCAGCGGGGCCACTCGCTTTTGGAAGGCCAAGAAACGCCCCCTCCTCAAAGTCCGCTGGCATGCAGTTCACGGGTTGCCGCCCCCTTCATCATCCTACCGATGAAGAACGTGCGCCGATTTCAAGGGCGAAAGGACTGTTTTCATGAAATGCGATGGAACACTTAATATGGGTCGGTGACCAATAAAATACAGCAACAGGGGCCGAAAACACGCGGCTCAGGTGCAGGGAGGGACAAACATGGGAATGACACTCGCAGAATTGACAAAGGCCATTCAACAACACATCGATCTGGACATGGATGCTGAAGTTGCCCAAGGCATGGCAGAACATGCCCTCGGTTTCTTCGGTTTTTACAACAGAATCATTGACAATGCCCTTGAACCAACCGACCGCAACCTGTTTTACATGTTCCAAGATTATGATCTCCTGACCACGGAATCCGAGGAAACCACCCTTTGGGACGGCCGAGAATGGCGAATCCACTACTGGAAGTTCAAGCCCGACCTCCGTGAGCGTGTGGAGGCTTACATGCAGCGAAACCTGCAAGAAGACGACATTGACCCCTTCGCCGACATCTACGCCACGGACGGACCCAGCATTTGGACCCGAGAAGGTGAAAAAGTCGCCAACCCGAACGCCTTCACCTCCGACTGGTGAAGCGCTCCCGATGCAAGCGTTTTTGATTTGCAAGCACGAGGCCAATCCATGCGCGTCGCTGTTGGGCTTGTCCTCTGCATGCTGATGGCGTGCATCCCGGCCGCTTCGGCTCAATTTGACCCCGAGCACCTCTATGCTTGGCCCGGCGACCCCGTTGACAGCCATGTCCACCTTACATGGGCTGCCTTGACACTGGACGTGAACAATTGGGCCGATGATTACCCCGAGATTGTGGACCTGACCAGTGCTGGAGAATCCGAGCTTGGCAAGACCCTTTGGGTGGTTCGGCTATCCGACTGGTCCATGGAGACCAAGGCCAACGGTTCAGCGAAGGAAACCATCTACATCGATGGTGGCCACCACGGCAATGAGTACTTGGGTACGGCCCTCGCCTACCTAACGGCAAAATGGTACATCAACGCTTGGAGCGAGGGAAATGAAGAGGCGATTGCCGTGTTGCAAAACACCGAATTGCACATCCTCATCATGCTCAATCCAGACGGGAATGACATCGATACCCGATGGAATATCAATCAGGTCGACCTGAATCGAAACTACGACCACTACTGGAACACATGCCCCACCACACAACCTGGAAGCAGTGCGTTCAGCGAATCCGAAACCGCCTCCAATTCAGCCTACATGAACGCCTACGCTACGGACGCAGACCTGTACGTGACCATGCACACAGGCGTTTGGATCATGCTCTACCCATGGGGCAAATGGCCCGAACAACCACCCGACTGGGAGTTGTTTTGGCGCATTCGAGACGACGTACAAGCCAACGTCTCTGAAATCCCTATACAAAACGCCAACCAAGGTTTGTACCCCAACTGCGGTACGAGCCGAGATTACGGCTACGGCGTCATGGGTTTCCCCACCTTCACCTTCGAAACCGACGATGAACAGTTTGTCCCCGGCAGTTTCGAGAACCTCAACGAACGGTTGGCAGAAGAGATGGATGTGATGCGCTTCCTCATCAACAACGTCTGGTACTGGCGTGCTCGCCTTGACGTGCAAGCCATCACCGTGAGCGACGATGCCCTTGAACTCGAAGTTGTCAATCATGGGAGGGCATCCACCACCAATGCCAGTTTAGAATATCATGACGTCGCTGGGGAAGTCCTCTGGGCCTCGCCCTACTTCACCGTCAACTCATCCAACATGACATCGGTTTCCTTCGAAGTGGACGACGATGTGTTTGAGACCAAAGGCATGTGGAACCTCAACTACCAGAAGCGCGTCATCAACGCCTCCACTTGGGTCAACGAATCGGTGGACGGCAACCTCACGGTATTTATCGACGATGAGGACGACCGCTTCCTCTCCGGTGTTGGTCTTTTCAATCCAGTCGCCGTGATTCTTGGCATCATCGGCGTCGGCGCACTCTTCCGAAACGAAGAGGAAGCCATCGAAGAAACTTTGAACCATGGTTGACCGTTTTGGCAATGTTCAAAAGCAATCTTCCGTTGGTTGAACCATGAACCGAGACACACAAAAAAGCCAGAGGAAATTTCGACTTCCCAAGGGGTTCAGGAAAAAGGCCAAGACCACCTCAGCCTTGACGGCGGCGCCAAAGACGGACGTCGTTGAATCCAACGAAGCCTCCTGCCAAACCAGAGGCTGCGGTTGTGGAAACTGAGCATCTCACCCGATGTTGACCGCTTGGTCCTGTTTTGAGCCGACGGCATTCCCGAGACAAACCTACCCTCCTGAGCAGAGCCCGGACTGGGAGGATTGAAGTGGGGGAAATCGTTGGCGGAGGTTGGTGAAACCATGCAAGTGACCATCAGTTCAGGAAACAACATCAACGGAACCCTCGTTCTTCCCCTTTTCGAAGGTGAGGAAGCCCTCCCCGAAATTGTCGAAGGCATCCCTTCAACACTCAAGAGCCAGATCAACCGTGTGCTTGCCGATGGCGATTTCAAAGCCAAAGCCAACGCAACGATGACCCTGATGGGCACCGAGGGTGGAAAGGCCATGCTTGTGGGTTTGGGCAAAGAAAACAAAGCTGACGTCCACGCTTACCGGGAAGCTGGTGCTTGCGTAGTTGCTGCCTGCAAGAAGGTCCACGGCGATGAACTGACCGTGGTGTTCCACGGCGCTGACATGGCGTGTATGACGTCTTTTGCTGAAGGCATGATGCTACGAGATTATTCCTACGACCTCTACAAGAAAAAGGACGACGACCACGAAGAGACAAACCTCTCCGCCCGCATCAACTGCAACGAAGGTGACGCAACGGCCCTGTCCGCGGCCATCGATCGTGTCGCTTCCATCGTGAGCGGCGTTCACCTCTCAAGAGACTTGGGGAATTGTCCACCCAACGATATGTACCCCATGGCTTTCGCAGAAAAAGCAGAACTGTGGGCCAAGCAGTACAACAACGTCAAGGTCGAGGTCATCGATTACGAAGCGGCCAAACGCCATGGGATGGGCGGCCTCGTCGCTGTCGGCATGGGCTCCTCCCGCAAACCCTGCATGGTCATCTTCACCCTGAACGGAGACCAAAAAGGACGACACCCCATGTTGGTTGGAAAAGGCATCACCTTTGACACGGGCGGCATCTCGCTCAAGCCCGGTGCCAACATGGACGAAATGAAGTACGACATGGGAGGTTCCGCCACCGTCTTCGGGACCATGGAAGCCCTCGCTTCCAGCGGCTACCCCGGCAAGGTCGTCGCCATCACCTGCATGGCTGAAAACATGCCAGCAGCCAACGCTCAACGCCCCGGCGACGTCATCACGACCCTCTCGGGGAAAACCATTGAGGTCCTCAACACCGACGCCGAGGGCCGCCTCGTCCTCTCCGACGGACTGTGGAAAGCCGGAACCGACTACGACCCCGAATTCATCGTCGACTTCGCCACGCTCACCGGAGCCTGCGTGGTCGCTCTGGGGCACGAAGCCACCGGATTGTGGTCCAACGACGACGATTTCCGAACCCGCATTCACGAAGCTGGAAACGATGTGGGCGAACTCGCCTGGCCAATGCCACTCCTGCCCGCTTTTGAAAAGGAGATGACCGATTCGAAGATTGCCGATACCCGAAACTTGGGTGCCGGCCGCTGGGGTGGCGCTAACACGGCCGCTGCCTTCCTCAAGCAATTCGTCCCCAACCGAGGTGAAGGAGAGGACGCCGAACAAATCACGTGGGCCCACATGGACATTGCGGGAACATACTGGGGTGCCAAGACCAACAAGATGGTCGGACACGGTGCGACCGGCATTCACGTCAGAACCATGGTTCGACTGATCACCGGCGAATGAGGAACGACGCTCTCTTCAACGGGAGCCCTCTCCCATCGACCGTAATTCTGGCCCGAAAGGGAACCTTAGGTCATTTGAGAACTCCGCCGGGTGGTTTTCAGTTTGCTGATTTCATTAGATTTATATGGGATTGCCAGGTGCCAACTACATAACCGATGGTTTAGTAGTGGTGAAGAGAATGACCGACGATTGGGAAGATGACCTGCTCGACAAGTTGGAAGAAATGCTTCGAAACATGGGCATGCCCATCAATCGCGAGCAACTCAAGGGCTTCATGCACCAGTTCAAGGATCAGTTCGATGCGCTCGGCATCAATCCTGAAAAAATAGCCAAAGGCGAAGTGAACTTCAATTTCGATATTTCCGACATCTCGAAAATGTTCAACGCCGGCACCTCGATGGAAGACCTGTTCAAGAATTTGGGCATGGACATTCGCGTGGACGCCGCCCCGGTGGAAATCGACCCCTCCGCCCTCGAATCCAACGACGACGAGACCGTGCAACTCCCGGCAGAGGATGTTTACCTCGACGGCTGGAACATGTCGGTCACCCTGGATTTTGCCCTTAAAGGCGACATTGAATCCGAACACCTTGAAATCGAACTCATCAAGAACGGTTCGCAAATTGAAATCATGCGCACCACCCAACCCAAGCCCCTGGCCTTGGTGGAACTCCCCCACCCCTGCGACGACGTGGTGGAATGGACCCTGAACAACGGCATTCTCGACATCACACTGAAACTGACGCCTCAAGGAAAGGCGTTGGAGTCGGGTGATGACGATACCCTCCCAGCCCCGGGGGAGGTGAGCATCGACCTCGGCGACGACGACGATGACGAAGACGACGGTGGCATCCCCATCTTTTGAAGGACGTGAAAACAATGAGCAAAGTGATTGGAATTGACCTAGGAACAACGAACAGCTGCGTGGCCACCATCGAAAACGGTGAACCCGTGGTGATACCGAACGCAGAAGGCGCCCGCACCACCCCCTCCGTGGTGGCGTTCGCCAAAGACGGGGGTGAGCGACTCATCGGCGTAACGGCGAAGCGACAAGCGGTGACCAATGCGGACCGAACCATGATCTCCGTGAAGCGGCACATGGGAACGAAGTGGTCCACCGATGTGGACGATACCACCTACACTCCGCAGGAAGTCTCGGCCTTTATTCTACAAAAGCTGAAAGCGGACGCTGAGGCTTACCTTGGCCACGAAGTGAAGCAAGCGGTCATCACCTGTCCGGCCTACTTTACCGACGCCCAACGAAAAGCGACCAAGGACGCCGGTCGTATCGCCGGCCTTGAGGTCCTGCGCATCATCAACGAACCCACGGCTGCCGCTCTGGCGTACGGCGTGGACAAAACCCAAGACCAGACCATTTTGGTCTACGACCTGGGCGGTGGAACTTTTGACGTCTCTGTGCTTGAAATCTATGAAGTCGATGGACAACCTCAGATTGAGGTGAAAGCAACGGCGGGCAACAACAAGCTCGGTGGCGATGACTTCGACGAGAAGATCATGAAATGGATGGTGGCCGAGTTCAAGAAGGACACCGGCATTGATCTCTCCAAGGACAATCAAGCCATGTCACGGTTGAAGGAAGCCGCCGAGAAAGCGAAAATCGAAATCTCTGGAACCCAGCAGACGCAGATTAACCTGCCTTTCATTTCCATGGCGGACGGACAACCTGTCCACATGGACCTCTCCCTTTCACGAGCGAAGTTCGAAGACCTCATCGCCAAACTCATCGAGAAGACGATGGTTCCTACCCGACAAGCCATGAAGGACGCTGGCCTGAAGAAGGGCGATGTGGACAAGGTGATTTTGGTCGGCGGTTCTACCCGTGTTCCTGCGGTTCAAGAAGCCGTTGAGAAAGAAGCCGGAAAGCCCCCCTACAAAGGCATCAATCCCGATGAGGCCGTCGCCATGGGCGCCGCTCTTCAAGCGGGCATCATCGCCGGTGACGAAGGCGTATCGGATATTTTGCTCCTCGACGTAACCCCCCTCACGTTGGGCATCGAGACCCTCGGCGGTGTTATGACCACGATGATTGAGCGAAACACCACCATTCCCGCTCGACGTTCTGAAATCTATTCCACGGCCTCCGACAACCAGCCGGCGGTGGAGATCCACGTCTTGCAGGGCGAGCGAGAATTTGCCAAAGACAACGTCACGTTGGGCCAGTTCCAACTCGTTGGTATTCCTCCCGCACCACGCGGGGTGCCTCAAATTGAAGTCACCTTTGACATCGACGCCAACGGCATCGTCAACGTCAGTGCTAAGGACATGGGCACCGGCAAAGAACAATCCATCAAGATTGAATCTGCCACCTCCCTCACCGAAGACGAGATTCAGAACAAGATTGCTGAAGCCGAGAAGTTCGCTGAAGAAGACCAGCGCCGCAAGGCCAAGGTCGAGCTTCGAAACATGGCAGACCAAGTGGTTTACCAGACGCGCCGAACCCTTGAGGAATCGGCTGACAAACTGGACGACAGCGATGTTGACCCGGTGAAGGTTCACTTGGATGAACTGGAAAAGATGGTGCAGGACGACGATGGTAAACCCATCGACATCGACGCCATGGACGATGCCGCTATTCAGGCCAAAGTCAAGGAAATCGAGGAGGCCATGCACGGCGTCTCGACCAAACTCTACGAAGCCGCTGCTGCCGAAATGGCACAGCAAGAGGGCGGTGAAGACGGCGACATCAGCGTTGACGACGGCGTCGTCGATGCCGACTTTGAAGTGGTCGAAGACGAGGACTGATGGAAACGCCCAGCCTCTCCAAGCGCTTCGCTTATGGGGAAGCGGTCGGTGGATGAACCATGAGCGAAGTCCCCATTCTCAAGGAGACCACGCGCTCTACGGGTCGCGAGGCCCTACGAAACAACATCACCGCCGCTATGGCGTTGGCGGGAGCGGTTCGCAGCACCCTTGGCCCGCTGGGTCAAGACAAGTTGCTCATCGACGATGAAGGTCGAACCATGGTCACCAACGACGGCGTTACCGTCCTCGAATCGGCCAAAGTGGAACACCCTGTCGCCAACATGCTGATCAACGCCTCCACCACACAAGACCGAATCGCTCGGGACGGCACCACGAGCGCCGTGTTGCTCTCCGCAGAATTGTTGCAAAACGCGTGGGAACTTGTGCTCCAAGGCGTTCATCCCTCGGCCATCGCCCGAGGCTATCGCCACGCTGAGGAAGCCTGCCGGAACCACTTCGAGAACCTCATCATCGAGGCCACGGAGGAGCAGATGCTGGCCGCAGCCACCACCTCACTCTCTGGGAAAATCCACCAAGCGATGCAACGTCAATTGGCGGCCTTGGCCATCCAAGCAGCAAAGGCCGTGGTTGAACAGCGCCCCTCGGGAACCCTTGCCGACCCAACGCGTGTCAAAATCCTCACCCAAACGGGCGGAAGCATGGCCGATTCGTCCTTGGTAACCGGTTTGGTCCTCGCCAAAAAGCG
This sequence comes from Candidatus Poseidoniaceae archaeon, assembly GCA_938030705.1. Lineage (GTDB taxonomy): Archaea > Thermoplasmatota > Poseidoniia > Poseidoniales > Poseidoniaceae > Poseidonia. Next base: position 48,579 of record CALHIR010000003.1, read on the forward strand.
AGTATCCGACCAAATGCCAAAGCAACTTCCCTCGGGAAAAATCGCCCTGGTGGACGGTGGGCTGGAACGCAGAGAACTGATGAGTAACCTCAAACTGAACGTTTCCAATACGGGCGTGCTCGAAAGTTTTCGACAGAAGGAAAAGGCCGTCCTGCTCGAACAAATCGACCACCTTGTTCACCTTGGCGTGACGCTTTTGGCGTGCAAAGAGGGCATTGATGACGATGTGCATGCTGCCCTCACCGATGCCGGCATCCAGGCTTATCGTCGCGTCTCGCGAGCCGACCTCGACCTGCTGGCCCGAGGCACAAAGGCCACTCTCAACAACGACGTGAAAGGCCTGACGGCTTCGGATTTGGGGGTCTTCATCCAGAGCAGCAACGAGCGTTGGAACGGCGTCATGCACTGGATTGTGGAAACTGAAGAAGGCGGAGCGACCTTCATCGCCAAAGGGTCAACCAACGAAGTGGTTGGGGAAATAGAGCGTTGTTTTGCTGACGCTCTGGGCGTAGCGTGTCAACTGCTTGAGGAACCGGCGCTCCTGCCGGGCGGTGGCGCCACACAGATTGCACTTGCCCGACACCTTCGAAGATACGCTGAAGGCTTTGCTGGACGTGAGCAACTGGCTGTTGAGGCTTATGCTGACGCGCTTGAAATCATTCCCAGAACCCTGGCGCAAAACGCTGGTTTGGATCCTCTCGACTCCCTGCTTCAAACGGTGGCCAGACAAACAACAGACGGGGGACCAAACGCCCATTTCATCGGACTCAACATCGAGAACAAACAACCCGCAAACATGGTCGAAGACGGCGTGGTTGAACCCTTGCGCATCACCCGACAAGTGCTTGCAGGGGCAACCGAAGCAGCCCTGTCCGTCCTCCGAATTGACGATGTGTTGTGGGCAAAGCAAGACCCCACGGTTCCTGAGATTCCTGAAGAAGACTGAACGAAGTTCCTTGGCTGTAACCAGTTCTTCAAATAGCCGACGCCCGACGACGAGGAGTGTCCGCTGCTTCTGAAGCCCCTGTTGGCATTGACGATATTGCCATCCATTTCCCTCGTCTTTACATGGACATGAAGGACTTTGCAGACCTTCGGGGAGCCGATTATGGCAAACTCAACAAAGGGCTGGGTCTTGAAGCCATGGCCATTCCCGATGTCCATGAAGATACGGCGACCATGGGAGCCATGGCCGTCATGCAATTGATCGACCGGAACGGGTTGGATCCAAGGACCATCGGCCGTATGTATCTTGGAACAGAATCCGCCCTTGACGGCGCCAAGCCAACAGCGACCTACATTGTTGACATGCTCACCCAACGCTATGCGGAGCGATTTGGAGAAGACTGCTTCCAAACGTGCGACGTGGTCGACATGACCTTTGCCTGCATTGGTGCAGTCGATGCCTTGCACACCACGCTTGATTGGGTCGCCCGAGACAACGAAAGCGATGAGCGATTGGGTATCGTCATCTTCTCTGACAACGCCAAATACGCCCTCGAATCCTCCGGTGAATACACTCAAGGCGCAGGCGGCGGAGCGCTCCTCATTCGCCGCAACCCCCGATTGTTGGAAATCCCGGACTGCATCGGCGTCTCGACCACCCCGGTGCACGATTTCTTCAAGCCTCGCCGAGAAGTATCCATTCGCTCGGTCATCTCCAACGTGATGCAATTGGCGCAAGAAGCCGGCCAAACGGTCAAGAAAGGCCTCATCGAACGCATGATTCGCCATCTACCAAAGTCAACCGTGCGCAAACTCGGTATTTTCGCTCACGGCGAGGAGAAGGTCAGTGTGCACCGGGACGACCCTGTCTTTGACGGGCAATTCTCAAACCGCTGCTACCAAAACGCCGTGCGTCAGGCCTTCTATGACTTCAGTCAAAAAGCAGAACGCTGCGGCCGAATCGACGCTGAAAACGACGCCCCGTTTACCGAACAGTGGTCGCGCATCATCATGCACTTGCCTTACGCTTACCAAGCGAAGCGCATGTTCCCCGACGTCTTCCGACACGACCGTGAAAACACGCCGATGTGGGACGATGTCATTGCCTCCATCGGGCCCATGCCTGAACAACCCGATTCCACGAGCAGTGAGGCGTTGGAAGCATGGGAAAAGGAGAAAGACGCTTATCGGCGCCAAATCTCCAAAACCCCACAATACGCCGAGTTCCATGCTGGTCGCATCGAAAAGGGCCAGCGTGCGAGCAGCCTGATTGGGAACCAATACACCGGTTCAATTTTCCTCGCCTTGATGTCCACCTTTGAATCGGACCTCGAAGACAACAGCAATCTCGACAACGTCTTGTTCGGAATGTGCGGCTACGGCTCCGGTGCCAAAGCCAAGGTGTTTGAGGGCAAGGTCAGCCCGCGCTGGCGGGAAGTCGTGGCCACGTGGCGATTGTTTGAACGGCTCGGTGGACGCATGGCGATTGACCACGTGACCTACGAGAATCTGCACAAAGGGACACAAGACAGCAGCGTCATTGAACCACGCGGTGAATTTGCCCTCGTCAACATCGGGGATGAAGGTGTGGAAGAAGGGGCTCGACGCTACCGCTGGATCAAGGCTTAAGCCTCTCAAAAGTCAAGGACAACCTTTCCACAATCACCGTCCATGGCAAGAAGAACCGCATCTTCAAAGGCCTCGATGCTCATTCGGTGCGTCAAGACCTTGTCTACATCGATGGCTCCTCGTGCAAGCAAGTCATGCATGGTCTCCCAGGTGGACCACATCTTTCGGCCGTTGATGCCTTTGAGATGGAGGTAGCGGAACACCACCTCGTTCATTGGCACTTCTGGCATGGATTGGCCGTAGACGGAGAGAATGTTGACGTAGCCCCCCATTCGAGTCGAATGAATGGCGTTGGAAAGCGCCGAGGCAGCCCCCGAAAATTCACAGCTGTTGTCGACACCTCGGCCTTCGGTCGCCTCAAGAATCGAAGCGACCACGTCGTCGTCCTTGCCCAAGACCATGTCGGCACCGAGTTCCTTGGCCAAATTCATGCGGTAGGTATTGTCCCAATCCACGGCGATAACGGTGCTTGCCCCCATCGCTTTGGCAGCATTGACGGCGAACAGGCCGATTGGCCCCAAACCATGGACCGCCACGGTGGCTCCTTCAACCGGACCGCCGGTCAGGGTGTGGATGGCGTTTCCAAGCGGGTCCTGAATAGAAGCGTGGCCGGGGTCAAGGCCTTCGGGGACATGTCGGGCATTGATGGCTGGAATGACAAAATAAGGCGCAAACGCCCCGTGGCCGTGAACACCGAAGATGGATCCGTTTTCACAAACGTGGGCATTACCTTCATGGCAACGAGGGCAATCCCAGCAGGCCAAATGGCATTCAATGGCGACATGATCACCGATGTCGTGGCTCGAAACGCCTTCGCCCAACGCCACGACAAGTCCACTGGTCTCGTGGCCGGTCACGGTGCCCAAAGGAACATTTTCCCGACTCCATTCATCCCACTTCCAAATGTGGAGATCCGTCCCGCAAACCGAGGTGGATTGCGTTTGAACCAAGACTTCACCGGGACCAGGTTTCGGGACGGCGTGCTCTTCAAGGGTGAACCCCCCGACCTCAGGGCGTGTTTTTGTCCACGCCATCATCGTCGCTGGAACGCTTCCCATCCTTCGCCCTCAAGACGGTCTTGCTTGGCCACCTTTTCATCCTTCGGTCATCTCGCCTTGGTTGTGCATGGTAGGGTTCTTCGGTATGTTGATTAGGGAGGCGCGACGGCCTAAAATCCCGTTGATGATGCAATGAAGTACGTCGTAGTCAGCGGAGGAGTCCTCTCGGGACTTGGAAAAGGTGTCACTGCAAGTAGCATTGGCGTCTTGCTCAAAAGCGCTGGACTGCGGGTCACTTCCATCAAGATTGACCCGTACTTGAACAGCGATGCTGGCACCATGTCACCGTTTGAGCACGGCGAAGTTTTCGTGCTTGACGACGGAGGCGAAGTCGATCTTGACCTTGGAAACTACGAGCGCTTTCTCGACATCAACCTGTCCAAAGACAACAATTTGACGACGGGGAAAATCTATTCTCAAGTCATCGAAGCTGAACGTCGTGGCGATTACCTTGGCAAAACGGTCCAAGTCATCCCCCACATAACCGATGCGATTCAAGATTGGATTGAAGACGTTGCCAAGCGCCCCGCCGATGGAAGTGAGGAGACACCTGACGCCTGTATCATTGAACTCGGTGGCACCGTGGGCGACATTGAATCCTCACCCTACGTAGAAGCCCTTCGTCAATTCCAATTCCGTGTGGGTCGAGAAAACGTCACCTTCGTCCATGTCTCTCTTGTTCCTGTTCTCGGCCCAGTGGGTGAACAAAAAACCAAGCCAACGCAACACACGGTGAAAGAATTGCGCGGCTTGGGCATCACCCCCGACATTCTCGTATGCAGATCCTCAGCACCGTTGAACGAAGAGACGAGGAACAAGTTGGCAGCCTTTTGCCACGTCCAGCCAGAAGCGGTCATGTCAACCCACGATGTCCCGAACATCTACCACGTCCCTCTCATGCTCCAAGAGCAAGGTCTGTGCGACATTTTGGATGTTGACTGCTCGGCCACCCCGCTGCTGAAAGAGTGGAAACAAATGGCGCATCACCTCGATACGCTCACCAAAGAAGTTCACATCGCCATGGTCGGCAAGTACACCGACCTCTCCGACGCTTACCTCTCGGTCATCAAAAGCTTGCAACATGCGGCCATGGCGGTTGACCGAAAACTGGTCATCGACTGGATTGAAGCGAGCCACCTCGAAGAGAATTGGGACGAAAGCGAACACAAGGAGGCGTGGAAACTCCTTCGTGGTGCGGACGGCGTCTTGGTCCCCGGAGGCTTCGGCGACCGAGGCATCGAGGGGAAAATCCTCGCCGCACACTTTGCACGCACCAACAACGTCCCCTACCTCGGCATCTGCCTTGGCCTGCAAATCGCCACCATTGAATTCTGTCGCAACGTGCTCGGCATGACGGGAGCGAACTCCACTGAATTTGAGGACAACCCAGAGCATGCAGCGGTGGTGTTCATGCCAGAAATTTCCAAAACACACCTCGGAGGCACCATGCGGTTGGGAAGCCGGCCGACACTCTGGCAACACGAAGGTTCAACCATCCGTGGATTGTACGGGCAGGGTGCATCGGTGGACGAGCGCCACCGGCATCGATACGAAGTCAACCCCGACCTCATTGAACGCATCGAAGAGGCAGGTCTCGTCTTCGTCGGCAAGGACGAATCGGGGCAACGTTGTGAAATCTTTGAGCTCAACGACCACCCCTATTACGTCGGGGTCCAGTTCCATCCCGAGTTCAAATCGCGCCCGGGCAGGCCAAGCCCACCTTTCCTCGGTTTGCTTCAGGCCGCCTCAAAGCAATGACCTCAAGCGGTCTCTTCAGCCAGCCAAGCGTTGACCAATTCCGGGAGGACCTCGCCGGCTTTCCCAAGGTGAACCTCATCAAAAGCATCCACATTCAGCGGTGCTTCGGCGTTCACAAGAACCGTACGCACCCCGTTGGCCCGGGCAATGTGTACGAGGTCAGATGCAGGGTAAACATGACCTGAACTGCCGACCACAATGAAAACTTCGCAAGCATCAACGGCAGCGTAAATATCCTCCATGTGCATCGGTCGTTCACCGAACCATACGATATCGGGGCGCATGCGTTGCGGTTCTACGCAACAGTTGCAGGTCAGGAAATCATCGGTAAGGTCGGCAGGATCCATTCGAAGTTCCCGATGACCGCTGTTCTCGCACCGTAAGGTTCGCAATTGTCCGTGCATGTGGACAACGTCCTGACTTCCGCCACGCTCGTGCAAATCGTCCACGTTTTGTGTGATGAGCAGCATGTGTTCCAAACCCTGCTCCAAAGCCGCAAGGGCGTTGTGGGCTGGATTCGGTTGGACCTCTTGCAGTTGACGTCGCCGACCCTGGTAGAAACCCCAGACCAAGGCGGGGTTGGCCCGCCACGCCTCGGGTGTGGCGACGTCCTCGATATGATATTCTTCCCAGAGCCCGTCGTTGTCCCTAAACGTTTGAATTCCAGATTCCGCTGAGATGCCTGCGCCTGTTAAAATGACCACTCGTTTTCCTTGCATGTCATGACCATACCATGAGATTATATGAATCGCACATGAGTCGTTCTTCCTGCCGATTGTTCACATCATCGGCTCAACAACGCCTCGATTTGCCTCAAATCTCCGCGACGCGGATAAGTCGCGTCGTCCGGAAACCTTGCAGGATTTTGATGAAGCGTTTGGCTTGGAATTCTGCGTCGAGTTCTTCATCGCCAGTATCGATGCGAACGGCATCAAGCCCGATGAGTTTTGAGGGGGTTGCGACGCCGAGAATGTTGCCGTGACCAATGAGCCGAAGAACGTCGGGGGAAAGTTGCAAGTTCCCTCGTCCAATGAGGAAGCCCTGTCCGCCCATGGGCGAGAGAAGGAGGAGAAGGGGGCGAGGCCCACGTTCGTCCACATGAGCGCTGATGACCTTCAGGAGGCCATCTTCGTTGAGGTCGGCGTGAAGGGTATCACCGTGTTGAACATCGATGCCAAGCAGGGTCAATTCTTGCCCCAAGTGCTCACCCATACGTCGTAACGTGCCTCCACTGCCCCACACCACCATGAGATCGGGTTCGTCTTCCATGAGGGAAGAAACATGATGAGCCAACCCTTCAATGGTATCTTCTTCACTGACCCGCTCAACCTGTTCCTTAGCCCCTTGCATAAAGCGGGGTGAAGACGGTGTCCAAGCTTCCCCGTACATGCGGACCTTCCATTCCCCTTTGGCGTAGATGGTTTCGTCCAAATCCATCACTTCGGTAATCGCCGTGCGCAAATCGCCCAACGCAAAGGACAGAACGACTTCTGCTGCTGCTTTGGGTGTGGTGGCAAAACAACCCGAATGCATTTTCACGCCACCGGGAACACCGATCAAGGCGGTCTTTTGGGCCTCTTCGCCCATTGCTTCCAAGGCTTTCACAATGTCTCGGGTTGTTCCATCACCGCCGGCATACACCAGCGCCTCAGCGCCGGCTTTGACGAGTTCTTGGACGAGGAGGGTCGTGTCTTCAGGTGAAGTGGTGGCGGGAGTGGTGCCCATCACGTTGACCGAAAACGGCGCATCGTCGGCCACTGTAGGCAACCATGTCGAACCCATCCGTCCATCCCATACCAGCAAGTCCAGCGCAACACCGCTCCGATTAAGGGAAGAAGAGGCCAACGCCACGAGGTGGTTCAAGCATTGATGCATCCGGGGGCCTGCACGGTCTTCAGCGCCGGCGGCACGGGCTTCTTCGGCGCGACCGTCGCTGCCCTTGAACCCCAATTTGCCACCCAATCCTGCGTCGGGGTTGACCACGATGCCCAGGCGCATGTTCCTGCGTGGCGCCGCCCCCTCAAATAGACCTGCATACGAGAAGTTCTCGCCCAAAGGTAGCCAAATGACCCGAGCCTTCTTGTGGTAGAGGTGGGATGGAACACCATGAAAAGGGCCCCCACGGACAAGCCGAACCTCGACGACGTTCTCGCTCGGGATTTCTCGGAACTGAAGGCGGGAGAGGAGAACCTCAAGGTTGAGGCGAATCCATCGGTCCCTCAAACCGAAGAGCAGGCGCCGGCCCTACCGAAGGTCTACAACCAACGCATCGACGCTGTTGAAGACCGAGAGGCGTTCGTCGTCAAACCTCCTGCCGTGGCTTCGAGCAAAGGCGAACAAAAGGGCGAGGGGACGCCAACTCCGGTCGTGCTCAAAGCCCCGCCAGCCCAACTTGGCGATGATTTTGACGTGGACTGGTAGAACCCCTCGCTACCGGGCAGGAAGGAGCGCGGGATTCATAGCGATGAGGCAACCCCGTAGGGGTTGAAGGAGTCTGGTAACATGAGCATGATTCACATCACCCTGCCAGACGGAACCGTCAATGAGTACGCATCAGGCATCACTTGTGGTGAAGTCATCACGGATGCCATGGGGAAAAAGCATGGCTGCTTGGCGGCGAAAGTGGACGGCGCCGAATGTGATTTGTCCAAGGTGCTCGACATCAATTGCTCCGTTGAGGGCATTCCTGCCGATTCGGAGGAAGGCATCCACATTCTGCGCCACTCCGCCGCCCACCTGTTGGCGCAAGCCGTGATGGAACTTTACCCCGGTGCGCTTCCAACGATTGGCCCGGCCATCGATCGTGGCTTCTACTACGATTTTGCCATGGAGCCCATCGCTCAAGGCGACCTCAAAGCGATTGAGAAGAAGATGCACGAACTCGCCCGTCGGAATTTAAACGTGGAGCGAGTGGAACTTGACCAATCTTCACTACGAGAGCACTTTGAGAGCAACCCGTACAAGTTGGAAATCATCGACGATAAACTCGAAGCCGGGGATGGTTCAACCATCTACAAGCAAGGAGAATGGTACGACCTTTGCCTCGGGCCTCACGTTCCCAGCACCTCGAAACTGATGTTCGTTCGTTTAACATCGGTTTCAACAGCGTATTGGCGAGGCGACCAAGAACGGGAACAACTTGTTCGCATTTATGGATTGGTCGAACCTTCAAAGGAAGCGCTGAAAGCCACCTTGACCCGCCTTGAAGAAGCCAAAAAGCGAGATCACCGCAAACTCGGAAAGGACCTTCAACTGTTCCACATCGATGAAGAAGTGGGCCAGGGGCTCATCCTCTGGACGCCACGTGGGGCGGTCATCCGCCAAGAACTGCAAGATTTCATCTCGCACCATCTTCGCCGCCAAGGCTATGCTCAAGTGTTCACGCCACATATTGGGAAATTGGACTTGTACAGAACCTCGGGCCACTTCCCATACTACCAAGAATCCCAATACCCTCCTTTGGTCGAACGCGAGTTGATGAAGAAATTAGCGGATGAAGGCTGTACCTGTGGCGACCTGTCCAACATGATGAAATCCGGTGAAATCGACGGTTACATGCTCAAGCCGATGAATTGCCCGCATCACGTGAAAATCTACGCCAGCCAACCTCGCTCCTACCGCAACCTTCCCTTGCGTCTGGCTGAATTTGGAACCGTTTACAGGTGGGAGCAATCGGGAGAAATTTCCGGCATGACGCGCGTTCGGGGCTTTACACAAGACGACGCTCACTTGTTCGTGACCGAAGACCAACTGGCCAAGGAAGTGCTGGGTTGCATTGAACTCGTCCAAATCATCTTTGACAAACTCGGCATGGAAGATTATCGCGTCCGTGTGGGCCTTCGGGATCCAGATTCCTCGAAGTATGTCGGTGACCCCCAAGGATGGGACAAAGCCGAGGAAGCCTGCCGAGCAGCGGCAGAGTCACTCGGCGTCCCTTGGTCAGAGGAACAAGGTGAAGCGGCTTTTTACGGACCGAAGATCGATTTCGTCGTGAAGGACGTCATCGGCCGAGAATGGCAACTCGGGACCGTCCAAGTCGATTATAATCTCCCGGAGCGCTTTGATTTAGCCTACAAGGGCAGCGACGGTGAACTCCACCGTCCGGTGATGATTCACCGCGCCCCGTTCGGGTCCATGGAACGGTTCTGTGGCGTCTTGATCGAGCACTTTGCCGGCCGATTCCCAACCTGGCTCACACCAACCCAGTGCCATGTCATCACGATTCGGGAAGAACACGCTGATTATGCCGCACAGGTCGCTGATGCCCTCCGAGCCGAAGGTGTGCGTGTAGAAGTGGATGATTCAGGGAATAACATCATGAAGAAGATCCGCAATCATCGCAAACTTCAGCCCGCCTACATCGTCATTCTCGGCGATGATGAGATGGGCAACGAGACCGTGAGTTTGCGCGCTCGAAACGGTGACCAAATCGCCGGCATCCCCCTCAAAACCTTCATAGCGAATCTGACTGAGGAAATCACGGAAAAGGTCAGCCAGCCCGCCCTCGTTCCGCCATCAACGAGTGATGAACAATGACTTCACCCGCCATCATCCAAGGGTTCTCTTTGGACATGGCAGGCCCTCTTCTGTTGGCGTTTTTGGCCGCGTGGTTCTTTTGGAGGAACGTGGTTCCTCGACAACTGAGAGGCTTGCAAGTGGCCTTCCCGACCGGCGAGAAAACCTACGAAGTTCACAAAGTGACCTCCACGGTGGAAGATGTTCGCATGCTTCTTGCTCGGCGAGGGACACGTTTGGGTGTCATATCCTACCTGATGGCCCTGACCGGAAGTTTGGTTCTGCTGTTTGAGTTCTTCAACTACCGGGGCGGCGGTTCAAACGGCTACCATGCTCCGTCCGTGGCCTTTGCCCTCATCCTCATCGTCGCCCCTGCCATCATCTCAAGCGGGACTTCACTGGGCGCTCAAGTCATCAAACCGCTCGGTGTTTCGCGCGCCACCCTGCAGAGCAATTCAAACTCCCGAAATGCTTCCTACATGGCCCTCACGGTCGCATGGCTGGCCTTGGCGGTAGCGGTGGGCGAAGTGCTCAAAGGAATGGGTGCCTCCCCGACCACGCATTATAGCATGGTGGCGATGGTGGCGTTCAGCCCTGCTGTTCTTGCTTACGGTCGCATCTTAGGTTCTTCATGGCAGGCCCTCAAACAATCCTCAGCGCAGATCGCCAAGGGAGGCGCTTCGCCCTTTCACAACCATTATCCAAATGCGCGGCAGCAATTCATCGCTCAAGTGGTTCATCTCAACTTGGTCGCCATGCCCTTTGTCGCCATAAACACCCTGATTTCGCTGATTTTACTCCTCTACAACCCCGACCTGTTCGTGCATTCTGACCGCGTGATGGAACTTCCCGAGTACCGCATTCAATCCACCTACATGGAAGAGGGCGGTCTGCTTGGCTTTGGCCTCATCGAATTGTTCTCTCACATCCCACAGGCAGGCATTCGAGTCCCCATCGTCACCACACTCCTGCTCTTTCTCTTGTTGAACGTCGCCGCAATTGGTTTCCTGTTTGTGTATGAGGTGGCCAGGATTCTCTTCTTGGACATTCAAGACGTCTCCGGGTGGGGCGGTATTCGCCTCGCAGACAGCAGGTTGCTGCGTGCAGAACCGATTCAACAAGCCAACGTGCTGAACTTTTGTTTCACGGGGTTCGCCGGCCAATCCATGCTTTTGCTGGCCCTTGCCATGGTGACGTTCTGGGATTCCAGTTTCCTGCCACAGGAGGAAGCTTGCGGCGCGTGGGAAAACAGCGTTTGTTCCGTCATGCAAAAGGACATGTTGGAACAGTTAACCTGGATGCTGGCCTCCGGTGGCCAAGTGGCGTTTTTGGTGGTCTGGGCGGTGTCGATACGGCGCTCCACAAAACTCAGCGAAATCGTCTTTGACGCATCCATGGACGAAGACCGCACACGGCTTCGTGGAATGAGCGACATGATCTATCTCAAGCAACGCCCAACCAGTGAACTGTTGGGCAAAGATGACTGGAGCACCGCCATCGAACGCTTTGATGACGCCACCATGAACCGGGAGGCCACCTTGGTGGGTTTGGATATGATTCGCCACGCTCAAGCGAAAATGCTGCTTCATTGTGGACTCGGGCGCTGGGACGAAGCGGAAGAATTGGCGGTTGACCTCCTGGCTCTTCAGGGCGGCCGGGACGCCCAAATCGCCAGATTGGTCTTGTGTGCGACAAGCCTTGCTCAACGTGATTACAAAGAAGCGATTCCTCGCCTTGAACTGCTGGATAACGACGATATTGAGGCGGTTCGCATTCGCTGGGCTGCAAGCCTGCTGAGTGGCCAAAAGCAGTTGAGTAAACAGGGCATGTCAATGCTCAGCGTTGACCCGCTTCGAAAGGACAACATTCTGATGTTGCAAGCCTTTGAGAAAGGCGAGATGTCCTTGCGGACCAGACCTCCACGCCAACCGGCTCAACGAGCGATGTACCTCTCTGAACTGGCTCGGCTACGAATGAACGGAGAAAGCGAACGCGCCCTCAACCATCTGGAGCGAACCCTCGCTGGCATGGAAGGCGAGACCTGGGTTCACGGTGAGTTGGTCGCCGCCCTCCTCAACCACGACAGTGGCCGTACCCTCTCGGCGGTCAATGCGCTCAAATCGTTGGCCAAACAACATCCGCGGCATCCGCATATTCGCGCCGTGATGCATCAATTCGCTCGGCTCGGTCAAACCGAACGACCGCCCTCAGAGCCCACAAAAATTCAGTGGGTCTTGGAAAACGAGGCGGATTGGAAACGGTTGTGGAATCTTCACAACGTGTCCATCCCCCCCGTGATGGACAGTATCAACCTCAAGCAACATGCGGTGCAGGCCAATGCGTGGTCTCTGATGTTGGGCGGCGATGTGTCCCAACACGGTAAGAAGAACGCCTACAAATCACTGCAAGACGAAGTGCCGCTCGGTCTTTTCACCCATCTTCAGGGGATCACGGTCACCATCGGTGGCATGCCGATTGACCTCGGCCTTCCGGCAGGCATCAACCTCAAGGCTGCGCAAAAGAACGGCCTGCTTGACATTTGATCAAATTCTACGACGAAGGCGTTCCATGGCGGCATCCGCCTGACCTAGCGCATCCAGCGTGGCCTTGACCCGTCCGCCATCAAGCGCTGTTTCAGCCTCAGCGATCGCTTTTTCACAAGCTCGACGGTCATCATCCACCACCTTGATGCTGGCTGCATCGCATTGGTTTCTGAGGACTTTCCACTGTTCAATGACGAAATCGTAGAGTTCCTTGGCCTCGTCACTGGCATGCCCCTCTTTGTCCAGGGCCGTCGTCATTCGTTCCAGCAGCATGCCTGCGTGTGACCAAAGACGCTGGTCGGCAGCATCGGTAATTTCCTGAAGCATGGCGTCCCACGTGTCCCGGTCATCTCGGGATTCGTAGCGCTTCGTGAGTTTTTTCTTCTGCTTCAGCGCTCGCAGCACATCGTCCATCGCCGCTCGCTCCCGCCCGACCGTTCGAACCACCCCGTCCGCCAATCCAATGGCCTGGCTGGCGTTTCCTGCGGCAAGGGCCTGCTCGGCTTGCTCCAAGCGTTCTTCGAATTCCTGAGTGTCCAAGCCATCGCTTTGGTCAACGGTTCGTCTTGCTTCGACCAACGAAGTTTTCGCTCGTTCAAGCGCCCCTTCATCTGCTTCCAACTGGGGGAGAATAGCGATGGCGAACTCGTAGGCTTCCTTGGGTTGTTCTTGCCCGAGTTTTGCTTTGGCATCGCCGAGCAATTCGCGAAGGTGAGCGACCCCCGCTCCCTGTTTTCCATCGAGCGCACGCGTTGCTTCAGCGATGACCGATTCGGCCTTTGACCACCAAGCAATGACATCCGTTGCTCGCTTTTTTGCTTGGCGGTAGAGTTGTTCACCCTCTCTGAGCGAACCCAGTTTAACCTCTCGCTCTCCCATGTCGTAGGCTTTTCGGGGGCGTTTGGCCGTCGGCGCAATATCTTCCGCAGCGATGACAGCGTCAAGGGCATCCTTACGAATGATTTCCACGTCATCGGCCAGCGAAAGCGCACGTTCCATGTCCTCTTCACTCTCATCCAATAAGCGCATGCCGTATTCAGGGTCCAAATGTCCCTCTTCTTTTGCCGTGGTCAACAAACTTGCGGCCTGCGCCACGGCAGCACCCTGAGCTTTGAGTTCCAAGAGACGATTTTCCAAACTATCGAGGCGTTTTTTGAACCGTTTTCGATCGGCTTTTTGGTCATCACCGACCGTCCAAGTATAGACCGTGTCGAGAACGGCAAAAACAGCGAGCGAGCCTGCCGTTCCGCCGGAGACCGAGACGAGGCTTTCGCTTTGGATAAGGGTCAACGCCACCGCAGAAGCCGATCCGATCCCGGTCAAGATAGCCCGATAGCGAAGAACACCAAAGTTTCCTCGCATCGTTCGGTTGGAGAGTTGTCGGCACATGAAACCTGCAAACAAAATCAAGATGCTGCCCGCCAGTTGGGAACGATTACCGTCAAGGCCCAGCGCGCCCAAACACAATAAAACAGGCCACGCAAGACTGGTGGCTGAAGCGACACGGGACCTTGCAACGGCGTTGTCAAGAATCAAATCTTGGACGAAGATACCCCAAATCAAAAGCACGAGAGGGGGGCCAAAACTGGTGAGCACCACCCCGTCGCCTTCCATCAGTCCTTTGATGGAGGGCCAAGCGAGCCAAACAGCACAGACCAACAGCGAAAGGGCCGTGAACAACGTGGCGTTCTCGACCCGCTTCATCCGCCGGGCTGCCTCGGCCTCAATGGCTGCGTCTGCATCCGCCCAGGTGACCATGGCCGGGGCCTCAACGCTGTTCCCCATAATCACTCCGATGATTTGGACGAGCCTCTCCCTCTGAGCGAACCAATTCAGCGGCAATGTTCAAGGGTGTTATCGGGGTGTGAAGACTTACGAGGGAAGACCATGTCAGGACTCATCACCATGGATGATTTATCCAACGAAGAAATATTGAGTATCTTGGACGATGCACAACGCTTGCTTCCCGTCGCAGAAGGCAAGACCTACCTCCCGCTCCTCCAAGGGAAAATTTTGGGAAACTTGTTCTTCGAGCCAAGCACCCGGACCCGAATGTCCTTTGAGACGGCGATGAAGCGGCTTGGTGGGGACGTGGTTAACCTCGGCGATGTGAAAACCTCGTCCGTCGTCAAAGGTGAGACGCTGTTTGACACCATCCAAATGGTGGACGGGTATACCGATATCATCGCCATGCGACACCCTCGACAAGGCGCTGCCCAATACGCCCAAGATGCAGCGAGAGTGCCCATACTCAACGGAGGCGATGGCGCAGGGCATCACCCCACACAAACCATGCTCGACCTGTTCACCATCCAACAAGCCCATGGCCGGTTGGACGGCCTCAAAGTCATCCTTGCAGGCGACCTTCGCTACGGCCGAACCGTGCACTCGCTTAGCCACGCCCTCACCCGCTTTGGGTGCGAACTCATCCTGGCGAGCCCCAGCCTGTTGAAGATGCCAGCCGAGATTGTCGCCGACCTCAACGCTCATGGAGCAAACATCACCGAAACAGAGGATTTGCTCGGTTCAATTGAAACCGCCGACGTGGTGTACATGACCCGCATTCAGAAAGAACGCTTCGCCGATGAAGACGAATACGCCAAAGTCGCCGGTGCCTACAAGTTGCACGCCTCCAATCTCGACGGGGCCAAAGAGAACATGATCATCATGCACCCCCTCCCCCGTGTGGACGAAATCCATCCATCGGTTGACCAAACACGCCACGCACGCTATTTTGAGCAAGCTTTCAACGGGGTCGTGGCCCGCATGGCGTTGCTGTGCCGGTTGCTCGACGTGGAAGTTCCCGCTGATATTGGAGGTGGTGCTTGATGTCGCAAGAAGGCAACATGCGAAGAGTTACGGCGATTCGAAACGGGACGGTCATCGACCACATTCCTGCAGGACATGCCATGCGCGTGCTGGAAATGCTTGGCATCAACAGGCGTTCGTCGGTCCCTGTTTCCATGGTCATGAACGTCCCTTCCAAGAAAATGGGCACCAAGGACATCATCAAAGTCGAAGACCGGGAGTTGAATCAAGACGAATTGAACCGACTGGCCCTGGTCGCTCCGGACGCCCATGTAGCCATCATTCGAGCCTACGTCGTCGCCGAGAAATTGACCATTGAGTTGGGTGATGAAATCGTCAACGTTCTGCGCTGTACTTTTTCGAACTGCATCACGACCAACCCTCGCGAACCGCTCGCCCACCGATTGAAGATTCTCTCAAGGGTGCCCCTTGAATTGAGGTGCCATTATTGTGGACGCCCGCAAGACCTTGAGGAACTGGTCAACAACGTGCTCTAATCCTGCTCAACACCGAGCAAATCCCGCATGTCGCAAGCTTTGCATTGCGTTCCTGAACTCGGACTTCCGCAGCGTGGACAAGGCGTTGGCGGAGCAGGTCGTTGGTCTTGGCCTCCGAGCGCCACCACTTGATCGCGAAGGCCTTTGATTTGGTCAGCCATTCGAACGAGGCCATGCCGAGTTCCGGGAACATCGGCTTCCATTTGGGCCACCATTTCTCGGTGGCGCCAACGCAAAGCACCCCGAGCGTTTGGGCATTCCTCGTGGTGGAGCGGAAGGTTTCGATGCAAAGCATAGAGATGAATTTCCTGTTCAGGAACCCAACGCAGTGGAACAATCCGAGGCGATAGCCCGTCGACGGGAGTCGCCGTGTGAGGTGCTAAACGAAGGGTCCGCTCAATGTCAGCATTGACCATGTTCATCAGCACGGTTTGCGCCATATCGTCGAGGTTGTGGCCCAAGGCGATGACGTCTGCACCAACGCGTTCGGCCAAGTGATTGATGCCTTGGCGCCGGAAAACGCCGCAGTAAGAACACGCCATGCGTGGAGCATCGTTGTCCTTCTGAATCACCATGGGCAGGCGCTGAACCACTTCGTCCATCTCGATGAAGGAGAGTTCAGGGTACGAAACGACGTGGTGTTCCACGCCTAACCGTTCACACAAGGAAGCAGCGCATTCAATCGAGGGAGGGCGGTAGCCTTCAATGCCCTCGTCCACGGTTCCAGCGACGATGGTGACGTCTTGCCGCTTTCCAATGAGGTCCACCAAGGCATCGAGCAGGACGGCCGAGTCCTTGCCGCCCGACACGGCAACCAAAACGGTGGTGTGTTCGCCTTTTTTGAGCGGCAATTGCAGGCGAAGTTCCTTGCTGATCTTTTTGCGAACCGATTTCGCCAAGTGCTTCCCACAGAGAATACGACCAGAATAGGCCTGTTCAACCACCGCAGGCTTTTCACAGGCATCACACGATGGAACCGTGAACAATCCCTCCGAACTTGCGCCTGCCATGGTGGAGGCTCAACGGGCGCATGGTTTCAAATCAACGGCGCCGAAGATGGGGGCTCTCAGCCGAATTGTGGAGAAGATTTCTTCAATTGAAAAATCAAATATTCAATTGAAATAATTAACTTCGTTTTCACAGAGCCATCTTTCGGACGAGGCTGGCATTTCTTGGCTTTTCAAAGGACTGGAAACAAATCCATCGCCCCGTTTTGGCTACCCTGAAACTTATTTTCCAGTTGGAAAAAAGCGAAAGGTGCCCAAACCGCCATATTTCCCCTGCTGAGCGCAAAACTTCTTGAAGGCTACAGCGCTGTCAATCAGGTTGAGCAGGCATGTTGCAACGTCTTCTGGGGGAGTTTCTCAAGATAGAGGGGGTCGACCAAGCGATGATGATGGACGACCGTGGAAAGTTGCTTTCCAGCGTTGGCCCCGAAGGCCAACTCCCGCCCGTGAACCGTGCCGTGGAATTAACGGTCGCAGCGTTGGATGCTGTTCAGCACCACGATCAAGGCGACATGCACGAACTGTGGATCGAGGGCGAGGACCAGGTCCTCATCGATATCCTCACGCCGTACAGAATCGTGATGTTGAGCGGCTCGAAAGGCAACATTGCTCGCTGGAGGCACTCCGTGGACCACCTCCGTGCTCAACTGGCCACAACCCAAGAAATGTAGGTGAACAAACATGTTTGAATTCCCAGCAGGAACGCCCATTAACGAAACCATCACCTTGGAGGAAGGGAGGCTACAGCCCTTCGCTCACGGCGCTATTTCCACCTACCTTGGCCGACGTAAAACACCGGTAGGCCATCGTCTCGTTCGCGGCGGTCGAGTGGTCGGCTACCTTGCCGATGCCGATGAGAAAAACACCTTGTTGGGCGGGATAGAAGCCAAGCATCAACTGGAACATCTCGAAGCGGAACAGAAGTTCCGTCACCTCGCCACGTCCTACAGCATCGCCGAACTGGGCAGCCTTGCTGAACTCGTACCGGAAGCCTTCGTTCACCAAGCTGACCGTCAAGGACTGAAATCATCGACCAACGCGGTCGAACGCTTGCTTTCTCGCGACCTTTCCACCGTCATTCGAACCTTGGAAACAAACACCACGGTTCGAGGCGCTATGGCCATTGACAGCGGGATGCTCATCGACCACGTCGGCGACCTTCCCGGCCTCGGAGAAGAAGAACGCCTGGCCGGTGAACTTCACGAGATGATGGCCGCCTTGGGTGGGCAAGAAGTCCACAGCCAGTGGGGCATGAAAGGCCAAAGCCACTGGACCCTTCACACCGAGACCGGCGCACTGCTCTTGGCCCAAAGCGGCGAAATTTCCCTTGCCGTATGGACCGAAAAAGACGCCAATCACGCGCGGCTCCTTTCCTCCGCTTCCATCGCGTTGGATGGCGAGATTGTGGCGGCTGGTGCTCACGGCTCCAAGATGCCCGAAGGGTTTGTGCTACGAGATGGGCGAGGAGGACCCGATGCGGTCATCTCCATGCTGAAAGCCGGACGAGAAGAGGAGGTCACTGGCCATATTCAATCCGGCTCCTCCAGTAAAGCCGTGTCCTTGGTGCTTTCACGAGGCGTCCCTGTTGCATTGTGGGCACCCGCCTTTGAGAGCGAAGAGGAAGCGATGTTGGCACTGACGGAGGCCAAAAGAAAGATCCAACTCCTTCGTTTCCCGGCTGGAACCATCGTCTCGGCCAGCTCTGGAACGGTCGAATCTTTCACCCTGTCCAGTTTCATTCAATCGCTCGCCACCGTACGTACCCGCTCCGAAGCACGGCAGGCCTCCCTCAAGAGCCTCCTTGACGACATGCTTGGATTCCATGCAGGGCTTGAGTCCATGCAGAAACAACGTGCAAAGATGGTGTTCAAATCCGACGGCGCAGACGTCGCCGAACCGCTTCCCGTGATGCGGGATGAAGCGGTAACTGCGGTGGATGCTGGCCTTCGGAGAAAACTGGAAAAGGCCGAACAGACCGTTGATGAACTCAACAAAAGCAAAGCGGTCTTGGAAGGCCAGTTGAAAGCCTTGGAGAAGAAAAAAGATGCTGCGCAAATCGTGGCCAGGGAAGCGGCAGAATCTCGGCAAGAGAACACCACGGCACTTGAAGAAGCTCATGCACAACTCAACACCATGCAAGTTGACCTTGCGCAGGCCAGAGGCCAAGCCGAGGAAGCAGAATCACGAGCAGAACGCTTGGTTCGCCGAGTCAATGAATTGGAGCACCAGGTCAGCCAACGGGCCGCTGAACTCGCTAAGGCCCTCGGTGATGCTGATAGCAGTGCTGAATTGAGAGAAGCCATTGAAACTCTGTCCCTCAAGGAGGCGGAATTGCAAGCTAGTCTTGCAGAAGGCAGCGAACGCCTCGGTACCATTCGAAAACAAAGCGAAGATGAAGAACGGCGATTGCGGGTTCTCAGCGAACAGGTCAACACCAGTCGCGAACGCCACGCTCGGGTTCAATCGGACTTGATCACCGTGCAAGAGCAGGTGCATGTCGGTAATTTGGAACTTGAATCCGTCCGGACAGAGGAAAAGCATGCCCGGCAACGAACGGAAGAAGACCGTCTCCGACGAGTGGAAGAGGAATCACGCCGTTCCAACATTCAAGCTGAACTACGAGAACTCATGGACGAACGCCGTCAAGTGCTCCGAGAATTGGGTGATTTAGGCGCCCGTCGTGGACATGCAGAGGCTGAACTGGCGTCCCTTGTGGACAAGGCCACCTCATTGGCTGAAGCGCATGAAGAGGCCCTCGCCGACATTCAGGAAGCCGAGCGCCTGCGAGCCCGCCTCGCCGAAGAACCGCTCGCTCAAGCCTTGCTCGATGACAACAACACCTTCCTCGGCCTTGGACCGGTGCTTGAGCGCTTGGAACACGCCCGAGGCCTCGGATATTCGGTGACCATGCTCGACCGTGCCGTTGAACGTGCGCTTCAAGTGATTCAAGGCACGGTAGACCACGTGGCGGCAACACCCCGTCACCTGCTCTCCTCAGAGGTCATGACGCTCCTCGAGCGCCAAGTTCCTCAGACGGCAGGAGCCGTGCGAGGCTTGGCCCGATGGTCTGTCCAGCAACGTCTCGAGCAACAATTGGGCGAAACGGTAAATCATGTCGTGGTTGACCTTGAACACCTGCTCGAAGATTTCGACCGTTCCATCACGATGCTCCGGCGTATTCGCAACGTTCTCGAGCAAGTTGAACGGCTTGGAGCACCTTCCCATGAGGTCCATGCCCTGCTGGCCAATTGTCAACGACCAGAAGCCCTTCCAAGCTTGGCTCAAGGGACGAGAAAACTCATCCAAGTTGCCCTTGATGACATCTATCTTGAAGCCGACCAACGAGACGCAGGTGAAGCCATTGGCTTGGAAGAAACGGCTCGTGTGCTCGAGGAACTCATTACCCAACTCGACGCTTCGGGATTGACTGACGGCCGCCCACGTGGCATGATGTGGGAATTCCAGCGGGACGGTTTGTTGCCCTTTGAGCGCGAATCCATCCCTGCTGAACAACGGATACCGGTAAACGAAGCCATGCTTCATGACCTTGAGCCTCATTTGGTGCAAGCCGAGGAAGTTTCGGTGGTGGAGGCCAGCGGTGAATCCGTCGACGATGAGGGGTGGTCGCCGCTCCCCCCACCCGGGGACGATGAGAACGAGGCCCTCGCCGAAGCAACATCCACCTACACCCCCACCTCTTCCCCGAGTCTGGACGATGAGCGGGCCGTATTGGAGGCTGAACTCGCACGTTTGGATGCTGAACGGAGCCATCGAACCGCACACGACCCCGTGGCCACACCGGCCAAAGACACGGCGTTGGCAGATTTAGAATCTCGACTTTCCGACCTTGACTTTTGAAGATCGACATGTCTGACGAAACCAGCACCCTCATGGGACGCCATGAATCCCTCGGAAAACCCTACCCGCTTTGGGTGGAACGCCTTTTGCTGCTGATGGCCATTCTGGCCTTCGTATTCTTCAATTCCAGCGTCAATCAGGCGGTTGGGCACGATGTGTTGGGTCCTTTCGTCGCCTACATTGCTTACCCGCTTGCCCTGTTGGCGGCAATTGAAATGGTGGGACGTGCACTTCAACAAAGCAGAGCATCATAGCTGAGTGAATTCCTTTGAATCCGGTTCTGGCGGGAAGCGGTTGGTTCGAGATTGGATGAACCCGATGACCCGCTGCCAGGGAATGAAGAAGCGGAGCACGGCCATGATGCTCAAGAAGAGCAGGGCAGAAATAACGAGGCCATAGGTGAGGGTGAGTTCAATGGATTCAGAGACTTGACCCGCCCATTGACTTCCGGTCGTGTCGGAGACGATGGTGAGTAAGACCTTGTGGAATCCAAGGGCAACCATGGTCGCAATACCGGTCAAACCCAAAAACAAGAAGGTATGACGAAGGTGAGTGTTGAGGACGTTGTCCATTTGACGCACATACTCGGGGTCTCGCTTGCAGGATTCTGGGAGGCGGAACGCGTACTCGAGGTTGCGAATGACACCGTAGCTCGCTTCTTGGAAAACCATGATGAGCACTGCGATGAGAATCAGATTGAACTGTTCTTGCGTCACCAATTTAAGACCGAACAGCCCGATGGTAGGGTCCGATGTTTGACTCTCGAGCGTGGCCAGTGCGCCCCCATAGGACCCGAGTTGTGATTTGATGAGCGGGAACGTTAGGATGGCGTGGATGCCGAGGAACAACAAGGTGAAGCCGATGGCCCATGCAATGGATCGTCGGGACAAACCCCAGATGCCACGTGTCCCCATGATGACGGGGAGGAGATAGATGAAGAGAATCATGAGCGACATGATCATCAACAATGGCCATTGAAGCGTTTCCAATTCATTGTTGGTTGGCAAGCGCAGTTCAAAGGAAAACAGCATGCCGGCGAACCAGGAGAGCACCAATCGGCCGACGAGTAATACGATGAGTCCGACGATAAAACCGAGTTTGATGCGCTGCTGGACCTTCGGAGACTGGAAGGCGATAAGGGCCATGGTACCGCCCAGACTCAACCCTAAAACCAGCGGGACAAAGAACCGACCCATGCCGTTGCGACCCTCGCCCGTAAGCCAGTCGCCCAAGGGCAGTTGGTCGGAGATCAACAACTCGATGGAATCGAAAAGAATGGTGTGGTCGATGGTGCCAACAACATAGGTGGAAACCACTTCCAAATACATGCCAATCAGGGCCACGGTGGCGACAATCTGGAGGGCAAGAATCTGCCACTGCCGCCGTAGATTCTTCAAGTGAAGCGTACGGGGTTTGGAAGCCCCGTCGAGGTAAACGTCCGATTGAAGACCGACTTCACCAGCCATTTCAGTACCCCCTCACCTGCATCAACGCTTGAGACAAATCCATGTCCGGCATCCAGTCAATCACCTGTGCGCCCGAACCTGCAAGCGTGGTCAAACGGTTTTGACGCTCGAGTTTCAGTACTTCGTAGGACATGCGAGGAATGCGACTCACCAAGCGTTCAAAATCAACGCTGGAGGGCGAGAGAACGGTGACCTCGTGACCTCGGCCGACCAAATCTCGAACCGCTGCTGGCACCGTACCATCACCCTCACAGGAGGAGATGATGAACACCGGGCTACCTCGGCTGAAGCGACCACTCAATGAATTGGTGACGGCTTGCAGGGGCATGGCGCCTTGGGGACGTACGCCGGCAAGTGCGCTGAGGATTTTGAAATACTGCTTGTCACCGGTGTCGGGTGGCAGGTAGGACAGTTTCTCGTCATAGATGGCGAGAGCAACCGAATCTCGTCGCTTCAAGAAAAAGGCTGCGAGGCTGGCGGCGGAGACCGTGCCCATTTCGAGCGGGTTTTTGAGGACCGTTCCGATGCGAGCAAGATCCCGACTGTCGAGGAGAAGGTAGAGGTCGGTGACGGCATCTCGGCATTTTTCGTTGACCATGAGGTCGCCGGTTCGCGCAAACGCCTTCCAGTTGATGTTCTTGAACGGGTCTCCGGGGACGTATTCTCGCAGCGAGTAGAATTCTGAACCCTGACCGGGTGTGCGCAAGGTGGTCGCACCGGTGTACATTTTCGGTGTTCGGCTGCGGAGGAAGGCTTCCTCAATGTCCTTGATTTGCGGGAAGATGACGATGTCGCTGTGATGGTCGACGTACATCTCCTCAACGCCAAGGTTGAACGTGTTTCGGGCTCGCAGGGAGACCGGGCCGATGGAATAGTGGCCGCGCAGGGGGCAACGCAGAACGTAGCGAATACGTGCGCTCTCACCTGGGCGAAGATTGAGTTGCATTTGGTTCAAGCCGCTGCGCAGTTTCATCTCGTGAGGGATGTTGTCGTAAATATCGAGCATCTGTGTTTTCCGATTGCTTCGATTGGTGACGAGAAGTTCGACATACAAATCATCGCCCTTGTACAGGTTGTCTGCGGACAAGGTGCGTTGAACTTCGACATCGCCGTGCCCCGAGATCCAAGAATTCACCACGATGAAGGCGATGAGGCTCAACCCGAGAATCATCATTTGTTGGTTTGAAATCATCATTCCAATGAGCACCAGCGCAATACCGCCGGTGAAGGTGAAGGCTGCTTTACGGGTCCACATCTTCACACCTCATTGACGACCCCACGCCTTGATTCGTTTCACCAGCGCAACAGTTTGTTCTAGCGTGTATTTATTGCTGGATTCAACGGCGAATTTTGCAAGCACCGGGTCGTTGATCATCGACACCAGTTCATTGGCCTTCATCGCTTGGAATTCTTCTCGGTTCAGCCCGTTTTGGTTGCGTACCTTGGAAAGGAAGACTTGTCGAATCTTTTCAACTTTGGAATAATACGCATAGCGGTTAGCATCACCAAAGCCGTAGTAGATGATGCTGAAAACGTGGCGCCAAGGCTCAGGATCTCGCTTCTTGATGAGCACCGCTTCAAAGGTGATGAAGAGGATGAGGAACAACAAGAGCATGGCCAATCCTTCGCCGGTGAAGTAAACCAAGAGGAAGTAAACCGTGTTGTAGGAATCAGCAGCCAGTGCACTCTGCGGATGGCGTGATTCATCAAAAATCACCATGGCGTTTTCAGCCGGTTCGCCCACTTCGTCAACCCGCTCGCTCATCAAGGCTTCAGCGATGAAATCAAGCGCCCACTTTCGGTTGTCATTCTTGGGCATCATCGTGTCGGTCGGGCCGTATTTGCCATCATTGAAACCCTCGTAATCGTACATGGCGTTGATGAGGGCTGAACCGTCGGCGACGAATACGATGCGCCCGCCGTCGGAGGGCGAACAACTGGCGCGAGCACACGCCTCGATACTGAGGTTGAATTGTCCCCATCGGTCAGGAGTTTCGGGTGTAATTTCGTTCCCGACCCAAATCTCACCGTCGCCGTTCACGTCAACCGTGGCTTCGTTGCTGGTCAAGGCCCGAACAGCCACTTCAGAGAGTGGCCCACGCACACCGGGAATGACTTCCAATCCGGTGATGTTGTTGAGCAAGAGTTGGTAGCTGCCGTTGTAATCAACAAGGCCGTTGATCATGTGTTGCTCACAAAGCGGCGCCTCCCCCGGAAGGAAGTTCTCTTCGTTGAGTTTCGAGCACGGGTGTTCGCCAGGCCCGCCCGCTTTCGCCCATCGTTCATGAGTGGAGAGGGTGGAAGGGTCAAGCTGGGTGCCGTTCATGCCACACGGGTTGTTTTGAATGCACATCCAGACATAGTTGAAATCCAATTCCGTTGCGTAGGTGGTGTCGTACACCTGTTCGCCGGTGAAACGGATGCCAAAGGCTTCAGCGATGGTGTTGGCGTAGCCGTAGTCTTCGAACACCATGGCGGTGCCGCCGGCCTCAACGAATTCAACGATGGCGTTGATTTCTGAAGGCGAATAACCGGCACCTGAGGCGATGGTGATGAAACCGTCATCGTCAAACTGGGGCAACGAGAGGGTGTCCCGCTCAACACCGGCCAGTACGTACGTCGTGTTGCGTGGGTCTTCGATGTCGGCAAGCAAGAGCGGACTGCTCACCAAAGACCGGGTCTCAATGCCCATGGCCTTGATGTCCTCTCGAAAAGCCGACATATCGTTCCAATCGTCATCGTAAGCAGAGAGTTGATTCGTAGCACTGATGTTGATGAAATTCAAAAGAATCGTCATCAAAAGAATGAGCATTACCGCCCAAAACGATGCTTGAAGGGCCAGCCTTCGTGCATTGAAATTGGCAGGGAGGCCTAACATACGAATCACTGGGACAGGATTCCCAGTCTTCCACGGCCCATGATGACTTTAGAAGGTTGTCCACCATGGTGGAGAAAATGCTCATCGCTACATCACGTTCAATCACGTGTTCAAATGTATTTTTTCAGCGATGCGAGCGACCGCCGTCCCGGGTATTTTGACGATTCTTCCTTCGTGCTCAAAGGGGAGGATAGCGGGGTCGATATCCGCCTCGACCTGAACCATAAGTTCGCTGATGAGGCCGGTGTTGAGGTCAACGTGGATATCGGTCAGAACCCCCATGGGCTCTCCGGTTCGGTCAACCACGGTGTTTCCGAGGATTTCCCGACCAAAAATCGCCATCGCGTCAAACTCCTCGCTCTTCTTGGAAGACTGGAACCAAATCAATGCGTCGGTGGCTCGGCCAGCCTCACATCGTTTCCATGCCGCGACTGAAGTCTCGGTTTCGCTTGATGTTGGTCAGTCCGGAGGTCAACCGCTCCTCCATCTTCTGGTAGTATTCCAGCATGTCCGGGGTGACGGTGGGCCGCACTCGTGAAATCGCTTCCTCAAAGTGGGCCTTGGTGACCTTCTTTTTTCCAGTACGCATACAGATGAGCGCTGCTTCTCGGCAGACCGCCTCGATGTCAGCACCGGTAAAGCCGTCCATGCCCGTCAAGATATCCTTGAACGAAAATTTGCTCAACGGCATGCCTTCGCTGTGGATGTTGAAAATGGATTCCCGCGCACCTGCATCGGGGGGTGGCACGTGGAGAACTCGCTCAAAGCGACCGCTTCGGAGGAGAGCGGGGTCAATCATCTCAGGACGATTGGTCGCCGCCACGATGATGACGCCGTCCAATGATTCAACGCCGTCCATGCTGGCGAGCAGTTGGTTCACGACACGGTTGCCGACATCGCTTCCTTCCGAGGCGCTGCCACCACTCCTCATCGAGGCGATGGATTCGAACTCGTCGAGGAAGATGATCGACGGTGCCGACTGCTTGGCTTTCTTGAAAATCTCACGAATGGCCCGTTCGGATTCCCCGACCCACTTGGAGATGAGTTCAGGGCCCTTGATGCTGATGAAATTGGCTTGAGCTTCGTTGGCGATGGCCTTGGCGAGCAAGGTTTTGCCAGTACCGGGCGCTCCGAACAGGACGATGCCTCGGGGGGGCTTGATGCCAAAGTGTTCAAACAGTTCGGGCTTGGTCAGCGGCCATTCAACCGATTCCTTGAGTCGGTCCTTCACTTCCTGAAGGCCACCGACCTCGGTCCAACCGACCTCGGGGACTTCAACGTAAATTTCACGCAGGGCCGAGGGTTCAATGTCCCGAATGGCTTCCTTAAAGTCGTCCATACAGACTTCCATTTTCTCGAGGACCTCGGGCGGGAGGGTCTCTTCTTCGAGGTCGATTTCGGGCAGATAGCGTCGCAACGCCCGCATGGCGGCCTCTCGAACGAGGGCGGCGAGATCTGCCCCGACGAAGCCGTAGGTGTTGTCAAGGACCCAACCGATGTCAAAGTCATCTGAAATGGGCATCTGCCGTGTGTGTACGTCCATGATTTCGCTGCGGCCTTCACGGTCGGGGACGCCAATCTCGATTTCACGGTCAAAGCGACCTGGTCGGCGAAGGGCCGGGTCAAGGGCGTCGCGTCGGTTGGTGGCACCGATGACCACGACGTTGTCGCGGCCTTGCATACCGTCCATCAAGGTCAGCATCTGGGCGACCACACGGCGTTCAACTTCACCCGTGACGTCCTCGCGTTTTGGACAGATGGAGTCAATCTCGTCAATGAACACGATAGCAGGGGCGTTGTCAGCCGCCTCGTCAAAGATTTCACGAAGTTGTTTTTCCGATTCGCCGTAGTACTTTGAAATGATTTCAGGGCCGTTAATGCTCTTGAAGTGAGCGTTGACTTCGGTGGCGACCGCCTTGGCGATCATCGTTTTCCCGGTGCCGGGGGGGCCGTGGAGCAGGACACCTTTGGGCGGGTCAATGCCGAGCCGACGGAATAATTCTGGATGTTTGAGTGGCAACTCAATCATTTCACGTACCTTCAGAAGTTGTTGACCAATCCCACCGACGTCCTCGTAGGTGATGCCTTCGGATTGACCGACGTCTTCCTCAGCAACGGCTTCGTCTTTGATGACAATGTCGGTGTCCGTCGTTACCACCACGATGCCTTTTGGCACGGTCTGCACGACGGCAAAGGGGAGCGCTTCGGCGAAAAGGGTCATTCCGGGAATAAAGATACGGTCACCGGCCACGACGGGGCGCTTAGCGAGACCTCGCTTGGCGAAGCCTTCGATGCCCGGCCCGAATTTGACTTTCTGCTTGTTGGCCATGACCGGAGAGATGGTCAATTTCTTGCATTCCTCTGCCTTGACTTTGCGAACCGTGACCCGGTCGCCAAGACTGACACCTGCGTTTTTCCGGATGATACCATCCACTCGTATGATGTCCATTTTGGCATCCTCTGGTCTGCTGCGCCAGTAAATGGCGGCGGTGGAGCGTTCCTCGCCGCTGATTTCGACAAAGTCTCCCGGCTTGAGGTCAAGACCCATTTCAGAGGAGATGCGCGCCCTTCCGAAGCCAACGTCGGAAGGAACTGCTTTGGATACGCGGAGTTCAATGTTGTCGTCTTTGTCTGCCATGGTGTCCCCTCTCAACTTTAATGAACATTTTACGGTATATAATGAAATTCAACCGGGCCTTTGACCTGCTCGCAAAGGATTCACCGGCAGGGCCACTATAAACCCAAGCCAGCATGTTCTTGAACGGCGAGAACAATCCCAACCACCGCCTCCATCACATTCAAGAGACGACTTAGATTCGCCGAAACCATGACTCATGTTCTTGAAACTGGCCTGGAATACATGGAAATAACGAACCCGACCGGCAAACCCGCCGTTCGGGGCTACAACATCATCAACGGCCAACTGAAGAACGCCAGCGACGACGCAACCTTCCGCTCGACCAACCCAGCCCATCTCGCCGATTGTCTGGGTGAATTCCCGCTCTCGACCCGAGACGATGTCCGCGAAGCCCTCCAAGCCGCCCACGCTGCGTTCCCCGATTGGGCCGCCACGCCGGCGCCGACCCGCGGGCAAATCATTGGCAACATGGGGCGCCTCTTGATGGAACACAAGGACGCGCTTGTGGCCCTCGAGACTCGTGAAATTGGAAAAACGCTCAAAGAATCCGGCGGTGAAATTCAAGAAGCCATCGACACCTGTCTTTTCTTCCAATCCGAAGGTCGCCGGCTTTACGGACAAACCGTGAATTCAGAACTTCCCGACAAAGAGCTGTTCACCTACCGCAGGCCACTGGGCGTATGCGGCATCATCAACGCCTGCAACTTCCCCTCCGCTGTGCCGTTCTGGAAGATGATCCCCGCCATCATGTGCGGCAACACCTGCGTTTGGAAGAGTCCTCAGGACGCCCCCTTGCTCTCTTTTGCCCTGGCTCGCATCATGCACGAAGCCGGCCTTCCCGATGGCGTGATCAACCTCGTTCACGGCAAAGGCAGCGGCGCAGGTCAGTATTTGGTTGACGCCGTTGACGAAGGCTTGGTCAACAAGATCTCCTTCACGGGTTCGACCGGCGTTGGGAAGATGATCGGCGAAGTGTGTGGACGAAACCTCGTTTCCTGTTCACTGGAACTGGGCGGAAAGAACCCGCTGGTCGTCATGCCCTCGGCCGACATGAACAACGCCGTTGAAGGAGCCTACTGGGGCGCCTTTGGTACCGCCGGCCAACGCTGCACGAGCCTTGGCAACCTCATCGTCCACGAGAGCATTTACGACGAGTTCATGGAGAAATTCATGGCGAAGGTCAAGTCCACCCGCATTGGAAATTCATTGGTGCACAAGGACGTGCTCTACGGCCCCATGCTCTCCGAAAAGTACGCTGAGGACTTCCTCGCAGGACTTGAGATGGCCAAGGCCAGCGGCGCAACCCAGATTTGGGGCGAAGGACCCATCACCGCCGATAACGCCCCTGAGAATTTCATGGGCGATGCCTCCGAAGGCGTGTTCATGTGGCCCCACGTCTTTGTCGATGTCACGGAAGACATGGCGTGTTTCCACGAAGAAATCTTCGGCCCGGCGGTCACCGTGGTCAAAGCGAAAGATTTCGACCATGCGCTCCACCTCGCCAACGCCAGCCCCTACGGCCTTTCGTCGGCCATTTACACCAACGACCGGCTCGAAGCTTACCGCTACAAAACCGGCATCAAAGCGGGCATGACGGGCATCAACAACTCCACCACCGGTGCGGAAGCCCACCTGCCCTTTGGCGGGGTCAAAGGCTCAGGAAACGGCACCCGTGAATCAGGTATATGGGTCATCGAAGCCTACTCTTACTGGCATGCGGTGAACGATGAGTTGTCGGGCAAACTCCAACTCGCCCAGATGGATGTTGACGAGATCGACATGGTTGAAGCCGAGGTCAATTGGTCAGAATTGGCTTGATTTTTTACCAGAAACGCCCTGCGGCTCAATGGTGAACCTCAAAGACCCTGCGCCACTGGATTGACTTGTTCCCATAGGGAACAGAGGGATTTTGAATGGGTGAAGGCATCAAACTCCCGGTCCTCAACGGGCTGGGACGCACCAACCGAATTGACAATTGGTGGAGTAAACCTATGGCCATGGGCATTGGGTTAACCGCCGCACTCATCTACACGGTTTGGCGCCTCTTCCTTTACGGCACCGAAACTGCCAACGGAGGCTCGCTCATCTCTTACGAACTTCATGGCAGTACCGTCATGTCACCCATCTTTTCGCCCAATGTTTTGGAATGGAACCTGTTTGGCTTGAACGAATGGAACCATCCGGAGTGGGTGAACGCCGCCATCCTCGTTCTGTGGATTCCCTTCGGCTTCCGTGGCACGTGCTACTACATGCGACGCGTCTACTACCGCACCTTCTTCGCCAGCCCAACCGCGTGTTGGGTGGACGAACCGGACATTAACAAGGCCATCGGCTACAAGGGTGAGAAGCGTTTGTTCATCTTCAACAACCTCCACCGTTATTTCCTCTACGCCGCCATGATCATCTTGGTCATCAAATGGTGGGACGTTACCCACACC
This sequence comes from Candidatus Poseidoniaceae archaeon, assembly GCA_938030705.1. Lineage (GTDB taxonomy): Archaea > Thermoplasmatota > Poseidoniia > Poseidoniales > Poseidoniaceae > Poseidonia. The sequence goes on from CALHIR010000003.1 coordinate 78,617, forward strand.
ATACACTTCACCGAAGACGGGATTAACGGGTACGGTGCATCCATCGGCACCTTCGTCATGGGGCTTGAGGCTTTCCTGCTCACGATGTACGTCACCTCCTGCCACGCTCTGCGGCACCTTGCCGGCGGCATGCTTGACCGTTGGACCACGGGCATCAGCCGAGCTCGAGGCGTGCTGTTTGGAAAAATTAGCGTGTTGAACCGGTCCCATGGTTTTTGGTTCTGGACCTCGTTGATTTTCGTGTTCCTGGGAGACCTTTGGGTACTGGCAGTGGCCGAGGGACATTTGAGCGACATGGTGCTTTTCCACGTGTGAGGTGAGATGATGAGCGAACAGACGACCAAACACGAATACGACGTCATTGTCATCGGAGCTGGCGGTGCTGGCCTCCGTGCCGCCATCGAAGCCGCCCGTAGCGGCGCCAAGACCGCCATCATCACCAAATCCCTGCTGGGCAAGGCCCACACGGTCATGGCCGAAGGTGGGTGCGCTGCAGCCCTCCAAAACGCCGACCCACGCGACGGCTGGAAGGTGCACTTCCACGACACGATGAAGGGAAGCAAGTGGCTTGCGAACTGGCGCATGGCCGAATTCCACGCCAAGGAAGCCCCCGACCGTGTTCGTGAACTCGAACAATGGGGGGCTGTGTTTGACCGCACGCCCAAGAACCTCATCAATCAACGAAACTTTGGCGGCCACACCTTCCCTCGCCTTGCTCACGTCGGCGACGCAACAGGGCTCGAGATCATCCGCACCCTGCAAGAACGTGGCATTCACGAAGGCATTGACATCTTCATGGAATACACGGTTCGAAGCCTCCTGAAAGAAGGCGACCGAGTCACCGGATGCGTGGCTTACACTCGTGTTGACGGTGAATTCCACGCCTTCTCTGCGAAATCCGTGGTCCTTGCGACCGGTGGCATCACACGGTGCTGGTCCGTTTGTTCAGGTTCGTGGGAATACACAGGGGATGGACACGCCCTCGCTCTGTGGGCCGGTGCTGAACTCCGCGACATGGAATTCGTCCAGTTCCACCCCACCGGGATGGTGTGGCCACCGTCCGTTCGTGGCATCCTCGTGACCGAAGGTGTTCGTGGTGAAGGTGGACGGTTGACCAACAGCGAGGGCAGCCGATTCATGTTCGACTATGTCCCTGAGATGTTCGCTGGCGACCATGCCGACACCATCGAAGAAGCCGACCAGTGGGTCGAAGAAGTGGTCAGCGGCAAGTTGGCCACCGTTCGTCGCCCGCCCGAACTTCTCACCCGCGACGTGGTGGCCAAGGCCATCAACGAGGAAGTCAAAGCGGGACGAGGCTCCCCTCACGGCGGCGCCTTCCTCGATATTTCTCACCGTGGCGAGGAAGCCATCATGAAGAAATTGCCCTCAATGCACCACCAGTTCAAGGAATTGGCCGGCGTGGACATCAGCAAAGAACCGATGGAGGTTGGACCGACGGCTCACTACGTGATGGGCGGCGTTATCGTCGACGCTGAATCCCAAGAGACCACCGTGCCGGGCCTCTTTGCTTGCGGCGAGGTCGCTTCCGGGCTTCACGGCGCCAACCGCTTGGGTGGAAACTCCCTTTCCGATCTCATTGTGTTCGGTAAGCGGGCCGGTGAATTCGCAGCCAAACGTGCCAAGAACCTCGCTCAGCCCACCATCGACGATGCACAAGTCGACCAAGCCATCACCGACATGCTCGCTCCGCTCGAGCGAGAAGGGGGAGAAAATCCCGGCCGAATCTACGATGAAATGCGCGACATGATGCAGGCAAAGGTCGGCATCATCCGAACCAAGAAAGAACTTGAAGAAGCCCTCGAAGACATCAAGGCGTTCAAAGAACGAGCCTTGGCCTGTTCCTCGGGCACCTCTCGCAAATACAATTCTGGATGGCACCAAGCCCTTGATCTGCTCAACATGGCCGATGTCTCCCATGCAGCCACGCTGGCGGCCATCACCCGTGAGGAAAGTCGAGGTGGCCACACCCGGGATGATTTCCCCACGCCAGAAGACGAATACTGGGGCAAAACCCTCAACATCATCTGGATGGAAAGCGGCGAGATGAAGATTCGACAAGAACCTGTGGAGGAGATGCGCGACGACCTCCAGGACGCCCTCAAGGAAGTGAAGGCCATGATTGCCGACCGCGCAGCAGAAGCAGGAGGCGGAAACTAATGTCCCTCAAAGGTACCAAACAATCGTTCAACATTCTACGCGGCGAAGGCGACGACGCCAAACTTCAAGCCTACGATTTGGAACTCGACGAAGGCATGGTGGTCCTCGATTGTCTGCATCGAATCCAACACGACCAGGAGCCAGATATGGCCGTCCGCTGGAACTGCAAAGCCGGCAAGTGTGGCTCATGTTCTGCTGAAATCAACGGACGCCCTCGCCTGATGTGCATGACACGAATGAGCGATGTCGTCGCAGAGACCCCGGCCGGCCAACCGATTGAAATCCGCCCGATGAAGACCTTCCCTCACGTGAAGGACCTGGTCACCGATGTTAGTTGGAACTACGATGTGGCGCAACGCATCGCCCCCATCAACGGCCCCGAGGAGATGGACTGGGAGTTCAACCAAATGGAAGCCGACCGCGTGCAACACTTCCGAGAGTGCATCGAATGCTTCCTCTGCGTCAACACTTGCCACGTGCTCCGAGACCACGCACTCTTCGACGACTTCGCCGGACCGCGCAACCTCGTCCGTTTGGCTCAATACGAAATGCACCCCCTCGATACGGAAGACCGTGTGCCCGAAATCAAGAAGGAATTCGGCGTAGAATACTGCAACATCACCCGGTGCTGCACCGAAGTCTGTCCCGCAGGCATTCAGATCACCGACGATGCCATCATCCAACTCAAGGAGCGCGTGGTCGACCGGTATTATGACCCGTTGCAACGCATCTGGCGAACCCTCACCCGGAAGAACGTTCGCTATTGAGCCGAAGGTGGCAACGTACGCCAAGCCCCCCTATGAACCGGTGAATGACGAAGAAATCTTTTTGCATTCACCGCCATAGACCGTGGTGAGAAGCATGTCCAAAACACCAACAATTGTTCTTATCGCGTCATCTTTGATGCTCCTCATTTCCTTTGTCGTGATGGTCGCAGGTTTCGCTGATGTTGGAGACATTGATGTGGAAAGTGAAGCCCTTTTCAAAGGGACAGCGGGAACCATCGAAGTTGAAAAAGACGCGACCTACACGATTTTTGTTGATGACGGCTACGCGTGTGAAGAGACCACAGTTTCCATCAGCGACGAGAATTATGAATACTTCATTGAGGAATGCGACCCCGTGTTTGATGAAATCGGATGGAGAGCCATCGGCATTATGGGTTCAGACACGAACAGCGTGCTGGATATTCAAGCCAATCACGAAATTCTCATCGTTGACGATATGGTGTACTTCTCAGAAGGTGGGTTTGCCGTTTTGGGAGGGAGTGGGCTCTGTTGCTTTTCCCTCATCGGCATAATCGTTGGAATTATCTTGATGACCAGAGAAAAACCGAAGACCGTGATGATGATTCAACACCCCGGCCAATTCCAAAACTTCCAACAAATGCCCTTCACGCCGCCGACACAAGTAGAGACGGCGCCAGAACAAGAAGTTCAGGAACCGGTGTGGAATTTCCCGAAAAACCCGTGAAGGTTCCTTTCAAGCGCAAAGAGCGGAACGGGACCCTCAACGGGCGCTAAGCCAATCCCGTATCCAGCTTTCACCGATTCCGTCGTAATCCACATTGGGGGGCTGAAGTGGCCGCACGATGACCAGCACATCCAACTGTCCACCCCACGAAGCTTTGGCAGCGACAACCACCTCGCCAACTTTCGTACCCTCGTCCCCGACGCCAAAGGCCGTTGAATTGATGTTGTAACTTCTGAATTCTACTTGTTCAACGCGTTCAGAATCCATCCTGATATCCAAGGTGGTGGGAGAAGGTACGGGCTGGAGGGCGATTTCTTCTGGATTGAGTCGCACGAAGGGGACTTCGTCGTCGATCAACTCGATGGCCTGATGCATTCGTTTCGTCTCCATGTCCATCAGAGACGCCAAGGTAAGAGCCACGGATTCAGCGCCCATCACACCCGGCTGATGCGGCAAGCGCATGCTGAGAGATTGGAGGACCACCACATCACTTGTCACCCAAGTGTACTGCTGGCCGGCGGGGTACATCGGCGCATGCGGGTTTTCGGTGAACAGGGGCGTGCCCCAATCCTCAGGCGCAACGGGTTGGGAGACGGGAAGGAAACCGGTTGCACCCAAACAAAGGACGGCCACACTGAGCGCCAGTATTCGGGGCGTTCGGTGCTCAGACCATTCTTGACGAGCAGCCGGACTCAACACGGAGAGAAGCAGTAACACGGGGAGCGCAAGCAGGGCCCCTGCCGGTAAAATCCAGAGAAGCACAGCGAATGCAAACGCCATGCGAACGCCGTTGGAGCCAATGACCCACGTCCAGTGGTGTTGCTCGCCTTCTGGCGTTCTCCGGTGGTAGAGGTACAATGCGAGCCCTCCGCCCATCAATGGAACAAACGACTGGAGTACGCCCTGCCACATTGTGAATACCGACACGCTACCGAAACACGCCCGCCATAGAGGTTCGCCTCTCGCCAAGGTTGATGCGAGGGTTTCCCGTAGGGTTGAGCATGGCGGAGGCACTGCTTTCCTTCCGGTCGGTGCAGCACCGACACGCGCTTCCGGCCCCAAGCCTGTTCAGACCTTGGGGCAAGCGAGCAGGACCGGGTATTGTTGGCTTGAGCCTCGACCTCTACGAAGGGTCCGTCTTGGGCCTCATTGGACCGAATGGCGCCGGAAAAACCACCCTGCTGCGAATGATGGCTGGCGTCCTGCCCGTGCAAAAAGGAACCGTTGAAGCTCAGTTTGATGGCGAAGGTTGGCGCCCTGTCGAGGATCTTCGCCGGTGGGTTGGCCATATGCCGGAACAGGTTCGATGGCAAGGCCGAACGACGGTTTTCGAAGCCCTTAGCCAACTCGGAGAAATGCGAGGGACCTCTGAAAAGAAAATTCAGCGCTTGCTCGCCTTGGTTGGCCTGCGCTCACGACGAGACGATGCATTGGATAACTTGAGCCAAGGCATGCGTCAACGCCTCTCCATCGCTGCGGCTTTGTTGGGCTCACCAAAGGTGCTCTTGCTCGACGAACCGTTCAACGGGCTGGACCCCGTTGCCGCTGAAGCCTTCACGGCCTTGGTTCGAACACTGGCCGCAAAGGGCGTGAGTGTGGTGATTTCGTCGCACATGGTCGCGCACCTTGAGGGGCTCATCGACCGCATTGGTCTTCTCCATCGCGGGCAATTACTGGACGAAGGGCCGCTGGAAGATGTTGAACGTCGCCTTGGTCTCGAGGGACGGTACACTATGACCGGAAAAGGGACGGCCGATATTACGAGTTTCGCTCCAGCCGGAGATATACTTGCACACCACGAAGACGAAGACAACTGGTCATTGACGGTGAAAGCGAACCCTGAATCGGTGCTCTCCGCAGCCATGAAGGCCAAAGCCAACATCACTTCATGGGCGCCGATGCGACCCAATCTGGTGGAATGGTTGTGCGCAGCGACCGGCATGAGTGTTGACGATATTTCCTTGGAAGTGGCCTCTTCGGCCATGTTGCCAATGCGGACCTTGGAGGTGGGTGAAGATGAGTGACTTCAATCGAATCATGAAGGTCGCCGCCCGCATACGCAAAGAGCGGTTGTCTGGGATTCGCTTGAAAATCATGCTCCCTATCCTTCTTCTGTTCTTGCCCGGCATGGCTTGGGGGTTCTCCGACCCCAACATCGTGCTGCCCGGTGGCCACCAACCTGATACGGCGATGGAAGTCCTGTTTTACGCCTCCCTTGGGGTGGTGTTTGGTGCCACGATGTGCGCTGTCTTGATGGCGTTTGATGGCGTGAGTAAAGATCGTGCCAGCGGCATGTTGGAAGTGCGTCTCGCCCAACCGATGCCTCGAAAGCATCAAGCCACGGCTCTGATTCTCGGCCATGCTCAAAGCATCCTCGTCCCCGTTTATGCTCTGCTTTTGGCATCGGTACTTGTCGTGCGATTTCGCATGGGTGAGTGGCCGTCCATCACCGAAATGCTGACCTATGCGCTTTCCACAGGGCTGGTGGTGTTTTGGTACACCCTCTTCGCTCTCCTCGCCTCAACCTCCGCGAGAGAACAGGGCACAGCCATCGCTTTTGGCATCGGCGTCTGGTTCTTTTTCACCTTCCTCTGGGCACTGGTGACGTCCATGGTCGCCTATGCATCTGGTGTCGCTGTGGGGGAAGCCAACGACCCCGCATGGGTAGCGCTGGAAGGGATGTTGGACCTGCTTTCACCCAACGGCGTCTATCATCACCTGCTCGAAACTCAACTTCCAAGCGTGGACAGAGGCGTTCCTGCGTGGCAATCATGGCTGGCTGCTCTGCTTTGGACAGCCTTGCCTTGGTGGGCCCTCCATCACCGCATGGAACGGCTTGTTCCATGATGGATTCAACCAATTCTTCATGAAGGCGAAAGGCGACCGATGTGTTATGACACACCGCTTGCCAGCTCCCATCCTTTCCTTACTCCTCGCCGTTTTGATGGTGGGCGTGACCTCCTCACCCGTCTTTACCGCCTTCCAGGAAGCCCCGCTCGTGTCCCCAACCGAAGGTCGTCAAGACACGCTGGACGTTGATTGCAGCGGATACTCGTTTGAAGACCTCTTTGAATACGATTTTGCCCTGTTTGAACTGAATATTTTGGACGATTGGGCGACCGGCGACATGTATGCAAACGCTTGGGTTAACGGCTCAAATTCCGCCATTGTCCGAGACAACCTCGACGGGTTGTTCGAGGGTCTGCCTGGAGGCGACAACGAATGGATCAGCACCGATGAGCGAGACGCTGTCCGCAGCATTGGACCGAAATGCATTGCCGACATGGAAACGCGGTTGGGCATGCGTGAAGGCATCCCGCATTCCGGCGGCGTGGACTGGAACGACTTCGAATTTGTTGAAGACGGCATCGGTCTTGACGAGGTCAATTTGGTACCAGAAGGCCACCAGGACGCTCGTCAGTGCACAAACTTCGGCGCTGCTGCTGACTGCCAGGAAGTGCCCACCTCCACGACCGACGACATGGAAATCAGCCTCTCGGTCGCCGATGGCCAAGCCAATAACGTTCGTTGGGATCAACTTCCAAACAGTGGCGTCTCCAATTTCACCCTCGCCATGAACATCAGTAACATGAGCAATGCAGCGCTGGTTGTCACCTTCCCGGTCCTTCAAGGCCTCCGCCTCTATGATTTCCGTGTGCTCGACAACCAGCCCGAAAGTGGCCAAACTTGCGACCACATTGGTGAACCCTCGTTCACCTACCTTCCCGACGGTGCGCTAAGGGTCACCCAGCTGGTCTCCTTTGACCGGACCCTGTGGGACTTGGAATGCAACATGTTCATGGATTTCACCACTCAAGAACCCGAAACGAACGAGCCCCCAGTATGGACGCAAGCCACACCGGTTAACGGCACCAAAATCCCCACTTCCGGAGCAGGTACGTGGCGCTTCGCCATGGCCGAGACTGGGAACGCTTGGGCCACCGATGAGGATGGATGGTCCCTTCAGTGCACGTTTGAAGAAGATGGATGGAGCGTTTCAACCAACGTTCTCGGAGACTTCTTTGTTACGCAACCGGAATCTTCCACGCAATCCATGGCCACCTGTCATGCGGTTGACCCGTTGGGGGCCGTGGACGAAAACGACTCACGAACATGGACCTTCGGCACCCTCTACACCGCCACGGGCACCGTGGATGAAGATGGGAAGAACGCCAGATTGACCATCACCCCCTCAGGTCTTGTCAACGAATTCCTCTTCACCGCACGTGGCCTACAAAACGGACAACTGGGCGGAGCAGGTGAGACCATCACCGTCGCCTCATCACCCGTGACCTCCGCCGTTTCGCTGACCAACCTTCGCCCCGGTGCGTTTGAATTCAGCGTCAGTGCTGAAGCCTCCAACATGTTGGCGCATGCCGCAGAATTCTCTCTTGGCCTGACCAAACCAAACTCTCCACCCGTCGTTTCTGTTGCCGTTAACTTTGACGGAGAAAACGCTACCTGGGACGAAAGCCAACTCAAGTTTGAGATGTTTGGCCTCGTGTCAGATCCCGACTTGGAAGCCGTGACCATGAGCCTCACCATTTGCGGCGCTGACTATCAAGGCTTCACCATCAACGGCATCAATTGGGTCGTTGAAGTGTCAACCGCCATCTGCCTTGCTAACGGCCTATCGGATTACGATGTCGTCATCACGGCCGTTGACGAATCGGGAGCCACTACCCAACTCGCTGTGAGCATTCCAGCGCCAACGGTTGAAGACATCGGGATTGATGCGCCACCGGTTGCCGCAGATGAAGACGGCGCCCTCCCCTCCCTCTCGTTTTTGGCCACGATGGCGATGCTCGGTGTCGCTGTTCTACATCGTCGGAAAGTCGATGAATAAACCGACAACACCAAAAAGCGATGGTCGCAGGCCAAATCAGGTCTTGTGATGTTTACTGGCACCGTTGAAGCACGAAGTCATGAAGGTGGCTTGCTGGTGCACTTTGAAGGATCATCCCCCGCACTGAACGCCATCATGGTCAGAGCAGACGACGGCACGTACATCGGAAAGGTGGACGGCGTCATCGGCAGCACCAACCATCCATTGGCCCATGTCGCCCATATTGACCGCTCTCTCGACATGGACACACTCATCGGTGTGGGCGTGTCGGTCCGAGCTAAACAGAAGCCAAAGGAACAACGAGGTGAACGCCGAGGAGGGGATCGCCGAGACAATGACCGAGGATTCCGAAACGACCGAGGCGGACGGGACAATGACCGAGGATTCCGAAACGACCGAGGCGGACGGGACAACAGAGGCGGGCGGGACAACAGAGGCGGCGATCGCCAACAACGTGGTTCGTTCAACGATAACGATTGGACCTGCCCGGAGTGTAAGAACTCCAACTTCGCTTTCAGGAACGCCTGCAACCGTTGCGAGGCCCCACGGCCGGGCGGCGGCGGTGGCGGCGGCGGACGACGAGACAATGACCGAGGCTTCCGAAACGACCGAGGCGGACGAGACAACAACCGAGGATTCCGAAACGACCGGGGCGGACGGGACAACAACCGAGGATTCCGAAACGACCGAGGCGGACGAGACAACAACCGAGGCTTCCAAAACGACCGGGGCGGACGGGACAACAGAGGTGGCGACCGCCAACAACGTGGTACGTTCAACGATAACGATTGGACCTGCCCCCAATGTCAGAACTCCAATTTTGCTTTCAGGAACGCCTGCAACCGTTGCGAAGCCCCACGACCGGGCGGCGGTGGGGGCGGCGGCGGACGGCGAGACAATAACCGTCAGCGTTCCGGCGGCTACCAACAAAGAGACGGTAACCGTGGACGAGGCTATGATGGCGGTCAACAACGAGGACGACCGCCGCACAGCCGTGGTGGTTCTGGCCCACAACGTCGTGAATCAACGGATGTCCAACCCCGCAGAGCCAAAGGGAAGCGCTCAGGTCATGCTCACAATCAACCACCTCGAGATTTCAGAGCGCCCCGAAGGTTTGAGCGCAGAGATGACTGAATGGACGTGAGCAAATGAGTGCTGAATCGCATTACCTCAATGCGCTCGAAGCCCTTGATGAAGGCGACCGAGACCTCGCGAAGAAAGAAGCCAAAAAGGCAGCATCGATTGACCCAGACCACGTTGAGGCATGGTCTGTTTATGTCGAAGCCTGTCTCCCCCCACCCGGCGTACCGGCCTCGATGTCACAGGCTGCTCAAGCCCTCTCGGCCATCAAGAAAATCATCGCGGTTGACCCAAACCGGATGGACATGTGGGTGCAAGGTGGTCGACTCATGGCCGACGACCTTGGTATGCTTCACGACGCCCTTCATTGGTGGCAAGACTGCCGGGAAATCGCACCGCGGGAGGTCACGCCCGTGGTCGAGATGGCTTCAATCCTCGCTGACATGGGCGAGTATGCCGCAGCCCAGGAGAGGCTCCAATCCATTCTGGACGACAACATGGATGTGGGCATGACCCAATTTCGTAAGATCAATGCGCTTCTCCAGCTCGTGCGAGCAGCCGCCACCCAGCAGGAAAAGGATATTTTCAAACCCTACGAAAAGCATCACGACGGATGGGAAGCGATTCGCCAAAAAATGCGAAAACCCCCGATGTCTGAGAATTTCATTTTCCTCATCACAGCGGTTCCGATTCTGCTGATTCTGGTGGTCATGCTGCAAGGAATCGGACAACCGTCTTTCGCCACCCTCTGTTTGAACACCCTTGTCATTTTGATTGTCATCATGGTGTGTATGCGCAATGCAAAGCGTTGGTTCCAAATTATCAACCGCCCAGCCTTCAATCTTTTACGAGCGATGAACTTTGAAGCCGCTACAGGCTATACCGTGCTCGAAGAGGACATCCGAACCTCGGTCCTCTACATGTACATCATGCAGCGCAAACCAACTTCTTGGCAGGAACGAACGTTGAAAATCATCGATAATGGCAAACCGCTTCCAAACAACTGGCGCCTTCGACTTCCCGACTTTGAATCCCATTTGGTGGAAAGCGAAGAGCGGGCCCCCGACCAAACGTCTCTCGGAGCATTTTGGGAGGAAGAGTGAACACCTCCACTCACCGTTCAATGGTCATGGAACCAATTGATGGCCCCCTGCTTCAGATGCGTACCATGGATTACCTCTGGGGTTCCAATCCCAAAGCAGCAATACCCAATCAAGGGTCTCCACCAAGGCGAGCAGACCGCCTATGAATCGCTCTTCTTCGATGACATCCAGAGGCATGACACGCCGTACACTCAAACCAATCGATACCAAAGCGCCTCAAGGCGCTTGGCCTCATTGTTGTGATTGAGCGTATTGGATAGCGTATTGCTGAGCGTAAGCGGCTGCGGTCGCAGCATCGTACCCTTGGCCTACGAACTGTTGGTAGTATTGTTCGTAAATCGCCTGGTCAAACGCTGCTGCTGCGGGTTGGGCTGCTGCCGCTGGTTGAGCTGCTGCTGCCGCCGCTGGTTGAGCTGCTGCACCGCCCACATATTGGGCTGCGAAAGCTCTCGCTGTTTCTTCAGGATAGCCTTGAGCAATCAACTGCTGCACGTACTGCTCGGTTGGGTCCAAAGCATCGGCACCGAAGGCACCTTCCATGCCACCAAAGGCGTCATCCTTCTCTCCACCACGGCGCATGAACATGAGAGTACCAACAACGATCAAAAGAAGAACGGCTCCAAGAATCATGATCATGGTGGAATCAAGTCCGCTGGAAACATCATCGCCGCTGTTGTCAGTCTGGGTGTTATCAGACCACTCACCGGTGGTTGGGTCGTAGGACCAATCTCCACTCCACTGGCAATCTCCGTTGGCGTCAAGAATGAATTCGCCGCCGGCTTCAATCGCCTGTGGGTCGGCTTCCAAACCTTGGCAGGCAGGAAGGTTCAGTTCAATCCACTTGATGGTGACCCATCGCTCGTTGGGGTAATCGCCCTCGTAGTACTTGATGTAGACGCGCTGAGTGCGGGACTCGGCCGTGTACAATCCACTCATGTCAAGGGTGATGTCGAAGCGGTCACCGTCGCCCAACGCTGCGCTCTTATTCCAGAGGTTCTGGAGGCTCAAGTTGTACTTCATGACGGAGGAAGCGGAGAAGTTCTCTTGGAAGAAAGCCGCCTCAACGTAGACTTCGCTTGTCTCAGCGCCAGAAAGAACGCTTCCAGAAATGGTGAGGGTGTCTTCTTGGTACTTCGAGGCGTTCAACTGAACGTTGTCCCACTGGATGGCTGGCTCTTCATCACCGAAGCCCTCGGGCACGATGACGAAGTACATTCTGTGCTTTTCAGAGAACTTGCCTGCACTGTCGTAAACAACCAATTCAATTCGAATTTGGTTCTCAGTGGTACCGGTTGAATCCACGGTGACGTTCTTGAATTTGTATGACCACTCGCCACCGCTTGCTGCGGTTTGCGTGAAAGTATGGCCGTCCAAGTCAAAGGAATCATCGCCGTATGGAGCATCGAACAGGACCTTCCATTCATAGGTCTCGATACCGTTTCCGTCAAGCGCATCTTGGTCGCTTGAGTTGCTGGCATCAAAGTGAATGACCAACTCGGCATCGTCGCCTTCACCCTGGAGGATAATGCGGTGAACATCCCATTCAACATTGGAGACCGTCTTGGTTCCTATGAATTCAACGTTGTCTTCGTAGTTGGTGCGGATGTCGATGACGGCATCGGCTTCAGGTCGGAATTCATCAGCGTAGACGTCGTTGGTCTCAACGGTCACATCGATGGTTCGGGCGTGGCCGTTGGCATCGTGCAGCATCAGGGTGATGTGCCACTGTTCGCCTTGAGCGCAACCGGTTTGTGAGGCGAGATCGGCCTTACAGAACATCATGCTCGGAGCATCTTCGGTTGAGTGTCCAGTGACGCCGGTGGCGAGGGTGCTTCCGTCCCAGTTGGTTGGGCCGTCGATGATCCAGTCAGCCTGGAGCGTTTCGGTGGTGGAGGTGGTGTAGCCGAAGTTCAGAGTTGCATCGCTCTTCATGTAGCGCAGAGCGTACTTGCCCGTGCTCGGGTCAATGCTTGGCGTTTCGCCGTTAATGGTCAAATCAAGACCGTTTCCGAGCGTGCCGAAGCCATCTGGGTAGGGGTTGACCTGATATTGCAAGAGGTTGCCCAAAAGCGGGAAGGTGGTGCTGTCGGCTCGCTCAGAGTGGGTCGCTACGTCAATGGTGGAGACAATGAGACCACCCGAGAAGTAGCTGCAAACGCCCAACACGGTGTCTTGGATGTCTTCTGAGGAGCGAATCAGTCGCTGGAAATAGCCACCGTCTTCCATGTAACCATCGCAGGTTTCGGGCACATTGTTCGTGCTGACCGACTTGGTGTTCAGGACCGCTTGAGCCACACCGGAGTTAGCGTCAAAGCCTTGGAAGGCGTTGACGTCGATGTTGTCCATCACGGGGTGGTAGGGATCAGCCAAATCCATCGTGTTGTAGGTGACCTGTGTTTCCGCCGTGTCTCGGCTTTGGACGTCCAAGCCAAAGGGTAGGCGTCCAGACAATCCTTGGTCAAGTCCGTAGATTTGGCTACCGAGCGGACCCAAGTGGGCCTGCACGGTACCACCGGCGGACATGAAGTTCTCCAAAACCGTTCGTCGTGCGGGTTCACCGAGGTACTGGTAATATCCATCCCCACCAAATTGGGTGTCCTTGGCGACCAAGACTTCCTGCCATGGCAGCACAATCTTGTCGTAGTGAGTGAACCAGCCGGCGTCGAAGTAGGTGCTCCAGTCGTTGATTTCGTACTGAGTGTACGTCATGTCGAGCAGAGCAAGGTCTTGTTTGATGGCGGTGGTGCGAGACGAGGTGTCCGAAAGGATGGCGATGTCAACATGGTCGGCGAAACTGGCATGGAAGTACCGCTCATTGCCGGTCTCGGTACCGTCGGCCAGTTGGCCATAGAAACTGATGTTGTAGGTCTTGCCGTCCATCCAGCCGTTCCACGGGGTGAAGGAAACGGAGGTCTTCTGTTGGCTCTGCAAGGTGACAGCGGGTCCAGAATCCACGATGTGGGCTTGGCTACCGTCAGCCATGTCGGTGACTTCCATGTAGAAGATGTAATCTCCGGTGAGCACGCCGTTGGTGGCCTGAATGTCCCAGGAGTGGGTCAACGCACTGTCAATGGGCAAGACACATTCCAGAGTCTGGTCGTCATGGCAGGCCAGAATGTTGGGCTTACCGATGGAGATATCCACCGATTCAACGTTGAAAATCACGCGCTCGATGTTGTTGGCTTCAGACAGTTCGTTGTCGTTGTACCAAGGCTTGCCCATCGTGGTGTTGTCAAAGACCGTCTTCACGTCCAGACGATAGACACCAGCGAAGAACTCGTGGCTTGCGATGGTGGTCATAGCGGATTCTTCGGCGTCGACGTTGGTTCGGGAGTCGGTGTACACTGCGTCTTGAACGAAGGTGTATTCCGAGAGGGAGATGTTGTTGAAGCCGATGCCCTTGAAACCGTCATTGATACCGTTTCGACCGTCATCGTCCGATTGGAATTCAAAGTGGACGTCCACCATGGAACCTTGGAGGGACATGCACTCGGCTCGCCATTGGCTTGAATCTGGCGAGGAACGGTTCTGGATGTACAGGTGAGTCAAATCGATGCTCGTGGTCTTCACCAATTCTTCAGAGTTGAAGAAGACGTTGTAGTTGCCACTGCCGTCGGTGTTTGCCGGATCGCCGATAAAGGAAAGTTCAGTTTGGTCGATGGATTCGGTGGCGTTAATGATACCGTTGCCGTCGTCGTCGTTCTGGCACGTGCCGTCTTCGTTGTAATCGTTCCACTGAGCGAAGACAAGACCGGAGTAGTTCGCTCCGTCCTTATCGTAGTCAACGCTCATGGTGGCGTAATCGCTGGGGTCAACATTGCCGCTCTGGTCAATGGTGTAGAACGTGTCAGCGTAATACTCAAAGTTGAGCGAAACGAAGTCCCCGCTCATGCTGGTCAAGTCGATGTTCGGGATGGTCAACGTCTCGTTGGCCCAAGCATCATCGTAGCCTGATGTGCCGGTATCGCAAGGATGGCCGAACCAGTAAGCGTTGTTGTTGAAGATCTTGGTCGAACAGCTGTTTTCGTTGTAGATGGCGCCCTTTGGCTGTTGGTTTTCTTCGTACCGGTAGCCTTGGGTGCCGCCTTCGAACGATTCCTCACAAACCGCTGAAGGAGTGCCACAGTACACGTCGGACGGGGTAGCCGAATAGACCGTGGCTTCAATGCCGAAGTCAACCGGCGTATTACCAAAGTTGTTGGTCATCACGGAGATGTCAAAGGTCCCTTCGGCGTAAAGCCCGCCCGGATTGAAGTATTCGATGGATTCAACCGTTGGGTCGTACAGATTGAACGGGGTGACATAGCCCACGGCGTCGTCGTTGATGTCCTGTTCATCCCAAGCATTGTTGGAGATGGTGGCCGAAATTCTGTAGGTGGTATCGTTGAGGAGGTCGGCTTGGATGGAAGTGGTGTATTCCTGTCCGGGCTGGAGGTTGCTGAGCGGACCGATGGTGGTGGATTGAGTCTGCGGGTTAGGTAGGAAAGCCGTGTTTTGTTTCCAGATGGTCAGGTTGTCAACGGCGAAACCGTCTCGACCGCTCCAACGGCTTTCGTTGTCGTCGGCCGTGGAACCTTGGAATCCGGTTCGGAAGCGGAATCGCAGGTCGATGTTTTCACCGGCCCACGGAGAGAGGTCAAAGGAACCAAGGTCTTCCTCGGTGAAGTTGTCCCAGCCATAATAGGTGCCGGATGCGGCCAAACCGTAGTAGACGATGTTCTCAGGCGCTGCGCCCCAGGAGTTTTGCTTGAAAGCACGATCGTTGTCAAATCCACCCCAGATGGTGGCGCCGGATGGACAAGCACCTGCAATCGCCGCTTCTTGTGGGCAACCGATGAGGTTCCATCCCGTTGCTTCGCTGTACACTTCAACGATGGCGAGGTCGTCCCAAACGTCCCCGACAATGAAGCCGGTACCGTCGGAACTGCCCAAGGCACCAAGGCCAAGGTGGCGGAAGAGTTCAACGCTCATGAAAGCACGGTCTGCGCCCGTCAAGTCAACATCGTTGAGGACCATAGCGTCGTCCCAGTTCTTACCATAGCCGCTCCACGTGTCGCCGGAGCCGTTGGTTTTCATCTCTCCAGCCCACATGAAGTCGGTTGGGTTGATGTAGTTCGCAGAGACGTTGGCATCGTTGTTTCCGCCACCGGTTGCGCCCGTCGAATGGTTGTTTTCAAGGTGCCATTTTGTAGCACCATCAACGTATTCTTCGTAGGACCAAGTACAGCCTGTGCCACATCCGGTCTTGACCTCAGGCGTATCCCAATCGTTGGAATACACGGTGTTGTTGGTCGAGTTGGCTTCGTCGACGATCTTGAGTTCAACATCCAAGTCAGCACTCTGCCCGTTGAGGGTGTCCATGCCCGTGTTGGAGACGGTCACGTTGATGGTACGGGTTCCTTCGCCAACGACGCCAAAGAAGCGGTCGGTCGGTGAGATCTCAAGATCGGTTACTGCCAAGTCCTTGTTATCCATCTCAACGACGGTCAGTGTATCGTACTGACCTGCCCAGCCGAAGTTGTCTCGCCATCCACCAAAGGCGTAGTTGGTGTGGCCAACCACGAGGTCCAGAGCGGACCCCGTACCGCCTTGCAATTGACCGACGGCGACCGCTGATGGTCGGCGGCTTGCAGGATAGGAGAGCGGGCTGACGTGGCCGCCGTTTCCATCAGAAAGGGTCACCTGAACAGTGGTAGGGAAGTTGAGGAAGAAACTCGAGGTGCTCCCACCAGCCGAGTCGGATGTGTTCTGCTGGTAAGCAATGGTCGGGTTCACGAAGTCGGGCTCTCCATCGCCGTTGAGATCAGCGACTTGAATAGCCCATGAGATGTAGGGGCCAAAGTAGGCCAACTGGGAATTTCCAAATGTCCCTTGGGCGCTGGCTTGTTTGAAGCTCACGTTCTCCAAGTTGCTGTCCATCACGGCGATGGTATCGATGTAGCCGCCGCCGCTAATATCGGCAATGGAGAAGTCTTCGGTGGTGCCAACACCCATGTTGACGTTGTGGGTGTTCGCTTGACTGGTACCGTAGGAGTAGGAGGCCGGGTAGTTTTGACTGATACAGTCGTATTCAATGATGGTGATGTTGTCGTCGGCGCCTGGGTTCGTCACTTGACCTGTGGAGTAATCGAGGCCCTCGCTGCGGAGCAAGAAAATATCGTCGTCGGTGGTGGATGGAGCTGCTTGACATCCCAACGATGGATTCGGTTCGCCCCAATCGCCTACTTCGATGCTGCGGTAGGTGTTCTGTTGAGCAGAACCCAAGGCGGTGACGAAGCCGTTGGTGGCGGAGGTGATGGGGCTCTTGTAGGTGACAACACGCTGGGACGTGATGTCGCTCAAAAGGTCGAGAACGTAAATGTCGTCGTTCCCGTCTTGGTCGGCGTCGCCCACGGTCATGTCCCACACCCAGAAGTGAGTAAATCGTTCGCCAATGGACCAGTCCCGGTTGCTGCAGCCACCGTTTTCAAGGATGGTGACGTTGCCAGGCTCACCGGCTGGTGCACCGGCATCGTTGGTCTTGAACGGGTTGTTCTTTTGATAAATGACGATATCGATAGCGTTGTCGCCGGTGAATTCACCCACTTCCACCTGCTCAACGTTGGCGAACTCGTCCCAGTCCGCATTACGGCTTTGGTTGCCGGCGACCCAGATGTCCTGTCGCTCGTTGAAGTTGCCAAAGCCGTCGTTGTAGAGAATGGTCATCGAGTGTGTGCCGTCCGTTGCCACGGCCATGTCGTTGTTGCCGTCACAGTCGAAATCACCGATGGCGACGTCCATGGGGTCGCGGTTGGTGGTGTAGCTGCGGGCAACCGATGCGCTGGCGGTGGTGGCGAGAGCCGCCGTGGTGCTGAGCACCATTAGCAGCGTGAGGAAGATACTGCGCATTCGGGCTTTAGAGAGGTCGTTTTGGGTTGGCATGGACATCACTTGTTCCCGCGAGGCCCTGTTCGGATATAATGCCTTTGCACTTAAGTTCCCTGCCAATATAGCCGCAAGCCCCCGTTTATGTTCAAATTTGAGAGGTTTTTCTCCCTCCCAAATTGATGATTTTTCTGCCTCAAAATCGTCCTGCGAGCCACTTTGGAGAAGGGCCCCAACCCGTGGCGTCTCCGCCGTGAATTTTAACCAACTTTCCTGCTGAAAAGAGGGACTCCAACCAGACATCAAGCGCCGTTCCTTCTCGGCCACCCAGTTTACTGCTGGCGATTTCCTCAATGTCCTCGGTTCGCAAACCCGTTATGCCATGATCTCGAACCACCAATTGAAGCAATTCCCGAAGCCACGCTTCGGCCATGGGGTCGACGCTGGTTGCGCCTTGAACCGGGTGCGGAGGGTCCATGTCGTCCAGGATTTCCATCAATTCAATGACGTCGGGTCGTTCGGCAGGGGCCAAACCGGCTTGGTTCAATTTTTCCTGCAGGTTCAACTCGCCAATGGGGCGTCGAACGATAGGAATACGGCTGGGGTCCGGCTCGGGGCCCATATCGGCAGGAGGTTGGGATTCAGGTTCATCCTCCATTTCAATGCTAATGCCTGCTTTCTGACGCTCAACGCTGACGGTTGACAGGTTGGTGGCCTTGACCTCTGCACCCGTTGGCATGGTCCACCCCACACCGACGAGACCCAGTTCCTCAACGTACTGCTGAACCCAACCCGCCTCGCCTTCAATGACGATATTGACATCGTGGTCATCCGACCGGAAACGGTATCGGACATTGCCGCGGAGTTGACGCATCAAGTTGACCTGCGGGTCGTCTGATTTTCAATCTGCTGGATTCATGCGGGAGATTGTGCCATCTCTCGCAAGACCGTGTGGAGGATGCCTCCGTTTCGGTAATATTCCACCTCTACAGGGGTATCAAGGCGAACTTGGGCCTCAAACGAAGATGTCTTTCCGTCGGCGTGCTCAACCTCAACCGTGATCCATTGAAGCGGTTGAACATCATCGCTCAGTGGAATGGAGAAGCTTTCCTGTCCCGTGAGGCCGAGGGATTCGTGGGATTCACCTTCCTTGAACGTGAGCGGGAGCACGCCCATACCGACAAGGTTTGAGCGGTGAATTCGTTCAAAGGACGTGGCAATGACGGCTTTCACACCCAGGAGGTAGGTCCCCTTCGCAGCCCAATCTCGAGAAGAGCCCGTGCCGTATTGGCTGCCAGCGAGAACGACTTTCGGAGCGTTAATTTGGGCGGCGTCGTAGACCGACATGACTTCCCCCGTTTCGTGGTTGAGCGCATAACCGCCCTCGGTCCCAGGTGCCATTTGGTTACGAATACGAACGTTGGCAAAGGTGCCTCGCATCATGATTTCGTGGTTGCCACGGCGGCTACCGAAGGAGTTGAAATCCGCTCGCTTTACGTTCCGCTCAACCAGCCACTGTCCGGCCGGACCATCGGCTGGGAAGGAGCCAGCAGGCGAGATATGGTCGGTGGTAATGGAATCGCCCAACTTGAGCAACACCTTTGCGCCCTCGATTGGAGAAATCGGTTCAGGCGTGGCCGAAAGGCCGGTAAAGAAAGTTGGCAATCGGATGTAGGTCGATGCCTCCGCCCAAGGATACAGCGGCGAGGGTTCGGCTGGGATGCTGTTCCACCGAGGTTCGTTCATGGCATCGGCGTAGCGCTGCCGGAACATCTCTGGCGTGATGACCTTCATCGCTTCGTTGACCTCTTCTTCGCTCGGCCAAATTTCAGACAGCATGACCGGTTTTCCGTCCAAATCATGACCGATGGGTTCGGTGGTCAAATCCACATCGAGGTTTCCAGCGAGGGCGTAAGCCACCACCAACGGTGGACTGGCCAAATACGAGGCCTTGACCTTGCCGTGAACCCGGCCTTCGAAATTGCGGTTTCCGGAAAGAACGGACCCCACGATGAGGCCTGCATCGTCAATGGCGGCTTCAATGGGTGCGTCAAGCGGCCCGGAATTTCCGATACAGGTGGTGCACCCGTAGCCGACCGTGTGGAAGCCCATGGCGTTCAAGTCGTCTTGCAAACCGGTCGCTTCGTAGTACTCGGTGACCACGCGACTGCCCGGTGCAAGGGAGGTTCGCACCCAAGGCTTGACCGTCAGGCCTCGCTGACGCGCTTTTCGAGCCACCAAACCGGCCGCCATCATGACGCCCGGGTTGGACGTGTTGGTGCACGAGGTGATGGCCGCGATGACGACATCGCCGTGGTTCAGGTCAAATATCTCGCCGTTCATCTCGACGATGGCGCTCTTTGACAAGTCCTCCTTGGCCAATCCGTGGCCGTGGTGGCCCACTTCATGGGTCAAACTTTCGACGAAGTGCGACTTCATGCTGTCAAGGTCCACGCGATCTTGAGGTCGCTTTGGTCCAGCCAGAGCAGGGACAACTTCGTCAAGATTGAGTTCAAGAACGGCGGTGTAGGATTTTTCGGAGGCGTCATCGCCGCACCAAAGGCCTTGAGCCTTCGCGTAGGCTTCAACGCCGGCAACCGCAGCATCTTCTCGGCCAGTGAGGCGAAGATAATCCAGCGTGCGCTCATCCACGGGGAAGAAGCCGCAGGTCGCCCCGTATTCGGGAGCCATGTTGGCAATCGTCGCCCGATCAGCCAGGGAAAGCGCCTTCATACCGGGCCCAAAGAATTCCACAAACTTGCCAACAACACCGTGTTCCCGCAGCATTTCCACGATACGCAGGGTCATGTCGGTAGCGGTGACGCCGGGCTGAAGACGGCCCGTCAGGCGGACGCCAACAACGTCGGGTGCGAGCATGTAAATCGGTTGACCGAGCATGACGGCTTCCGCTTCGATACCGCCAACGCCCCATCCGAGCACCCCGAGTCCGTTGACCATCGTGGTGTGTGAATCGGTGCCAACCAGTGTATCGGCCAACCACACGCCATCCTCTTGGCGGGCGACGCTGGCCAAGAATTCGAGGTTGACTTGGTGAACAATACCGCGAGACGGTGGGACGGCTTGGAAATTAGCCAGCGATTGCTGACCCCATTTGAGGAAGGTATAACGCTCCATGTTTCGATGGTACTCGATGTCGAGATTCATGTCGAGCGCATCGCTGCGGGCGCCGGAAATGTCGACCTGAACCGAGTGGTCGATGACGAGGTCGACGGGAACTTGCGGGTTCACCTTTTCCGGATCACCGCCCATTTCCACCATGGCGTCCCTCAAAGCGGCCAAATCAACAACGGCGGGAACACCGGTGAAGTCTTGCAGAATCACGCGGGAGGGGCGGAACGGAATCTCGCCACGCTCGCCATCGGGAGTCCATGCAGCGATGGTGCGGATGTCCTTCTCGGTGATAAGAAAACCATCATGACCGCGCAAGGCACCTTCGAGAAGAATACGGATGGAGTAGGGGAGGTGAGCCGTTGGTATACCGTTGGCATCCAAGGCGTCAAGCGAGAAGTAATCGCCGCCAACGGAAAGAGTCTGCCGTGCGTTAAAGGGGTCCAAGGTCGCCATGATTCTGCCGAAAGCGCAACCGTCTATGAAGAAAACCCTTCACTCATCACGCTGGTTTGTCCGACCTCCACCGAAGGGGTGGACTCGCTGAGATTGAGCTCACCAGAATTGGTACCATGGCGTGGTCTCTGAACCAACGAAGGTGGCCGACACCAATTCGACATCTTGGGTCGGTCGGTCGTTGCTACCCGTGGCAACCTCGGCGATATTTGAGACATGGTCGCAACCGCTGGTGATTTCGCCGAACACGGTGTGCTGGCCGTCCAACCAATTGGGCGCACTTTCTTTTGGAATCAAGAAGAACTGGCTACCACCGGTGTTGGCCTTGCTGGTTTTGGCCATTGAAATGGTACATTCCTCATGTTTGAGGCCGTTGTCCGCCTCATCGGGAATGGTGTAGGCTGTTGGGCCCTGCGTACATTCGGCTTCAGTCATGGCATCACCGTCGCAGTAGCCAAACCACTTGGCGGCGTGACCGCCAGTGCCGTCACGGTTGGTGAAATCGCCGCCCTGAATCATGAAAGGATCAAACTGGGCGGTCTGTTCGTTATCTCCGATGACTCGATGGAAGATGGTCCCGTCGTAGTCGCCGTTCTGAACGAGGAGTTTGAAATTCTCCACGTGGACCGGGGCTTCATCTGGATAGAGTTCAATGGTGACCGTTCCGCTGTTGGCACCGTCGTTCCACGTCAACTCAAACTCAACGATATCGGTGGTGGTCCCGGACTGGTTCGCGACGTTGATCATCGCCAACACCAAGATGCCAGCAAGGAGAATCGCCACCATGCCGGCAGGGGTCGGTGTGCCGTCGTTGAGCAGGCGGGGGAAGGAGGTCTCGCTGATGCCCTTGTTCTGCATCTCGTTGAGCAGGTCGTTGTAGAGGCGGTCGGCTTTCTTGTCCCGTGGATTCTTTTTGGTGGATTCTCGCAAGAGCGAAGCCGCTTTCCGATACTGTGCGCGATTGTTGCCAGCCTTGGCCTCGAGCCAGGTGGCATGGCCTGCCAACCGGAGCGTGGTTGGCTCCTTTCCATCAAGATCCACGTCCCTAAGAATCTTGAGGGCTGAATCCCCTTTTCCTTTGGTGATGGCCTTCTCAGCCTTGTCCCAACCGGTCTGCATTGATTCGTCCGCCATGTCCGCTCCCAATCCCCCCGTGGTTTTGAGTCTCACGCCTCTCGCGGGTTCTCCACCTGCCAAGGCCGTTCTCCGGGGGAATGTGATGGCAACATGTTGAAAGAGTGCATGCAAACCCCCCTCCCCAAGGACGGGTTATCCGCCACCCCTACGAGGGATGTTTAACATGGACCACATCATCAACGACTTCACCATCAACATCGCCACCGCCAACGGAACCGGGTCCCAATCTGCGAACCTGATTCTGCTCCAATCCCTCTTCGACATGGGCGTCCCAGTCAGCGGGAAGAACTTGTTTCCTTCCAACATTTCTGGACTCCCAACATGGTATATTGTGCGCCTTTCGGACAAGGGCTACCAAGCCCCCGGGGACCGAACCCACATTCAGGTGCTGGTCAACCCCGCGACCTGGGACGAAGATTTGGCAGCGCTTGAGCCCGGCTCGGTGGTGATATGGAACAGTGACACCAAGAAAAAAACGGTTGAGCGAGACGATATCATCTCCTACCCGGTGCCCATGAGTTCACTCGCACGGAAAATCAATCCAAAAATTGCCAAACTGGTTACCAACATCATCTACGTCGGCGTCTTGGCCGAACTTCTCGACATTGACCAAACCTGCCTCGAAACCGCCGTTGCCAAGCAATTCAAGGGCAAGGCCACCGCCGTGGAACTCAACATCACCGCCCTTGGTTTGGGTCGAGACTACTGCAAGGAACACCTGACCAAGAGCGATGCCTACACTGTCGAATCTCGCAAGGTCGAGAAGCCACAATTCTTCATCGAAGGGAACGAAGCTGCCGCCCTCGGCGCCCACTACGGTGGAGTTCAACTGCTGGCTTGGTACCCGATCACGCCGTCCTCCTCCATGGCTGAAGGCATCATCAATTACATCCCTCGCCTGCGAACCGACGATGACGGCAACGCCACGATGGCGGTCATCCAAGCCGAAGACGAACTGGCGGCTGCCGGCATGGTCCTCGGTGCTGGTTGGGCTGGCGGACGAGGCATGACCGCCACCTCCGGGCCCGGCATCTCGCTGATGCAGGAATTCATCGGACTGGCTTACTTCGCCGAAATCCCCTCGGTCTTCTGGGACGTCACCCGCGTGGGTCCCTCCACCGGTTTGCCAACCCGAACACAACAATCCGACATCGCCATGCTCTACGAAGGGAGCCACGGCGACACCCAACACATCGTGCTCATCCCGGGTACGGTCGAAGAGTGCTTTGAGTACGGCTGGCGCGCCTTTGACTACGCCGAGCGCTTCCAAACACCGGTCTTCGGAATGAGCGACCTTGATTTGGGCATGAACCGCTGGGCCTGCGAGGGCTTCACGTATCCCGACAAGCCCATGGACCGTGGAAAGGTCGTCCGTGAGCAGGAAATCTTCGACGCCTTCGAGACCTTTGGACGCTACCTTGACGTTGACGGCGACGGCATTCCTTACCGCACCTTGCCTGGCTCGGGGATGGACCCCATCCTCTACCGAGGCACAGGCCACAACCCAATGGGCGTTTACTCGGAAAAACCCGAAGACTACTACAACCTCATGCAGCGTTTGCGCATGAAAATAGACAACGCTCGGGACGAACTTCCTGCGCCTCTTCTTCGGGAAGAAGAAGAGTGTGAAGTCGGTATCGTCTTCCTCGGAAGCATGGAAAACTCCATCCAAGAAATCGACGACCTTCTCGAAGCGACCGGCATGATGGTCAGTCAGTGCCGTGTACGGGCTCTGCCGCTCCATTCTGAGGTGGAAGAATTTGTGCGCCGCCACAAAACGGTCATCGTTCTGGAAATCAATCGAGACGGACAACTCTACGGCATCCTCCGACGAGAACTGCCCAACGACTTGGTCACCAAGGTTCACTCGGTCGCCTACAGCGACGGCATGCCGCCACGTGCTCGCATTTACGCCGACCGGATTCTACAAACCCTTGAGGAGGTGAAGCAATGAGCGAAAAGCCAGCACGAGCCATCAAACTCAACGTCCTGAACGAGCCAAAAGACAGCTATACCGGAGGGCCATCTTCCCTTTGCCCCGGATGTGGCCACGACCAAATCTCCAACGTCATCATCACCGCTGCCTGGGAAAACGGCATTGAACCTCACCGGATTGCGAAGATGTCGGGTATCGGTTGTTCTTCGAAGACGCCCGCTTATTACCTCGGCCAGTCCCACGGGTTCAACACCGTTCACGGACGTATGCCTTCGGTGACAACCGGCGCCTACGCCATCAACAAGGACCTGCTCTACCTCGGTGTTTCAGGTGATGGCGACTCGGCTTCCATCGGTATCGGACAACTTATCCACGCCATTCGCCGAAACATGGACATGGTGTACATCGTTGAAAACAACGGCGTTTATGGCTTGACCAAAGGTCAATACTCGGCCACCGCTGATGTGGGCTCAAAGAAGAAGAAAGGCGCGACAAATGAAACGCAACCCATCGACCTGTGCGCTCTGGCCATCAACCTCGGTTGCACGTTCGTCGCTCGCTCGTTTTCGGGTTCAAAGAAGCAGTTGACCTCGTTGCTCAAGGCCGCCATGTCGCACAAAGGCTTCGCCCTCATCGACGTGATTTCACCCTGTGTGACCTTCAATAACAACGATGAATCGATGCGCTCCTACGGCTACGTCAAAGAGAACGAGATCACCCTCCACATGGCGGATTACATCCCACACTTCAACCCCGTTGAAGAGATTGAAGTGCCCGACGGCCACTACCGGGACATCACCCTTCACGACGGTTCGACCATTCGATTGGAAACCATCTCATCAGAACACGACCCCGGGGACGCCATGGCGGCCCTCACGGCCCTTCACGAGGCTGAAAACGGCAAGAAGCACGTCACCGGCCTCCTTTACTTTGACCCAAGCAAACCCTCGCTGGCCGAAGACCTCGGCTTGGTGGAGGAACCTCTGCTGGATGTTGCCGATGAAGTCCTGCGCCCTGACAAGGCATCGTTGGATGCTTTGAATGCTGAATTCCTTTCGTGATGGGAGTCCCATCGCGCCTCCTATAAAGGACTGGGACCAAATAAGAGAGCATGGTTGAACCCCTGACCCTCGGCTCAAGCCTTGCGTTGACGGGTTTTGGCTTCTATCTCCTCAATCGTTTCCAAAAACAACGGCAAGCTCGCCTTCGATCCTTGGCCTTGCTCCAGAAGTACAGCACCACCTCACGCATCGGGGTTCATCGGGGTCGGATGCGATTGCTCGTCAACATGCCTCAAGTGAATCAATTGTCGCCACAAGAACAAGCGGCTTGGTATGAGCGAGACGAACGACGGAACAGAAACTTCCTGGAACTCGATCTCCTCCAACCGCTGGCCGATACCCAAGAAAACGAGCCGCCCAATGAGGAAGAACGAGAAAGGGAACTTCAGGCACGTTCAACCTGGATTGAAACCCACGACCCTCCCCTGCAAGAACATGCCACCGTGGTGGCAGAAGAGCACATTGGAAGCGGAGTTGTCGTGGCAACAGAAGCCGATGAAGAACATGAGGTGAACATCGACGAGCGCCTTGAGCGAGAAGGTGGAGCGTCGGGCGAGGTTCAAGTCTCCCTGGCCTGGGATGATTACAACGACCTCGACCTGCACCTGTTTTGCCCGTCTGGCGAACGCATCTACTTCAACAATAAACGGAGCGATTGCGGCGGGGAACTCGACGTTGACATGAACGTCCAACCCGTCTCAAATACGCCGGTTGAAAACGTGGTCTGGAGAGGGAATGCTCCACTTGGCACCTACAAGATTGGGGTCCATTTCTACAAACACCACCGAAAGCGACGAACCAAGCGGGTTTGCCAATACCGACTCCGAGTCATCACCCACGGGCAAACCAAGGAGTACCTTGGGAAAATCAAGTACGGCCAGGCGATGCAGATGGTTACCTCGTTCTCGTTGGCGGACAGTCACAAAGGTTGAGTTACGCCGGCGACCGCCAAGGCAGCCCCGAGTGGTCCAGCCGTTTCGGCCAACACAGCAACAACCAGTTCCGCCTTTGTGTCCAGCAAGGGCTGAATGCTCCCCCAGTGCTCCATGATACCACCATAGAGAACAATGCGGTCCGGTTGAACCATGCCTTCGAGATAGGTTAACCCCTCTTGGAACCTTGACGCCCAGTTTTCGAGGTCCCACCCGTGGCGGCTACGTGCAGCGCCGGAGAGGTGTTCTTCCAAACACCCTCCGAGGGTTGGGTGGGGCAAACGGCCGTATTCCAAATTGGGAATCATCACGCCGTTTTGATGCACCGTGGTTCCAAGGCCCGTTCCCACCGTCAAGGTGAGAACACAAGCATGACCCCCATGCCCGGCACCGCACCGGGCTTCAGCCAACGCCACGGCATCAGCGTCGTTCAACATGGCAAACTGGCCGCCATGAAATGGGTGAAGGGCATCTCTCAAATCCACGTCCAACCAAGCGGACCCCAGGTTGGGCGCCGTGATCGGTGTCGATGCTTCCACCGCTCCGGGAAATCCAAGCCCGATGGGCCCTGCCCAGTCTACGTGCTCAATCGCCTGAAACAGAGCAGGAAGCACATCACTCGGGGCGGTGGAGGCGCCATGATGGTGATGGCTGAGGGGAAGGAGCAACTCGCCGGTGGTGGTGTCAAAAACACCGATGCGAAACCCACTGCCGCCCAAATCGATGCCCATCGCTTTCAACGGGCATCACCCTCGCTGCGCGCCAAAATCGAATCGACGAGCGGCGGAAAGGTCGCCCCGTGTGGATGAGGTGAGACCACATCCGCAGCCTCCTGAACCACAGGAAAAGCACCGCCTACCGCCACCGACCAACGAAGGTATTCGAACATCGGCAAATCGTTGGGAGCATCGCCAACGCACAAGGCGTCTTCGGGAGACCATCCCATGCGGTTGAACAGAAACTGCAAGCCTTCTCCTTTGCTTAGATGGGGTTCCATCAAATGGATGGCAAAGCCTGTTCTCACGACGCTCAAATGCGACCATTGACTGTTCTTTACGGCGGCCATGATGGCCTCCAACGGTTCATTAGGAAACAGGCACCACTCGCTCTCTCGCCAACGATTGGTGGCGATACCTTGCGCATCAACCCCCTCAACCTGTGTGGCAAGCCATGAAGCAGCCTCTTTGGCTTCGTCGGCTTTCGCACGAAGAACGGGTTTCTCCCACGAGGGGTGCCAAAGCACGCCCCCGTTTTCACAGCACATGGGCGCTGACAACCCAAGAAACCGCCACAGGCCGTAGGTCACGGGTCGAACATTTCCCGTGGCCAGCACCACAGGAATACCAGCTTCCTCCAAGCGGCGCACCGCCTGAACCGCCTCGGTTGACAGGTGTTTTTTCCCGTCGGTGATGGTGCCATCGATATCGATGACCACCACCCGAGGGCACCAACCGTCCGGCAACCATTGCATGTGACGGGCCAGCCGAATGAAAATCAAGAACATTCCCTAACAGCGACTCAACAAGGCGAGGCATGAGAGGTTTGATGAGGGCCCAAAGAATCGCAGGGTCATGGGAGGAGAGGACGAGACTGAGGTCTTCCTCTCACTGGAAGACGAAGCGCCCGTTGCGGCGCCTGAGCCTCAACAGCAGAAGGCGCTTTTGGCCTCAAAAACAGACCCGGAACCCGCCGAAGTGTTGGACCCCGAGATCGTTGACGCCACGTTCGTTGAGGATGCCAGCGGTACGTTTGATGTCAGTTGGCCGTTGCTGGGAATGGATTGCCCGGATTGTGCATCAAAGGCCATGGGTGCTCTCGGCCACATGAAACAAGTGAATCAGTCCAATGTATCCGCGACCTCGGGCGAGGTCAAACTCAACATCAATCTGGAAGACGGTACGCTTTCGGAAGTCTCCGCCGTGTTGCGTTCTTTGGGTCATGCCCCCGACGTTGAACACCACGAACTGGTCGGTGTACGTGCCAAAGCCGTAGCGCAGCGAAACGGTGTTCCCGTGCAAAAACTCGAACGTGTCATCCGACGGCAACCCGGCATATTGGACGCTGAAATCTCTGACGACGACCGAATTCTCGTCCAGTTGGTAGACACCAGCGAAAAAGCGCTCCTCCAGGCAAGAAAGCGAGCCTTGAACCACGTGTTGGGTGTTGACCCAAACTTTGCGGTTGCAAAATCCAATCGAATTCGCCCCGACCAGTGGCGGTTGATCGGTGGGGGAATCGCCTTCCCTGTCCTTCTGCTCATCATGCTGGCTGAATTGTTTGGCTATGAGGGAGCCTTGATTCCGTTGTTGGCGATTCCCGGGGTGGCCATCGGTGGGATTCAAATGTTCAAGGAGGCCGTTGCTTCACTACGGAACTTGCAGATGGGCTTTCAGGTGTTGACCAGCCTGGCCGTCATCGGTGCATGTGTTCTCGGGATGTGGGAAGAAGCCCTCATCGTCACCATTCTCGTCGCCTTTACCGTTCATCTTGAGGGCGACGCCTTGGTGAAAGCCCGACAAGCCATGCAGGGCGGCCTGGACCGTTTGCCCCGCACGGCAAGAAAAGTCAACGAGCAGAACGCCCTTTCCCTTTCCCCCGGCATGGCCATCACGGCGCCTGTCGGCGGCATTGCCCTGCCGATGGCGGGGGGGATGAACCTCGGCGCTCACGCAAGCGCCCAACCCGAGACCGAAACGGTCCCCATCGACCTCATTCGCCCGGGCGATAAAATCGAAATCCGAAGCGGCGAACTCATCCCTGCAGATGGACGAATCGTTGAAGGGAAAGGGGCGCTCAACAAAGCCCCGCTCACGGGTGAATCCGTTCCTGTCGACGTGGGCAAGGGCGACGTGATTGAAGCGGGCCTTGTCCTTTCCAAAGGACCGGTGGTTTGCGAAGTGCTCGCTGTGGGCGACGAAACGCGCCTTTCGGGCCTCATCGACGCCGTCCACACCTTCCGTGAAGTGCCTCCAAGGCTCCACAGCAGCATTGAGAAATTCACCGCCATCTGGGTGCCAGCCGTATTGTTCGGCGCCCTTGCCGTGTGGTATGTTCTCTTCCCGGATGATTGGAAGATTATCCTGCTCCTTTGGGTCGTTTCCTGCCCGTGTGCCCTCCTGCTTGCCACACCTGTCCCCCATGCCGCTGCGCTCTCCAACGCCGCCCAAAACGGGGCCATTGTGCGAGGCGGCGACGCCCTCGAGCGAATGGCGCAGATCAACCACATTTTGCTTGACAAAACGGGAACCCTCACCTCAGGTCGGCCGACCGTTGGCGAAATCGTTCTAGGCAAAGGGCGACGCAAGCAAGCGGCACTGCAAATCATGATGGGGCTTGAATCCCGCTCATCTCATCCCTATGCCTTGGCGATCGTAGACCATTGCACCTCAGAAGGTGTCAAGCCCGCTTCCATCAAGGAACTCAATGACATCGACGCCGGCGTCGCTGGTCAACACGGAAGCAGCGAGGTTGCCTTCATCCGGCCGGATAAAGCTGAAGCGATGGGGATTGAGGTCGAGGCGAAGTTGACCGAGGCGTTTGAAGCAGCGAAAGAAGCAGGGCACGGAGCGAGCCTCTTGGTCAAAGACGGAAAGGGGATCGCCCTGGCAACCTTTGTCCACGACGACACACGAGACGGAACAGACGCCCTCATCACGGCCCTTCGTGACCGCAACATCAACATCGAAATCCTATCTGGCGACCACCAAAACGCCGTGTCTGAATTCGCTCGGTCGGTGGGCCTGCCTGAAAGCTCAGCGCACGGCGGGTTGAGCCCCGAAGAGAAAGTGCAGTGGGTGAAAGCGAGGTCCAGCTCCCACGTCACCATGATGGTCGGCGACGGTTTCAACGACGCTGCAGCCCTCGCTGTCGCCGATGTTGGCGTGGCCATTGGAACAGGAGAATCGGTCAATCTTGAGGCCGCCGACGTGCTGGTTCCCGGCGACGACCCCCGCATGATTACCGAAATGATTGACCTCGCTCGTCAAGCCCAACGAACCTTGATGCAGAATCTGTTCTTTTCCGTGTTCATCACCATCACGCTGGTGTTTGCGGTCATTCAACAATGGTACGACCAACTTTGGGTCGGTGTGCTGATTCACGAATTGTCGGTCATCATCGTGATTCTCAACGGCGCCCGATTGGCCCAGAACGGTCAATCGATGAAACTCTTGAAGGAAACGTTGAAATCGGTTGTTGCGGATACAAAACTTGCCTTTTCTTCGTTCAAAGCGCGATATTTGCCCGCTCGGAATTAAATCAGCGCTTTCGGTTTGACACGACATCTTCAAACCCTATGGACTCATCTTCCCAATCGGTGCGAGAATGGGACGAGTGCGCGGGGACCCCATCACTACCGCTCTCGCCCACCCCACACGCCGAGCAGCCTACGTTGCACTGGCTCAATCTGAGGAAATGAGCACCGTTCAACTCCAACAACACCTCGGCGTTGACCGATACAACCTCTACCACCATCTGAAAAAACTCGCTTCCCTCTCATTGATTGAAAACCACCGAGACCAGGGAAGGGCACGGTGGTGGAGGAAGGACCAACACGTGGATTTGCCTGAATTGCTTCAAGCATCATCGGCGCCAGCCACGCCCGTCCAGCCAGCACCTTCCCCTTCACGCCCAACGACAACGTTGGCCTCCTTGGCCGTTGACGAACAGGGGCGTGACGTTATTGTGTTGGACCTCCAAGGCTCCAGGGATCAGGTCAGCGCCAAACAACTCATCGTTCGCTTGTCGGAAGAATTCGGACTCACCCTTGATGTCCCGTGGAATTTCATACCGGAACAACTGGTCCTCTACTCGAAAAAGAAGTGATTCCATGTCGGAGGAATTGAGCGTTGAATCGAAAGTGTCGCCGCCGCCACTCTCCTGTCCCAAGTGCAAGGGTATGCTACCCGTGGGCTTGGGCGAACTCAACTGTACCCTGTGCGACGCACGGGTGCGTATTGACCACCCGTTGACCCGACGGAAATGGAAGGAGGAGAAACTCTCCTGTCCATCATGCTCCAAGGTATTGGTCGCCGGAGTGGACCATCGCCCTGCAGAATTGAAATGCGCAACCTGTGAGGCCTACTTCACGCTCAAACAACAGACCCCACGGGTGGAAATTGCCTGCCCGGGTTGCGACCGAAATCTGAGAATGAAACGGCGTCCAGGGAAGAGGACCATTGAATGTCCAGCCTGCGATACAGAGTTCAATGTGCGATTTTGACCTTTGGGCAAGGAAAAGGGGTCAGTAAAATCCCTGCACGACGCCATGATTCGTCGCGCTCCTTATCTATGAAGAGAAGCCCATGAAGAAGTGGATGGGATTCCAATGGGTATGAGCGAAAGCCATGACATTGAGGCCGAAGATACGGCTCACGCAGGTCAAGACGCCTCCGAACGGGTGACCCTGGCCTCGCTTCGTTCTCAGTTCACTTCAGCCGACACCACCTCGTTGGACGATGCGTTGGGCACACGTGCCCGATTCCGACAAGAGGAGCGATTACGAGCTGATTTGCGAAGGGAACGTCGCCTTCGCCAACAAGCCATCACCGAACGCGTCAACGCCATGAAGGCCAACATCGCCAAAGACTTGGCCACGCACCACGAAATGACGTTGGACGCATTGGAAAATGAGCTCCGCTCATCCATGGAAGCCGAACTAGAAACCATGGAACGGGACGCTCTTGCCGCAGAGGAATCACGCGTTCGCCACGAATTGGACCTCCGACTTGAACGGCGAATTGAAGCCATGCGAGAGCAACACGATGTTGAGCAACACCAACGGTTGGAGGAGCGAAAGGCGGCGTTGAAGGCCTCGATTGAGAGCCAGTTGCACGAGGAATACGACCGGCGCCTCGCCATCCAAAAAGAGCGGTTGAAACTTGATTACAATCAGGAACTGCAACATCGTCTACGAGAGGTTGAAGCCAACCTCGAGCAGGAAATGGAACAGCGATTCATCGAGATGGAACAGCAGGAGATCGGGCGTCTTGAAGAAGGCCATGAGGCTTTGCTGGCCGAACGAGAAGGCCAACTGCGCCGAGGCATTCGGACGCGCCTTGAACAGCAACTCCGTCAACGCCTCAAGCAACGTGAGGCACGCCTCAAGGTGGAATTTGAGCGACGAAGCCTCCGCTTGGAGGAAGACATCGCCCAACAATTGCAGGTTGATATCGAGCAACAACTTCGCCGTGAGACCGATGACCTTGAAGAGCGAATGCGTGAAGACGTTGAGCTGGCCATTGGCAAACGGCGAGATGAACTCCGAGGACAAATCGAAGAGCAACTCAATGAACAACAGGCCGTTCGACTTGCCGAGCGAAAGGCCCGGTTGAAGGCAAAGTACGACTTGACCTTCAGCAAAGCCATCGACGACATCTCAAGAAGTCTGCAAACCGAAATCGAAGCAGAACTTGAACACCGCATGGAGAACGAATTTAGTTCATACCGACACGCCAGAGAGGCGGAAATTCAGAACCGACTTTCCCGCTACAGATACGAGCGAGAGGCCGAGCTCCGTGATCAATTGGAAACACAATACGCCGTCAACAAGCAGGATTGGTCCGAACGCCTGGACCTTGAATTCCAATCCCGTGAAGCCGCTGCTCGCAAGGCCATCATGTCCGAAGTGGATGCTCAATTGCGTAACGAGCGCTTGACCCACGAAACGGACCTTGATCTCCTGAAGGAGGAGACGGCGCTTGAGCTTGAAGTCGAGATGGAAGAGCGTCTCCGAGATTTCAAATCCCGAAAGGAAGAGGAAGTCGCCACGCAACTCGAACGGCAGTTGGACAAGCGGGAAGAGATCATGCGCAACAAAGCGCTCATCGATGTTCGCAAGCGAGAAGCACAAATTCGAGCCGAAATCGAAGCCCAACTTGGGCTCAAGCGAGCCGAAATCCGCGACCGCCTCAAGGGGCTCGCCGAAAAGATGGACTCGTTCAAAGAAATGGCAGAAGAGAAGATGCGAGAGGCAGTCTCTCAGCAAATTCAGGGCGAAATCGACGCAGACGAGAGCGAACTCCGTGCTCGAGAACAGGAATTCAGTTCACTCCAATCCACCGATACACGCGCAGAGAAGCGACAAAAGTGGATGCAATCCATTTCCGGCCAGGCTCCCGCTGCCTATGGAGCGGGCGCCATGGACCCGACCGCTCTCGGTGCACGACCTGACGGGTTGGGCGCCGCTGCTGGACGTCCATTGCGAGGCCTGATGGGGCAACAAGCCCAGGATGAGCCACGCCTTGGCTTGGGCAACATGCGCGCACCAATGACCAGCGCTCGACCGCTGGCAGGTCAAGTGCCCCCGGTGCGAACGGTGCGACAGCCCCTCCCACAAACGGAGCCTGTTCGCAACATTAGGAAACCAATTGCCGCAGCAGAACCCGAATTTATTCCCCAAGAAGAGGCCGCCATTGAAGACGCTGGCGAAACCATGGTTGAGGAAGTCCCCACCCCGATGGAGGATGGCATCGTTGAAGAGACCGTGCTCCCCGAGGTGGAAGAAGTCGTTCCCGTTGAGGAGACCATCGTGGAGACGTTGGTCGACGAGGAGAACGACATCTCGAAATCAACCATGCAGCGTCCAACAGCGCTGTTGAAGCCCATTCGGGGCACATTGCGACCCCTCGAAGAGGAAGAAGAAGTTCGGACAGCCTCCTTGACCCCGATCGGTCATATGTTGATGCCTGAAAAGAAGCGTGGCTCACCGCCCTCCTCCTCTATCGGACAAGAGACTGCGACCCTGCGACCCGTCCGAGGAACCTTGACGCCGGTTTCCAAAACACCGGTGAAGCGCCTCGAGCCAAGCGATGAAGAAGACGAGAATTGAGCATTCTTCGTTTACACGCCTAAGCGCGTTGTTCATATCTATCGGGCCACTCGGATTTGCTATGAAGCGGTGGCTCGCGTTTCTCGTTGTTTTTTTGCTTGGGGCGCAAGCGAGCATGGTTGGCACCGTCGCCGGCGACCTTTCGTTGCTTACCGACGGAGGACAAACTGACAGTTTGGACCGGCCACTCGTGTTGTGGACTTCGCTCAATGACGGTCGAATCTTGACCGTTGACAACGAAGGCAATGTGAGCGTGAACGCCTTCAACAACGGTATCCTGTCAACGCAATGGACCGTCTTCCTCGAAGTTGATGCCAACAAGGCCCGACTGGATGACGCTCAGGAATTGGTCACCATCGCTCACGACAACGGAGCCTACGTGGTGCAGATGAGCACACAAACCGTTTACTGGAACATCTCAACCCCCGACCCCGTGGATGACGCCGTCTTGGACAAGGAAGGCGACCTGTGGCTGGTGTATTACGCTGGAAAGCGTCGGGCTGACCAATACGACACTAGCGGATTCACCGGCGTCACCAGCACCACCATTTCCTCTGGCATCTCGGCTTTTGAAATCCTGCATGACGGCCGCATTGCCATCGCTTCCTACGACAAAAACATCTACGTCCACGGTGGTGATGGAACCTTGACCAACACGCTGGTTGAACCCAATGGAATCGTTTCGGCGTTGGTAGAAGTCGACAACAGCACCCTTCTTGCAGGAACGACCGGAGGAACACTGTATCACTACGACTCGTCCACCTGGGCGTCGACCAGCCTCAGCCTGGGCCACACCAAGCAAACGATGTCCATTGACGCCTACAACAGCATGTACGTCGTTGGGGCAAAACAAGGGAAAACCACGTTCATTGACGAGTCTAATTTCACCGTGTTGATCACGTTTACCGCCTCAGGAGACGTCATCGCCACCCTCCCTGAATTCACCGGTCAGTTCTTTGCCATCGGTGTTGGACCAACCGACACCAAAGTGCGCTATTTCGACCTTGACAGCGACCAAGACGGCGTGAACGACCTGAAGGATGCCTTTCCCAACGACGCCTCGCAAACGCTTGACAGCGATGATGACGGCTACGGCGACAACCCGAATGGAAACCAACCCGATGCCTTTCCCAACGAACCCACGCAATGGACGGATGCAGACGGTGATGGATACGGCGACAACGTCGCCGGCGAAGACCCTGACCTCTTTCCAAACAACGCCGATCAGTGGGCCGACGCAGACGGCGATGGATACGGCGACAACAGCAACGGACAAGACGGCGATGTCTTCCCGGAAGAAGCCACCCAATGGGCCGATGCAGACCGGGACGGCTACGGGGACAATCCGGAGGGGTTCAAACCCGACAGTTGCCCAACCGTGAACGCTTTCTCAACGCTTGACCGGTACGGTTGCCCCGACAGCGACCTCGACGGCTACTCAAACCCGGACGAGAACTGGACGGTGGACGACGGGGCCGACGCATTGCCCAGTAACCCCACGCAATGGCTCGATGGCGACGGGGACGGCTACGGCGATGCAGCGGACGGCCAAAGCGCAGATGCTTGCCCGTGGGAGTATGGGACATCCACCAAAGCCGTCAGCGTGAATCCTAACAGCAGCAAGGGCTACGACACCGTTCCATCCTTCGGATGCCTCGACGAAGACGGAGATGGCTATGTTGACCGCACCGAATCACCCCTCATGGACATCGATGCCAACGAACATTTCGATGGCGACGGTGATGGTGTTGGTTCCAACTCGGATTACGATGACACCCGTGGCTTCATTCAAACCGAACAAGACCACTGCTTGAACGATAAAAACGATACCTCGGAGGCTTGCATCGGTTGGAACGACCCTGCCTACCAGGCCTATGTGAACAGCGTGGAGGAGGGCACCTTGCTGCTCGGGTACAACGCCTGGAACACTTCCAAAGACAACGACCTCCAAGGCAGCGATTCAACGCTGGCCTCTGTTGACGAAGACACCCTCAATCAGGTCATCATGGCCGGTTTGGTGGCTTTTGGTGGATTGACCGCCCTCATTCTGGGTGTGGCCTTCATCCTGAAGCGACGCAAAGAAGCAGCGACCATCAAAGAATACGGTGGCGTCAAACCAGGAATATCCAGCGAGGCCGCCAAAGAAGCCTTGGAAGGGCGAGGGGGCTTGTCGGCCGACGGCGGTATCATTTCCGATGCCTCATGGGACGATGACGTCGCTCAACTCAACTTCGATGAAGAGCCCGATGGATTTGAGGACATGGCGCTCAAGTCGAGGGACAACCTCGGTGAAGCGGCTTCAATCACCTACGAAGAAGAAAGCATTGAGGCCATCGCTGGCATGCCAGCGTCGGCTGTGCCTGAAGCCGAACCGGACGGCGAGACTCCAGAACGACCAAACGAGGCCCCTCCGCTTCCGGAGGGTGGGCTTCCAGACGGGTGGACCATGGACCAGTGGCAATGGTACGGTCATGAGTGGCTCGCGAAGTACGGGAAAAATTAGACCCAAACGATGGGCAAACTCGCTTTGAGGGCCCCAAGTTCAATACCGGTGTACAGCGGTTTTCCTTCCACTTTGCAGGTGTTCATGACCAGCCACAAAAAGCCGTTCCAAGCCTTGGCATCGGCGAATAATTCCACCTTCCCGTGAATGGCCGCCATCAACAGTTGGGCTTGTGCTGTTTCGTCACTGCATAGTCCCTTGACCAAATCTCGGGCTTCGAAACGATAGCCGGGAGGGCGCCAGGACATCATGGAAATCACACCTGGAACGGGGCGAGATTGAGGCGTTCTGCAAGATGATCAACGTCCACGTCAACGGCCTGCTTCATGCGCTCGCGCAAGATGTCAATCTCGCCTTTCATTTTGAGCATCTTGTGTGTGCGAATCATTTCCGCCAACAACTCGTTCACGCTCTTGTGACCGCCGGTTGTTCGCAGCGTATTCAACTGGCGTCGAATCTCATAACTCACGCTCACGGATGTCATCCCTTCTGCTGTCATGCGTCAACCCAAACGGTGTTCGGCTTGGGCCCATACTTAACCCATGCGAAGGGTTTCCGGGTTGAAGGTGCCGTTTGATGAGGGCAGAGGTCCTACCGAGAGCAGAACAATTAGCGAATGTTTCGTTCCCGACGGAGTCTGGACTCTTCAACAACACCGAATTCTCGGCGTACTTCTTGGACCCGCTGATGAACCTCTTTTGCCAACGTCCAGTATTCCAAGCTTCCAGCCCCCGCTCCAGAATTGGTGGGTTTGTTAAGAATGACCGTCGGTGCCCCACTCCATGGTGCTTCGGCGACCTTCGCCAAGCGTCGCACGGTGGTGTTGAACAATTTGTTGGGCATTTTCTTGTTGACTTGATCGCATACATAGGTGCTCAATTTGGAGCGTCCGTCCACCATCGTCATCACGATGCCGAAAATCTTCAGGTTACGGTTGATTCGTCGTTGAATCATTTTGATTGAGTTCATGAGCATGCTGAAGCCTTCCAGAGCATAGTATTCGGCTTGGACCGGCACCATCACCCAGTTGGCTGCACACATCGCATTGATGGAGAGCAGACCTAGCGAGGGCGGCGTATCGATGATGATGTAATCAAACTCGTCCGCGATGGGCAAGAGAGCTTCTTGAAGCCGGGTCTCACGACCGATTTTGTGGCTTAATTCAATTTCTGCACCCGAAAGGTGGATGTCACTCGGGAGAATCCAGAGATGGCCTGCATCGATGGTATCGGGGACTTTCTTGCCGCCGTTTCGATTGCTCCATGCTTCACGCATGGCCTTCGTGATTTCTTGGGGAGGTATGAGGTACTCTTCCATCAAGGGCAGAGTTTCCCCGCCGTCGTTGATCAACAGGTCGTACACCGTTTTTTTGATCTTCTTTTTCTCAAGGCCAAATGATGTGGCACAGTTGCCTTGCGGGTCCAGGTCAACGAGCAGAACTTTGGCAGGGGGCAAGCCTTGGCGACGAGAACCTTTGGCCAAGGCTGCGGCGACGTTCACCGCCGTGGTGGTCTTTGCACACCCTCCTTTTTGGTTCGCAACGGCGATGACCATTTTGTAGGGATTCATGGTGTTCTACCTCCGGCAGGTTCAGCAGGAAGGAACTCCTCTTTCAATGCGAGCCTCAAACAATCAGCGTTCAAGCCGGTTGAATCACAGGCACCGGCACTTCGGAGAGGATCTTTCGAACGATGTGCATGCCAGTGATGCCTCGAATCTTCGCTTCAGGCTTCATGTTGATACGGTGGGAGATGATTTGCAATGCGATGCCTTTGATGTCATCGGGGATGACGTAATTGCGACCTGCGACGGCAGCGGCGGCACGTCCGGTCTTGAACAGGGCCTGGCTTGCACGAGGCGATGCTCCGTTGATCACCCGGTGGTCCTCTCGGGTTCGCTGAACGATTTCAATGATGTAAGAAAGGATAGCGGGGTCGACGTGAACTGTTTCGAGAGCTTTTTGCATGGCCACGACTTTCTTTGGAGAGGTCACTTGTTCGACCACGTGTTCGTCTTGTCCTCGCAACTTTCGTCGTGCGAGGATCGCCTTTTCTTCGGCACGGTCGGGGTAGCCCATGCTCATTTTCATCAAGAATCGGTCCATTTGAGCCTCGGGGAGAGGATAAGTTCCTTCCTGTTCAATGGGGTTCTGCGTGGCAATAACGACGAAAGGAGCCGGTAGTTTGTGGGTGATACCTTCGATGGTCACCTGTTTCTCTTCCATGGCTTCAAGCAGGGCTGCTTGCGTCTTGGGTGGTGCACGATTGATCTCGTCAGCGAGGAGGATGTTGGAGAACAAAGGACCTGCACGCAGTTTGAATTCGCCTGCTTTTTGGTCGTACATGTACGTCCCCATAATGTCAGAGGGCAACAAGTCGGGCGTGAATTGCACACGCTTGAATTTACATCCGAGGGCACGAGCAAAGGTGTTGGCGAGCAACGTCTTGGCCAGTCCCGGGAAGTCCTCGAGCAGCATGTTTCCGTTGGAAAGAATGCCCACCACGACACGGCGAAGATTCTCGTTCTTACCGATAATGACCTTGCTCACTTCGTTCATCAAGCTGTTGGAAATAGCCGATACGGT
Source organism: Candidatus Poseidoniaceae archaeon (assembly GCA_938030705.1). Taxonomy (GTDB): domain Archaea; phylum Thermoplasmatota; class Poseidoniia; order Poseidoniales; family Poseidoniaceae; genus Poseidonia. The sequence goes on from CALHIR010000003.1 coordinate 117,727, forward strand.
AGCAATCAAATCTTGGGTACGTGCGCCACCGGCGCCTGCTTGCATACTTGCTTCCATCTCAAGACCTCGTTTGTAGATTGATGTCTTCTCATATCTTATATGAATGTGTGCGCTTTCCTTCCCAAAAATGCTCATCCAGAAGTCAACAGGAAGACCTAGCGACCCCAGAAATGGTCGTCCTTACGGTGAAGGGCGACAATTTCGGCCAAAATCTCTTCTTCCAGCGGCGAAAGGGCCACTTTCTTCAGGCGTTTGACGTGGCGTTCGGGAACGTCGACATAGAATTCGTCCAGTTCTTCGATATGTCGCCCAACGGTCGGCCCTTGAACGGCCACGGCGATTTCCTCGCCCTGCATGGCTTCTTTGACATCCTCACTGGCACGGGTTCGCAAACTCTTGACTTGACCCACCGGCGTACCATCCAATTTCATCAGACGCTGACCGACATGAATACGCCCGCCGAGCACCCGCATGCCAACGATCGCTGGACCCTTTGCACGGAAGGTGTGGTCCTTCAGGTAGCGTACTTTACCAGGATAAACAAGCGCTTCACGTTGCTCTTCTTCGATGGCCGCCTTGGTGGTTTCTTGCCACTCCTCAAAGGCGTCCATGATGTGGTAAATGATGGGCCCAGAGATGAATTTGACTTCACCCTCGTCATCGGCGAGTTGTTGCGCAACATCGCTCGTGTTCGCCTTGGTCGAAAAGCCGAGAATGACTTTTTGGAGCGGATCGGCGGCTGATTTGGCCATCAAGATGTCCTTCTTGTTCACGGGCCCTACCGTTGCTTGGCGAACCGGAATGTTTCGCTGATGCAACTCAAACGCAAGGGCCTCCAAGCCACCGACGGTATCGGCTTTGATGACCACGCCTGTTCGGTCTTCTTCCGCTCCACGGCAATCGCCTTTGACGGTGTGGTCCTGGAACATTTGGCGAGCGAAAATCTCCTTGCAGGAGGAACACATGACCGGCATACTGTTGAAAATCGCTCGCCACTCTTCTCGAATCGCTTCTTCAGCCACCTCGATTTCTTCGGGTGTGTTGGCAAGATGCAGCGTGGTGCCGGCGATGGTTGCTTCGAGTTTCGGTGCAACAATTTTGACGCCGCAGGCGGCTTCAACGCCGTCAAAATTGACCCAACGCTTTCCGGCGTCGCGCATTTCTGCCATGCCTTGCGGGCGTTTTAGGCCCTTGATGTGGGTCGTGAAAGGGCCGTCTTGACCGGCGAGCATCAGCGTGTCGCCAACCTTGAGTTCGCCACGATAGAGAATCACATCGATGGTTTTGCCCATGCCGACTTCGTCTCGCATCTCCAAAACGGTGCCTTGTGCGGCCCCGAGCGTGTCCGTGAGGCGGTCTTCAAGGAAGCGCTCGGCGAGGCCGACGGTGACGGCCAAGAGGTCTTGGAGGCCTTCACCTTCCTTGGCCGACATGGGAACAAGCGCCACGTTTTGCCGGAAATCTCTGATTTGGTCATAACGCTCAAGATTGAAGCCGTGTTCTGAGAATTGACCGACGGTTTTCCAATACCGGTCTTCAAACAGAGCGCGAACGTCTTCCCGTTGGGCTTGGAAGGATTCGGTAAAGGAGCGACCTCGTTCACATCGCCAGCCATGAAGCCGGTCGACTTTGTTTCCTGCAATGACGAACGGCGTGCGAGTTTCTTTGAGAATGTTGAGGGATTCAATGGTTTGTGGCTGCAAGCCTTCCATGATGTCAACGACAAGGACGGCGATGTCGGCGACCGACCCGCCTCGATTTCTCAAGGAAGCGAACGAATGGTGGCCCGGCGTGTCAATGAACAACAATCCTGGGGACTTGAAATTCTTCCCACCGAGCATGGCCGAGCAGGTTTCGTTAAGCACATCGGCCGGTACTTCGGTGGCACCGATGTGTTGGGTGATGCCGCCGGCCTCTCGGTCCATCACGCTGGCTTGGCGCTGACTCCCAATAGAGCGAACCATATCGAGGAGGCTGGTCTTCCCGTGGTCGACGTGCCCGAGCACCGAAACGATCGGTTGTCGGTTGTGCCCACGCAAGGTTGGCTCGCCCTCATCGGCGGGTGTCACCTCTTCGTCAGCCATGGTATCACCACTCCACGTGCGGCGTTATGAAGGCTCACTCGTAAACCCAGGTGCCCATCGTGTTCTCCCAGGACATCAAGCCCTCGGGGAACCACAGGCCAAGCTCAAATTCTGCCGTTTCCGGAGCGTCTGAGCCGTGAATCATGTTGAAGCCCATGTCCATGCCAAAGTCACCACGGATGGTACCGGGGTCGGCGTTTCGACCGTTCGTGGCACCGATGAGTTTTCGTGCGACGCTGATGGCTTCAACGCCTTCCCAAGCCATGCAGACAACGGGGCCAGAGGTCACGAATTTGATGAGGCCGGGGAAGAAGGGGCGCTCCTTGTGAACATCGTAGTGTGCACGGGCGATGTCTTCGGTTGGCACCATGGCTTTCAAGCCGACGAGTTTGAGACCTTTTCGCTCAAATCGTCCAATAATTTCGCTAATGAGGCCGCGTTGCACGCCGTCAGGTTTGATCATAACATAGGTCGTTTCCATGGTGTTCACCATGCCGACCCAAAAGTGACCCGTTTATGGGCGTTGCTGTGGGGCTGTGCGTAGGCCAGCGTTCACTGAATGCCGCCCTTGACGTAATGCCGGGTCCACTTGACCTTGCGAGCATTGCGCTTGAGTTGAAGTTGGTTCTTGCGAGCCTTGCTGCTCTTGAACCAGAGAACACTGCCGTCCTTGCGGACAAACATCATACCGGTACCGGGTTCGATTTCCTCGCCCGTAAAGTTGCAAATTCGTCGTTCTGGCATTGATCTCACCGTGCGTTCAGCTTGCGGGCTTCACGGCCCGTGTCCTTGAGCATCAAAATGTCGCCAACACGAATGGGTCCGACGACGTTTCGGCTGATGATACGGCCAACGTCCCGGGGGTTGGGAGCGTCGTTGACACGCACCTTGACTTGCGTTGCTTCTCCGGTCATACCGGTTCGGCCGACGATTTCGACCACTTCTGCTGGCCATCCACCAAGTTCTTCACTCATCGTTCTCACCTTGTTGTGGATGTTCAGTTGTTCTTGAGGGCTTTGATTTCCTCAACAATTTCGTGGAATTTCTCTTGGGCACCTTTGGTGATTTCCATCACAGCAACGGAGGCTGCGGTGGTGTCCTTGGGCATACCGATGCCCTTGGCCAAGAATTCTTGGCTGGGGACGTAGCCGAAGGGGATGTCCTTTTCAGCACAAATCAAAGGAATGTGAGCGAGCAACTCCGGAGGGTTCACGTCCTCAGCGAGGATGATGAACTGAGCCGTACCGCGCTCGGCGGCTTTGGTCACTTCATTGCTTCCTTTCTTGACACGACCGTTTTTGTTGAGGTCGATCATTTCGTAGATTTTGTTGGCTAGGTCTTCTGGGGTTTCAAATTGCACATGTACACTCATTGGAATCACTCCTTCCTCGTGATGGGGGCGTTTCTCCGCACGACCCCGGGGATATAAACGCAACGGAGCCCTTGTCGGAGGGTAAATTGCCCCATCTCCCCAATAATCGGACGCAGTGGCTTGATTTTCAGGAAGACAAACCCAGTTCGACCAAGATATCGTTCACGCCCCGAGCGAGCGCCGGACCCCCGGAAATGACATCCCGGGCATTGGGCAAGGAGCCGGTTGCATGGACCCCGTCAACGTACCTGAGCAGACGGGCAATGGCTCCGCCGGTGAAGAGGCCGTGGCTGCATGCGGCGTGAACCTCGACGGCCCCTTGACTTCGGAGAGCTTCCGCAGCCCGACAAATCGTCCCGCCGGTCGCGATCATGTCGTCAACGATGGCGACGGATTTTCCGTCCACGTCCAGATCTTTCGCCTTGTGGATGATGGTGTGCGCATCGATGCGAGTTTTCTCAAGGTAGGAAAATTCACACCCGATTTGTTGGGCAACGCTGGACGCTCTGTCGATGGCTCCTTTGTCAGGAGAGAGAATGAAATCCGGATTCACCGAAGCCTTCAGATGACCGGCGAGTTCGGGCATGGCGCTGGTGAAGGAAACGGGTATGGACATCTCGCTGAGCACCGCCGGTGCGTGAAGGTCCAGCACCACCATGCCATCGCAACGGGTGGCGAGCATGTTCGCAATGGCTCGAGCCGATATCGATTCGCCGGGCTTGAATCGCTTGTCTTGTCGAGAGTACCCAAAATACGGAACGGCCAAAATGACACCTTTTCCGACGCCAGGCAGGGTTTGAGGGCCGATTTCTCTCAAATTTTGCAAACGGCCTGCACGAACGTCTTGGATGGCGTCCAACATCAGCAGTGTTTCCACGATTCCAGAGTCGGGAAAGGTGTTGGAAACGAGGACAACCGGTTCATTTCGCAGGGCATCAATCGTTTCCGAGGGGATTCGAATGTAGCCTTCCGTGTCGGGGAAACGGCGAGTTTCTAAGGCGTGGTGAGACCAACCCAAGGATTCTGCGAGTTCGCTCGCCATGGTCCCTGCGTTGCTGCCCGATACGACGACCATGCCATCCCCTTGATGAGGGCCAGTGGTTGGCCCTTCATGTTCTTTGCGAGACGCTTGAAAAGTGAAAAGAGTGCGCGAGGCAGGACTTGAACCTGCGACCTCCCGGTTATCAGCCGGGTGCTCTAACCGACTAAGCCACCCGCGCAAGGGTAAACTCGCCGACTTGACCCCCCGTCATAAGCATGACGGCTCGCAAAGCAATCCTTCTGGTCGAAGGAACTCACTCTTCTTCCATGCTGTTGATCGTGATGTACGAAGGCAACTGCATGACTTTCTCGAAGGTGCGCGAGAGGACGACTTCATCCAAGCGCTCTCGGGTTCGGGCCAAGGCCGTGATTGGAATGCGGATTTGTTGGTCAACACCGAATTCCATCTGGGTGCGCATGCGTGTGGTGACGATGACGCCCTTGTAGGTGCGCTTCACTCGGAACAGCCCGGTGATGACGCCGATCTCTTCGCCTTGGTTGTCGAGCACGGCTCGGTCCAGCATTTCATCAGGCGCATACAACTTCTCGTCGATGCGCACGGTGTTTCGCCAGCGTCGCTGCAATTCTCGCATGGATTTTGACAGCTTGACGGTCCCATCGCCTCGGATACTGTGAACCAGTTCTTTCGGTAGCGGGGCCAATTCGGCCGGTTTTCGCATGTATTCGTCAGCAACGTCGGGGGCCACTTGAATCCGCATGGACTTCACGCGGGCCTCGTTTGGGTGATGTCGCTCACCCACAATCGTTCCTACTTTCTTATCGTTGACATAGACATCGCGTTGGATTAACTCCTGGATGTCGTAATCTGTATTTTTCATATCCCATCTCTCCTGCCGATTTTCTTCGGCTTACTTTCCTGTCGGCCTCGGCCCCTAATATATTCTTCGTAGGATAAAATATCATTTCCAACTACAATTGACGCATAATGCATGCTTCAACCAATTGAAATATAGAAAAAAAATCATTTTTTGATGTCGCATAACGCGTTAAACTGCAGTTGAAATGTTTTGTTCATCCGAGATAATTTCATTCGCCTTCCCAATTGAAAACCATTTATTTGGAACAGATCTCGCCTCGGAACCATCTGAGGTGACAAAAGCGAACAAAAATTCAAAAAACAAATTGAAAATTCAGAAATAATTCGTTTTTTTGGGCCCCCCCTCACCCCGCACTGACCAGAAGGGAGGACAAGGAGTCTTGATGAAGACCGTCTGCTTCGCAAGACCATGACCGTCGTGGCCCTGCTCGCTGATGCCGAGCACGTGCTCTTCGCGGCTGTACTGGAACGAGGCATGATGGAAGGCCTCACCTTTACGGTGCCACCAGAAGCGTTGCCACCACTCCAACAACGCTATGCTATGGCCTTGAAGTCCTTCCCCGACGCCATCCAAGGGCAAAAGGCGCACTTGACTGCAGACTGGTCGATCGAACTCATTGGAGACCAACGACCCACTACCCTCAACTCGGCCCGCCGCCGCATGAAGATTGGTTTTGACGTGGACGAAGGCATAAAGTCAGAGGATGGCACCTTCGTCAGCGTCCATGGCATGCTCCCTCCAGCAAAGAATTCGAACGATGCAAGGGTGTTTCGTACGTGGCTTGAGCATCACCAAACGAACACACAACCTGACCTGAGCGGCCAACCTCGGCATTGGTGTGACCGGTCAGACCTCGCCTACGCCATCGTTGAACTTCTCAAAAGCGAACCAACAGAGAACTGGTTCAATTTGAGCGGACGACGCCAATGGACACTCAACGAAACTTGGATGGAATTCAGTGAACTCATGAATCGAACCAAGGCCGGAAAAACCGGTCGTTTCAACATCCATCACCTCGAAGCAAGGGGCGTCCCATCCATCAAGGCCGTAAGCGTGGAATCAACAAGCGCTGTGTACAACCGACCATCACTGCATGCGATTCATGCTTTTTTGGAAGAGCGAGACGGAGAAGGTTGGCGTCCAAAAACGCCGCTTCGCCATAGCCTCATGTTCGTTATAGCCATGCACGACGAGCATCAAGCTTTGTGAGGCTCACTGAAAAGATCAGCACCCAAGAGCGGGAGCAAAAGACTCGCATCGCCTTCAACACAGACATGTGGGGCTTCTGGACGCATCTTGCCCCAGGAGATCGCTTCTCGAAGGCGAGCACCTGAGAGGCTACCATCGTGTTCGGGAGCCGTGGTGATGTAAACGGCGCTGTCAAGGCCCCCTCGGTATTGATTCCACCAAATCACGTGATGCTTGGAAATGCCACCACCAACCATGAGGGCATTGGAAGTTTCCACATCCCACGTCAAATCACTCATGATCTGCTCATCGGCAAGGGTATCAAGATGGAAATCCCGGTGTTTTTGCCGAAACATGAACAATTGAGCCCCAATGGAGCCATCGGTAATACCGGGAATGCAAACAGGAATCCGATGTTTGGCAGCCCAATAAATCAGGGTATCGGGCGTACCGATACGTTCACCGAGTTCCCAAACGAGATGAATTGAGCCAAAGCCAAGCCATGCGTCGGCGCCCGTTTTCTCCGTTTGGGCGAGCCGGTCGTTGTAAATGTCCTCGAGAACGGGAAGAACCACGGCCTCAATGATTTCACCGTAGGATGCATTGGGGACGATTACGTTGCCCAAACGCATTAATTCGTGTTCACCCAATTCAACGTCATCAAGGTCAAACGAGCCGTGGTAATAGTGTTTGAAGGCCCGTGCGATATCATGGTCAAGCGTGCCACAGGTGGTGGAAACAACGTTGAACATCTTCCGCTTGATGGCTTCCACAAAAAAGCCGCGTGTGCCCGTTGCGCACAGGCATGCAGGGAAAGAAAGCCAGTTGGATACTTTTGACACATCGGCATCAACAGCATCAATTTCACCCTTCATGTCCGAAAGGATGGCTCGTGCCTCGGCGAATTTGGTCGCAGTGAACCCTCCGGCTTGCGCCATCTGTTCTATCAGTGCCCGAGGCGTTGTGGCCTTGGAGAAATCATAGTCAACCACGGGGACGTCAAAGGCATCAGGATCGACAGCCATGCCCCTACCTCGCGGCTTTGCTTCATGAAGGTGGCCCTCGGTGCGCTTGGGTTAATCGTTCCAGCGTTCCAATTCATGGAGCCGATCTCGGAGCCGAGCAGCCTCTTCGAAATCAAGGTCTTTCGCCGCCTCATTCATGGCCTGGCGCAACGATTCCATGAGGGCTGATCGTTCATCTGGCGACAAGGATGCGGCGAGGTCGTCGGGTTCATCATATGTCAATTTAGAATTTGAATTTTCAATTGCATTATTCGGATTCTCTGTTGCGCCCCACGAACCCGCACCAAGGCGTAAGCGCTGCGCCCAGTCCCCGTCCTTACGCCCTCCCTTTTTGGCGATGAGACGACGTTTTCCATCCGTGGAGGTGGTGGTTCCCGTCACGGTAGCATCTTCGGTTTGACCCATCACCGGGAGGGCCTTGACGATGGTCTTCGGCGTGATGCCCAAGGCCTCGTTGTTGGCTTGTTGGCGTTGACGACGTTCCAGCGTTTGTCGAATGGCGGCTTCCATGGCCGGTGAAAATCCATCGGCGTAGAGAAGCACTTTGCCGTTCTCGTTTCGTGCCGCCCGACCGATGGTTTGCAAAAGGCTGCGTTCGTTGCGGAGGAAACCTTGTCGGTCGGCGTCGAAAATAGCAACGAGACTGACCTCAGGGATGTCAAGTCCTTCCCGAAGCAAGTTGATGCCAACGATGACGTCAATGTGCCCGTGGCGCAACGCATTGATGATCTCCGTGCGCTCAATGGTATCAATTTCCGAATGAAGATGATGAGCCTTCACCCCCATCCGATTGAGGTAAGCCGCCACCTCCTCGGCGAACTTGATGGTCATGACGGTAACCAAGGTCCGTTCCTTTCGTTCAATCCTCGCATTGATTTCGGTCAAAAGGTCGTTTATTTGCCCCGCTGTCGGCCGCACCTCGATTTCGGGATCCAGTAATCCGGTTGGACGCAATTCCATTTTCGCAATGCCTTGAATACTCTGAAGCATATCGTACATCGTTTCGGCTTCCGGGTGCTTCTTTGCCAAGTCGGGTTCTTCCGCCCCACCTCCGGAGGGTGAATGGAGCAAACCGTTCGGCACCGTTTGTCCGGTGATTTCACAGAGATGACGAAGCTCTCGTTCGCCCGGTGTCGCTGAAACATAGACCATCTGCGGGACCAGACTTTGGAATTCAGGCAGTTTCAACGGGCGGTTATCTGCGGCTGTAGGAAGGCGAAAACCGTGCGTGATGAGGCTCTCTTTCCTTGAACGGTCGCCGTGATACATGCCCCCGACCTGTGGGAGACTGACATGGGATTCGTCCATGATGACCAGGTATTTCTCCGGGTCGCCGTGGAATTGGTTGGCGCATGCTGCAAAGAAGTCAAGCAGGCAATAAGGTCGCTGGCCAGGTTTTCGTCCGTCAAAATGCAGAGAATAATTCTCTACGGACTGGCAATGGCCAATCTCACGGAGCATTTCCAAGTCGTATTCCGTCTTTTGCTCAAGACGATACCGTTCCAATTCCTTTCCCTGGCTGGCGAACCATTTACTGCGCGCATTCAATTCGGATTCAATGGATTCAAGCGCTGCCTCAAAGCGTTCGGGACTGGTCATGAAGAACTCCTTCGGGTGAATCCAAGCCTCCTCGAGGGTGTCCAGCGCATCCCAACTGACCGGGTCACAAATTTGGATGCTCTTGATGCCGTCAAAATCGAACACGATTCGCAAAGGGTCGTCCCGACTCGGCATCCAAATATCCACCACTTCTCCACGGACCCTGCATTCACCTCGCTTGAGGTCGGTCGTGGTACGCCGGTATTGAAGTTCAATCAACTCCCTCAACAAATCCCGCGTCTCGATGGCTTGACCAACATGGCAGCGCAGGTGGTACTCAAGAAAGGTCTCGGGGGGATTCAAACCGTAAATGCAGGAGACCGAAGAGACGACCACGCAGTCCGGACGAGAAACCAACGAGGCGACGGCAGCAAAACGTTCCTGCTCAATACGTTCATTGATGCTGAGCTCTTTGTCAATGTACAGGTCTCGTTTGGCGAGGTAAGCTTCCGGCTGATAGTAATCGTAATGCGAGACAAAATATTCCACGGCATTGTCAGGGAAGTAGCCCACCATCTCTTGATGCAACTGACGAGCAAGCGTCTTGTTGTGGCTCATGATGAGGGTGGGGATGTTGAGTTTCTCGATGATGTGCGCCATCGCGAAGGTCTTTCCGCTCCCGGTGACCCCGAGCATGACGCATCGCTCTTGGCCATTTTCCAATTGAGAAATCAATTCCTCAATTGCTTTTGGCTGATCCCCGGCCGGCTCAAACTCTGCGTGCAGATGGAATCGCTTCACGGTTGGATTCAATCCCTCCAAGGCTGCGCCCTCAAGCGCTTTTGACAAGTCAAACGGGTTGCGTTGCGAGAGGTCGACCTCCAACAAGGGTTGGTCGGCAAGCGCCTCAAACGAGCCCTCATCGTCCCATTCATTCACCATGCATTCACCACCCACAACGATGCCGATGTTAGGGGAGATAAAGTCCCCCATTCACATGGAGAATGGCCCCTGTGATGTAGGCTGAATCGGGGCCAACGAGGAAGGATACCGTCGCCGCCATGTCTTCGGGCGAACCGACGCGCTGAAGGGGAACCTCTCGTTCCCGCTGTTGTCGCTTCTCGGGACTGTCGCCAGCAAGAATGTCCGTGTCAACATAGCCCGGAGCGAGGATATTGACTCGCTTTCCTTGAGGGCCAACGGACTGGGCGAGGGAACGCGCCCAGGTAGAGAGGGCGGCCTTTGAAGCGGCGTAGTCGGCCCCGTGGGGCGATCCGCGAGTTCCGAGTTGGGAGCCGACCACGACCATACGAGCATGCTCGGTGAGGTGGGTTTGCACGGCTTTCCAAACGGCAACGGCGCCTTCGAAATTTGTTTTCATGGTCGCCGTGAGATCCTCAAGCGTCATGGCATGCCCTTG
>CALHIR010000004.1 GCA_938030705.1 Candidatus Poseidoniaceae archaeon
GGGTTGAAGAAGCGCTTGCTGGTGGCCGTCCCATGGACGTCTTCTCCCACTGGCTCTGGGGCGTCCTCGTCACCCGCAAAGACGTCAACTGGAAGGTCTCGGGACCGATGAGCGTCCTGCCCGATCTGCTCGCCTTCATCCCCTCCTTCCTCTACTCCTTCGCCTACGGGCTCGAGCGCACCAGCGTGGACGATACCACCCTGACCTCGGACTTTCCCGCCATCGCTTGGGACATCTACCAGTATTCTCACAGTGCGGTCGCCGTAACCGTGGCCTTCCTCCTGTCGTGGTGGCTGTTCCATCGCTACCGAGACACACGGCTCGAAACCCAATTTGCTCCCGAGCATCGCGCCAACCCGCTGAAGTTGGCTTTCCTGCTCTGGTTGCCATGGTACGTCCACATCCTCCTCGACATTCCAACCCACACGCTGCAATTCTTCCCCACCCCGGTCTTCCATCCGCTCTCGGATGCGATGTTTGACGGGGTTCGCTGGTCCACCCCCATCGTTTGGTTTTCCAACATTGGGGCCCTGGCGTTCCTGTGGTTCTACGTGCTCCGCAAGGACCGTTTGCAAGCGCTTCAGCAGGCTTGAGGCCCAACCGAAGGTATGATGTCCAGCCTGCTCGTCGGAAGAGCATGGTCTTCACGCACAACATGGCGGACTGGCTGAGTTTCAACATCGACGAGGCATGGCTTGCTGAGAACATTTCCTGGAAGGATTTTGGCACCGGTGTGCGCCTTGGCAAACTCAAGCGCGAGGACAAAACGTCGCTCGTGCTCTACGAAGCCCAGTCCGAGGTCGAAGTGGATGCGTTCATGCCTCACAGCCATCCCGGTGGCGAATGCTACGTCGTCCTCGAAGGCGAAGTGTGGGACGAAGACGGCTCCTACCCCACGGGCTCCATCGTTTGGATGGACCCCGAGTCCACCCACACGCCCAAGACGCGTGGCAAGACGCTGATTCTCGTGCTTTGGCCTCAAGGCGTCAAGGCTGCTTGAAGCGGTTCGGTTCGGACTCAAGCCTCTGCAGCAGGTGCAGCGTCTTCCATTTCCCAGCCCATCAAGCCCGACAGTGCAGGCATGCCCCAAAGCACGATTGGAACGATTGATTCGGGCATGGGAGCGGCTGGGTCGCCGAGCATCTGAAGACCCAAGGCAGCGCTAAGAACGAACCACACGAACACGGGTCCGCAAAGAACGACAGCGAGGCGTGCCTGAGCCTGGCCTTCGAGCATGAACGCAGCGTAGAGGAGGTAAACGCCGACCACCGTGAAGAAACCAATGATGGCAAGTTCATCGTTGCCGTAGGTAGCGTATGAACCACCAGAGCCGATACCGATGTGGCCGATGGCGACGATGATCAACCAGAGCTTGGTGTTGTGAAGAACGCTCATCCTTAGGCCTCTGTTGCAGGTGCCTCGTCATCGTTCATGTGAAGGTAGCCAGAAGCCATCAAACCACCCATGAATATGAATGGAGGAGCCAAAAAGGCTGCACCAGGCATCTCGTACCCTGTTGAAGGGAGCAGTGAGAACATGGCCACGAAAAGGAGTGAAATGACGGCGCCATTGGCGAGAGCAAACTTTGCTTGGGCTTTGCCATCAAGGGCAAAAGCACAGGTCAGGCCCATGGCTCCAAAGCCGGCCATGAACAATCCGAAGAGCTTCTCCATCGCAATGCTTTGATCGTTTAATCCATCGGCACCCCAAGCCTTTTCCGCCCAACTTTCGGCGTTGTAGTAGTTCTCAATTCCACCGATAAGCGCCATTGCGCCAGCGATGATGTACCAGATTTTTGGTTGAAAGATTGTTTTCGCATCCATCTTTTTCACTTGGCTAGAACCTCTCTCGTTGGTTTATAGCCATTTTGTTGGAATCCTGAAGGAATCAGTCATTTTGCAAATCGTATTCCCCACCCGAGAGCATGCCCTCGAACAAAAACGGCCCGGCAGGCACCACCGCTGCGATGAAGCCGTGAATCAGCGCCGTGCCCGTCCAGTGTTTGCCAACCCCAAGGAAGAGCAAGCCGACGTAGGCCACAAACAGACCGCCGTGAATGGAGCCGAACAAGGAAACCATTTCGGGCTCGCCGGCGAAATACTTCATCGGCATCGCATAGAACATCAAGATGAGGAAGGAAAAGCCTTCCAGATAGCCGACGAAGGTCACCCAGTGCTTCACGCCTGGACCTCAACCATCGGTCTACTTGAACCGCACGAAGGGCATTCTTGGTCGTCGCTTTGACCGTAATCGTGCTTGCAAGCCGGACAGACCGAAGCGAGTTCCATCTTCCCCATGGCTTCCACGGCCTCGCCCTGAAGGGAGAGGTAACCGCTGTTGACGTTGCCCACGGTATAGCGTCCAGCGCCACCAAGCCGGACCAGAAGGTCGGGCGGCAGGGTCACGGTTCCTGTCTCGTCGATGATCAACTCACGGTCCTGACTGAGGTTCTCGACGTCCACCCCTTCGCCGTGTTCGGCGACAAAGCGACCGTCTCTCAGTTCGAGTGAGCGGTTGGCGAAGGCAGCGACCTCTTTCGAGTGGGTCACAATGAGGAACGAGACCCCGTCGTTTTCGTGCAGGTCCTTGAACAGCGCCAACACTTCACGGCTCGTGACCGGGTCGAGCGCCCCGGTCGGTTCGTCAGCCAAAATAAGGCGAGGCTGCGTGATGAGGGCACGGGCGATGGCCACACGTTGTTGTTCGCCACCGCTCAGCATGGCTGGCAAGGCGTTGATACGATGCCCCATACCCAAACGTGTTAGCATGGCATCGGCCAACGCCAAGGCCTTCTTTGAGGAAACCCCCTGATGGCGAAGCGGTTGGGCGACGTTGTCCCGGGCGTTGAGGTCGGGCAACAGGTTGCCTTCCTGGAAGATGAAGGAGACCGTCTTTTGGCGCAGTTCGACCAGTTCTTGACCGGTCAGCCGCGTCATGTTCTTGCCCGCCAAACTGACCGAGCCAGCGCTCGGTTTCATCAGGCCACCAAGGCACTTCATGAGGGTGGATTTCCCTGAACCCGAAGGGCCAACAACGGCGATGGCCTCACCGGCCTTCATGTCGATGTGCAACCCTCGCAAAGCGACGACGTTCCCATCTTCGGCTTTGGATTCGTAAACGTGGTAGAGGCCATCGGCGTGCAGAATCGTATCGCTCATCTTCACTCCCCCTTGAGCACGCTGGCCAAGTCCGCCTTCAGCGCCCGTCGTGTCGTCACGAGCAGCGCCACGACCACCGCAGCGAACACCGCCAGTGAGACCAGAATGATCTGGGACCACGGATAGACGAGCGTCCGTTGGATGGTGGTGGTGGAACCACCAAAGATTTGGAAGATGAAGCCGAAGACGTCGAAGAAGCCGTTGAACGACAACGCAAGACCCACGCCAAGCACAATACCGAGGGCCATGGAGACCATCACGATGGAGAGAATCTCAAACAGGACCAGGCGGATGATTTGGTTCGGAGAGGCCCCGATCGCCTGCAAGACCGCCAGTTCCTTCTGCCGCTGGCTGAGCACGAGCGAGAGGAAAACGAAGCTGGACGCTACGGCGGCGACGCTGGCGACCACGAACTGCAACGAGAGCAAACCTGGCGTTCCGAAAATCAGCCCGCCGTTTCGTTCCACTTCCTTGTGGGTACTTGCCCAGTCCTCAACGCTGGAAACACGGGAGTCGGCGGACATCTTCGAGCCCAAGGCTTCGAGCTGTTCGTCCTCAACACCGCTGACATCGACAATCCACGTGGTCGAGGTGTAGTTGTCGGCTTCGTCGTCGCCCACCAGGCTGCGCCAAGCGTCCTCACCGATGATGATGGCGCCTGCAGCGGTCGCCGTGTTCACACCAGGGATGTATTCGTGCACACCCATGTAATACAAGTCAGTGGTGAACGGGGTCGTGATGATGCGTACCGTGGTGTCGGTGAAGAAGAGGCTCGCACCCAGCGGCGGCGGGACCTGAGAGGGTCCCGATACGCACGAGGTCTCGTCCGCAGCGGTGCCGTCAGGGCAGGTTGCGTTGGTCAAAATGGCCCCCGAGAGGTCAAAGAAACCGAAGGCGCCTTCGAGATTAGCATCGGTGAAGTCCGTGCCCTCAAGCGAACCGCCCATGAAGTTGACCAGCACGGTGTTCTGCAGGTTGGCGCCTTGGAAATTGGCGTAGGACAGGTCGGTGTCGACCAAAATGGATTCACTGAGGTTGCTTTGGGCGAAATTCGTGCCGGAAAAGTTGCCGTCGGATAGGTCCACCCGGCTAATGTCGCGGCCGCTGAGGTCTTGGCCCGTCAAGTTGAGTCGAGACCAATCGCTGTCCATCAAGAGCGAGTAGGCCTCAAACAAAGCCAAGGGGTCGGTTTCGTCCGAGCCACCCGTGGTGAAATTGAATTCAATTTTCTCCCAAACGAAGGTGATGGTTTCGGATTTCTCATCACTCGGCTTCAACAAAACGTCGTCGAGACGCTTCTCGTCGCCACCTCGTCCTGAACCTGCCAAGTCAAGCGAGTACGCCGAATCCTCACCGGCGCTGAACCCACCGGCAGCGTAGGCAGCCAGTACAGCGTCGATGTCTTCGCCCGGCAAGGCTTGTTCACTCCAACGCAAAACATCGCCGTTATCGTTGAACAACACGTAGGTCTGGAGCGTATCGCCCCCGCTGTTGTCCGCCAGACCGATTTCAGGTACGCTGGTCGCCACCGGCGACACGCTGGCGCTGGTGAATTCACCCAACATGGCCAGCAGCGCCGTTTCGTTCATCGGCTGCTCAACGGTGATTTTGAGGTCCGAACCGACGGTGGCGTCGACCGTTTTCTCGTCCACCAACGTGCCCGTGTAGCCTTGAACAGCAGCCAGCGTGACGATGGACAGCGTCAGGAGCATGATGACGGCCAAACGGTTCACGGATTCGGCGGAGCCCGAACCTTTGAGTCCGCGCTTGACGTCCTTGAGCAAGGGCGTTCGACCGAAAATAACCTGCATGATTTGGGGGCCTCGAGCCCCGATACGACCGAGCAAGAGCGCCCCGCCAATCCACAAGGCAAAAGGCCCGAAGATGTTGATCAGGCCCTCAAAGAAGAAGTTGGAGACCAAACCGTCCTCGCTGCCGTTGGCCTCAAGCCAGGTATCGCCAACGGCGAGCATGCCAAACAGGAAAGCCAGCCAGTGGAGCCAGCGCTTGGGTTCAGCCGCTTGGCTGGTCTTTCGCACGCCTTCCTCAATTTCGAGTTCAATGAACTGCCGGGCTCGGCTTCGGCCGAAGAGCAGAGCCAAACCGAGGGTGGTCACTGCGGTGAAAATGGTGGACCCAACCGAAAGGGTTGGAGTTACGTCGAAATCACCGGTTCGGAATTCCATGAAACCAACCGCCGAGAGCACGATGGGAACGGCGAGGAGAGCGAGCAGGTAGCCGACAAGCCACGCCACGGAAGACATGACGAAGAGTTCGAGCAAGACCATGCCCTGCAGGCTTTGACCGTCGGCCCCAATGACGCGATGAATGCTGACTTCTCGGCGACGTTGTTCAAGCGAGAGCACGAGGCCGTAAATCAGGACAGAAACGGAAAGAAACACGATGGGGATCATGATGATGTAATCGAAAATCTGAATCAATCCAAGGAAGATGTTGAGGAAGAGAATGGTCCCACTGATGATATCGGTATAGTACAGTTCGACCTCTTCGTCCGTGTAAGAACCGTCCTGAACATCCGAGCCCAAGGCTTCCAGCCAATCGGCGGCATCGGCCGTGGACGTGGTGGGCAACTGCCCTCGGTCGATGGTGGCACCGAGGTACATGTGGTCGTTGTCCATCAAAACGGCGCGCTGGTCTTCGGTTAGCACTTCCCAGGTGGAGAAGATGGGGTTGAACGGGAGGGTGGGGTTGCCAAAGGGCCAGGGCTCGTAGATGCCCATCACGGTCAAATTTTCAACCGTCATCCACATGCGGCAGTAGATCATCTCGTTGTTTTCGGGCGTGATTTCACCCGCACAGTTATCTTCAGTTACCGTGCCTTCGAGAATGGTGGATTCGTCCACAACATAGGCGAAGGTCAGCGAATCCAACACGTCCCCGACGTTGGCTTGGGCTTCGCTGGCGATGGTGGAAGGCAAGATGATGCCGCGGCTTACGCTCATGTTTTCAGGACTCGGCCACTCCCCGGCTCCTGCGATGATGTTCTCGCTGTACCGTTCGGCCAGTTCGCCGTCAAAAGCTTCGGGGCCGTAGAATCGGATGGCCCGCATGTCCGAGATGGGAGGTCCAGCTTCGGCTGCTTCGGGATAATCGAAGGTCACGTTGCCCCAATACGGGTTCTCATCATCAGCAATGGCCCGCATTTCGAGCGGTTGCGCCACCACGAATTCAATGTTGAACAGCCCCGCACTGTGGATGCCTTGACGGCCGAGTACGAGGGTGCAGTCGTTAAATTGCGAGAACTCATCCATCAGTTCATCGCAAACTTCCACCATCGTCGAGGTGTTGTTTGACCAGCCACTGGCGTTCTCCACCGGGGTTCGGGCGTATTCGATTTTTGCATCAAAAGGCTCGGACTTAAGCGATTCTTCGAAAAAGAGTTGAGACAAACCGACGCCGTAGGCCAGCACGGTGGTGATGACCAGCGAAGCGAGGAAGACACCGGCGATGACCGCCAGTCCACGCTCTTTGCCTCGCCATGCCCCTTGGCCGGCGAGACGAAGACGGCTTGGAAGTTCCATCGCCCGATGCTTGAGGCGACCGAGGCGTGAACGACCGACCGAGAAATCAGCGTCGGTTAAGCCATCTTGACGCTCGCTCATTCTTCCTCACCTCCGCCGGTGGCTTCCACCACTGGTTCAGCGTCGTCGTCGGATGCCGAAACGGCGTCTTCTTCGTCGTCAAGGCCCCATGCCGAGCGAATGTCGGAAGCTTCGGTACGCCCGTCGTTCAAGAGCAGCATGCGGTCGGCGTTGGAAGCCAAATCAGGGTCGTGAGTGACCATGAGAATGGAAATTGGGTGTTCCGCATCGTGGCAGAGTTCCTTGAACAGCGCCATCACTTCCTTGCCGCTGGCGATGTCAAGGTTGCCCGTGGGTTCGTCAGCCAACAGAACGGGACGATTGCCAGCGATAGCACGAGCGATGGCCACGCGCTGTTGTTGACCGCCAGAGAGTTGGTCGGGGATGAAATGCATACGGTCGCCTAAACCGACTTTATCCAGGGCTGTTTCGGCCGCCTGAACCGCTTCAGCTGATGACATGCCCGACAACTCAAGCGCCATTGCAACGTTGTCAACGGCCGTTAAATTGTCGAGAAGATGGAAATCTTGGAAGATCCACCCCACCAGTTCCCTTCGCACGTCGACGACACTCGAGGGCCCCTTGAGGCCGTAGGTTCGCTTTCCGAGCGTGATGCTTCCTTCATCGCCTGCAAGAAGGCCGCCAATGATGTTGAGCAGCGTGGATTTTCCTGAGCCGGAGGGGCCCATCAAAGCGACCATTTCGCCTTGCTTGATGTTCATGTCCACGCCCTTGAGGACCTGCAGTTTGTTGGAGCCGGAGCCGAATGCTTTGGTAAGCCCGTTCACTGATAACATCTCGGCACCTTTCATATCACATTATTGGAAAGTGGTATATCAACTGATGTTTGGATTTCCCATCCAGTGACCTCCTTAACCAAAGCGTTCATACTGGGTTTAGAGGCTCTCAAAGCATGGCTGAGGCTGGAATGGAGCAGAATCCAGACGAGGGCGATGAAGAACACGTCTCTGCCTCGCGAGCACAACACATTGGCTTGGGTTTGTTTTGTACGGTCTTCGGCGGATTGTTTGGGGGCTTTCCTCTGTTCTTTTACATCCTGGAAGTGACCAACGCGACGGATTTAGGAGAAGCCATTTTCCTTTCCTTGTTTTTCGGCGTGTTCATCCTTATCGGCATTCCCATCTTTCTTCTTGGCGTCGCATTAATCCTCGCTGGCGTGTTCAATTACCCCTTGATGAGCGGTTCCCTCAATGCAGACGAAGGAGATGCGGGTTCGGAAGCGATCACAACCTCCTTCGAGTACATCGACGAAGACGAATTGTTGAGGCAAATCCACGCTGGACAAACAAACCCCCCCACCAATGAAGAGGACAAGGCCGTGGGCCCTCCGGTTGATTTGCCATCCACACCAAGCGATGACAGCCCCCCGAACAGTTTTTGGAACATCAAGCAGGAGTGACCTTCCTCCAGAAGGATGTCGGAGAAGAGGTCGCTGGGTTTTGGGCGACTTCAACACAAACCCCAGCGTTGTGTGACTCTCACTTCTGAGCCCTTTGTCATGATGAAATCCCAGCCGCACTCGCTTGCTTTCGCAGCAAGCGCCCGAACAGAGGAGGCACAAGCGCCACCCAGAACATCACGTAATAGCCAAAGGGCAACTGAGGGGACTCATCGTGTACGTCGAGGCGTTGGTAGGGCGTGCTCGACTTGAGGTGGTGTGAGGGGTGAAGAGGCAGTTCCATCAACGTCCAGCGTGAAAGGCGATGGCGACTTTCCCAAGCGTGGGTGGCGTTGGCTCGCTCATCGACACCGCGGCGAAGCCCGTGGTGCTGAAGGTAATTCACGAATTCAAGCAGGTAGATTGCTACGGCTGCCTGTCCGAGGTAGGCGGCAAGGTAGGGAAGGCCAACGAAGGCAAGACAACCGAGAAACAGGGCTTCCACCGTCAAGGCACGGCGAGTGTCAACCGGGCGAGCACGGTACGCTCCGAGAACCTGACGCGGAATCGTTTGAACGATGTGAGCGTAGACGCTGCGCCCCCACGGCGAAGAGGTGGGGTCCACATCCCGAGCCCAGTGCCGGTGATGCGTGTGGTTGTGCTCGGTGGTAAAGTGAAGATACAAGACCGAGAACAGGGTCAAACGAGCTGTCCACCAACTCTTGGAGCGAGGGCGACGATGGCCCAATTCGTGGGCCGCCACAATACCTGAGGCGCCGTTGCTGAGGCCGGCTGAAGCCATACCCAAGCCCGTCATGAGGGTCAAACCATCGAGAGAGATTCGCCAAAAAAGCACGGCAAGTACAACCGGCACGGCGATGGCGTGCAGGTGAACAATGACATCGTGCGCCCGACCCTCTTGGAGCGGACGGGTGGTGTCCGATTGACCCAAGACCATCTCAAGAAGCGGATAGAGCCCCAGAAACACGACCAACGGGGCCGCCATCCAAGGACCACCGAGAGCAAGACAGACCAGGGTGAAGGCTGGGGTGAACAAACCCCACAGATGGGGCACCCACGTCCAGCGTTCGCTCATCGAGGCGGATTACACGTCTGTGACTTGTAAAGGGTGGCTTCAGTTCATACCGAGCCAACGTCGGAAGCGCGAGCCCAGGCTCTGACGGGCAAAGATCCCGTTTCGAGTCACCTGTGCGTTCATCGTTTCGTCCACGTAGCGTTCCAAATATGCATCCATTCAAATCATCCTCCTTGATTGAAGCGCCCCTCGTCGGTCAACACCAGCTCGGTAGAAGGCCACGGCGGTCATCCACCGGTGCCAAAGACCTTGGCCAAAGACACCGTTTCGGTAGGTAAAGTTCGAAACTGCTTGCTCGGTATAGGTCTCCAATTCCTTGTCCATTCTCATCGCCTGAAAGGTTTGCTTCTTTCATGTTACATGTGGTGCCGGACCTATATGAATCAGCGGTGAATAAGCCAACACGGAGATGTTAAAAACAAATCAAGTGTTTTTTGACACACCAAAGAGGCCACCTGACTTGACCTACGGAATCCAACCGGCGAAGCGAGTCTTTGATAGCATCGGGAAGCCGCCCCTTGACCATCCGAGCCACCCCCAACCGGCCTTGTGCCAACCGAGGACCGTGGCTCCAGGAGTGAGCCTCATGGCCGGCATGGACCCGCAACTCAAAGCCAAACTGCAAAAACAACGCTACCACATTGTGGGCGAACACGGTGGCGTCAAAACGTGTCACTGGACGAAAGAATCCTTGCTGCGCGACCGCCAGTGCTACAAAGGCAAGTTCTACGGCGTCGCCAGCCACAACTGCATGCAGATGTCGCCCGTGGTCGACCAGTGCAATCTGGCGTGCACCTATTGTTGGCGCGAACCGCACATGGACACGTTGGAATTGACCGACCAAGACCCCCTTGACCTGCTCTATGAATCGGTACGCGCCCAGCGGCGTCTGCTCTCAGGCTTCGGAGGCAACCCCAAAGTACCTCGCGAAAAATGGCTGGACGCCCAGAACCCGAAGCACGTCGCCATTTCGCTCAACGGAGAACCAACGCTCTACACCCGACTCTCTGAATACATGGATCTATGTCACAAGCACGGCATGACCACCATGCTCGTAACAAACGGCACCTTGCCCAAGGTGCTGGAGAAGCTCGACACCTTACCGACCCAGCTCTACGTCTCGGTGGACGCCCCCAACAAACAGGTGTTTGACGAGGTCTGCCGGCCCAAGTGGAACAGCGGTGCATGGGACCAGTTTGAGAAAACCATCGACCTCCTGCCCTCGCTTGACACCCGCATCGTCAGTCGCCACACGCTCATGAAGGGCGTCAACATGAGTGACGCCCACATCAAGGAATTCGCCGCTTTGGACAACCGTGCCGACCCCGATTTCATCGAGAACAAGGGCTACGTCTTTGTCGGCCACAGCCGCGAGAACCTGGCCATGGAAAACATGCCCAGCCACGACGACATCATGGACTTCTCTCGGAAGATCGCCCCCTTGACCAACCGTGAAGTGCTCTCCGATTCTCGCCCGAGTCGCGTGGCTCTGGTCGGCACCGAAATCACGCCAATTCCCATCCCTGAACCCACGATGTTCTTCCCCGAAGATTTGGGAATTGCACCTCCGGTCAAGCACCTGCCCGTCATCTCTTGACCGCCGGTCCCAAGAAGGGTTAAATTCACTGACATGAAGTCAAGGGTATGGCAGAACTCGTTGAAATGGCCACCCTCGGGGCCTTGGTGCTCTTGATGGTCCTTGTCTATTTGCGAACCAAAGATGCGAACCAAAGTCAAGCGCTGGTACAAACGAGCGAACGGGTGAGCGACACCTACGAAAAAATGCAAGAGGAATACAAGGCCATGCAGGGCATCCTCAACAGCGTGAACCTGGAGATAGAAAAGTCCACCCAAGGCCGTCAGCAAGTGATTGACTTCAGCCGGGACTTGCGGGACATCATGATGAAACCGAGCCTCAGAGGCGACGTTGCAGAGAAATTACTGGAGGACATGTGCAAGGATTTCCTCCCCGATTCAGCGTGGGAGCGCCAAAAGGTCACCGACGAGGAGGCGGCCAGCCAACAAGGTGGCGTGGATGTCCTGTTGAAAACGGGGAAACTGAGTGTTCCGGTCGATTCAAAATTTCCCAGAGAAGCATGGAAACGCTACGTCAATCTGACGGAAGAGTCCATGAACGGCAAGAATGAATCCGAACAAAAGCAACATCGAAACAACATCAAAAGAGAATTTGAGGGGTTCCAAAAAGCCGTGCTAACCAAGGTGGACGAGATTCAGAAACACATCAACCCCGGGAGTGGAACGACCGATTTTGCGCTCATGTTCATCCCCACCGAAGCGATGTACTACTCGGTCATCTCCGACAAAAACGCCCTCAATGAGGAAAACAAAATTACGAGGAAGACCAAAGAACAGTACCTGCTTGACGCCATGCTTTCGGAAGGCGTCATTCCGGTCTCGCCCTCAACCTTTTACCCGTTTATTCATGTCATCTTGGTCGGCATCAAGAACATGCAAGTGGTGGAGAATTTAGAGACACTCCAGAAGCGCTTGAATCAATTTGAGACAAAATTGCGCACCTTCTCGGGCGCCTATGACGAGATAGGAGCGAAGTTGCAGGACGCAACCGAGGCATGGACGGCCACCGGTAATCGGTACAACGACTTGGTACGATTGGGTGGATCCATCACCAAGGCCCTTGAGGAGGTTAGCGTGACCGAATCGACCTCAGAAGCCTCCGCTCAGCAGGAGGTCCCTGTTCTCGAAAATAGTGACGAGCCTTCAGTGGTCTGACATTAAGGGAAGAGGACCGTTTCGTTGCCCTCAACCCAGGGCTTTTCCTTCTTCATGCAGCGCTTGAATTCCTCCGACTCGAGGTGCTCGGCCAGCCAAGCATGCACGTTGGCCCAAGGCTGGGCGTCAAACCAATCTCGATCGTGATTGGCGAACTGCCGCACGAACGGAAAGAGCGCGTCGTTGAGTTGGGCCGCAAAGGCCGGACCCTGACCCAAACGCACATCAAGGTCGCCAAGATAAGCCGATGCCAGTTTGCGCTGCTCCACTTCGTCCACATCCTCGTAGCGGTTCGGGTACTTGTAGCGGTCCAGGTGGAACTTGAATTCCTCATCGTTTCGTTCCACCCAGTGCGCTTCCTCTTCGCTGAGTTCCCAGTCCAGCACGTGCTGCATGATCTCAAGGCTCTCCTCGATGACCGTGCCGTCTGGCAGCAAGAGCACGGGCACCGTGCCCTTGGGTGAAATTTCCATCATGTGGTCGGGGCGGTCGCGCAGCACAACTTCCCGAAGCTCGACTTCGAAGCCTTGGCGAACGATGGACATGCGCGCCCGCATGGCGTAAGGGCAGCGACGAAAGGAGTAGAGAACGGGCAGCAACATGGCAACCCCTCCTGCATCACTCGGGCGGGATGGGCGGGGCGTAGCCACCGTCAACGGCTTCCTGCACGGTCGTCATATCGGCATCGACCATCATCTGAACAAGTTCCTCAAACGAGGTGCTTGGCACCCAGCCGAGTTCCTTCTCAGCCAGCGCAGGGTCGCCGATGAGCAAATCCACTTCAGCAGGACGGAAGAACTTGGGATTGGTGCGCACACGAACGACACCGTTCTGGTCGGTAGCGACGGTGTCCACGTCTTCGCCCGACCATGTCAAATCCATGCCGACGTGAGAAAAGGCGAGGGTGATCATGTCCCGAACGCTGTGGGTGCGGCCGGTCGCCACGACGTAGTCGCCGGGCGTCTCTTGCTGGAGCATGCGCCATTGCATCTCGACGTAGTCGCCGGCGAAACCCCAGTCTCGCTTGGCGTCGACGTTGCCAATCCACAAACACTCGTCAAAGCCCTGGGCGATGCGAGCGGCGGTCATGGTGACCTTTCGGGTGACGAATTCAAGACCTCGCCGGGGACTTTCGTGGTTGAAGAGAATGCCCGTACAGGCAAACATGTCGTACGACTCGCGGTAGTTTCGGGTGATTTCGAAGGCGAAAACCTTGGCACACCCGTAAGGTGAACGGGGATGGAATGGGGTCAGTTCAGTTTGAGGCACGTCTCGGACCTTGCCGTACTGCTCGGAGGAACCGGCCTGATAGAAACGACACCCCGGGGCGTGCTTGCGAATGGCTTCGAGGCAACGGAGCGCACCCAGGCCGGTGATGTCAGCGGTCATCATGGGCGAGCGCCATGATTCGGGGACGAAGGACATGGCCCCAAGGTTGTAGAATTCATCGGGTTGTGTCTGCGAAACAGCGTTGTCAATGGAATTCTGGTCGGCCAAATCACCGTTGAGGAGATGGAAATTCTCGTTGGTCATCAGGTGGTTGATGAGGCTGCGACCGGAGGTGGGTTGAGAGACGCGACGCACCAAGCCATAGACGACGTAGCCCTTTTGGAGGAGCAACTCAGCAAGGTAAGAACCATCTTGTCCCGTGACGCCTGTGATCATCGCGGTCTTGCTGCCCATGTTGGTTGGCAGATGGTTTCCCTTTTCAAACGGTCGCTTTGTTGCCGAGTACCATGAAGGGTGGTGGCGGCGTGCGAGGGGGGAGCAAATACAGACTCGGTGAACAGTGGACCCTCGCAGGTAGAAAACGGGTCGACAGGAACGGTCTCCAAGAGAGCCATCTCAAGGTGATTGAGCGGATCGCGGCGTTCTTCATTTGATTTCAATGTGGTGAGTTTCGCTCGTTTTTTAAATTCTTTAAGTAGGCTTGAGCATCTTCTCTTGTATGAACGATGAGCAAAGCCCACGCAATCTGCTTTTGGTCGGTGCTGGAGGCATCGGCACCCAACTGACTGAACTTTTGGTTCCTGCCTTGCGCAGGGTCAACCTGCAAGGCAGCATCACCTTGATGGACGCCGATGTCGTCGAAGCGACCAATTTGGGTCATCAACGCTACAGTGCAGACGACATTGGTTCGGCCAAGGTCACCGCCATCGCCAAGCGTTTGGACGACGAAAACTCCACGTTGCGAGTGAAAGCCGTCGTCGAAAATCTCCGCACTTCCGAGCAACTTGACGGGTTTGACTTCGTGGTGGTCTGCGTTGACCGGCCTGAACCGCGTCGCCTCGTGCATCAACTGGACGTGCCTTGGTTGGACCTTCGCTGCAGCGGGGACGGCCACGTAGCGCTTTCATCCCAATCCTCTCCTGCTTTGGTTGAGCGGATGACCCCGAACCATGCTCCAGCAAGTTGCCAAGTCCCAGGAGCCCTCGACGCTGGGAACCTCGAATACGGCTTTGCTTCAGCCGCTGCTTTTGGTGCGCAATGGGCCACTCAACTTTGGCGAGGGCGACCAGCCCCCGTCCAATCCATGGGCAGCTTGACTTACGGTGCGCTGTCGTTTCCGGAGATGAGCGCATGATCGGCCTTCCTGACGCTGCGGAACTCGAACTCCAAGACGAGATGTGGGGGCGCGCCTGCATCGCTGCTCAAGAACGTCGCGTGGACGACGAAGATTTGTTGACCGTCCAACGCATGCTGGCCCAGGCCGGTCGTTGGGACGGCGTGTACGTCCTTTCGGTTATGGCCGGCCTCGAGACCTCGGTGCTGATCGACGCCGACGAGAAGATTTTCATTGACTGGGGTACAGCCGGCCAAGTCACCCTCCAACCACCGGTTGGCGGGCGTATTCCGTTCAAATTGTGGGTCCACACCCACCCGCGGTTCGCTTCCTACTGGAGCAGCACCGACACCAACAGCCTCAGTTTGGGCGCTGGCATTTTGGAATCCGCCATGGTCTTGGGACAACCCGGTCCAAAACACAGCAGCAACCGTTCCCTGATTGAAGCGGAGGAGGACGCCATGTTGAGCGACCGAGGCCCACTCAGCCAGTGGACCGATGAAGAACCCGTACCGTGGACCGAATGGTACGGTCTGAACAACATCAATGTCGAGGTGATGGAATGACGGCCCGAGGGCCCAAGGACGAGGAAGAGCGCTTCAAGGCCCTCTTGGCCGTGTTGAACGGTCGAGGGCGAAGCATTGCGGATGTCGTCGAAGAATTGACGGGAGAGACCCCCTCCGAAGAGACCGTTGAAGCCGTTCTCAACCGTTTGCAGATGGCGCAGGAAAGCGGCGAGCAGGTGGACATCCTTGCCATCGTCCAGTCGTTAAACGACTTGGCCGACCAGTGGGCTTGATCACTCGTTCGTGTAGGTCGGTCTTCGGTTTTCAATGAGGGCCGACAAGCCTTCCAACGCATCCTTGGTCGCAAAAATAGTGTTCAGACCGTCCAGTTCCAACTGCAATCCTGCTTGAAGGTCGGTCGTGGCCGTGGCGTCGATGAGGTCGCTGGCCATGCGCAAACCAATGGGTGCTGTGAAGGACAGGCTCTTGATTTGACGAGCCACGATCTTTTCTTCCTTATCGAAACCTTTCGGACAGTCGCCGTTCATCAACACGGCCATGTTCTCGTCGGTGAAGAAGGTGGAGGCAAACTTCGCGACGGGCGAGGCTGGATTCGCCGGTTGACCGGGGTATTTCTCGGCTGGCTTGCCTTCAGCGGCCAGCGTTCGGATGCAAGCATCAACGCCAGCGACATCGACCAAGTGCGTAACCAAACCGAGGTCAGCGGCGGTGTTGGCGTCCATGAAGTTCCCGGCCAACACGGCCCAACGGGCGACGGGGATGCCGCAAATGCGGGCCGGTCGTTGCGAGCCACCCAAACCGGGATAGATACCAATCGAGGTCTCGGGGAAGCGGAACTGGGTTCGGCGTGTTCCAATACGGTAATCGCAAGCCAGTGCAAGTTCCAAGCCCCCACCCAACGCCAGGCCGGTGGTCAAAGCCACGGTCGTTTTGCTGGACGTCTCCAGCATGTTGAGCAAGTCATGGCCTTCGGCTGTGAAGTCGTAAATGTCAGGAATGGCGTCAGCTCGAATCTTGTCGACGAAGAATTTCACGTCAGCCCCGGCGACAAAGGCTTTGCCCGCCCCGTCCAGCACGATGGTGTGAACGCCATCGTTGGCGTTAGCGGCAGCCACGGCTTGGGTCAGTTGACCCACCACGGTGACGTTGAGCGCATTCATGGCCTCAGGGCGGTTGATGGTGATGGTCGCCACCCCGTTTTGAACGGTGGTGTCAACGTAGGAGAACTCCCACGGCGTACTGCCTTGTTGGGAGAAAAAGGCAGGAACGTTCCAACCTTCACCGGCCGTCTCAGCGTAGGCGGCGGCCATGCGGCATGCTTCACCAACGCCGAGTCGGTTCATCATCTCAAACGGACCGCGAGCCCAACGAAGACCAACTTTCGCGCCTCGGTCCACGTCTTCCATGCTGCAGATGTCCTCTTCGACGATTTGAGCGGCAACGCCAAACACCACGCCCAGCAAACGTTCGGACACTGTGGTGTACTGTTCGTCGCTGTAGGTTGCTTCCTCAGAGACATCCCACTGCTCGTTGGCCTCAACCAAGGCTCGTAGGTTGGCTGCACCCGTGTAGCGAGGAGTGTGAAGTTGCTCGGCCAAGTAGTCCGTTGAATGCAGCGCAATGGGAGGCCCTGTCAGGTTCATCAGGCCAAAGGGGCCGAGTCCGATGCGGAAAGCCTTGCACGCGATGGCATCGATTTGTGCGGCGTTCGCTGCACCCTCCTCGAGCAGAAGGCATGCTTCGTTCAGCCAAGGCACGAAAAAGCGGTTGACCACAAAGCCCGGGCGGTCCGCGCAAACGATGACGACCTTTCCGAGCATTTTGCAATACTGAACGACTTTGTCGATGGTTTCTTGGCTGGAAGCATGGGCTGGAATCACTTCCACCAAGCGGTTTTTGGCTGGATGGTAGAAGAAATGCAGGCCAACAAAGCGGTCGGGACGGCCGGTGGCTTCGGCCAGCGCGTTGACCGAGAGGGAGGACGTGTTGGAGGCGAGAATCGTGTCCTCACCGCACGCTTGATCCAGGGCGGTGAAAACGGCGGTCTTCACGTCAAAGTCCTCAAACACCGCTTCGATGACCAAGTCGGTGTTCTCAGCGGTGTTGTCCACGCCGACAACGCCGGTGATTCGACCTTGAATGGCCTCCACTTGGGCGGGTGAGAAGATACGACGCTCAACGGCTTCTTTGAGGAAATCGGCGATGATGGATTGACCGCGCTCGACCCATTGCTGTTCTCGGTCGACCATCTGAACGTCGAATTCTTCCTGTGCACTCTTCTGAGCGATACCGGAGCCCATGTTGCCGGCGCCGACGATCGCGACGCGCTGAATCGGTTGAGTCATGGCCCTGCGAATTCAACGACGCTCATGAAGAATACGGCCCCTCAAGATGAGGCAATGGTGCGCCATGCATCCGCCATCTCGTGGTTGAAACGCTCAGGTGCGAGGAAAGAAACGTGGTCCATCAAGGCCTGTTCGGGTTGACGTGGAGCGCCTCCCCGGCCGGCCCACTTCGCATGAACCTCGGTGATGGCGCTGACCCACGCCTCCACGTCTTCAGGCGGAAGCGCCGTTCCTTCGGGTACCAACTCGTTGTGGGCCGGGCGGTCGGCGGCCAACACCGGTTGGCCCGCCGCCATGGATTCGACGGTGGGATACCCGAACCCTTCGGCACCTGAAGGGAACAGCAAGGCTTCACAGTGCCATCGGTAGGCGTTCAGCACATCATCGCTGATGTTTGAGCCAACCCAATTCCATGCGACACCGTGTTCCTTGGCGAGGGAGGAAGCCGAAACACCCCCGTGGGGGCAGGCATCACCGCCAATGTGGTGAACCTGCACATCCTTGGCGATGCCTTCGGGCAGGTGCGCAAGCACCCGCATGAGGAAAGCAAGCCGCTTGCGAGGGTCGTGGCTCCCCACGACGAGGAGGTGGCAGGCGGCGGAGGCCAATTCTGCGGGAGCGGGAGGGAGGGAGGCAGGCGGGGTGAAACGGTCCACGTCGATGGCGTAGGGGATCTGGAAAAGGGGCTTATCGGGGAAGTGCTGCCGGCAAACTTCCGCCACGGCGCTTGTGCTGCAGATGAAGGCACTCGCACGCTGCAAGCCTTTCATCAAACGGCGTAAATCACGACGGCGGACCAAACCCGGTCGTGGTTCGCCAACCTCAACGCGTTCACCCGACAGCGTGATGACCTGAGGAAACAGATGAAAGAGGTCATGAACGTAAACCACGACCTGCGCCGAGGCATTGGTCGGTACGAGGTGGGCTTGTTCTTGGTCGCTGACAAAGACGAGGTCAACCTGCCCGGCTTGCTGCAATCGCTTGATGCGGTCAGTGACTCGAGCGGGGTGGCGAAACCAACGTTCTCGCAATCGCCTCCACCCCGGGGGATTCTCGCCCAGGTCGTATTCCTCAACACCCGCCGTTCGCCAACCGGGGATTTCACCACCCTCCAAGGCCTTCTTCAAGTCGTGGAAGGCCCCTCCAATTCCGGAAAACGGCGTGAGGACACCGCCTCTCACCAGCAACACACGCTTGGTGAGGGCGGCAGCGCTTGGCTCCATACAACGGGGAGGGACCGGTTCCTCTTGAAGGGTTGACATCTTCAGGGCGCTGTCATGGCTATCGGGCCACAAATTGGTTTTCGGTGTGGAAAAGACATCAAGTAGTCAAACAGACTCCGCCGAGTTGAGCGACCATGCCAACGCCCCCTATGTCCATTCCATCAAACGAATTTACGGCGATTGAAGACGGCATTCAGGGCACCATCGATGCAGGGGCGGCCATCCGAACCATGCTGGCAAAGCACTCCGGTCAAGGCCCGTACGACGCAGCATGGGAGGTTGAAGCCGCTGTTGAGGCGCTGCAAGTCTTTGCCTCGAGATGGACCATTGAAATCCTCGCCACCCTCTACATCACAGGGCCACGAAGGTTCAACGAAATGAAGAACATGCTCACCGGTATCTCGAGCCGGACACTTTCGGACAAACTCCGCTACCTCACCGAAGAGGGTTTGGTGCTCCGGGTGGTCACCGATGGACCTCCGGTCAAAGTCAGTTACGAACTCAGTGCCCACGGACGAACCTGCGGACGCCTGCTTTCACCGCTGGTGGCTCATCTGAAAATGGTCGCCGGCTCGGTTGTTCAAGACTAAGCCTCAACCCGGACCTGTTGCACCGTTTTCCCCGTTCTCAAGTTCAACGCCGTCAGCATACGCTTCTGCTCCGGCCCGTGATAGAGGCAGGTGTCAAGGCCAATGGCTGAAGGGCGATGGTCGTCCAAAATCACCCTGCTTTCCCAAGGCTTTCCCCAGTCCGCCATCGTCCGACCCGGTAAACTCGCCGTGATGGTGTGGCCAAAGACGACCGTTCGCTGGGGGTCAACCGGCGCACCAGAAGCATGGAACTCGCGACGAATCCAGAGCAAGTCATCGTCGTCTTGACCGTCCAAATCGGTCCCCGGCCGATAACCGGCGTGAACGAGACGCCAACGGTTGAGAACGATGTGGGTTGGCAGTTCGGACATCCACTCCGTGTGTTGCTGAGCACATGCCTCCAAGGCGGGTTCATCCAGTGCTCCCTCGCTTGATTGATGCGCCCTCATGTACGACGCTACGGTGGTGTCGCCTCCGTTTCGCATCCACAACATGACGTCGATGCCGGGTTGCTGCAAGTTGGCCATGGTGAATTGTCGCACCATCATGTCTTCGTGGTTTCCTTTTACCGTCGCCATGCGGGCCTCGGTCATGACGTGCTGGACCACGCCGAAAGAATTGGGGCCTCGGTCGATCAAATCACCCAAAAACACCACCCAATCGTTTTCGTTCAACGCCAAACGCTCGCACAATTCGATCATCGTTTGGTAGAAACCGTGGACATCACCCACCACCCAAACATTGTGACCGTCGTCCAAAGCTTGCTGTAATTTTTCTTCCAATTCTTGGTTTCTCATGGGCTCAATCCTCCAACAAAAGAAGAGGATGACGACCTTATTTAATCAAAAATGAACAGAGAAAGAGATTGCCCAAAACGATGAACACGAAGGCGATGGATTAAGGAAGGAGAAGGCCAAACCTCGTCCATGCCTCTCTTGTCCCAGTGGACCCGACAGCGCCCCTGGCTGGCGGCGGGTTTGACGGGAGCCGTCAGTGGAGCGGTTGGCCTTGCGGGTGGACTCGCAACCGTTGCGGGTGCCGTGGGTGCCATGGCCTTTGGTGGCATTTCCACCCGGGCTACAACCCACGAGCACCCCCTTCGCCGACGGATTCTTTCCACCCTTGAGGCACGCCCGGGCCTGTGCTATCGCGAATTGCAGAGCATCATGAACGCAGCCAACGGCACCTTGCGTCATCATCTCGATGTGCTCCAAACGCGCCGGGCGGTCTCCGTCATACCGGTCAACGGCCGAACTTGCTATTTTGCCGGTGGGCCGAGCCAGGTTGAAGTCTTGCGAAGCAAAGTTGTGGGCGAGGAACGTATGGCCCAACAACTGCCCATCGGTCTGTCTCCCGTTCAGCGTATGATCCTCGAAAACATTGAACGGGAAGGTGTACCACGCTCACAAGCTGAACTGGCACGAAGGCTCGGTCGAACTCGAGCGACCGTTCACAGCGCCGTCAAGGTGCTCCGCAGACGGGGGATTCTGAGAGAAGACCGAATGGAATTAATGCCGCATATCGATCTTGAAATCTATACCCAAGCACGAACCGGCGTGGATTATGACTTCGTTGACGAGCGCCAACATGCATGACGCTGTTCCATTTCCAATAACGAAATCTGACGCTTGAGCGGCAATTATTGCACAGGCTTCAAAGACCCTTGACCATGCCATGCCATCATGTTCACACTTCGTTTGGTCGAGCACCCGCTGCCAACAACGGAGCGAGAGGTGGACGGCCTCATTGCGTGGCTCATCGACACCCTCTCGCTGGTGCGGAAGCGAGGCGACACCACGGCCGACCACGGTCGAGCAGGCCCGGTTCATCGACTCCTGCGCGACCATTTGCTGGGCGTGCCGGACCAAAGTTGGGATGCGCAGATGCTGGCGGATGAACTGGCCCAGATGCCCGCTTCGCTCAACCATCATCTTGCCAGGTTGGTCGAGACCGGCCTCATCGGATTCACGAACGAAGGGAAAGGCTGGAGGAAGTATTTCTTGCGTGGCGGGTCCTTATCCAACGCTGTGGCTTACCTTCAGCAGCACGCCACCCTCATCGTTCAACAACGTTTCAATCTGCTCGAAGCCCGCTGGCAACGCTCAGGGGAACCGCTCCCAGTGGAGCTGCCCGAGGATGAACACGCTTCCTTCGTTATCGGCTTGGTGGACCACCGTCCTCTCCAAAGAGACGGAGAGGGGAATGAACTCTCCCAATGGATGAACGATTTTGGCTTGCTCGGTGAACGTCCCGGTGCAGAGATTGCAACGGATTCGCTTTCTGTGCGCCTCTTTTCCACCCTCCTCGAGCGGGACCTTCCGTTATCCCTGGACGAAGCGGCGGAAATGCACGGTGGACAAAAAGCAAGGGTTGGACGAATTCTCGATCGTTTTCGAGCGACGGGAATGGTCGAACGCGTGCCAAGAACCGACCGACTCAACACCGCTTTGTGGACAGCGATGACCACCCAGCACCAACGTCGAGGCGAAGATTGGATGCTCAAAAAAGGCGGCTTCCAACGCCTTCTGAACGAGAAACAACAATCCGGTTTATTGCAGAGCCTTAGCAAAGGTACACTGGCCATTGAGGACGTTGCTAAGCACCTCTCCTCCGTGGAAGCCCGTGAACAGATGTTGTTGCTCAACCTGCTCGGCGGCCGGCTTCCCATGGGCTACAGGATGTCGGGGGCGTCAGCCAGGGCCGTTCAACGCCGGGTTCAAGACCGCCTTGACCGAGTGTTGCGTCGAATGGTGCGCGTGGCTGGACTCTTGGACGAGGCGCTGGCCTCAACGGCCTCGCAATGATTGGGTGAGGTCATGTCGGAATTCATCGGCCCGAAGCAAGGTCCGTGGGACGGTGAGGCGAGGCCGTTGTTCCTGGCTCCGATGTCGGGTGTTACCGACCTGCCCTACCGGCTGCTTGCGAAGGAATGTGGAGCGGACGTGACCATCACGGAATTTACCAATTCCACCGCCCTTACTCGCGAAGCGGCGACTTCGTGGCGACGGATGGAGACTCACGAGACAGAAGTGCCGTTCATTCCTCAAATTTTTGGGGGCGACCCTGGAGACATGGCCACCGCTGCCGAGATGCTGGCACCCTCTGCCGACGTCATCGACCTCAACTTCGGTTGTCCGGCGCCTAAAGTTACGAATATTTGTGCGGGTGCCGCCCTTATGGGGGAGCCAGACCGACTGGTCAGCATGGTGGAAACCATCGTTGAACGCGTGGATGTTCCCGTCACGGCCAAAATGCGCCTAGGAACCGGAAGAGACGCCAACAACTCAACGGATATATGCGAACGCTTGGAAGCGGTTGGGGCTCAACGTTTGTGCATCCACGGGCGAACGCTCCGCCAACGCTACTCGGGTGTTGCCGATTGGACCAGCATCAAGGAAGCGGTTGACCGCGTGGACGTGCCCGTCATCGCCAACGGCGATGTGGTCGATGCCGCGTCGGCTGCAGCGTGTCTGGAACACACCGGTGCTTCCGGCTTGATGATCGGTCGTGGCGCCATCGGACGGCCGACCGTGTTTTCCGACATCAAGGTCGGGCTGGGGTGGATGGACCTGCATGATTTGCCCTGGGTAAAAACCCACGGCCGGTGGGAATCCATGGACGAAACGGAACAAGCGTTTGCCTCAAGAAAATGGTGTTGGGACCGGTACATCACCCTGTCAGAATCGACGATTGGGCTTCAAGGAAAATGGATGCAGAGGCACGCCATTGCGTTCACTAAAGGCTTGCCTGGGGCCAAAAAAATTCGTACGTTGATGCACGAACAAACGACAAATAAGGCCGTGGCCAACGCTATCAGCGGGTTTCTTGGCGAAGGGTTCTGATCCTCAGAAGGTGGATTCCCAGTCTTCGAGGTCGTTGGCTTCTGCCCATGCTTCGTCGGTGGTCTCACCACGGACCTTCAGGACTTCTCGAGCGAGGAGCCAGTAGATGATGGCGAGGGAGCGACGTCCCTTGTTGTTCGCAGGAAGGGCGATGTCAACGTTGCGCAAGTGGTTGTTGGCGTCCACAATGCCCACGATGGGGAGGCCGGTGGCGACAGCTTCTCGGAGGGCTTGTTGGTCGTTGGCAGGGTCGGTGACGAACAAGATGTCTGGCTCAATGTAGGAGCGCAGAGCAGGATTGGTCAGCGAACCGGGGATGAAGCGGCCGACAGCGGAGTGAGCGCCAACGGCTTCAGCAAACTTGCGTGCAGGGCGCTGTCCGTATTGTCGGGCGCTGACCACCATGATCGAGGGTGCATCATAGGTGTTCAAGAGGGCAGCGATGGAGCGGATGCGCGCGTCCGTGATGCTGATGTCGAGGAGGTAAAGACCGTCTTCGCGCACTCGATCGATGAAGCGGCTCATGTCAGCGCTCTTCTGTTGGGTACCGATGTTCACGGCGTTCTCCTCGTAGGTTTCGGCGGACACGAGTAGACTGGCTTCTTCGGACATCTTGAATCACAGCAAGCCGCCCACAAACCCCCTGTATTAAACCACTTCGTCGGGTTCCGCCGTTGATTTCTCTTCGAAAAGTCACCGCACGGTGTGGAAAAGGACTCAATTAAGAGGGCTTGCTCTGCTCCTCTATGGCGGAGGAGGACGCGGGTCTTGGGGGAAGTGCCCCCACCCATCCAAACGCCGTGAAGGGGGCCGATGGACGCTGGCAAACGCCCAACGGTGATGCGCTTCCTGTCAGCGCCAGCGACCTCGAGCGATACACCTACTGCCCTCTTTCCTGGCACCTCGCCGCCACGGGGACAAGCGGAAAAAGTGAGGCGATTGAAGAAGGGATTGTCCAACACCAAGCCATCCACGAGTCCATCATGGACCTCAAGGGCCACAAATTCCACACCCAGCGAAACCTGCTCATTTGGCAATGGTGGTTCAGCATCATCGTGATCCTGTTCATCGACACCATCGCCTTCCGCTACATCGACGATATCAATCTCAACGTGCTCGAATTCTCCAAGATCCTCGCAATTGGGGCGCTGTCTTTCCTGTTGGTGGGCGTTACCGCTTTACTGGTCCCTTGGCGGCACGCTATTGGCCTCAATCGCCCCTTCCTGCCGAAGAAAGAAGGCCATGTTGACCACATTGACCCGATCATCGAGCCCAGGGGATTCATGGGTGGCTGGTTTCGAGGAGGGTTGCTGGAAACGTTCATGCTCGTTTCATCGATTGTGCTGGCCCTGCATTCGAGCGCGCTGTTGTTTGCTAACGACCGGGAACAAGCCTCCTATGTGCTGGCCTTCACCACCGTGGGGTGGACGCTGCTCGCCTCGATGATGCTCCGTCGGGCCCTGAAAACAAACGAGATGGCACAGCGATTGGCAGAACAAAACAATTTGAGCATGGACGACGAAGTTTCGTACTCCGATGACGAGGACAAGGCTCAATTGTTGATTGACGATGATACAGGTCTCCGAGGCCGTCCTGACCAAATCGTCATCATCGATTCGGAGTTCATTCCGGTGGAACAGAAGACTGGAAAAGTACCCAAGCGGCCCCACGACTCCCATCGCCTTCAAGCACTTGCTTACGCCCATTTGGTGGAAAAAGCAACCGGGCGTGCGCCCCCGTATGCCCTCCTACGCTACGGGCAGGACAATCTGCACCAACTTTCGTGGGACGAAGCAGCCAGAGAGGAACTCTTCGATCTGTTACAGGTGGTGCAGGGTGTGATGGCTGAAGGCGGCGCTGTACGCAACCATGAGCGCCCCGGCAAGTGTCAGCACTGTTCCCGGCGGCATGCCTGTGGTGCCAGCCTGGTGTGATCAGAAACAATCCTCGACCAGCGGGTATTGTGTGCAGGTGTTGGTGATGGTCACGATGATCACGAAATTATCTGTGATAGAGACAAAGGTTCTGTCACCAGCACCTCTGGCCTTGACATCCAGTTCCCATTCGCCGTTAGCAAAGGACGGGTTGGGTTGAAGCGTCTCCTCAAGTGGATTGGCGTCCTCGCTCACGTCTTGTTCCCACTGAATCATGCCCTCACTATCGGTGAGAGTGGCTCGAACATACCGAGTTTCGTTATTCGGAGGAAGGTTCCTCGACAGCTCGAACGTGGCCTTGAAATACACGTTGATTTCCGTGGTCTGTTCGTTCACCATGAAGGTTGAACGATTGGTGTATTCGGTGAAATTGGCGACGGTGGTGAATTCATGAACGATGCTGATCTTCTCGTTTTTGAGGCTCTCGTAAGCGGGCTCACGAAGCGATTCAACCGTTTCACGGGCTGCGATGAGGCCCATGCAACCCGACGTTGACGCCATGAGAACCGCCATGAGGAGGGCCGCTCCGAGACCGGGTCGCCGCATGAGAAGACCACAAGCCACGACTCTATGAAGGGCTCGCTGCCGTGTTGCCGAGCATTTGAAAACGACGAGAACAGTCGACGGCTTGTCTGAATGAAGCGAACTTGAGGCCGAGCC
Source organism: Candidatus Poseidoniaceae archaeon (assembly GCA_938030705.1). GTDB lineage: Archaea > Thermoplasmatota > Poseidoniia > Poseidoniales > Poseidoniaceae > Poseidonia. Next base: position 25,691 of record CALHIR010000004.1, read on the forward strand.
CCGGCGATGACGACCCCTATGAACGCCGACAGACACTCAACCAAACTTCGCACCGCAGGTGCCGCATTCCAACGCATCGCTGGGGAGGTCAGCACCGCAGGCGCCGCACTCATCAGCCTGAGGGGCGTCGTCTTTCTTTGCTTGGCGAGATGGGCGGCGACGAACGGGCTTCTTGCCTTTGGAAGCCGGCGCCTTGCCGGTATTGACCGAAGCGGAAAGGAGCACATCGTCATCGTCATCGTCGAAGGCAAAGTTGGCTTTGGCCTCCTCGACTTCATTGCCAGCCAAGGATGAATCCGTCATGCCCATGCCCACGTTGACTTTGTCGCCAGGCAGGACACCTTCTTCGCCGGTGATCTCAAACAATTGCTCACGGATCGCTGCATCGGAGGCGCTGAGTTCACCGGTCTCTTGTTCCAGCGATTTGAGTTCGCCTTTCTCGGAGAGGATGGAATCAATGCCCTTGTCGGAAGAAACAGCCGGCGAGCGCAGCGTAGTGGTGACTTGCTCTTTGAACTCCTCGATTTCCTCATCGGTCATTTCTTCCATCGCCATTTCATCAGCGAATCGCCGGTCGTAGGCGGCTTCTACCTCAGCCTCTGCTGCTTCGATGTTGGCGTCCCATTCCTCTTCGAGATGTTCTTCATCAAAGCCGAATTCCTTGACCGTGTCAGCGAAGTTCTGGGTGCCCGTAACAATTTCGTCTTCATCGTCTACTGGAAGAGCGACTTCCTCCTTGACGACTTCCCGGCGCTCACGGCGTTCTCGCTGTTCAAAGTAGGACGATACGTCCTGCGGCGCACCGCAGTACACACAATTCTCCAACAGGTCAGGAATGGATTCACCGCACTCATTACAGTCGTGGAATTGATTTCGCGCCTTTTTGAGGTTGAATACGCAGTGTGGACAGCGGTCTTCTGTCCCTTCCAGCTCGCCATCACAAGCAGGACAGTATTCGTAGATATCTCGCTCGACCTCTTCATCCCGTTCACGGGTGAGGATGACGGCCACCACCAACGCACCGATGAGGGCGAGCGCCACTGCACCAAAGAGAGCGACCGTCCCCGATTCCGAGCCGGCCCCGGCGCCGTCGTCCCCGCTGTTGCTGGCAAGGGTCGCAAAGGAGCGTGAGAAGGTCGTGCTGATCGACGTGTCTTCGGGAATGAGGCGAATGCTGGACATCGCCGCCGTGGCCGTGAACGTGCAGGAGAGTTCCGCCCGGTCGCCTCTGTTTTGGACGTTGACCGCCATGGTTGAGAGCACGGTGTTCCCAGCATCTTGGCAGGTGTAATTGGCTTCGCCGGTCTCTTGACTGGTGAGGCTAATGCTCAAGGTGTAAACCTCTCCATCAGCCAGCGGCATCGTGGGTACGTTGTTGTCAACATCCAGCACCACCAACGACGCCAATTCCCAATCCAGTTTGAGTTTTGACTCCACCAAAACCGTGCCTGTGGCGTAGGAGTTCTGCTTGTTGGCATCCCAACTTCCCGGGGCAGCGACCCATTGACCCTCAAATTCAGCGATGTGAGCGCCAAAGGCGGTGGGAAGGCTTACGTTCCAGACGAAGGTGCTTCCGAGCTGGCCTTGGGGTTTGAGACGAATGTTCGGGGATTGCCCCTCATCCCCCTCAAACGTGTACTGAATGACACCCGACACCTCGACATCGCCTGTGTTCTCGACGGTGATTCGCCACTCAATATCGTCACCAGATTGAACTGAAGGAGTTTTTGGCAGGGCCAATGAATCAACATACACATCAGGGATTGGATAAATGGTCAAGACACCTGATGTTCGGTCGTTGTCGGTTCGTTCCTGTTGAAGCCCTGGTTCATTGAACGGATTGATTACGGCGGTCACGATGTGATCGCCATCGGGCAGCGAAGCCAAAGTACTGGAGGTCAGTTCGGTGCTGAAGGTTTGTTGACCGAAGCCGACGCCCGTGAAATTCACCAGGAAAGGGGCACTGGTCACCAAACCACCGGAGGGGTTGTCCATTTGGAGCCACAAAGGAATCTGGGCCGAGCCGGTGCCGTTGGTGCGCACCAACGTACCCTCAACCGTCCATGGGCCCTCAAGTTCGCCCTCGACCGAAGTGATGGTCAAGCCGCCCTCAAACTCGAGGTCCATTCGAGTGGCGACCACAAGTTCAACATCGGTCATCTTGTTCATTTCGGAGGCTTCTTCAACGAGATTCTCGGCATCAGGAGAAGCCTGGACGAGGTGAACGCCACTGCTCGGTGCAGTGATGGTGGTGTTGACCCATGCCGAAGAACCAGCGGTCAAGGCCGGCGTGGTCAGGAGAACATCGGGGGATTCGGGGACTTGGAGCAAAAGCTTGGTCTCTGCGGCATCAACGCTCCCTGAATTCAAGACGAGTGCAGACAAAGGCACGACATCTCCCGAATAGACCGGACCGGAAGCGCCCACCTCAAGCGTATCGACGCGAAGGTTGGCCAGGCCTTGGACATAGAATTCTTTGCTAAAACGTGCCTGGGCGTCCCCGTTGGCACTGAATTCAATCCAGACCGTGCGGTTGCCTTCCGCCAGCCCGTTCCATGTTGCATTGACCGTGTAAAACGATTGAGGTGGGATGTCAATTTGGTTGAAGTACAAGGTGGCTCCACCGATGTTTTCTTTGTAGAACTCGACGCTTACGCCGTTGGCCCAGGTAGGTTGGCTGTTGTACAGCGTGACCGAGAAGTCAACTGAACCGCCCACAACGGGCTCGGTGGGGGAAAGGGAGAGTTGGGCTGCGGAAGATTGTACGCCGCCACTGTCTTCAGCGGTCACCAGCGCAGGGACCATGCTGACCAAGAGCAGCGAGATGAGGAAGACGGACGTTGTCTTCGGCTCCATGCTCAACCTAGAGCATGCAAAGCACTTGAACCCATCTCAAAATTAGAGAGAAAAGAGGGGTTGCCTGACCCTTCTCCTCACGACGAGAGACACCTCGAAGTGGAACGTCGCCTCGGGCGATGAAAGAAGGGGAGAGTTGAAGGCTCACCGAAGGTGTGGAGATGCCATGGGACGAAGCGTTGCGGCCGTTTGGCTGGTCACCCTTCTGCTCTGTTCCTTGCTGCCCCATGGCTTGTACGGTGGCGCTGCTGTCAAAGAATTCAGAGATTCACCCGTCGTTTCGGCCTCTGGAGCCTCCGGCCTCGTCATCGCTTTTTCCAACGGACCGGCGGAAAACGATGAGGTGAAAGGCAATTACGCCTTGACGTTCAGCGTCGCTGGAAACGGCACCCTCGATTCGTTGTTGATCGAAATCACGACCGATGAATCCACCTGGGACACCGTGGTCAATTTGACGACCACCCCGTGGATGTTCCCGCTTGATACAACGGCCTATACCAACGACACCTACAAACTCCGTGCCTCGGGATGGGACAGCGACAGCGAAAGTTTTGCGCTCGCTTCATCCGGATGGTTTGACATTGTGAACCAGGTTCCCGTCATCACCACTTTCACCGTCCTCAACCCCGATGCCGGCACCGGCAACAGTTTTGGCGACCGAGCATGGTTCAACCTCGATGCGCAAGGTACACTGGCGTTTCGTTGGGGCGCAAGTGATGACGATTTGAAGCAAGCTACGCTGGCAAATGTTCCTGGCCCTGGCGCACCACCAACAGACGGCCCCTCCTCGCTCAGTTATGGGTGGGATTGGAGCAGTGGAAACATGCAAGAAGGGACCTGGTCACCACGTCTGACCGTCCAAGACCATTCTGGACTCTCCGCCTCCTCAACCCTGTTTATTGGCATTGACCGGACCGCTCCGAGCATCGGGAGCGTCACGATTGGCGACGGCGGCGCATGGCAGCAATCCAACAGCGTCACGGTCAGCGGTCTCATCTCCGAGGCCGACGACGGCCAAGGCTCAGGTGTGGCCAGCATTCAATACGCGCTTGGTGAGCAGGACTGGGCGTCGACCACCAACGATTCCATCACCTTGACCCTCGAGGAGGGCGTACACAACCTGACCCTGCGTGCGATTGACCGAGTTGGAAACATCGGTCAAAACAGCACGTTCACCGTTCGTGTTGACCAAACAGCACCTCTCGGCTTGTCGTGGGAGGTTGATGTGTTGACCACCACCAGAATCGGTCCCGCCAACATCACCTTCAACGCCGAAGATGCAGATTCCGGCATTGACAACAGTTCATCCTACATTCAGTACGGGTTTGACTCCAACGGTGTGGGCGAAACACCGGACCTTTCAGGCCGATGGTTGACGATGGGCGTCAATGGTCTTTCAGGCCAGGTCGGTTTGGCCAGTTGGGCCACAAAATCACGTCAACACTTGATGCTGCGTGCGGTTCTCGTTGACGAAGCGGGCAATTCGTTCACGACTCAAGCGTCCTCCTACCAAATCCTACCCGGACTTGACCTCTCCTGGAACTCCAGCCTGACCAACGTGGACCGTATTGTCGTTCGGCCGGGTGAGCAAACCGGCAACATCACCATCACGAGCGTGCTCGAGTCAAACCAAGATTACGGTGGTAGCGTCATCGTGCGATTGGAAACAGCTCCGGCTGACCGTTCCTCCACCGTGAACTGGACCGTCATGGAAACGCGAAATTTGCCAGCAGGTACACTTTCAAACAGCAGCGAAACCATCGTTTGGAAATACACGGTGCCTCGTTCAGGCCAGTTTGACCTCCGCCTGGTCATCGACTTCGCCAACGTCATCGATGAATACGATGAAGGAAACAACGACAACTACCTCGTGGTGACGGGTGCATCGCTGGATTCACCCGGACTTGTGCCCTCTTTTGCCCCCTCACTCATCGTTCTCATCCTCGTGGGCTTTGCTCTCTCCTTCCTCCAGCGCAGGACAAGGGATTGAAAAGCATCGGGCATCACGGGCGACCATGCGCCAGTCGCTCCCCCGTGTACCCAAAGACCGCATTGCGGTCATCATCGGTGCCAAAGGGGCGACCAGCAAAGCCATCCGTGAAGCAGCAGGCTGCCGCAAATTCATCATCGATTCGGAATCCGGTGATATTGAGGTCGAGTGGGGCGAAGCGGGAACCTACGACCCGGTCAAAGCCATGAAACTCCCCGACGTGGTCAAAGCCATCGGTCGAGGCATGGCTCCCGATGCAGCCGTCCGGCTGCTGGAAGACGACCATTTCTTTGAACTGGTCGACCTTCGAGAATACGTCGGAAAGCGGTCCAATCAACAACGCAGGGTGCGTGCTCGTATCATCGGCCGTCAAGGCAAAATCCGCAAGTTGATCGAACAGTTGACCAATACACAAATCAGCATTTACAATTCAACCGTGGTCTTGGTTGGTGAGGAGAGCGGATTGTTCGCTGCGCGTCAAGCCATTGAAATGTTGGCCGGGGGGTCCGAACACGGCACCGTCATCGGCTTCCTTGAACGAGACCGAAAGCGAGCTCGCCTTGAAGGACGCTCGTTGGATGCCCACGAAGAGCGCACACCAGCCAAAACCTCCTCCTCGGCCTTTGAAGGGCTGGTGCCGGGCCTCGCAGAAATATCTCAAGAACGTCGCAACCGACGCATGAAAGCTTCTCAAGTTGACCCTGAAGACGATGATGCGGTCGTTGAGATGATGGAACTTGCCGATGACGAGGCCATCACGTGGGAAGAGGAGTGAACCTCACTCCAGCAGTTCCACTTGCTCCACGTCGGACAAATCCATGTTCAACACATCGTACATGGCGCTGGCCAAATCGACCTCCAAGCCGATCTTTTGGCCCCATTCCACCAGACGCGTGACGTCCCTGACAAGGAATTCCTGAGCCTTGGGGTGGCTGTCGACCACGGCTTGTCCAACGTCGATGACGCATGCTCTTCCCTCGTGCCACAGAATGTTGTAGGGCGAAAAATCGCCGTGGACGAGTTTGGCTTTTTGCCAAGCAATGGCCAGGAATCGGAGCAGGTCATCGTACACCTCCTCAGGTTGTTCGATGACGACATCCCGAAGTTTGGGCGATGGCGATGTTTCGGAACCCAGGTATTCCATCACGAGGACGTTTTTGTGAACGCCGTGAGGATGAGGAACATTGAGCCCCCAACGCGCCAGACGGTTGAGGTTCCGGTGCTCTTTGCGAACCCAAACTTCAACCAAATCACGATGCTTCCGACGCAAACCGGTGAAGCGTGGGTCGCCTTCGATGTACTGGATGAGGTTTTTGAAAACGGCGTTGGACGTGTGGAAAATTTTCACCGCCACGGTATCACCTGCGAGGTTGGTGCCGTGGAAGACGTGGGCCTCTTTTCCTCGTGCGACAGGGAAATCCAAGGTGTCGATGACACCTGATTTCATCATCTTGTAGAGGGCCATCAATGTCAGACGGTCGAAGACCTGATCAAACACACGGCGATCGACCCAATCATAGGTTCCCGTACCCATAGCGCCTTGTATTTTGGATTCAATGTTGCGAAACATGGTGTTGAAACGCTTCTCTTTCATCCAGTCATAGCGGCCTTGACGGTCGTTGAGGCCAATCAAAAATTCGTTTTGTTCTGCCCGTTGGTGCTCGTCGTCTAAACGCTCAGCCTTGGTTCGCTGCTTTCGATTCTTACGAGACTTGCGACCTTTGTGAGGGCGACCGGCCAATTCGTCCCAGTCGTCCTCGTTGACCATGTGGCTTCCTCATCGTCTCAAGCAAACAAGGCGTCTATGTCGTCGTCATCGTCGTCGTCGCCTTCGGGCTCCTCTTCCACGATGTCGTCCACAACAGCAGCGGGTTGCTCTTCAGCGACCTCTTCCTCTGCTTCCTCGGACGGCTCATCGGCCCCCTCGTCAGCGAACAGGTCGTCTTCATCATCGTCAGCAAACAAGTCATCATCATCACCGTCATCGGCGAAAAGATCGTCAGCGTCGTCCTCGGGCGCCTCCGTTTCTTCTTCGATGTTGCCAGACGCAAAGAGGTCGTCGTGCTCACCGTCATCGTCCACGCTAGCACCCATGCCGAACATGTCTACATCGTCAGGCAGAACGCCCTTTCGAGAGAGGTACATGGCCTGAGTTTTTGTGTAGCGGTGCTTCACATCAGCCTTTGAATCTTGGAAATCCCACGGCCAGACGATGATGAGGTCGCCTTCACGAACCCATTGACGACGACGCATTTTTCCGGGGATACGGGCCATACGTGTTTCTCCATCCTCGCAAAGGACGGTCACTCGACGACCACCGAGAATTTGGGAGGCCAAGGCAAACATCTCGTTGACTTTCCTGTTGGGCATTTTGACACGGATTTTACCGTCACTTGCATTTTCGGGGTTCTCCAGACGTGCGAGTTCTTCCACGTCCACCTTTTCCTCAAATCTGCGACCCAATCAGTCTCACCTGCTCCTCCCAGCGGCCAACCCTTCTTGAAGTCATCACCCAAAAGAGGGGCTGTAAGGGCGGCGGAGGCTCACCATGCGCCCACAAGAGCGTTGGCAGCCGATTCGCACAGGGCGATCAATTGTCCTGCTCCGACGCCGAAGTAAATCGTCGTGATCAAACAGGCAATGATGGCGAAGCGAACGGGTGCTCCCTTGGGAAGGGCGCCTTCACGACCTTCTTCGGGTTCATGGAAGTACATGACCAGACCGACACGGAGGTAATAGAAGACCGATATGGCAGAGTTGATGACCATCAACAGTGCAAGGTACCAAACCCAGTGGATGTCGGCGAACACCAAGTCGCTGTTGACGGTGACATCGAGCAAGGCGACCTTGACGATACCCATGATGACCAAGAGTTTCGACACGAAACCGGACAGCGGCGGTACACCGGCCAAGGACATCATGAAGATGAACATGGCCACCGCCAGGAACGGATCTCGCTTGGCCAAGCCGCCAAGCGATTCAAGGGTATGACCGCCGTTCTCCGATTCCAAAAGGGACAAGACGAGGAAGGCGCCGAGTTTGAAGCAGACCAGTACCGTGAGGTGGAAGATGAGGGCGGTGACGACCACCAAGGCTGCATCGTTGCTCATGTCGACGTGCCCGTCTTCCCAATTGAGCGCTCCAATCGCCGTGATGGCGGCGAGCATGTAGCCAGCGTGGGCGACCGAGGAGTAAGCGAGCATGCGCTTCGGATTGGTCGAACCGAGCGCTGCCAGGTTGCCCCAGGTCATGGTGATGACCGAAAGGACACCCAGAGCGACAAGCCAGACAGCAGAGCCGTCCGTTGCTTCGGGTGAGGCGACCACCAAGAGGAGACGAAGCAACCCGAGGACACCCATGGCCTTGCTGGCCGTGGCGAGCACACCAGCGACCGGGGCCGTTGCACCGGCGTAGGCATCGGGCGCAGCGAAGTGGAACGGGGCGGCGCTGACCTTGAAGCCAAAGCCGACCAATAACATGCCCAGCGCAATAAGGGGCAAAGCTTCCATACCGTTCTCAGCGAAGGCGATGGAAAGGTCGGTGAACTGCAAGGAACCTGACCAGAGGTAGAGCAACGACAGCCCGTAAAGACCGACACCTGAAGCCACGGAACCGACGATGAAATACTTCATGCCGGCCTCTGTTCCTTCCTTGCTCTCCTTCATGAAGGAGACCAGCACGTAGGTAGAGAATGACGCCAATTCAAGGCCGATGAAGAGCATGAACAGATCCTGAGCCAAAGCGACCACGGCCATGCCCAAACCGGTGGTGATGAGCAGGATGTAGAAGTCAACTTGACGTCGGTTATTGTACAGACCGTTCAAACTTCGGTCGGCTCGGCTGGTCGCTGGAAGACGATTCACCGAGGCAGCACTTGCGAGGGCAAGCGCCCCGAAGAAAATGAGTTCAAACATGCGGCTGAACTCGTCGATTTGCAGCATCGTGGTGCCGTTCGCCGTGACGATTTGGGTCTTGATCATCCCGTTGACAAAGGACAAGGCCGTCAATCCGAAGGCGATGGTGAAGAACACCGTGGCAAAGAGACCGGGCAACCGCGGGTCGCTGTCGAGCTTCCCTCGTTTGCCACCAAGAAGCCACGGAACGCGGATTTGGGTCAGTGGAATGCGGAACTTCGCATCGCCCATGTTGGGCACGATCATCAGCGTAAACAATCCGATGACGAGGACGAATTCTGGCGCAAGAGCGAGGACAAAGCCGTCGGCAAAGGGTTCAATTTGCTCCATATCAGGCACCTCCCGTCAAGATTGGAATCAAGAGTGTTTCAAAGAACGCCACGGTCCACCCGTTCATCATGTCAAGCGCAATCCACGGCATGACACCGAACAGGATGGTAAAGGCGGCCATGATGACCATGGCCAATTTCTCAGCGTCGCTGATGTCCGGAACGGGTTGGCCTTTGAGGCTCTCAGGCGGCTGAGTTTCCTCGCCACCCTCGAAGATGGTGCGCTGCATCGACCAGAGGTAGTATGCGGCGGTCAGGGCCAACACAAGTGCCGGTCCAACCATCCAGAGCACGCTCCAACCCTCGGCGGCGATAAAGTGCCACAGAGCCAAGAACATCATCAATTCAGCAACAAAGCCCGCCAAAAGGGGCAAACCGAGGGAGGCCATCCATCCGAACATCATGGAGGTGGCCAGCCAAGGAGAGTGCTTGGCCATCCCGCGCATGGCACCGATTTCCATGCTGTGGTAGTGGTGCTTGAATGCACCACAGACGGCGAAGAGCATCGGGCTGATGATGCCGTGGGCGAACATCATGAAGAGTGCAGCGGCCCATCCAAGCGGTTGCATGGTGGCGATGCCGATGAGGATGACACCCATGTGGGAGACCGAGGAATAAGCGACCATCTTCTTGAGGTTCGTTTGACCCAAACAGACGATGGCACCCCATACGAGGGAAACCATGCCCAAGGCCAACAACCAGAACTGGAAGTGCTCGGCAGCGTGCGGGAAGAAAGCCAGCGGGAGACGGAACATACCGTAGGCGCCCATCTTCAGCATGACACCGGCCAGCAACATCGAACCACCGGTAGGGGCTTGGACGTGCGCATCCGGCAGCCAAGTGTGGAAGGGCACGGAGGGCAACTTCACGAGGAAACCGATCATGAGCATTACGAACAGAATCTTCTGCAGGCTCTCACCGAGGAACCACGCACCGTTCGCGTTGGCGACTTGGGCGTGAGCCGTCAAGGTCGGGATGTCAAAGGTTCGACCGGTCCAAGCGCCAGCGTAGGAGAGGTCCTCCGGCTGGAGGAAGTACACGGTGACCAGACCCAAGAGCATGATGACCGAGGCCGCGAAGGTGTAGATGAAGAACTTCTGAGAAGCATACTTTCGGTCGTAGCCACCCCACTTGAGGATGAGGAAGAACATCGGAATTAGGGTCAGTTCCCAAAACACGTAGAACATGAACAGGTCCAAGGCCACGAAGACACCGATGAGCGCACCGCCCATCATCAAGACCAGCGGGAAGTAAACGGCGGCGTTCTTCTCGTTCCACGTGGCCACGATGGTCACGGGCAAGAGGAAGGTCGTGAGCCACACCATGGGGAAGGACAAAGCGTCCATGCCCACGCTCCAGTGGATGCCAAGCGATTCAATCCAGACGTAGCGGAACTCGTAGTTGAACGATCCAAACGAGAGGGAAGCCCAGTCCGAGGTGCCTCCAATGAATTCGATGCCGAAAAACATGGCCGTGGTCAGCGCCAACATCAACAGCGAGAAGATGAGGGTCGCCATTCGAACCGACGGCCCCATGCGCTCACGGGCAGCAGGGGAGGCATAGGCGACGAACGCCAAGATGGCGATGCTGCTGACAAGCGGCAAAGCCACGAGCGGCAGGGAAATCCAATCGGTCGTCAAGCGACCACCCCCCAAATCAGCGCAAAGAGACCCAAGGTGCCCAACGCCGCCATCAAGATGTAATCACGTGCTGAACCTGTGGTCAGCGAACGCAACTTTGTGGAAATTTGTTGTGAAGTTCGCTCGATCATCTTCACGGTCCCGTCAATGACGCTCGAGTCCGTTTCTGCGGCCTTGAACGAGAAGGCGGCGACGATTTTGAGCATGGCCAGGTCGTAGTAGTGGTCAAAGTAGAGACGGTTCTCGAGGGCGGTTGCGAAACCGGATTGCCCAAAGGACGAATTGTCCCAATGGTAGCGGCTTTTGACGTACTGGTTCACGGCGAGAACAGGTCCAAACCACGGCAGAACCTCTTCGCCATCGTCAAGCTTGCCACCGTACAGGGACAAAGCAAGACCCGGGCCGACCACGGCGCCGATGAACAGCGCCACGTACGTCAAGATGAAGAAGAACATCTTCTCGTTGGCGAAAACGTGCTCCATTTCGTAGAGGAAGCCGCCCCACAAACCACCGTGGTCGGACATCAATCCGTACTCTCTGTCGGGCGCCCAGTGGGTGAAACCCATGCTGGCGAAAAGGATACCAGCAAGGCTGAAGAAGGTCAAGATGAACAACGGCGTCTTGATCCACGTATTGGTGGGATGGACGTGAGCCGCAACATCGGTCTTTGGTGAACCTGCGAAGGTCTTGAGCCACATGCGGGACATGTAGAAGCCGGTCATACCAGCGCCCAAGAGCACGCACATGGCAGGGTAGAAGAAGCGAGGGTCTTCCAAAGCAACCCGCCAAGTATTGGCAATGATGCCTTCCTTCGACCAGAAACCGCCGATGAGCGGGAAGCCCATGATGGAAAGTGAGCCGACCAGCATGGCCGTGGCGGTCAGTGGCATCTTCGAGGCCAAGCCGCCCATGTTCTCCATGGATTGGGCGTCAAATTCGTCGTGATGGTCATCGTGGCCACCAAGAGACGCGAGGTGGACGCGGCCGAGGGTCAACTCCAATTCCGGGACGTTGATGCGCCCGTTGCCATCCATGTCAAGGGCCTTCATCAACGGCCCCATTTCCCAAGGCGGAAGGTCGGCGATGTTGGCCTCTTTGAGGGCTTTTTGAAACTCGTAGGTATCGACTTCGCCCGATTGGTCAAGGTCGATGGCGTTGAAGAAACCAAAGACGGATTGACCTGTTTCTGCGAGGTAATTTGCGAGCATCAGGAGTTCCTTTGGTTCCTCATCGTGGTGGTCGTCGTGAGGGTGGAGATGGTGGTGCGCGTGGTGGACCTCGTGAATCACCGCACCGCTCGCCATGAAGAGCATGCCCTTGGCCATGGCGTGGTTGAACAAGTGGAAGAGGGCAGCACCAAAAGCCACGATGACGATGGCGTGGTTCGCGTAATAGTCAGGGTTCTTGGTGCCATCACCGAGGTACTCGTGCCAGTGGAGGGTGTTCGCAAGGTAGAGAGCGGCGCCCAATCCGGTGAAGATGTAAGCGAGTTGCGACATGGTCGAGTAGGCCAAGACCTTCTTCAAATCCTGTTGGACGAAGGCGATGGCCGCCGCCATAACCGCCGTTGTTCCACCAATGGCCGCGATAATGAAGGCCAAATCGGCGAGTTCCCCGTGCATGGACTCTGCACCGAAGAAATGGAACATACGAGCGACGAGGTAGAGGCCAGCGTTGACCATGGTCGCAGCGTGGATGAGGGCGGACACGGGGGTCGGGCCTTCCATGGCATCGGGCAGCCAAACGTGAAGGGGGAACTGAGCGGATTTACCCACGGCACCAATGAACATCAGGCCCAGGGCCCAAGCGAGGCTACCGGGGTTGGAAGCGGCGACCTTCTCGATGTTGTACTCGTTGAAGACCACGGCGTAGTCAAGCGAACCGAAGAGGTCCCAAAGAACGGCGAGTCCGACCATGAGGAAGACGTCGCCAACACGGGTGGTCAAGAAGGCCTTCTTGGCTGCGTAAGCGGCGCTGGGGCGTTCGTAGTAGAACCCAATGAGCAGGTAAGAGCACAGGCCCATCAATTCCCAGAAGATGAACAACCAAAGGAACGAGTCAGCGAGCACCATGCCGAGCATACCCGAACAAAAGAGCACAAACTCCGCATAGAAGCGGTGATTACGGTTGTCGTTGATAGGATCGGTGTTCATGTAACCGATGGCAAAGGTGTTGATGAGCAAACACAGGAAAGAGGCAATGAAGAGCAACATCACGGTGATGTGGTCGATGTGAACGCCGAAACCAAAGGTGATCTCGGTGGTCACCACGCCGGAACTCCACATGCTGGAGGTGAACCAGGTCCAGTCCGAGAGTTTCTGAACACCCCCATAGGCGCCGATGAAGTCCGAGACGAGCCAAAGGGACAAGCCGAGACTGGCCCCCATGAAGGCCAAAGCGATGAGCCCGCCTTCTTTGAGCGTCTCTTTCCACACCTTGTTGCCGTTGAACATCTTACCGAGGAACAAAATCACCGGGAAGGCCAACATGGGCAAGAGGAGAATGTAGGGCGCATATTGCGCCGCTGTGCTGTTTACGATTTCTGAACTGCCTGAACCTGCCATCATCTCACCTCAGTTCTTCAGGACGTTCACGTCGTCCAGCGTAATCGATTCGTGTTGACCGTACATGGCGAGGAAGATGGCCAGACCAATGGCCACCTCGCTTGCGGCGATGGCGATGGCGAAGATGGTGTAGACCCATCCGGTCGTATCGCCGTGATGTACGGCAGCTGCGGCGAACTGCATGTTCGCAGCGTTGAGCATCAATTCAATGCACATCAAGACAATGATGGCGTTCTTTCGGGTGAAGGCACCGGCCAAGCCAATGACGAAGAGGAGGGCGGACAATCCCGAAACCCATGCTGGATCGATCATTCTTCTTCACCTCCAAATTCCCAGAGAAGATTTTCCATTCGCTCGTCGCGAACAAGGTAAGCCGCACCCATCATGGCCATGGCCATGAGGAGGCCGAGCACCAGCAGCGCAAAGCCCCACTCCGTGAGCAGCGAATCGGCAAGTCCAGAGGTGGTTGGCGTGGTCGTGGCGGGGTCAGCCCACACGCTGTCGTCGTTGAGCACAGCGACGAGGATGAAACCAAGGGCCAAAAGGCCGAGTCGGGTGAACAACGAGGTGAACTTCATTCGAAGTCCTCCTCGAGAATTTGACGGCGGGTCAGCATGATACCGAACAGGACCACCAACCCGACACTGGCCAAGTAGACCAGAATTTGAATGGCAGCAAGGAACTCAGCACCCAACAGGATGAAGATGCCCGAGACCGCCATGAAACAGAAGATCAGCGAGAGCATGGAGTGCGCCACTCGCTGAGCGAAGATGAGGCCAAGCGCTCCGCCGAGCGTGATGGCTGCAAACAGGAAGAAGACGCCCGTTTCGGCAGCGCTGGCCACGTCCATCTCAAGCGTCCCCCTTGGCTGCCTCTGCGGCCTTGGCCGCCTTTCTGGCCCGCTTATCGCGCTCTTTGGAGGCACGCTTGGCCAACTCGGCGTCAACCGCTTCCTGGTGAACGCCGGGAAGCACACGGGTACGGGAAGCATCAAACCACAAGTCTTGGCGAGTAAAGCCGGACATACCATCGTATTCGTTGGTCATGAAGAAGGACGTGAAGCCACACGCTTCCATGCACAAACCACAGAACATACAGCGACCGAGGTCAATGCGTCCCGAAACGATTTGGTCATCTGCGGGATAGAGTTCAGCGGTGGCCACGGTGGCTTCCTCGCCGGAATCATTCCAGCGAACGGTGGCCGAATCGCCCGAAAGGTCGAGGACTTCGGCGAAGCGCCATTCCTCGGGCGGGGCTGCGTGGGCTGTGACGTGGTTGAAACGGTCCAGTTCAGCCACCACTTCAGGCACCTCAACGGCGGCGAACTTGCCAACTTCGAGCTCCATACCGAGGCCTGCATTTTCACCCTCAGCATTATCGAGGACGTCCACGCGAAGTTCGGTGGTCATGTGAAGGCAGTCGTTGGGGCAGATGTTGACGCACATCTTGCACGCCGTACACGTCTCCCAAATCACGCCAATACGGCCGTTGTAGTTCCCGGGGACGAAAAGCCAGGGCTCCATGTCTTCGAGACGCTCGTAGGGGTACTGCACCGTTTGGGGCTTCCAGAGGGTGGGTTTGAGGTCGGAGGTCACTCGGTCGGGTGCGAACTCTTGGCGGGTGATGTCGTTCATCTCTGCTGAAGAGGCTGCACGGGCTCGACTCCCGTCGTCCAAGAACTCAGGGTGGGAGGTGTTGTGGTAGGCGCCCAATCGCTTACCGAACCGCTTACCGATGAACGGGAAGGTTCGGAGCGCCGTGATCAACGTAATTTTGAACGGGTACCAAAACAAGTTTCTGAAATTAGGCTGTGCGTGTGGATGCATTGGCATGGTGTTCACCTCACTCCTGCCCCGGGGTTACCGTCCCCGCGGGCTTGTCCGTATGGACATGGAACATACGTTCCTGATTTACCGACTTGTCCTCGTCATTGAGATAGACGAAGAAGACACCCAGCCAGAAGAGCGTGGTGACGATGGGCACGAGGTACGGGATACCAAAGGCGTCCCAGGCCATGCCCCCGCCGACGTCGTTCTTGGCCGACATGCCGTCAGGGTTGAAGAGGTACAATCGGTACACGAGAGCGAGCACCACTTGGAGCACGGCCAATGGAAGCAGCATGCGCCAACCGAATTCCAAAATCTGGTCCGTTCGAATACGGGCAAGGGCAAAGCGAGCCCACACGAACACGATGAGGAAGACGAGCCACGACTTTACCAGCGTCATAACGGCGCCGGGGATCAGAAGGTAGGCCTCGCCGACGACGGGGAGGGACCCGATGGTGCCGTGGAAGGGCAGATGCCAGCCTCCGAGGAAGAAGTGCGTGAAGAGGAAACAAGCCGCATAGGTGCGGATGTATTCGGCCATGAACAGCATGCCGAACCGCATACCGCCGTATTCCGTCCACCAACCTTCAACCAGTTCGGCTTCCGCTTCGGGCATGTCAAACGGCACGCGCTCAACTTCTGCGATCATGGTGACCAGGAAGAGCGCAGCACCGAGCGGCATCAGGAAGATGTTCCACGCACCGGCGGAATGTTGGAAGTGAATGCTGTCAATGATGTTGAAGGTCCCCGACAGGATGGCCACGGACAACAACGTGAGCAGGAGTGGAATCTCGTACGCCGTCAGTTGCGCTGCAGAACGAATACCACCGATGAGGGTGTACTTGTTGTTGGATGACCAACCGGCAAAGAAGACCCCAATGGGCGCAATACCGAAGATGGCGATGGCGTAGAGAATCGAGAGGTCGGGGTTGGTCGCATAGATGCCGCTTGACAACGGAATCATGCCCAAAATCAACAGCGTAGAGGACACGATGAGGAAGGGAGAGACCTCGAAAATGAGGCGGTCGGCACGCTGCGGAACCATGTGTTCCTTGACGAGGAACTTCATGCCGTCAGCGACGTTTTGGAAGAAACCCGGGACGATGGTCTTGCCCATCCAAGAGCGGTTGTTGACACGGTCGACGGTGGCGAAATTCTCATCGCGATTTCCGAAGTTCTTGTTCAGCCATTTGTTGACCGCCCCGACGGGTTTGCCCAAGCCAAACGGCAACATGTTCCACCATTCGCCGGCGGTGACCCCGTTCTCACCGACCCAAAGGGAACGGAGAGCCGTGGTGGCACCGTATCGGTCTTGCATGCGAGCAACGGCTTTGCGCTCAATCCAAAGGATGGCGAACTGCGAGAAAAAGAGCATCAAGAACACGATGTTGACCACGGCGAACGTGGCCACAGCAAAGGAAAGGCTCCCTGCGCTTTCCTCAAGCGGTGTGCCCTCAAGGAGATTGATGATTCCAGAGCGGAGCAATCCGTCCTTGCTCAAGAAGAAGCCTACCAAATCGTACCTGTCGTCCATGATATCACCTCAACGGTCGGTCTCCCCGATGCACGGGTCAAAACTGCCCATGATGGCAGGAATGTCCGCCACTTTGTACCCGATCATCGTCTTGGCAACGTACGGGATGGTGATGAACATGGGCGAGCGGATGGACAGCCGGTAGGGGTTCTTTCCACGACCGTCGCCACCGCCTTGGATGTAGAACTGTGAGGCGCCACGGGTGCACTCGTAATTCGAGAAACCGGAGGCACCTTCGGGCGCTCGGGTAGGGGCTTTGGCGAGAATCATTTCGTCACCGTTGGCATAGTTGGTGTTCTTGCCACCGGGAATTTTCTCGATGGCATCGAGGATCATGCGGCAGGACTGACGCATCTCTTCCATGCGGACACGGTAGCGGTCGTAGCAGTCGGCGCCCTTGACCGATGTTGGCTTCTCCACCGCAGGTTCCCAGTCAACCTGGTCGTACACGGAGTAGGGGTGAGCCCAGCGTACGTCGTAGTTGACGCCAGCCGCACGGATGTTGGGGCCGGAGACGCCAGCGTTCACCATGTCTTCGGCCTTGGCGTAGCCAACGCCTTGAAGGCGAACGAGCCAGATGGTGGACTCGTCGAGCATCATTTCGTATTCATCGATGCGGTGTTCGAAGAGTTTCACCTTGGCGATGAGGCGGTCAGCAAAGCCCACGGGAATGTCTCGCTTCACGCCACCGACACGGGGATAATTGTAGTGCATTCGAGAACCACCGAGTTCCTGGAGCAAGTCAAGGAACATTTCTCGGTCTCGCATGCACCAGGTCATCAGCGTCAAGCTGCCAATATCGGGGCCGTAGGCACCCAACCACATCAAGTGAGAGGCGAGGCGTTGACATTCGGCTGAAATGAGTCGGATGTATTCTGCTCGCTCGGGGACCTCAACCTCGAGCAAATCTTCAGCCGCATAGATGTAGGAGTTGGCCCACGTCATGGCGCTCACGTAGCAAAGACGGTCGCAGTACGGCGTGATTTGGGTGAAGTCTCGTGATTCGGCAATCTTCTCAACACCCCGATGGATGTAGCCAAGTTCAGCTTCGGTGTCGACGACCGTTTCACCGTCAACCTTCACACGAAGCGTCCAGAGACCGTGCGTCATCGGATGCTGGGGGCCCATTGTAATCCACATTTGTGCCATGATTTCACCTCACTTAACCCGACCCTCATCGGTTGGTTTCCGGCCGAAGCCTTGGGCGTCGTCGTACATTTCGTTAAAGTCATGATAGCGGATTTTGTGTTGCTTTTGAAGCGGGTGGAATCCTTCGGGGCTGTCGTGGGGATTGAGGACACGGTGCATGTTGTCGTGGCCTTCGAATTGGATGCCGACCAGGTCCCATGTTTCCTTCTCGTTCCAATCAGCACCAACCCAAATGTTCTGAACGCTTGGGACCGAAGGGGATTCAGTTTGAGGGAGGGTTACGATGATTTCGAATTCCAAAGGAATGGCATCGCCTTTGAGTGCCTCGGCCACGTGAACGGTGTTGGTGTGGGGTGCTTGGTCAATCACAGGCTGGCGCATGAAGTGATAGGCCACTTCCCAACCACGCTCGGGCCCACCCTCTGGATAGTGGGTGCCGGTGACCATTGAACAATAATTGACGCCGAGGTCGAAGCGGAGGTATTTGGCGACAGCTGTCCAATGTTGTGGGGGAACCTGCGCACGAACAAAGGCCATTTTGTAGGCGTTGGCGTGATGCTCAACGGTGGCAGAAACATCCGAGCCACCGAAGCGGTCGTTGATGGCCGACACGGCGCTTTGGGCGGCGGTATCGGCTTGCTCATTGGTGATGCGCATGCCCATGTTCAGTCCTCCCCGACGATGATGGGTTTGTCGCCCTTGCGGCCGCTGCTGGGTGCAGCGCCGATACGAATGATCTTCTCGCGAAGCAGGCCAAAGCCATCGATGAGGGCCTCGGGACGAGGCGGGCAGCCTGGGATGTAGACATCGACAGGGATCACCGTGTCAACCCCTTCGAGAATGTTGTAGGATTGGAAATAAGGGCCACCAGAAATAGCGCACTCGCCCATGGCGATGCAGTACTTGGGCTCGGGCATTTGTTCCCACAGTCGAACGATCTTATCAGCGAATTTCTTACTGATCGGGCCGTTGACGAGCAACACGTCGGACTGGCGAGGAGATGAACGGAACAGCACGCCAAAGCGGTCCCCGTCAAAACGTGGCGTCGCCGCCGCCGCCATTTCGATTGCGCAGCACTTGATGCCCAAGTGAAGGGTGAACAGGGATTTGCGCCCGGCCCAGTTGAAGTATCGTCCAGCAAGGACGCTTAGGAATTGCTTGATCTTCGTGGCCTTCAGCGCCTCGTCAGTAACATCGCCCACCATCTCAACGAGGGCTCGGCTGTTGAACGCCGCGTAATTTTCGTCTTGACCTGCCATTTTGAATCACCTCAGATGTAAATGCGACCTCGCTTACGGAACACGTACCAAACCCCAAGGGACATGGTGGTGAAGAAAATCCCGAGGGTCACCAAGGCATCGGTAGCACGGGCCACCGCTGCGTCTCGGTCAACCACGCCTTCGGCTGTGGCGTCGGAGGCGACCATGCCGCCAAGAACGAGGAACATGAAGGCGACGTCAAAGACCAGGAAGATGATGGCGTACCAGTAATACTGGAAGTGGAACTGAATCATCGCCTCGCCGACGGGTTCGCTGCCGCACTCGAACGTGGTGAGGCGGCGGGGGTAGAGGCTGTGGTCTCGCTCATAGCCCTCAAGGAGGTAAGAGCGTGTGATGTGGGGGCGGGCCGGGTCGACCTTTGGGCGAACCACCCACGTGATGAGGAAATTGGTCAACGGCATGATGATGCCAACGACGGTCAAAAATCCGATGGAGAGGTAGGCGCTTGGCACGGATTCGAGTCCCGACATAGGTTCACCCTCAGAGAAAGCATACGCTCTCTGGTCTTAGCGACTTGAGGCCCCTCAATAAGCGTTGTCAACAGACTATGTGCGCAAGGGGTGGTCAGACGTCGTAGAGCATAGGCGCAGGGGCTCGGTTTTGTCCAACATTGAAGAGGAGTTCACCCACTCATCGGCGACGGCTCAAAACGGCGGCAATCCCGAGAATCAGCAGAACAGCCCCTGCCATCTGAGCGACCATGGTGTTGGAAAGTCCGAACACACCTTCAGGAGGGGTGCCCATGGCTGCGAATTCGATGTTCTGACGATCCAAAACACCTGTTTCTGTAGGTTCAGCAGAGACCGTGAACTTGTACGTGTCGTCCATTTCTGCCCCATACGGGGCTCGAACGGTGACGTTGACGTAGAGCATCTCGCCCTCGTCAACGCTGCAGACCAGGTCGCTGTTTTCTTGGAGACAGCTCGGATTATCGCTGTCAAGGACAACCGACCAGCCTCGCAAATTCTCGGAGGTAAACACTCGGATTTCCGCACGGATGTTGCCCGTGTTGACGATGGTGATTTCTTGGGTTGCAGCGGGTTGACCGTAGACGACATCAAGTTCTTGGCGCTCCCCGGCTTCGGCAAATTCAATTTCATGGATGATGCTGACCTCAAGTGAAATCGTCACCAAGCCAGAGCGGTCGGCGGCGTTGGAGACGCTCGTGGCAAGAATCTCTAGAAGTCCGCCCTGACCGGTTTGCGCCCCTGGGTTCACGCTGAGCGTCAGTTCAATGTAGACTTCGAAAGGTTTGGCCTGATAGCCTTCAATGTAGCCGTTGTTCACCATCTTCTGTTCAGCGGCGTTTTGGTCAGAACCAAGGAAAGGCAGACCGTTTTCGTCCATCATGAAGACCCCGTTGGCGATGTCCCAAATGCCGTAGCCCTTTGGAACCTCAAGTTCGCCATCAACCGGGAGACCGTAAACGGTCATGGAACGAGTGGCGATGCCCTCAAGGCCGCCCAAAGTGAAGACGGCATCGTCGTTTCCGTCACCGGTGTTCCGGACCCACATACCGATGGTCTGTTGCCCGTTTGGGGGAAGGACCACCGAGGCTGAAGTCGCCGTATCGGTACCTTCCAGACGCAGGTCCATGGAGAAGTTGCGATCGGACAACACAGCCAGGAATTCACCTTCCCGTTGATTGTCAGGGATACCGTCGCCGTCCCTGTCTTGGCCGTTGGGGTCGTCCTTGTTGCGAACACGAACCGTCAAGCGGGTGTTTTCGAGTTCTTCTTCGCCGTCAATGCTCACGACGAGGTAAACCGTCGTGGTGGATTGTGGTTCAATTTCGATCTCCGTAAACGGCAGACCTTCTTCGGTTTCAAACGAAGTCCCCCATGCTGGACTAGCCGTTTGGGCAACCACAGACAGGCCGATGGTATCCCGTACATTGCCTTCGTTGATGAGGGCGAGAGGGAAGCGAACTTCCGTGCCAGAGCGCCCGGTTTGGTCGGTTGCGGGCGTACTGATTTCAAGTCCGTGGATGGCCGCAACGGTGACCCGGAGCGTGACCGTATCGTACGCCGCCCCGCCGGACGATGGCAGGACGCTGAAGGTCAGTTCGATTTCCTCGGTAGCCAAGGCGTTGGCGGGCACGCGGACCGTGACACCGACCGTAGCGGATTTTTCATTTCCGTGCCGAGAACCGACGGAAACCGTTGATGCATCAAGTTGTACGGCCCAGCCGGTCGGGGCGATGGAGGAGGCCACGCGGAGGTTGTCTTGCCCGTTGCCCTGGTTGGTGATGGTGATGGTGGTGGACTTGTTGCTGCCCGGTTCAATGTTGGAGAGCAAAGCGTTGGCGAGGGAAATGCTTGCGCCACGAGATTGCCCGACGATGATGCGGAGGTCGGCTTGACACTTGATGGGGCCGTTGTTCCCGTCCTTTCCAACGATTTGAACGACGGTTTCAGAACCAGCGGTCACCGAATCGTCCGGTGACACGATGAAATCGAACGCTCGCTCGCCGTCGCCGTTATCGTAGGGAAGCAGACCGGAGGATGTTGGTCCGTCAACTTGAACCCAGGAGGATTTGCTTCCCACAGGAGATGCGTGGACCGTCCAATCCGCATTGCCGTCGTTGGCATAGGTAGCGGTAATTTGCGCGTCATCGTCAGGATTCACGCTCACGGAGGTCTTGCTGAGGGAAAGCGTACACTTCTTGAGTTGGGGGACGGTCAAATCAAACTCTTCGGTGTCTTTGGCTTCTTGGGAGGGGTCGTTGGTGACTGTACCCGTAACCTCCCAGCAATACTTGTCCGCCGAGGCGCCTTCTGGGACCTCAACGGTTGCGAAGACGATCTCCGACTCCTCTTGGTCGATGCTGACCGATGTTTCGCTAAGGGAGACGGTGAACGACGATGTTGATGCGCAACCAGGGCCCGTCCCTTCGTTGATGGCCAGGTTGATCGTCTCGTTGGTCTGACCCGTGTTCTCCACCTCGATGCGATAATCCATTTCCTCTTCGCCGTTCCAATCTTTGCTTCGGTCCGATTCGGTGATGATGAGGTCCACACCAAACAAGGCGCTTCCGGAGCCATCGGCAGCTGTCGTGGTCACCTCAGCCGTTGTCGGCTCTGGGATTTCGGCCGTGGGTGCTCCGATAACGGCCGTGATGGTGGCCGTGATGGTAGTGACACAAGCGGCACCGGCTTCCACCGTTTGAGCGACGCTGACATTCATCTCGGCCTCTTCATAACTTCCGCTGTCAATTTGTCCGGGGATTTGGGCGACCGTTGAAGAAAAGCCGTTGCAGTCTTCGGTGGCTTCTTGGGAAGAAGAAAGTTGCACAGTGACCGGGTCTGAACCCGTGTTTCGAACGCGGATGGTATAATCGCCAGCTTCCCCTGGATTCACTTCCATACTGCTTGGAATGGGGGTCACCGATATGGAAGCGGCTCGGCCATCAGCGGAAACTCCGGGTGCGGTCAATGGAAGCAGGGCCGTGCACATCACGAGCACGAGGAAGAGGGCCGTCCGGCGAGAAGCGGTCATCGCGCTTGCCGTAGGCATCATGTTCTGCCCTCGGTGTTCTCCTATCAAAACCCTATGCTTCCCGTGCTTCAAAACGACAGGATGGTCAAGCCTTCAGGAAGGCACTTGATGGGCCTCCGCAATTCACGCAGGAAGCAACCGAAGAAGCCGTGCAACCACCAGCGGCATCGGCGTGGTACCTTGCCCCACAACCTGGACAGCCAACGATGGTTGTTGTGATCGGCTGGCGACAAGTCCAGCACATCGGAGCCTCCTTGTTCAAGCCCACATTCCCTTGAATGACGGAATCTTGAACGTTCTGAACAATATTGTAGGTTATGTTGACCGTTTCCACAGGAGTCGCCCTTGGATTCGACTGTTTTTGTTGAGCAGGAGGTAAGGTGGCGGGAGGTGCCCTCTGGACCCGTGCTTCATCAGGGGGTGAAGACGCTTGAGCAGCGGGGGCAGGAGCGGGCATCGGCATGGGAAGAGAGGCGGCGTGTGGCCCCTTTTCAGGTTCAATTCGCCCTCGAAGCGCACTGACGCCGAGGGTAGCAAAGGCCACCAACAAAACGGCGAAAAGCAGGGCCACGGCGAGGCTTGAATCCAAACCGCTTTCACCCGAGGTCCCGATGGGTTCGCCCGATGAGGTCATCGCGAACGTGAAGGTCGGTTCACTGGCCGTGCTTTGCGCCAGTTTCACCGTGATGGACTCACTTCCGGGCGTATCGGCTCGGACGTTCAATCGCACCAACACCGACTGGCCCACTTCGAGGTCCACGATGTCGTTGCCATCGACGGAAACGGACCACTTTGGAGGGGCCTCGGCCATCACTTGACGCTGAAGCGCTGTGTTTCCGGTGTTGGTGATTTCAACCGTTACTTGCCGCTCCTGACCGGTGGTCAGTCCCGGCACGGAATCGATGTCCCACGACACCTGTTCGTTGGGCGCCACGAGAAGCCCCACCGTCGTGGTTCGCTCAACGCCCGCATCGTTGAGCACCAAGGTGAACGAAGGTTCGCTCATCGGGGCCATGTTGGCGGCGATGAGGACGTTACAAACCACCGGCGAGACATCACCCATGCCCACCGGGTCAACCGGTGTGCATTCTCCAAACAAGCCGGGGTCCAATTGCAGGCTGGCGCTTGGGCTCCAGACCGTTTCCGCATCGTTCCCAAGCAACCACGTGAACTTCAGCGACTCTCCTGAGGGGTGAGACCCCGCGCCCTGAAGGGTGCCGTAGGTCGTGCCATCTTGGAGTTCAAGACCCACAAACGTCAACGTTGGTTCGGGGAGAATTTCCACGTTCAGGGTGCTTTCCCATGTGAAGCGGTCCGACCCGTTGTCCAGATGGAACTTGATGGTGCCCGTACGTGCGTTGCTGCCGGCCTCGAGGGTGTAGAGCAAGTTCTTGCTGGTGGCCCATGGCAAGTCAACGACTTCGAGGGCAGAGGTCACGCTCCAACCGCTGGGCAGTTCAAACGAAGGCGTGAGGTTGAAGTCGACGTTGCCTTTGTGTTCCAGTGAATAGCGAAGGGTAACGCTGGAATCAGGGCGAAGGGTCCCAATGGATGACTCAAGGTCGATGTAAAGGTCGCGCACAGTCATGACTTGAATTGGAATTTCGAACACCGTCAACTCTTGTTGCTCCGTTTGACTCACGGCCGTGAGTTTGACCACCCGTTCCGCCCCGGCTGCCGTCATCACTTGCGGAGGTGTGAACATCAGGCCCACGGCACGGTAGGCCTCGCTGTCGATGAGGCCAGTGGAACCCGAGAGGGCTCCGGCCTCGCTGCCAAGGTTGGTGAATCCCGCCTGCCATCCCGCTGGGGCTTCCAAAAAGAGGTCGTACCCAATTGGAGCGTTACCGTTGTTGTAAAACCGGACGGTCATGTTGGTCGGATCGGATGGATGCACCGGGACGACTTGGTAATCAAATTCAACCGCCGCCTCTGGTAAATCGGGAACGAACATGTCAATTTCGAGCGGATAATCAACGCCGTTGTCGACGTCCAAAGCCAGCAGGTCAATGCGGTACGTCCCCGGGGCGGGCGGGGCAGGGTGGACCAACGTGACGATGATGGATTCGGAGGCCTGCCCTTCCATGCTGAAGTTTGAATCGGTGCTGCCGACATACCACGGCATGGTCTGCCCGGTTTCGACATGAATGACCTCACCGGTTTGCATGGAGGCATTGGTCGCGAGCAAGGCCGTGTTGGTCAAGGAGATGTTCCAGGAGGTGGTGGTGATTTCGCTGGATTGGAGGGTAAGGATTGGCGTGGCCGTTTCAAGTTTGACGCCCGGGGCGGTCACGTTCACTTGAACGTCGAGCCGATTGTTATCTTCCCGAATTTCTTCCATCGCGTCGTCGGGGTCAATGATGAACGAGAGCGTCGTGGCGCCTGAGACAGCGGGGGTCCAAGGCCACATCACGACCTTGGAAGAACCGGCCCCCAACTCAATGGAGGTCCTTGCTTGCTCAACGCCGTTGACCTCGAAGGCAATGGGGAAGGCATCGGCTTTCACGTTTCCAAAATTAAAGAACGACGTCGTGAGTTGGACGGGGTCGTCAACTTGTGGAATGCCGACATTCATTTCAAAGGCTTCGGGGACGACTTTGGGGTCGGGCCGAAGGTCGTTGACGCCGTGCCCCAACACCGCAAGGGCATAGGGTTGAGTTTTCGAACCGCTGTGTTGCGCATCCCTCACTTTCACCGTCCACGTCCCGGTAGCGGCGGCATCGATCAAGACCACTTCGAGGTTGTTGATGCTGTCCCGTGTCCCTCCCGTTGCCGATCTCCCGTTGGAAAAGTCGTTGCCGAGATACACCGTGCCATCGGGCGCTGTGACTTCCAAATCCAGGTCGTTTACGAGTTGGGCGGTAGAGAAACGAGAGCCTCGCTCATCCGACCACGTCAGCACGACCTTGAACAGGCCGTTGCCTTGAGAGACGTTGAAGGCGTAGGATTTGCTGTTCCCGGTGCCCGACATGACCGAACGGTCGTCGACCCAAATGCCCTGACCGCCCGGTGGGGCCAAGCTGTTTCTAAGGTTGATGCGCCCCCACCCTTCATCGTCGTTGGGAATATCCCTCGAACCGATGTCCTGAGCGCCAAGAACGAGTAAACCCTTGACCAGCGCCCCCTGCGGTGAAGGGCGTTGCGCAATCTCTTCGAGGTATTCCCGAACCATCAGCGCAGCACCGGCAGCATTGGGGGTCGCCATCGACGTGCCGGTGTACTCGAGGTAGTAGTTGCTGGTCCAAGTGGCACTACCGGTATCACCGGCTTCTTGAGCACGGCAGGAACGAACATAGCCCCCGGGTGCGACCAAATCCGGTTTGATACGCCCGTCTTCGGTCGGCCCGCGAGAGGACCCGCTCATCATCACGTCCGGTGAACCGCTGTATCGGTTCTTGTGGTTGCCTACCGAAATCACGTTCTTTGCGGTAGCGGGAGGAGAGACGGTCCCCGAATTTGGGCCGTCGTTTCCGGCCGCAAAGAGGATGGTCAAGCCTTCCACGCCGTTGTAGTAGCGGTCGTAATAATTCGCTCGATCGTCGACGTCTTCCGTCTCAGAATTGTACTTGGCTTGCTGACTTGCGGCCGATGAGCCCCAGGAATTGGTGTGGGTGCGGGCACCGGCGTTGTAGGCCGTGTTGAGCAAATTGTTCAAGGAGGGGGATTGGAAATTGCCCGTGTTGTCGTTTTCCATCGCTTGGAAGTAGAGGTCGGCAGCTTGGGCAACGCCGCCATAGCCTCCACGGAAGCCATCGCCCAGCACCGTGCAGGAGACGTGCGTGCCGTGCCCTGAGTGCTTGTCCGCAGTTGAGCCGTCGCCGATGACATCGTAGTTCCCAACCACCCGAGTTCCGAAGTCGCCGTGGTCCTCATCCAAACCGGCGTCGGCCACCGCCACGATTTGCCCGGAACCGTCCAAGTCCGTGGTGAAATAGGTCGTCATTGTACTGGTCTTCATGTGGCCACGGGACTGGTCGTTGAAGGCCGAAAACGCAGGATCAGGGCGCAATTGCATTAGAGAGGGCTGACGCAGCAACGTCGGGAGGTCAACCTCGCTGAGCGTGCCCTCGTAGCGACCCGTGTCCCAGGCACGCCATTCGTCAAACACCTCGCCAGCGACCGCGCCGAGGTGCTGATTCAACGTGATGCCGGTGTCGTCGCTCAGCGAGACCGTGTCCAGCGGACCAGCATCGTCGCGCCATCCATCCATTCGCAGCAACAAACCTTGGAGCGCCGTTTCGCCCTCTTCAAGGAGGACGATGTCCATCAAATCTTCGTGCAGAAACATCCCGATGGGAACGGCGTGAGCGGTGATGATAGCCGGGTGTTCTCCGGCCTGTGAAAGCGCAGTGGGCGTCCCTTGAACCAACAGGCCCGATGGAGCAATGAATTCCCTCACGGCCAAACCGGGCTGGTCACTGAGTTCGCTGCGAACATCATGAAGACGCATGTCGTTGGAAACAATGAGAAGAAGTGCATCGAAGCGTGGTTCCAAAAATTCTGCCGGGACGGGACGCAGAAGTTCCAACCCTTGGTCATCAAAGGTTCCGAAGGTGGCGTCGGCACGGGGCGCTCGGTTTTCGCCGGAAAGCTGTTCGTCAAGCAGGCCAAAGGCGTCGTTGTAAACGCCGTCCCGTACGTCAAAACGGACCCATTCGGGGTTAAATGAAGTGGCGTCCGTCTCACGGACACCGTCTGAAAGAAGGAAGGAACTCGAGGTTGAAAGCACAAGGAGAAGAACGAACACGCCTGCAGTGAGGCGGTTGGACACCCGTGCCATGGATTGGCCTTAGGCTCCTGTCCTTTATCGGTTCGGTCTGCTTGTCTAAACAGCCCTCAATCCACCGGCCAGAAGTGGCGCTCGGCTTTGTCCAAGAAAATCTCTTGCGACCAGTCGCCCACTTGATGGGTAAACGAAGCGGGTTGACGAAGTTCGCCGGTGTAATCTCGGTACTCGAGGTCGATGACGATGTTGTATTGGTCCCAAACGGTGTAGCCAATGATCATCATTTCCAAATCGTCCCCGGAGATGGAAGCGTGTCCTTCCAGAACGCCGAGTTCAAGCGACATGCTGTCGATGAGTGCACCGTCAAGTGTTTGGAATTCAACCGTTAAAACGATGTCCGTAATGTCCCGACTTCCATCGTTGTGAAGTTCACTCATCATCAGGTGGCCACCGCGTTGCATGTAGTGAGTTTCCACCGTCACCGCATCCCGTGGAAGCACCCAGTACCACCCACTCAACGCCATGATCAGCAACATGAAGAGGACGGCACCGGCCATCGCCACACGGGTCGGTGTGACCTCTCGTTTGAGGGTCGTCAACAACTTCGCTGCTTCTTGGGCCGCTTCCCAATCATCGAGTTCGTCACCCTCAAGCGGGGAGCCGCCCACTCGCAAATCTTCAGCCGATGGTTCCGACATGATTCATCACCCAAACAGCATGGCCAATCCGCTGGCTAACGCAGAACTGATGGGGTCAATCACCATGACGTGACGGGTTTCAACAAACTCGCCAGTGAGCGACCCCACCAAAGAAAGATCCGTAACAATACCGTTGACGCCGACCGATGAGGCGGTTGGAATGATGCCCGTGAATTGGGCATCAAGCAACACTGCTCGCCCTTCCATCTCAAATTCGCCAAAGACGGGGTTCAACCACGGTTCAACCAGTCCGGGTTGGACATAAGCTTCGGCTGTGGCGACCAAACGGCCGTCGGTGATGTCGTCAATGACAATGAGCGGGTAATCACCCGGGCCAGAGTAAATTCGAATCGTGGCTCCCTTCAGGTTTTGGCCAACCACTTCCACGCGTTCGATGTGCACCCCTGGCGTGGCTGGTACGTCGGTTTGACGAACGTAGACCTTCTTGACACCCGAACCCGAAGAGTCCACCCGCATGCCAAAGTCATCGGTCAGCGACAACACGAACCGGGTTGGCAAATCTTCAGCCAACATCAGGACATCACCCTTGGCTTCAATGGCCCTGCCGCTCGCTTCGAGGTACAGGTCCATATCGTCAGTGTTGGAGGAATAATCGAGTGTTCGCATACCTTGGAAGGCCGTTTGCTCGCGGATATCGAATTGCGTATCGGGCTCGGTGGCCAGATGCATTTCACCGGGGAGGTCGCGCATAAAGGCGGTTGAAGGATACCAGAAGCCATCGACATAGCGAAGTTGTTTGAGCATGAGGGAATCAGCAGAGTGACCGTTGGTGCGATAAATTTCTGGAACCACAAGGTCAAGAATCAACACGTCGCCGATGACCGCTGAAACATCCGTGGATTGTGGAATGCCGACCACGAGCGCCTCAACCCGGGTCAGGGCCTTGTGGTCGATGAGAATAGCGTGGGCCGATTTGAGCCGGACGCCCGCATCGTAGTGCATGTCGACGGAGACCCTTGGGACGGTCAGGTTTTCTTGGGTCGAAAACAAGGCATTGATTTCGACGTTGCGAGGCGTCGTGGTGTCCAAACCGTCGATGAAGAGTTCCAAATCTTGACCTTCAAGACCGTTGGCGATGATGGTCATTTGCGGATACTTCGGTTGCCATTGAGACATTTTGAGATCCACTTCGTAGGTCGGTACGCCGGCGAGCATTCTGAAATCATACACCAGTTCAATGGTGCCAGCGGGGAGGGAGGGCAACCAGGCCCGTAAGTGCCATGCACGGGTATCGTGGAGGGTGAGGCCCTCTTCCTCAAGACGGGTCAAGTTCACTTCGCTCATCTCTTCTTCTGTCGCCCGACCGTCTTCAAGCGCGTCAACCAACGCTTCCGCCGCCGTGATGTTGTTGGCTTCAAGGATGGTCAACGCTTGAACTCGCTCTGCGGCCTCAATGCGCCCGTCTGCAAGGATTTGCTCCATCGGACCTCGGCTGTTGGCGGTGAAGGCAGGCATTCGAGACAGGTTGGCTTCAAGGCGAGTTTGTTCAAGCGCTTCCATGCCCAAACCGTGCATCCAAGCCGGTTCCACCTCAAGGTTCGACCCCTTCTTCAGGTCCACGGTCATGTTGAACGCTTCACC
This sequence comes from Candidatus Poseidoniaceae archaeon, assembly GCA_938030705.1. GTDB lineage: Archaea > Thermoplasmatota > Poseidoniia > Poseidoniales > Poseidoniaceae > Poseidonia. The sequence continues at coordinate 55,297 of CALHIR010000004.1, forward strand.
GGTGAACAAATCCAAACCCAAACTCATGTTCTCGCTTTCCCCAATGTCCCCACCAACGTTCACCGTCAGGGCGTGGACAAAGTCGTTGACGACGCTTCCGAAGTCAACCAAGTCGCCCAAGAAGAACGACAGGGCCTCGATGCCTTCTTCCTCCCCGAACGTTGGAAGTTCAAGGCCTTCTGAATCAACGTCAGAAGGCAACGTCAGCGAAATGTTGGCGGGTAGGGGGTCAAAGTAAACCTGCCCGTTGAGCCCGAGGAACGGGTTGATGTGGGTTGATTCGTCCTCAAAAGAGACCCCAAACGGCGAAGATGAACTCCGAACCAAACGGACCTCTGAATTACCTTCGGGCCCCGTTGAACCCGGCACCAACGGACTGAGTCGTTCAATGGAGGTGATGTCGGAGAGCTTGAGGCTCAAACTCGCCTCTGCCGTATCCTCGTTGACCCAGAAGCGCACGTGGTCGCCGTCCATCGTCAACGGTGTGCTGGCGTTGGTCATCTGCACCTGTATGCTCTCCATTGGGCCGTCAGCCACGTACCCGACGGTATCGCCCAACACCAATTGGAAGGAAGAGGGGAGGCCCGCTAAACGAATCGCATTTCGTTGTTCTCCAGATTGACCGCCATAGGTGATGGTTCCAATCGGCTCACTCGCCTCATATTGAAGCGATTCAGCCTGTTGAAGAATGTTGAATTGAGCTGGTCGATTTGACACCATGGCCGACTGTTTGATGGCGTTGTCAAGGTCGCCGTTATCGTGTCGGATATGGCCGATGAGCAGCGAACCACTGGCCGAACCGTCCAGTTGCATGTCTCGAATTTCGTTGATGGGATCGAAGTCATGACGAACATGCGCAATACCCCCGATACGCATGCTCATGGCAATGGGAACCAAGGGGTCAACCGGGCCTAAGCGGCCATCCACCACGGCGATGCTCGTATCTTCTGAGAGCAGGATATGGTCCATTTCGGGCAGCCAAGGTTGGGGGCTGCTGGCCAAGGCAAAGAGCAGATGTTCAATTTCCATTGATTCTCTGTTGCTGGTGGGAAGGCTCTTCTTCACCTGAGAATAACACTGGATGTCGATCACACCACCTGTTGAACCGGCTGTACCGACCACGGCCGAAGGCAAACCGTTGAGCAGGGTGCCGATGTCGAGCACGATTTCAACGATGGTCAACAGCGCGTTGTCAAACACTTGAGCGATGGTGTTCAAATTTGGATTGTCAAAATTGACGCGACTGACGCCGGACGCTGAGAGAAGGAAACTGCCCTGAATGACAATCACTCGGGGGAGGTTTTCCATTTCAACCAACATGGACGAGCTGTCGCCAGCGTATCCACCCCGTTTGAACGTTGAGGCATAATTGAACGTCTTGATGGAGGAGGTCCCGGCAATGAGGAACAGCGTATTTGGCGGTTCAGCCGGATTCACGGGCAACGTTGGGTCGTCAACGTTGTTGGTGTTGTCTCCTGAGAAATTCTTGATGGCGATCATCAACGAGAGACGTTCTGGAATATCTCCGGGAAGGTTGACGGAGCCTGGCGCTTCACCGATGGTGGTGAAGATAGCAGCAATTTCATCTTCGTGAAGCGTCCCCGACGGAAGCCCACGGATCCACAAACGGGAGTCGGTTATGTTTCCAAATGGACTGTCGCCTTCTGGAACATTGGAACGGTCTTCGAAGTAATGGATGTACACATCCGAGCCCACATCAGAATAGATTTCGATGGTGTCAAAGGTGTTCTCGCCGATGTTGTCGTTTCTCAAGGTCAAGTCGACCTCGCTGGGAATGATGGTCTCGCCTTCTTCCGGATGGAATCCCACGTCGATGTAGGCATATTCGAGGATGTCAATGGATTCGTCGGGTTGCACCTCATCAAAATGAACGTAGCCAATGCCGATGCCAATGCCGCATTTATGGTCGCGACTGGAGGCGTCGTAATCCACTGCTGGGTCGTAATTGAGGGTCTCGCTGCAGTCGGTTTGATCAAAACTACCGGGCTCATTGGGGTTGGACAAACGCACGGCGTAGGGAGCAGTGATGCCGGTCAGCGAAAGGTCACTTGAATTGACGTTGCCCAGCAGAAGAGAGGCAATGAATTGTTGCGGGAGCGCGACGGCGCTGGTGATGTCGAAGGAAATGCGTTCGATGCCGACGCCCAAGGTGACGTCCGCAGGCGGTTGGGTAAAGCGGGTGTCCACAACGATGGCGTAGGATTCGGAATTGGACAAGGTGATGTCAAAGGACAACCCCTTCATGAGCGATACCTCAAGATGTTCAAGTTCGTTCCACAACGGGTCGCTGATGTTCAAGGCACTGACGGCCCATTGGAAGGTCGGACGAATCCATAATTCCGTAGGAACACCCGGAGCCCCAGGGATGGGGTTGTTTCCAGTCTCGATGCCAAAACCCTCGCCAAGGGTGGTCAAACCTTCCAACGTCAAACCAACCGAGAGGTCATCTCTACCGTCTCCGTCGATGTCGATGTAATTCATGAACAGAACCAAGTCTGTTCCGACCAACAACTCGCCCGTGAAGGTACCTTTGTCCCATGCTTCGTAGGAAGGCCCGTTGTTTCGAGAAGAGAAGTTCACGTAAACGGCGTAGGTGTTGATGCCAATGCCAAGGAGGTTATCGAGCCCGAGGCTCTCCACCGAGAACAATGTCTGCCAGAGATTGTACGGCCATGCATCGGGATGCGTGGCGACGTCGGTCAGAAATTCGTAAGGACGCGGGTGGTCTTCCTCGAAGGGCGTGGTGTCCCGGAGCTCAACTTGGTTCAACACATTCTCTGCGTCGGCCAGGGCATCGCCGGATTGAATCGAGCGTTTTGAGGCATCAAGCAAAGCAAAGGAAGACTGCGCGCCCTGAAGCGCAACAAGCGATTCACCTTCCTCTGCTCGGTCGGCGAGCGTATCTGCGAAGGCGTCGAGGACGCCGAAGTCGTCCCGTGCGATGGTCACATCGCCAGAAACGGGAGGCATCATCGAGAGCATCATGACAACCACGAGCATAACGGCCGTGCGGCCTCGACGATTTGGTTGACGCAGCCCAGCACGCAAGAGGCGTAGCGCGGGCTCATCCATGCTCGATGCTCAGCCCTCATCCTTTGAGAAGCATTCGCCGCTGTGCTCATACAAATGGCCGTTCATACAAGAGGGTTCAACCCTCGGCCCTGATGGTTTGGTCCACACCACACGCAGGGCAAGCCACCAAAGCATGTTGGATACCTGCGGGGATGTCGAGCTCGAAAACGGCCTGGCAACTGCTGCAGGGATGACGGACCGCTTTGGGGGCAGGGGCCGGTGGTGGCGTCGGAGCCGGCGGCGAGGGGGCCGAAGGCGCTGGCGTTTCGGGTACGGCCACAGAGGACTGCGGGGCAGGAGCCATGGCAGGAGCCGAGGAAGTGGCAGGGAGCAATTCATCGCTTGCATCCATCGGCAACGCAACGCTTGATGCTGGAGAAGCGGTTATTGGGTCGTTCGCCGAAGGAAGAGCCACCGCCATGGTGGCTTGGCTGGCCTGGTCCACGGGCACTGAAACGGCACTTGGTGCATCGGCAGGAAGGGCCGAGGCCCCAGCGATTTCTTCAACCAAATCATCGAGTGAATCGTTCATCGGCGTGGCCCCACCATCCCCTGACAATAACGCCGCCGCTTCGGAAGCAGCTTGCTGACTGGCCTGCGAAAGCGCAGGCTGTGCGTAGGCTGCTTGAGCGAAACCAGCATTTGGGTCAGCGGTCGTCGTGGTGGACCCGTAAATCGCTTCCATTTCGGCCTGCTTTTGCGCTGCGATGCGTTCCTCCTCAGAAACCACCTCGCCCAGGTCCAAGCCGGCGTAATCAGCAGGTTTTGAGAGCATGGAGAGTTTGGTCCGTTGTGCGGTCAAGGCCATGTGTGCTCGGGCGTCTTCCCTGCTGAGCCCACGTTCGATCAGGAGGTTGAACCCCCGGTTGCGCTGGACGGCTCGGTTGATTCCCAAGGCACCGGCACCGACCACCAGAAGCGCTCCGAGCGCCATGATCGGCCCCCTGTAGGAGACCGAGGTCGAGGGTGAAGAAGCGACGTTGACCGAAAAGGCATACTCTTCGGAGTTGTTTGAACCGTCGAAGACGGTGACCACGATTTCTTTCAAACCGGGGCTGTCAAAGACGACGATCGGTTTCAATCCAATCCGGTCGGGATCGTCTTTGGTGTTGCCGTTACCGTCGGTATCCTTTGACGGTTGCAAGTCCCAATGCACACGGAGGGCCGAATCAGGGTCAAAATCATCGCTGACGGCGACTTCGAAATCCAAGGATTCGCCTGCCGTTGATGTGGTTGGGAAAGCCGCCAAGAGAGGGATATCGAAGGACGGAATGGTCGGGTCAACCGATTTCACCACGGCCGTGGCGTTTCCGGTGTTGCCGCTCACATCACTGACGGTCAGCAGAACATTGTAGTCTCGTAATTCGTTCGGGGTGAAGGAGAACACCGACGTGTTTTCGGTGGTTTGCCCGTCAACCGTCCAATCGCACCGTGCAACTTGGTGGTCGTCGGTGCTGCTTGAGCACGACATCTCAATGGGGTTGTTGATGTTCACGCGCCATCCGTCCGAAATCAATGAGACGTTGGTACCGCTCGCTCCGACGCCGGCGATGGGCGAAACGGTGTCTTGGACGGAGACCGTATAGGTGGCGGTTGCTTCATCCCCGGAGGGAGCGGTCATCTTCACCGTGACCGTTTTCGTTCCGGGCGTTGACCAGGTGGCTTCAACGCTGAGGCCGCTGACGTCCGGGTCGTTGGTCGGATTGCCGTCCTCGTTGACGTCTACGCTGGCATCGAGGTCCCATGTGAACGTGCCCTGTTGGTTCAGACGGTTGGGCGTTGAGGAGGCATCCAACGTGATGGATTCACCAAGGGAGACGGTCGCCATCTGTTGGTCCGTCACCGTTGGTGTGAGCGGCGGGGCCAATTCCAATCGGACCGTCATTCGAAGGGGTTCGGTTCCGTTCCCGCCGCCCAACGGGTTATCGGTGTTGTCGACCACCAGAAGCAGTTCCTCGCCCTCAAAGGTGGAAGGCACCTGCCAGGTCAGCGATTGAGGAGATTCAACCGCTTGAAGAGCGCCGCCCTGAATGAACTGGACACCGATACCTCCGGAGGTGTAGCGGTCGTGCATGGTTCGCGTTTGGAGGTAAACATCGCCAACAAAAGTCAAATCCCACGCAGAGAGGACGACGGTGGTACCGGCATCCAAACGCAGGTCATCGCCCGAAAGGAGGACCTCGTAGCCACCTGCATCAATCGCCAGCATATCGTGATAGGGCGTCCAGTAGGCTTGGGTGAGTTGTGCAACGGAAGCAGAGACCGTGCTGCGAAGACCGCCTTGGTCGCCTTGGCTCGCATCGCCGTCGTGTGCGCTGTTATCCAAGACCATGTACCAGCGCTTGGCGTTGATGGAAGGCGGCACCTTCCAGTGGAATTCAAGAGCACCAAGGGCCGATTCAGTGCTGGCCGGTTGGGCCATGACCGAGCGATAGGATTGGCCCAATTCGTAGGGCTGGATGCTGTTTTCATCGAAAAAGAGCAAATCGATGGCGTCGTTGACCACGATGACGCTCATGTCGTAGACATCACCCGGTTGCAAAACACCGAGGTCGACGATCACGCACACATCGGGGTCGATGTCCAAGGTCGGCGGAAGGCTGGCTCCATCTTGCGTCAAGCACGATGGAGGGGCTCGTCCTTGGTCGGCTTGGACACCCATCGGGGCAGCAAACAGAAGCAGCACAAGAGCCCATGCCGTCAGCCAACGCATGGATGTTCCATCCCCGCTGTTCATTTCAACGATTGGGTGGGATGTGCGCCGTTGCCCACCCATCCCGTTGCCAAACCAGATGGGTCAATTCACCATCGTCGCCAACCACCAAACGGTCGTTGTCGTTCAGCGCCACCACGGCCACACCTTCAGCGGCTGCTTCAGCGGCTGCTTCAGCCTCACCTGCGGACACCGACTCGTCTTTGATGCGATTGCTGTAGTGCGTCAGCGCAAGGTAGGTGGCGCCGACGGCATGAGCCGATGCCACCGCTCCAGTAGCCGTTGAATGCATGTGTTCCTCGGCCTTGTCCTGTTGCTGTTCAAGATAGGTGGCCTCGTGAATCAAGAGCGTGGGTGCAATCGAAGCCTCCCATGCTTCGGGCGTGGCGGCCGTATCACCAGAAATGAGAACGCTAACCGCCGCTCGCTCACCGCCACGGAACCAAGAGGCTGCGATGGTCTCGCCGTTGGCGTCGGTGATGTTCTCGCCCCGCGCAACCATGGCTCGTTGCTTGGTCGTGAGTTGCATTTCGTCTGCCCTCGCTCGGTCAAATTTACCGGCCATGGCGTGTTG
>CALHIR010000005.1 GCA_938030705.1 Candidatus Poseidoniaceae archaeon
CTCTTCCTATCCTGGGTCTGCAGCAGGACCCAAGGGTGGGGTTGTTCGCCCATTAAAAGGGATCGTGAGATGGGTTTAGACCGTCGTGAGACAGGTTTGTTGCTTGGTGGTAGAATCGCGTAAGGTGTCTGATGGAAGGGGTCCTTTAGTACGAGAGGAACGAGGGCTCGGGGCCACTAGTTTACCAGTTGTCTGGCAAGGCAATGCTGGGTAGCCACGCCCTGAAGGATAAGAGCTGAAAGCATCTAAGCTCGAAGCCACCCCAAAGACGAGACACCTCAGAACGCTCGTAAAAGACGAGATGATAGACCGCGGATGTAAGCACGAAGCTTCGGCGACGTGTTCAGTCCAGCGGCACTAATGTTCGAGCATCTTTTTCGTGTGTATTTTGTATCCGCACCATGAGTGCCCTTCGTCTAAAAGATCATGCCAATTCAATTTGCGACGCTCCGTCGCAACCTATCCGATTCGAAAAGAGATGGGTGCACGGTCACAGCGAAGGTGTTTACCTGGTCCCATTCCGAACCCAGAAGTCAAGCCCTTCTGCGTCTCTCCCATTACTGTGGTACGAGAGTCCACGGGAAAGGAAGTCACTGTGCCCCTCTCTTTTCACCTCGGGTTCCTCGACCCGCAAGGGCGCTTAAGGCCGGTCCTCCGTCGGAGGCCGGCCTTTTTTGCGTTCTATGGAAACTTGAAACACCACGTTTTAGAACTCGCACGAAAAGGTCCGGATGAGCACATGCCAATAGATACGGTCGATATTTTTGGAAGCGACCAGGCTGGCATTCATTTGGCCAGTGTCGGTGGTGTCCTTTTTCATCCTCCTGAATTGCCTAAACCTACCATAGAAATCCTCGAAACAAGTTTGGAATTGGAACTCCATCCCATGACCATCGGTGGTTCGAGTCTTGTAGGTGCCTTGGTCTGCGGGAATAGTCGTGGTATCGCTGTCGCAGACATCGCTACTGAGAGCGATATTGACCAGTTGACCGCCTACGGCGATGTGGTGGTCATGGAAGGTGGTGTTAACACCGCTGGCAACCTTCTGGTTGTCAATGAGCAAGGCGCCATCGCTTCACCAAGCATTCCCTCCGATGGATTGGAGATCCTCGCGGAAGTTCTCGGCGTAGACGTGGCTTCCACCACTGTTGCTGGTCAAGACGTCGTCGGAAGTTTGGCCGTAGCCAACGACCAAGGTGTTTTGCTTCACCCGGACGTCACGCCAGACGAAGCAATGCTCATCGAAGAAGTGCTGGGTGTCAAGCCCATGGTCGGCACCGTCTCGTTCGGGTCACCATATGTCGGCGCTGGTGTTTGTGCCTCAAACACGGGGGCGATCAGCGGCACGCAAACAACAGGTCCTGAACTCAACCGAATTGAAGATGCCTTGGGCTTCCTTTGAACCGCCCATCGGTTCAATGTGAAATGTTCAAAGGCTGATTTCTTCGGTGGCTTTGTATGGGAGAAATGCTCTACCAAGGCAAAGTCAAGCAAGTGTGGTCAACCGATGACCCCGATACCTACGAATTCCGATTTACCAACCAAATTTCGGTCTTTGACCAAATTATTCCTTCACTGATTCCCCGCAAAGGAGAATCACTCAACCGAACTACAGCACACTGGTTCAAACTCGTTGAAGAAGCCGGTATTTGCAAGACGCACTTGATTGAGGTCAATGCGCCAGACCGATGTCTGGTTCGAAAAGTCAAGGTCATCAAAGAACCCGGCGCCATTCCTCGAGACATGGAATGGGTCTTTGTTCCGCTCGAAGTTATTGTTCGCCACTACCTATCAGGTTCTGCCTGGCGCCGATTCCAACGCGGTGAATTGACGGCTGAAGCCTTAGGAGTGGCACCCGATTGTGAATATGGTGTTAAGTTGGCTCAACCCTTTGTTGAGGTCACCACGAAGTTTGAGGCCTTTGATCGAAACATTGGCCGCGAGGAAGCACTTGAAATTTCAAATATCACGGAGGAAGAATACGAAAAGATCGTGGCTGCGGCTCTCGCTATTGATGCCATCATTGAAAAGGAGGCCGCCAAGAACGGGTTGATCCACGTTGATGGGAAGAAAGAATTCGCTCTTGGTGCCAACCGAGAGGTCGTGTTGGTCGACACCTTTGGAACGCTGGATGAAGATCGCTGGTGGGACGCTGAAGCCTATGCGAACGGCGAATGCATTGAATTATCAAAGGAATTTGTCCGTACCCACTATATCGAAACGGGTCATCAAGCAGCACTCCAAACCGCTCGGGATTCTGGGGCTGAAGATGTACCCATCCCTGCGCTACCTCAGTCGGTGATCGATGAGACGGCGGCCCTTTACGGGTCGATGTACGAGCGGTTGACCTCGATGAATTTCTGATCAGCGGTGCGTTCGGAAAGCCATACCGACTCGTCGTCGTTCTGCAGCCTTGAGCAGCGAAGTGAAGTGGTTCACCACATCGGCGACCCCTCCATCAAGTGGCTCGTCAAACGAAGCCGTCCATGCTCTGCTTGCCAAATTCTTTCTCAATTCTCGGACTTCTTCGGCTGATAAAAAGCCATGAATCCGCATGCCACCAAATCCATCCTCGAACATGGTGTGACCCCTGGATTGTTCTTCACATCCTTGAACCAGCTGATTCAACCGATCGATCAACTCGTCGTAAATGACCTGGCCGTCATGGTCGGTGATGCTTCGGTTTGGTCGGATGTGCTCCAAAAAATACCCGAGGGCTGAGCCATCGCCGTACGGGAACCGTCCAAATCGTTCTCGATTGAGTCGCTCTCCTAACGTGAGCGGACGCCCATCATTGTTCAACTCAACACACGATGTGAACAAGAGCGTGGCAGGGTCCCATGATATAGAACTGAAATCCTCCGGTGTTTGAATGCCTTGGTCGGTCAATCGAATTCGCAGCTTCTCTTCTGATTGAACGAGGGCCGACCACAACGTTCCGTTGCCGACATGACCCTCTTCGATGGCGTTCATGACCTCACTGGCCAACGCTCCATCAAAGGCATCAAGTGTGTAAAACGCAGTGGTGGAGGCTTGCGTTTGTTCGTCCATGGTGCTCCGCTCCGCTCAAATGGGTTAAGCCCTTGCTTGTGGAACTCACTCGTTTCCAAAGAATTTCTTCATCCGGTCTTCAATGGATCCCGTTCGTTCGGGTGTGCCATCGGTGTCCATTTCATCTCGGAGGTTTGCGAGGCGGCCACTCGCGGTGGTATCCTCGTCTTCAACGGTTGAATCTTCAACCGATTCAATGATTTCGATGGTGGATTCAATAATAGTCTCTTCTTCCACCACTGGCTCTGAATCACCGGTTTCTTTACCCTCATCCGGTTGGATTTGGATGTCATCCAGTGGTTCGTTCATGGTTGATGCTGCGGTTTTCTCGTTCGATGTTTTTTCCGTTTCTGGTTTACGTTTCCTAGCCTGAGACGTTGGCGCCTGAATCGCTCCCAAAAGCCACGCCACGACCAAAACGAGACCGGCTACGCCGATGATCCAACCCACATCATTTGATGAGACGGCCAAGAGGTTTTCTGACTTATAGTAGGTGCTTCGCGAATCGTCCTCTGGGTCATCATCGATGTCAAACGGCACACTGCACCCGAGGGTCGCCGTAATTTTCTCGTCCCGCTCAATGGTGTTGGGGTTTTCTATGAAAATGACCGGGGCGTATTCTGCATAGGCGATATCAACGATGTAAGTGGTTGACCAACCGCCATCCGCTTGCACTTCCAACTCACAGACTGCGTTGGCCAGCAAACTGTATCCGTTCCGCTGAATGCCGATGGTGATGTCGCCGTCAGCCGTCAGTGAACTGATGCCCACGTTCCAACCGCTTTCTCTTGCCACCACGGATTCAGATATATGTTCCAATTCACGACCATACCTGTCATGGGCGCTCAATTCCATGGTGAAGAAACCAGCATCGGGGTCCCATGCATCGATGCTTACATTGACGGTTTCTTGCCCGCCGGCGGCAACTGCAAACACATCGTCATCGAGGCTAATGCGTTCGCCGTTGGATGTGATCAACGTGAGCACCACACGCATGGCTTCATCCGAAGAGGCGGTCAAGGTGCACGTGGCAATTATGCCCTCAACCGCCGTCCGGCCCAGTGGTTTGAAAACATCGTTCGCATAGTCGCACGAGACGGTGGTTGAAGGGTATGTTCGGGAGACCACGTAGATTGAGAGGTTACCCGACTCGTTTGAGGTTTGGAAGCCGATCACCTGCTCTCCCGTTGTTCCTGGTTGCTCAAACGTCAGCTCTTGGCCAGAATGGGAGGTCAAGAGCGAGCCGCTAAAAGTGGCTTGTTCGTTGTTCGCAACTTCATATGTCAGACTCTGTGAACTTCCTTCAAAGGCATCAAACACTGGACTCTGGGAAAATACGACCTGACTGTATTCGACCTCAATGTTGTGTGAGAGAACACCCAACAGAGGATGGTTCACATTCATGGTGAGTAAAAACCGCTGCCTGTTCCATTCAGTGGAGGGCATCAATGGTATCGGTACGCCGGTCACCTCTCCGGGTGCAAGAATAACCTGCGTACCTTGCGCAGTTGACCAGCCTTCTGGAAGACCGTCAATATCCACGGTGAGCATGGCGATATCGTTGCCATTGTTCTGAATCCATGCGGTGGGATAGCCGCCCTTTTCATTGACGTTCCATGTCCCACGATGGTCGACGAGTATGTTGGGTGAGGCCCCGACGCGGACGGGAATTTCTTCAACGACCAAACCACTGGTGTCGTTGCCCGTGATGCGTATCCGCAACACACCAACTTCACCGGCTACCGCATCCGACGGGGGCTGAACATGCACCTGAAACGTGCTGGTTCCGTACGGGGCTACGGCGGCAGCGTCAACGGGGAGGGTGATGTTCCAACCCGCTCCTGCCTTTGCAAAGTAGGGTCGCTCGTAGGCGTTCCCCGTGTGAATTAATTCAAACGTGAGGTTTTCTCCTGTCGGGTCGACTTCTAAATCAGCCTCGGTAAGATTCAGTCGCCAGCCGGATACAGAATCAACATCCACCCTGAGGAGGGTATTCCCGACAACGTAGCCGTTCGCGAGGTGTTGAAGGGTGATGTTTACCGAGGATGATGCCCATGCCATGGACGGGATGGTGATGGAGAAATTCAGCGGTGTTGAATCGTTGATGGCCACGGTGGATGTTTGGACGGGGACTGCTTCCCACGAGGAGGCGTCGTCGCCATAAGGCAGGATATTGAGGACAGGGTTCAATGTCAAATCATCTGCAGCGTTTCCGAGGTTCGTGAGGTTGAAGGCAAACACAAGTGTTTCCCCGGGCTTTCCGGAGACTTCTGTGCCGTTGATCGGGGAAACGGCCCATTCGTGACTCGGTGCCGCTTGTACACTGATCGTGGTTGAATCCGCTGCGTCACCCCCCATCGAAGTCCACGTAAACACAAGATCAAACGGTGTGAGTGCAGGTGTCTCTTCCGAGAGGGTTACATCCACGGTTCCAATTCCTGTAGCAAGTGCACCGAGCGTTTTCTGCGGGTCGTAATAGGTGAACGTAACCTCCGGCGTGAACGAAGAATCCGAGGCTGTTGCCGTTGCTTCAAGGTTGAAGGTATCAACGCCGTTCCCGGGGTTCTCCAAAAAGAGGAGGAACCGCTGAGGCTGTGAGACATTCAGGGAGAGCGTTTCACCCGGAATTTCTGAGACCGGTTCAATCACGTTGACGTTGGCTCGGTAGACCTGAAGCACGTGCAGGCTGATGTTCAGCGAAGCATCAGCATCAACGCTGTCGGTATCGGTGAAACCGTGGCGTTTTGGAACGGCGTTGGGTGGAAGTTGGACCGTCAAATCGCCGCTTAATAGATCGCCGGGCGTTCCTTGCGCCTCAAGATGTGTGCCGTTTATCGATAAATCACCTGTCGCCGTCCAAATCCAATTGGTTTCCAGCATGCCCATCTCGCTCATGCTCCACTGGGCATTTCCCGATGTTGGTGCCGTGCCGGTGATGGACCATGTCAAGGTCGAATCCGGTAGTGAACGATGATGCGTTGGGTCCGCCACAAATTTCTGAGCGTTGAACATAAACGGCATGGATTCGCACAAGGCCTCATCACCGCTACCCATGCACATGGTGAGTGTCGATTGTGTTGAACTGCCAAAACTGACTGTCCCTGGCGTTGCGAGATGTGCGAACAAGACCTTGGCCTCACCCGGAGCGAGTGAAATACTGAAGAGTTCCTGTCCGCTTGCATCGTGAATGGATGGAGAGCCCCCCCATGAGGGTGCGGTCCACGTGATTGAGGTCGTTGATTCCGCAGCGTTCCCGAGATTCTCAACCATGAACCAAGCTTTTGCCGTTTGTCCCGGCCTTCCTTGGCCTGTTGACATGTTCATGCCCGTTGAACCTGAGAGGTCCAATCCTCTGGTTCGGAACACGTCGATTTGGACATCAATGCTACTGTTAACGGTCTCATCATCAACCAAAGCCAGTACCATGGAGACCATGCCTGATTCATCGCCAAGGGCGGTGGAAGGTACATGGGCGTCAAAAACAATCGATTGGGGCGTCTCAGGAATCAATTCAAAAGTGAGTGCTTGATTGGTTGCCGGTTCAAAAGACCAACCCTCTGGCAATGAGCCTTGGTCATAAGAGAGCGTCCAATCGGCCGTGCGGGATCCGGTAGCGATGACCTCCACCACGATTTGCTGAGACGAACCCGGAGGAATGCGAGGCGTCTCCAACGGCCCGGTCATCTGGGCAAGATAAGGTTCAACGACGGTGAAGGTGCTGATTGCCTGATTGTTATCCTCTCGCTGCTCTGTTATGTTCTCGTTGATGTCAAGGACCAATTCAAACTCGTGAACACCAAGCGACGCCGTGAATTCAGCAGAGAACGTGAATGGGCCGCCCTCTCCGGAGGGTGCTACTGGCTCGCTGGAGGTAAATCGCTCTCTTGTAAGTTCAACACCGTTCATTACGATGGCGGCATCAATGTCCTCGTCCGCCTCTCCCGTGCCAATATTTGCAAATTGTCCGGTGACGGTAACGGTGGTTCCAGGGTCAGCTTGTGCAGGGTTGAACGACAGACCTCGGCCATCAAATGAGGGTGCCAGATCAGGACCTTGGTCCGAAACGAGGGTGTCGCCATACAACACATCAAGATGACCATCACCATCCACATCGGCCACTGCAGGAGCCGTCCATACACGGTGAGGCATACTCAGCGGGGATGACCAAGCACTGTTGATGTCGGCAGAGGCCCCTGTATCACCATCGAAGGCCCAGAACCTTCGTCCAAATCCGACCAGAATTTCCGGCGTACCTTCGCCATCTATGTCCAGCCAGAAGGGCGGGGAAACTGCGATTTCATCGTTGTCGTTGCCCGCACCACGTTGAAGGTCACGTGTCCATTCGTTCACGGGGGTACTGTCGGAAATGTCCGTGCAGCCAATCATGCCTTTCCTGTTGAAACTGACGGTTGATTCAGAGTACCATGTCACCCAACACAATCGGTCGTCAATACCGTCATCGTCGGTATCAAGGGCCAACGGCTGAGCATCGGCGTAACCGTTTGGAGCCCGGAAATTGAACAGTTCCGTTGTCGAGGTTAATTCCATCCCAATAAACCGGGCACCGTTGCCGGCTTGTCGGCCGTTGGCGTCGGTTGGGACGGTGAGGATCATCTCAGGGGCGCTGTCTTGATCCAATTGGACGATGACAGGGCCTGGAAGTCGTAGGCGTGGAGAATCGGTGTCGGCGTCGGTCCCTTGAACGGCGACTCTCTCCCAATCCAGGGAGCCGGTGGCTCCATCGATTTTCCAAATCCACATGTTGCCCGAGTCACCGTCTATGGTGGTGAGAAGAACGGAGGTCGTGCTGCTGTCAAGCCGTGCCCAAACGGGGTCGGAGGGATGGGTTCCTCGGTCAAGTGAGACTGTCCAGTCTTCTTGATTTGGTTGTGAGGACGTGAGGGAATAAGCGTTGACCTTCACCAGTGGGTTGTTGTCCGGGTCATCGACGACAGCGAGGATTAACTCGGGTGTGCCATCCAACTCCAAGTCCGCCAGAAGCGGTTGCGTCACGGCCTTGTGATCGCTGTTTGCCGTTGCGAAATGGGGCGATGGGGAGCCGATTCGCACCTCTGAATCGCTGTACGACCACAGGAGTTCATTGGTATGGCCAGACGCCTGCCAGTTCGATTCTGTGCAGGCGAGTCGGGGCGACCAAACATCAATGTTTAGAGCGCCTTGCGTATCGTACACCACGATGATCTCTTGGTGGCCATCGCCGTCAACATCGTGAATCATTGGGGTTGAACGAATCGCTTCGGTCACACCGAGGCTGACTCGCCAAGCGATTTTTGCATCATTGCCAGAAATAATGTTGAGGAAACTCTCGCGAGAACCATCGGTGATTTCACTCGAGACCACCACCGGGGACAAGGTTCCAGATCCACATCGTTCCAAAGCCGCCTCAGAGGCGCTGATGCTGGCGGAGAAATCTCCGATGACCGAGCCATACGCATCGCTTTCGGTCTGGTCTGTGAAGGCCTGCCAGTTGACGATTGGATTTTCCAAGGTGCCCAATTGAGTCACGTTTTCGAGAAGACCGTCTCCGGGGCCACCGTCGGGACCATGGTCCGGAACGCTTTGATTGTGCGTCGGTGTTTTCGCATATTGCCCCCACGGCTGCTCATCCCCTGACCAGCTGGCGCCGGTGGGTTGAATCACCGTTGGTTCGGGAAGCCATGAAGGTTGGCTGAGTGGGTTCATCAAGACGCCCAACATGAGGAGAACCATCACCGATGCGGCGACGGTCCGCCGAGTGTTTGGTCGCGACTCAGTGGACATCATGTATCACCTCCTTCGGGGGGTTGTTATTGCTTATGGATGATTTACTCCATAAAACCCCTTTTCTGCCTTGCATCATTTGCGCGGAAACAAGGCCATGGAGCGCAAGGCCGTCCCAACGAATGCCGCTTGAATTAAATAGGGGACTTCGGTGGTCGGAATGACTTCGGTCGCATTCTCTCCTGAGGGTTCACCGGTGAAGGACGGAAAAGTCGCAAGGCTCCCCGTCTTCATCGTGCCTCTTGAGAGCGCAAAGAGGTGATGAAATGTACAAGGTCGTAACCAAGGAAGACACCATCCGCATTCCAGCGGAATACATGCGCAAGGGACAGTCCCTTGACCAACACATCGATCGTCTTTCCATGGACGCTTTTGAAGGTAAATTCGATGCTGAAAACCGCTTCGTCCTCGTGACGAACAACCACAAAACCATCGGCCGAGGTCGAATCATTCATGGCGACGGCGCCATTTACCAGCGAGTGCAGTTCGATGCTGTTTTGTTCTGCATGGATGACCAAGAGGTCGTAGAAGGGGCCGTCTCTGAGGTCAATGAATTCGGAGCCTTTGTCCGAATTGGGCCTATGGAGGCTCTTCTTCACAAGTCTCAAATCATGGACGAACCGGTTGACATTAACATCGGTGCGAACAAAATCATGGGCCGTCAATCGGGACGTGAACTCTCCATTGGTTCGTTCGTTCGTGCTCGAATCGTTTCCCTTTCACCCGATACGTCTGACCCCCGTCGTTCAAAGATTGGATTGACCAGCAAACAAGACGGTCTCGGCTCACCACAGTGGGAAAAGAAGAACGCCGGCGGTGAGTGAAGATGGTCAAAATCCCCTTCGCATGTGGCGAATGCCATCTCGTGCTCGGTGACGGTGTTGACCAATGCCCTCGGCACCCCTCTGCGAACGTATCGTCCGATTGGACCGGCTACGTCATCATCATCCAACCTGAACGTTCGGAGATCGCCGAACGCCTCAAAGTCGAACTACCAGGCAAATACGCCCTCAAAGTGAACATCCGATGAAGGTGAGAACATGGAAATCAGAGAACGAAAAGAAAACAAAATCTTGAATCGAGTTGAAATTGCTTTCAGTTGGAAGCACGACACCAAATCCACCCCTTCTCGCAAGGAAGTCATGGACCTCGTTCAAACCCTAGAGCCAGGGTCCAACCGAGATTTCATCGTCATCAAAAATTGTGAAACTCGCTTCGGTCAGCCATTGACCACCGGGTTGGCCTACATTTACGCTTCACAAGAAGCCATGGCCGTTGAACCAAACTACATCCACAAGCGACACGAAAGTTTCCGTAGCGCTGCTCCTGCAAAAGAGAGTGGAGATTCTGAAGGAGGCGATGAGTGATGGGAGACGGACCGAACGCCAAGGCCAAGTGGTCAAAATACAAGGTCGAAGATGGGAAACTTGTTCGAGCAGAGAACTGCCCAGAATGTGGCCCCGGTGTTTTCCTTGCTGTTCATGGCAATCGGAAATCATGCGGACGTTGTGGACACACCGTCATGAACGAGTGAATCGGACAGATTCTACTCAAAAGGACTGGTTTCCCACGAACCATCGTTGAACAACACGAGGGCTCCGCCTTTGAACGGGCACACATGAACGGGCAACTCTTGGGTCGCCCGCCTGTTGACCAATTTCTGCGAAAGCACCACCTCTTCTCGCCAACCTGCAATTCGCCAACCTTGGAGGTTTGCATCCCACATCGCCCCTTGTACTGGGCCGCTAAGTTGGACCTGTTGCATGATTTCATCATCCTTAATCCAGGAAACCATACCTGCATCTGAGCAAACTAAATGATGCGTTTCGTGTTTGAAATGATGTTCGATTGGGGCTTCAACGTTCTTGAGTAAAAACTCCTCAAGCAGTTGACCCGTCTCGAGGGAACGTCGTTGCACTCGACCACCTTTGGACGTGATGATGTACGTCTCTTGTTCCATGTGAAGGGCGACCATCTCTTCATTGCGAGGTCGTTTTTTTGGGTAATTCCATTCCGGAGGTGGTAATCGCCACCTTTCTTCTGCATGGCTACCGATCATATACATCCCTCGGTTGTAGAGGTCAAAGACAATCGAATCGTCGTTACTCACGAGGGCCATGGGTTCTGCATCCAGAGCATGCGCCCAGGTGGTTCCAGCAGGGTAATGCAAGGTTCTCGTCCCAATGGATGTCCTGATCTCGGAGCGGTTTTTCCCTTCTTCTGCGGTGCCGACTGGCATGGAACCCATGCAGGCAAGAAGCAATTCTCTGTCCAACCACGTGGCGTACAGTTGGCCTTTGGAAATGGAAACTTGTCGCATCCGCATCGGGTGGGGTCGCATGACTTCCGTGAGGGGTTGCATGTCACCATCCAACCAGAGGATTTCACCGTCCATTCCTGTGACGAGGACGCCCTCTTCATGGTGAGCGATGAGGTCAGGGAGGAACGGGATGCGAGGTGGCAATCCTTCGTCCATACCTCCAAGGTGAGGTCGCTTCTATGTGAATCCTCGTCTGGGTCATTTCCAAATAGGACTCGCCTAAAGTGGTGGTATGGGCGGGGAGACGGTGATTCTCATCGCTGTCAATCAAAAGGACATTGCCAGCACCAATCAAGCCAATGCCCTGCGGGAAATGGATGCATGGTCGGAACTTTCACCGGTGGAAGGCCATCCTGCCTATGGCTTTAGGCACCTTCGGATGTTTTACCTTCCCGATGGTTTGTTGTTTGAAGACCACTTGGAAAAGCGATGGGAAGCCGCTACCGGTGAGCGCGTTTCAGAGATTATTTTTCCATCGCGCCATGTTGCAGCCAGCGGTCAACCATCGCTCACACTTCATCCGATTGGCGTGCCTCATTTGCCACGTGATGAACAAGGCCCCTATGGGGGCCATGGGGGGCATGCACCTCCCCCCTCACCTCGGTTGGCTTCGTGGTGGAAGATGTTGCTTAACGAGGCACCAAAAGATGCTCGTGTTGAAGGCTTTGACCTTTCTTTGGAAGTGACTCACCACGGTCCGACGGTGAATGTCCCTTGCCTCTTTATTGAAGTCGGTTCAACCGAAGCGACATGGGGCCATCTTGGAGCTTCTCGTTTGCTGGCGAACATCATGCATGAAGGCCTCCTCGGTCGTCCCGAGGCGGCATGGGATGCTGCGAAAAATGCTGGTGAGTTGGTGCTGGTCACGCTCGGTGGAGGCCATTATGCTCCGCGAGCCAATCAACTTGCTGCGCTCGATGGCGTCTGGCTAGGCCACATGTTGGCGACCTACGCTTTACCGTTTGAGCAAACGAGTGAAGGTGCTGTTGTAGGCGCTTGGAGGCCATCCATTCTGGCGGCGCTTGAATCAACGCGGCGTTCGTTTCCCGCAGGTGAACTGATCTGTTCCATGGACAAAAAGGCGTTCAAGGGTTGGCAGCGCCAAGCCATCCGTGATTTGCTCGAGGCCGAAGGTATTCCGCTGCTTACAACCAAGCAGATCAAGACGAGATTATCCCTTGCTTAAGCGAACGCACAAAGGGTCAAAGGGCGCCTCTTCTGTGAAGGTATCATGGTGGGGTGGTTCTCCAAGATGGTGGTGGCCACCACCGTTCGCATGCCCAAGTGGTTTGTCCGATGGGTCAGCCGGAGGTACGTTGCCGGGGCCACTTTAGATGAGGCCGTCGCCGTCATGAAACGGTTGACGAGTGAGGGTGCTTGCTTCACCATCGATGTCCTCGGTGAAGAAATCTCGACCATGGACGAAGCCAATTTTTTCCTTGAGGAGTACATCCGTGTCATGCAAGCCATCAAACAGAATGGTTTGGATGCAAACATCAGCATCAAGCCTACGGCCTTTGGTCTTCTCATCGACCCGGTACTGGGTCTCCAAAACATCCGTAAATTGGTTCAAATGGCCGCAGAGGAAAACATGTTTGTCCGCCTGGACATGGAAGACCACCGAGTCACATCTGACACCATTGAGGTGGTGATCACCTTGCACAATGAGGGATTAACCAACGTTGGGACCGTCCTGCAAGGGCGCCTTTTCCGAACCTTAGCCGATATTGGCGATCTGGAAACTGCCCTTGGCCCGCACGCCGATTACCGAATCTGCAAGGGAATTTATCTCGAGCCGGAGGAGATTTCTTTCACCGCCTATCAAGACATTGTAGACGGCACGAACGCCGCCATTGACCGTATGTTTGCCGCTGGTGCTTATGTTGGCGTCGCTTCCCACGACATCCCGGTGATTGAACATACCTTGTCAGCCCTCAAAGCCCACAAAATGGGCCCGGGACTTGATGACCAACGCCCAAACGCAGGCCCTCCACGGCACCACAAAGGGCCGGGCTATGAGTTCCAAATGCTTCTTGGGGTTCGGGGGCCGCTCCGACGACGGTTGTTGAAGGAAGGGCACCGAACACGCGTTTACATCCCCTACGGTGAAAAATGGTACGAGTACAGTATACGTCGGTTGAAAGAAAACCCGACGATTGGAACACAAGTCGCCAAGGCCTTCTTGATGCCTTGGACAAACCGTCCGTGATTCAAATCCGTTTTTTCCTGTTGGATCGCTTCCGCGGGGCGTTTGGGTTTACGCCTTTTTTGACATGCTCTTTTGGACGCTCTGGATTGGGGTTGTTGCCCAAACGACCTTCCTTCCATGCTTGCCTTCGCTCTCGCGGTGTTCGTGGACTGAAGTGTTCTGGGTTGGGCGGTTCGTGGAGGTACATTCGTTTGATCTCGGGCGCTTTGACCGTCCCTCGGAGCGTTCGTCCTGCCCCCGTATGGATGGCACGGATTCGCCACGATTCGCCGTTGTGCTCCATGAGGTGAGAGCCTGTGAAGGTGGTTTCTTGGGGGACGACAATAACATCAGCAGTAGAGTCTTCACCGCGGGTCAGTGTCAATTTGACACGAACCATGTCGGTTCGGAGGGCGGTAATACGTGCGATGTTGATGGCATTTTCTGAAGAGGTTAGCCGTTCCTCATTGGTCTCGATTTGATGAATTTTCCAAAGTTTTTCGTCCTCTTCAAAGACATCACCGACGACAAATTCCTCATCGGCGTCCACCACCAATACCACGCGTTCTGACTTGGGTCCCTCGGTGAGGATGAAGGGAATGTTTCGTGGCGGAGGTGGTCGGAATTCAATGGTGTGCACGTGTTGACAGGATTCGCACCGAAGCATGAAATCAGCACCGGTTCCAACGGCTTTTTCTCGCAAAATTTTGTGTCCTGTAAGCTCATCGCAGGTCGGACAATGGGTGGCGTTTTCGAGGATTTCTTCCTCTTCCTCCCAGTCTTCAGCGTCCTCCATTGGGCTCCCTCAACCCTGCGCTGAACCCACTGGGTTTGAACCCTCCGTCCCCGGGGGGGTGCAAGCCTTGATGTTGGAGATGGCCGACCACAGTCCATGGCAGACCTGCCTGATGAAGTGGAAAGGGAGGATATCCTTGCGTATTTATTGGCAAAAGATGGCCAACAACCAAGGGAAGAACCGGAAATAGCGGGCAATATCCATGCCCAACTCCAGCACATGGGCCTCTCGACATGGTCGGTCTCTGTGCACCGTCGGTTGCGAGACGCCATTGGGCGTCTTCAACCATCAACGGTTCTGGAGGTCGGTGCGAGCATCGGCCACCGCACGGCATGGCTTTTGGACCAATTTGAACGCTCTGAATCGAGGCCATCGGCCCTGACGCTCGTGGAACAGGGAGGAAAGTTTGCTGTCATTCTCCAACGCCTGCTGCAGCGCTATGATGCGATGCCATGGGCATCTGTTGTGGTAGGTGAACCCGGCCAACTCGCAGCCGAACACCAAGCCTGGCAACTTGCATCGGCAACAAATGCGGAATTATCGGAGACACCGTTCGAAAGCGGCTATGATGTCATCGTCGTTGATGCCCCTTCCCCACAGAGAGCAGGCTTGGTTGCAAGCTACCTCCCCTTGTTGAACCCAAACGGGGTCATGTTTACCGTTGAACCGGACATGCCCAGCGGAGAAATAGACGAAGATGATGAGGTTGGAATGGCTTTGGTCAACGGGTTCAATCGTTGGATTGAAGTGGTTGGTGAGTCAAAACAAACCCATCACTTGGCGTTCATGCCATTGTTTGGAGGGACACTCGTGGCTTGGTTGCCTCGTCAATCCTGATTGGCTCGTGTGATGAGTCCTTGGATGCTTAGCAAGCCGTATCCGTAGTAATCATCGTGGGCGACTTGACCGTCTTCAGGGACGGCGCTGTCTTTCAACATACCTTTGACGGTGTTAACGTTGTCAGCGCCCTCATTGGACTCGTCAGCCTTCAAACTTGGCTGTTGTTCAAGCAACAAACAGAGCGCACCGGTGACATAGACGGTGGCGGCACTGGTTCCATCGGCAATTCCCCAACCTCCGTTCTCCAAGAGAACGGGCACCCCTTCGGCAGGGGCTACAATTTCGGGTTTCTTGTTTGGGTCGCCTCGTGGCATGAGGACGGGGAGGGGGAGCAATCGACCGTTGTTATCACCTTTGGATGATCCCGACCAATGGGTTCCCTTGATGGTGACGCCGCCCACCGAAATGACGCCCGCCTCGCTTGATGGATGGGCCACGTCGCCGTCATCGTCTTCGCCATCGTTTCCTGCCGCTGCCACGACATAGATGCCGGCATCGATAGCGTCGTTAGAAGCGTCGCCTGAACTCCGGCCGCTGCCGAGGGCAAATGGCAGGACGTCGGGCGCCCCGCCCAGCGAGAGAGAGATGACATGGGCGCCGTTTTGGACACACCAATCAATCGCTTCTGCGACGGTTCCATCGTTTCCACTCCCGTCCGAACCGAGGGCTTTGGCGACCAGTAAATCCACTTCGCGAGCCACACCCTTGAGCCAACCGTTGGCCACCAAGATTCCAGCCATAGAGGTGCCATGACCGTGGTCGTCGTAGGGCTGAGCTTCTCCGTTGATGAAATCCTTCCACCCAACGAGGTTGATGCCTTGCAAATCTTCGTGATCGGGAGCAAGCCCCGAATCAACAATGCATGCAACCACGCCGGAGCCAGTCAATTCTTCGCTGGCAGGTTGGATCAAGGTGTTGTAATTCGCATGCCGTTCAAGCGCTACTTCGCTGGGGCGTAACAAAATCGCTCCATCACTCAATACAACCGCTGCAAGATAACCTGCTGCGAGGACGAGGGTGATTCCCAAGGTAAAACTCACGATGAGTTTGATGAAGCGGACGTCGGATTGTTCGTCCTTTGATTCACTCAGATGGATGGGGGTCAAGGCCTCCACCTCCCCTTCTTCGGATGGCGAAGGAGAAAGGTCGTAAATCGACATATGCTCAACCTAGCGTGTGAACTATTTCATTTAGTGTGTCAACAAACCGACGAACATCCTCTTCGTTATTGTAAAGGTAGGCGGAAGCGCGAAGTGAGCCTTGAGGGTGCCCCCTGTCTGCAAACCAAGAATGGACGCAGTGTTGACCACTCCGAACCATCACACCGGCGGCTTCGTCGAGGAGAAGAGCCACATCATGGGCCGGTAAATCGTCCATGAGGAGAGAACAGATTCCGCCTCGTTTGCTTGGGTCTTCTGGACCAATGATCGAGAGTCCCGGGAGGTCTTTGACGCCATCGGTCATGATTCGGTTCAATTTGATTTCATGCTCGTGAACGGCGTTCATGTCCAAGGCTGCGAGGTAATCAATGGCTGCACCGGTGGCCATCATGCCCGAAAAATTCCCCAAACCGCCTTCAAATCGGGCAGGTGGTTTGGCCCATGTGGCGTCGGTGTAAGTGGAGGAAGCAACGGTTTGTCCACCGGATTGGATGGTTCGCAACCCGTCCAGCAAATCGTATCGGCCCCACAAGCCTCCCATGCCGGAAGGACCACACATTTTGTGAATAGAGAAGGAGAGGAAGTCAATGTCCAATGCTTGAACGTCGACGTTCATGTGGGGTGTGGATTGGGCGCCATCGATGGCGACGAGTGCGCCGTGGTCGTGAGCGATTTTTGTGACTTCGGCGATGGGGATTTCAACGCCGTCAAGATTGCCAACTTGACTCACGGAGACCATCTTCAGCCGTGAGCCAGCATCGGCACAGGCGGCTTCAAAGGCTTCGATGTCAAAGGTGTTGTCTGCCAAACTTGGAACCACGCGATGGTCGATACCTTGCTCTTGTTCGAGTTGAAGCCAAGGGACGAGGTTTGAGTTATGTTCTCGGTCGGAGGTCAACACAACATCGCCCTTGTCCCACTTCATGCCGTGGGCGATTTGATTGATCGAATGGGTGGCGTTGCGAGTGAAGACGACTTCGTTTGGTGAAGGGGCATTGAGGAATTGACCCAATTTTTTCCTGGCATCTGCGACCGCCTTGGATACCGCAGTTCCGTACCTGTGGACGGAGCGTCCACCGCAACCTGGCGTCTCGGTGTAATAGCGATGAATGCTGTTGATGACCGATTGAGGTTTGAGGGTCACACAGGCATTGTCGAGGTAGGCGGGAGGGTTGTCACCTTGGAGCGTCGGGAAATCGTTTCTGCAATCGTTAAGCATTCACCAAGCCTCCTGGTCGGGTAGGTAATCCATGGCTGGAGCATTGACGCCACAGCCTGAACAGGCGATTCGTTTTGGCATCGTCGCATCGCAGGTTGGACATGATGTTCCGATGACGACCACCGTGTTGCACCCAGACGCAAGGCAAGGATGGGTCAATTCACCCGTTGCATTAAGCGCTACTTTGGCGGATTGTCCACATTCTGGGCAGGCTGAAATCTTCTTCTTTTCAGGCGATGGACCATCCTCCATTTCGAGGGATGCACTCGCCGCTGCTCGGGTGCGAACAACCGTTTGGTTTCCGAGCATGCGTTGAGGATACCAAAGCACGATGAGAAGGAGTGGGATGGCGGGCAGGCCCGTGAGCAAATGCACCACGAGGAAACCGATGTTGTCATCGCCATAGGCTGCCACGTGATGAAGGCCGGCCCATGATGATACGGTCACGAGGAGAACCCACAGGCCAAACAAGGCGGTCCATCCTCGGAGGGAGTGTTCAGCCAGTGATGCTTCCATGACGCGAACGTCTTCGTGAAGGTGGTGGACTTCCACATGCAAATCCCTCGTTTCCACGACGGCTTTCCAAAAGAAAAAGAGGAAAAAGAAGACGATGAGGAGAATGAGTGTACCTTCCATCATGTCCGCCAAATTGATCGAGAGTGGGAAGGTTGGGTTGGTTCGGTGGAAGAAAATTTGCGCTCCATAGAGGGCATTCCACATGACCAACAACGACATGGCGTGGACACGCATGATGGGAAAGAGAATCCATGCTTGGTAGGCAAACCATCCCCAGCAGATGATGGAGACCAGTATTTGGAAGAATTGGAATCCATTGATGGCCAAAACACCATCTAATCCACTTAGCCGAGCGTTTCCTCCGCCCCATAATTCGGTTGAAATTGAACCTAAGCAAAACGCCACCAACCCAAATACAACAGTGACGTAATGCTCTCGCTTCCATTCCTTGCGGAGGAGTTTGGTGTGAAACATCCATTCCCTTCGCAGGGTGTTAACGGGTTCAGCAAGCGGATATTGCGGAGGTATTGGTCGTGTGAGGGTCATCTCGGCCATGCGGAATGGCAGCGTGGTGTGGGCGAAGGGGTCATCCACCTCGGTTACCGCCTCCTCGGCCATGTTGGTTGGCTACACTTCGCCCCTTTGAGTCCTTTCGCTCTGCCGCTTCCATTTCTCGTTTCTGGAGGGTGATGATTAAACGAGAAGTGGGGTTCGGCGGGTTAGAGCCGAGATCGCATAGCCTGGTAGTGCGCGCGACTGGAAATCGCGTGGGCCTGTCCCTCGGGAGTTCAAATCTCTCTCTCGGCGCCAACACCGCAACCTCCATGTCGGGACGATGGATGGTGTGTTCCATGGAGCGAGATGAGCATGGTCACCAGCGACGGTGGACCTTGGTCTTTCTCTTCGGTGTTCTCTTCCACATCTATGCGGCAATGCACAGTGACCTCGGGTTGGATGCACATGTTCGGATGAACGCCTTGAACGATGAACAAACGGAAGGGCAGGATTTGACCTGGGGGGCGCCACGCATCAGCAGTTCATCGAGCGTGAACACCACCGCCGTTTATGATGGCTACATCCCTCCGTGGAATGCCAGCGAGTCCATAATGAAAATCACCGCTGTCTCTTCATTGGTGCTTGTGGCGCTGTTGGTTGCTTGTCGCCCTTGGGACCAACCCTCTCCTGGCCGATTTGAGCCGAGGTGGGCTGCGCTGCTGATGTTGAGTCCTGTCCTTATGTTCTCAACCAGCCGGGGTTACGATGAAGCCCCTCTTGCTTTGTTGATGGGGCTCGGTGTTGTTGGCTATTGGCTCAATCGAGGAGAGACCCCTGCCCAACAACGCTTGAACGGCGGTCTCATGGCGACCTCTATTTTGTTGGTCATGCTCTGGAAAGGCTTCTCGCCGTTGGCCTCATTTTCCGCTTGGGCGGTGATGGTCTTGGCGACCGAAGTGTGGATCGGATTGTGCCGGTCAAGTTCACTCACAAGGGAAGGGGAACGTCTCGGAAATCCTTGGGCAGTGGGTTTCATGACGTTTATCGTGGTCTATTTCGGCATTGTTTTCACAGGCTTTGCAACCTCTACCGGCACTTTCTCCATCATTGGTGAGCACCCGTTCCAGTTTCTGATTGCATCGTTTTTTGCCCTTCTCGACACGGTGGTGCTGTATCTCCTTGTTGGGTGTCTTCTCTGGCCATTCCTGCTCAATCGTTGGCCAAAGTTGCGGGTAGCTCGGGGGCCCGGATTGACCATGTTGGTGGTCTACATTTGTGGGGTGCTGGCGGGGATCGTCGCCTACGTGGCCTCCCTTTGGACATTGGAAGCGGCTCTCTGGGACATGAGTTTAGCCAAGGTGATGGTGATGTTGGGCAACAACGGCAGGTACGCCACGCTCCTTCTGATTCCCTTGGTGGCTTTGCTTCGGTGGGATGGTGTTGACGAGGCCAATACAGCAGGTTCGAGAGACCGATTTTCTGTTCGGGCCGTTGTTTTGATTCTTCCATTTCTTTTGTTCACCGGCTTAATCGGTCACCAGATTTGGTCGGAAGATGCGGGGGAACTTCTCGCCAAATCATGGGGTGAAGATGACGATACTTTCCTGTTGGTGGCTCCTGAATCCATGGCCATGCATCATTTGTATGTGCTCAAATCCAATCTTGACCTTGACGGTTCCCAAGGTATCCAAGGTCTTTGGGCGAACCCTTCGACAGCCACGGATGTCATCGAGGAGTATGGAGCCACCATCGATTACGTGCTGGTTGCTCCTGAAACGTCCTTTGACGCCAACACGACATCGTGGGTTTTGGTTGAAGCTCGTGAGGTCCCCGTTTCGGTTCCGGGTGGAATACAGGGTGGGACGTGGTCCTTGTATCGCTTGACGGCTTGATGGCTGGATTCGCGAAGCGATTATATCCGCTTGGCTGGTGGGCCGACCACTGCCACCGTGGCTTAGGGGTATAGCACCTCATTGGTAATGAGGAGGTCGCGAGTTCAAATCTCGCCGGTGGCTCCACCACCCGCTGTTTTAGAGCGTGAGAAAAGGGGCAGATTTTTATCAGTTTGACCTCAATGTATAAGAGGCGATTTTACAGATTTCACTATGAGAAGGCAACTTCTCAGATGGGATGCACATGGAGCGTAAGCAACAACAAAACGATGAAATGCAACGACGGGTGAAGGAACTTCAACACCAAGTCGATGAACTGAAAGAACTGGTCAACACACTGCTCAGTGTGATTGTGGAAGAGCCCGATGGCGTCCACAGCGGTGCGGCACCCACCATTCCCGGACAGGGAATGATGGAAGTCTGCATGTGATCAGCCTTTAATCACGGCAAGCGGATTCATTCGTGCGACAGGTCGGGCAAGACCTGCTTGGGATGTCAATCGAATCACTTCGTCCACGTCCTTATACGCATCAGGGGCCTCTTCAGATAGAACATTTGGCGTGGAGGCGTGAACACGAACGCCTTGTTCCTCCAAACTTCGCTTCAACGCCTTTCCATCGAGGGTTTTTTTCGCTTGACTACGAGAGAGTGCCCTCCCTGCTCCATGGCATGAGGAACCAAACGCAGCATTACTGCCGCTGGTTGG
Source organism: Candidatus Poseidoniaceae archaeon (assembly GCA_938030705.1). Classification (GTDB taxonomy): domain Archaea; phylum Thermoplasmatota; class Poseidoniia; order Poseidoniales; family Poseidoniaceae; genus Poseidonia. The sequence goes on from CALHIR010000005.1 coordinate 20,965, forward strand.
ACCGGCCATGATCCATGACCCATTTCCCATGTCGCCGGGAACAATCACCGGTTGACCAGTCAATGCGAATTGAGCACCGACCTCCTGATGGTCGCCACCAAAGGCTCGAGTTGCTCCTTTTCGATGAACACAACACGAACAGGATTTTCCATGGACGACGTGGGTCTCCATCTTGGCGATGTTATGAGCCACATCGTACAACGTGGTCGCCTCGCCATCGGCTCCCATCTCGAGTTTGAGGACCGTCCGGAGTCGCTCGGCCAACACGGCCCGATTCGCAAACGCAAAGTTTGCTGCAGCGTTCATGGAATCAAGATAGGCCTGGCCTTCAGGCGAGTGAATTGGGGCGGAGGCGAGCTGCCTATCGGGCAGAGCGTACCCCCACTTTTCGTTAACCCACAGGCCATCATGTTGCTTGTATGATGCTTCCAAACGACGAACGTGGTCGGTACAGACCTGATGCCCTAATCCGCGACTACCGGAGTGGATCATGGCCACGACTTGGTCCTCAAAGAGGCCCCATGCAGCAGCGGTGGCTTCGTCAACGACCTTTCCTACAGTTTGGAGTTCCAAAAAATGGTTTCCGCTCCCCAATGTTCCTAAGGATTTCATCCCACGCTCCATGGCACGTTGTGAGATTTCGGCTTCTTGAGTTTCAAGCAGCCCATTGGATTCGAGAAAGGCCAAGTCGGCGTGATGGCCGTGGCCGAGGTCGGCAGCCGCATGGGCTCCACGCTGCAAAATATCCCTGAGGTCGGATGTGGAAATATCAACGCCTCCTTTGCCCGAACCTCCGGCAGGGATTCGCCCGGCCAACCTTCCTGCTAATTTCTTCAGGTTGGGGATGTCTTTTGCGGTGGCTTGCAAAGCCAAAAATCGTACTCCGCAATTGATGTCAAAGCCAACACCGCCTGGAGAAATGGCTCCACCGGCTTCCCCGTATTCCGTATCGGTGGCGACCACGCCTCCGATGGGAAATCCGTAGCCATAGTGCCAATCGGCCATGGCCCAGGCCTCTCCGACAACCCCTGGCAGCGAAGCGGTGTTTACGAGTTGTTCTGGCCCCCGGTCGTCGGCATGGCGCTCCATGTGGGCGGCATCGGTGATCAACCTCGCATCGACCTTCATGGGTCCATGTGCTCTGATACGCATGGTGCCATCGCCTTCGTCGACGAGGTGGTCACGCCATGCTTGCTGCATATTGACGGCTTAAGCCGATGAGATTTGAGACTTTGCACAACGAAGGTTTCAGGCTGCCTCTCAACACAGCCTTGAAGGGGGGTCTCTGCTTGGCAAGACCATCCAACAGTGAGGGACCCTTTCATGTCGTTGCCGCCGATTGATTTGGCCGTCTTTCACGACAACGGATATGTTCGTAAACAATGTCGGGTGACCTCCCTTTGGTTTTGGACCTGCGATGAAGCACGGGAGACCTGCGGCGACACGCCAGAAGATGAGTACACCTTCATCGGCGCACCGCTCATCGAAGGATTTGACCAGCGTGGGAAAGCCTTGAAAGACGCCATGCGGGAGGCTTTCCTGGGTTATTTCACCGACCGGGAGCACACCCGCATTGACCCCTACCCAGTCCTCGCACGTTGGCGTGATGATATTCACCTGACCATCGCCTCGATTGCTGATTTCCAACCCCATGTGACGTCCGGTGCCGTTCAACCTCCGGCCAATCCCCTTGCGGTCTCCCAACCTTGCATTCGCCTTACCGACGTCGATGCTGTCGGGCGTTCTGGTCGACATTTGACGACCTTTGAAATGATGGCTCACCACGTTTTCAATCGGCCAGATGACGGGTTGGAAATTTACTGGATGGAAGAATGTGTTGAGCATTGCCACCGAATGTTGACCGAGACGTTCGGCATCCAAGCCTCTGAGATTACCTATGTGGAAAATCCATGGTGCGGCGGGGGCAACGCAGGGGCTGCCGTCGAAGTCATCGTGGGCGGTCTGGAATTGGCCACGTTGGTCTTCATGGACATGGAAGAACATCCTGACGGTGAAGTGGAACTCAAAGGAGATCGTTATCGGACGATGCCGTTGCAAATAATCGATACTGGCTATGGCTTGGAACGCTTCTGTTGGGCGGCTGCCGGAACCCCCACCATTTACGAAGCGATTTACCCCGAAACTGTAGCTTGGCTGAAGCAACGGTCAGGTTTCGACAACGTCGCAAACCGGTGGCCTTCACTGGATTTGGACCGTCTCTTAAGCGAGATGTCCAGATTGAACGGTATCATGAACATCGAAGCGGGTGTTGATGGAGAGAAATTGGTCAACATTTTCCTCAAGCGACTGGCCGAACGTGGTGTCGAGGTCTCCGCAGAGCAGTTCTCGTCCATTACCGAACCACTGGCAAATATTTACGCCATACCCGACCATTTGCATGCCTTGTGTAACATGCTGGGAGATGGCTTGGTGCCTTCGAACGCCAAGGCCGGATACTTGGCTCGTATGCTGGCACGCCGTGTGTTGCGAATGCGGGATGAACTGGACATTCAGGTGCCGCTCACGGAATTGGCAACGCACCACCTCGATGTCAATTTGGGCGGCCAACTCAACAAGCAAACACGAGACGGCCTTCTCACGATTCTCGCTCTTGAAGAAGAGCGATATATCGAAATGCTACGGAAGGGCACGAACGTCATCCAAACACAACTCAAATCCTTGCCAAAAGAGGCCACTGAAATCCCAGATGGTCATTTGTTCACCATGAATGACTCCCACGGTTTGGCGCCCGACATGGTCATCACCTTGGCGAGGCATGCTGGATGGAACAGCGTCACCCTTCGGACGGGTTTTTCAGCGGAAATGGCCGAACGTCATGCTCGCATGGCGAAAGAAGCAGCAACGGCCAACAGCGGTGGGGGTCATGTCCTTGACGTCGCAGGGTATCCGGCGACCACCCCACTCTACTACGAATCTGTTTACCTGCCCACCTTTGAGGCCAACGTGCTTGGCTGTCAATCGGCAGAAGGCCTCGGGCCAGAGGGGGCCACGCACGCTGTTGTGTTGGATGCGACCTTGTTTTACCCAGAAGGCGGGGGCCAAGAAGGGGACCGTGGTCGTCTCCAACAAAACAACGTCGGTGTCGATGTTCTCGATACTCAGAAGATTGGCGATGTCATCGTCCATTTCACCAACGGTCCCTTGGACGGTTCTCCTAACATCGAAGGTCATTTGGATTGGAAGCGACGAAAGCAATTGATGGATCACCACACTGCCGTTCACATCGTGGGTGGCGCAGCACGACGCCTCCTCGGACCGCACATCTTCCAAGCCGGTTCGCATTTGACGGTTGAAAGCGGCCGCTTGGACATCACCCATTACCATCGCTTGAACCGAGCCGACCTTGATGCCATGGAAGACATGGCCAACGAAGTACTCAGCGACGTACGTGCCACGGAAAAATCTGAATTAAACCGTCGAGATGCCGACATGGTTCACGGTTTTGACCTGTATCAAGGCGGTGCACCGAAAGGAGATTCCATCCGGATCTTGAAAATTGCCGAACACGATATCCAAGCATGCGGAGGCACGCATCACGATGAACCTGGACAAATTGGTTCCATTCGGATTGTTCGCTCGTCTGCCGTTCAGGACGGTGTTGAGCGACTTCACATCGTCGCTGGCGAAGCGGCGTTGGCCTATGCCCGTTCTCAAGACGAATTGGTTCGGTTGTCAAGTGAGGTATTCGGTGTCCACGGGGACGATCTTCCAAAAGCAGCGGCTCGCTTCTTCAAAGAGTGGAAAGAACAACGAAAGTTGATTGAACACTTGGAATCAGAAATCGTTCGCTTGCGAACCTCCGGTGGTGGAGATGCTACGACCGACGTTGATGGAGTCCGTGTTGTCGTGATGGAAATCGATGGTGATCTAAAATCCATGACCACGATGCTCAAAGAACTGACCCTTGATGCTGCCCAACCAACCTTGGCAGTTCTTGGATCAAAAGATGGCGGTGGAAAACTGATGATCGGCGTGACCGAAAACACCCTCGCCAGTGAGCGGTACAACGCTGTCGACCTTCTTCGAAGCATCTCATCTCACATCCGTGGTGGGGGTGGCGGTCGTCCGACCTTCGCTCAAGGTGGTGGTTCGTACGCTGAAGGATTGGGCGACGCGCTCGATGCGGCGCGAGAACAGTTAGGTCTGTGATCAAAGCAAACTCCGAAGGGCTTCTCGGTCAAAATGCGATACAGCTTGTTCAAAGGCTTGCTGCGCGGGGAACCAAGCCGCTTCTGAAATCTCTTCTGTTTGGAGGGTCAGTTCGTCCACTTCTCCATTCCAAGTTGCTCGGTAGGTGAACGATACAAAGGAGATGCCTTCGTCGTTGAACACTCGCTGAGTAATGACGGGCTCAACATCATCGAGCACGATGGTCAGGCCGAGTTCCTCCTGCGTTTCTCGCACACAACCGACCGTCGGGTGTTCGTTGTGGTCCATGTAGCCCCCGGGGAGGGTCCAAAAACCACGGAAATGACCTCGCTCTACCTTGCCCATCAAGACCTGACCGCCATCGTTGCACACCATCACTTTGGATACCAAGCGGTGCAGGGAACGGTAAATGGCACCTCGCACCACTGGGTGAACCCCGTTGTCAGATGCACACTGGTCTTTCCAAGCCCAATCCCTCGGCCATTCGACCTTTGGGTAGGCCTTGACGACGGTGTAGGTGATGCCGGTATAACGGAGGACCAAAGTCTCCTTTTCAATGAAGTCGAGGTCCATCTCTTGGAGTTCTTGTTTCGTCGGAAAGCGAAAGGTCTCTTCGGAGGTCATGCGCCCCTCGACGGGTTGTTGGGGGCCGTCTCCTTTTTCATTCACCAAGAAGACCTTTCCGTCGTGTTCAAGATAAACCACTTCGGAGGGGTGCATGTCCTGTCCAACCTGTTGTGCGTCATGAATACTCGCTTCCACTCATCGTCACCGTTCGTCAACCTTCAAAGCGGTCCGCTGTTTCGGCTCAACCATGCGCTTTGAACAATTGAACGAAGGTGTTTGGGCCATGACGTACCTCATCGTGGATGAAGACACAAAGGAAGCCGCCCTTGTGGATCCAGTATTTGATTTCATGGAGAACTACACTTCGCTGCTCCAAGAGCAAGAATTGACCCTCGTCTATGCCATTGCCACCCACACACATGCCGACCACATCACGGCATGCTTCAGTTTGCGCGAACAACTGGGCTGCGAATACGTGATGTCAAACGAAACGGCAAGTCTCGGTGTCTCCATGCACGTTGACGATGAAGAGAAGATCATGCTGGGATCGATTCCTATCCAATTCCATGCCGCCCCCGGCCACACCAACGATTCAATGATCGTTCATGTGCCCGGCTACATGATGACCGGAGATTTCCTCTTCAACGGCGAGGGTGGCGTGGGCCGAGATGACCTGCCAAGCGGGCGTGTTCATGTTCACTGGGACGCCCTATCTGTTCTGGATCGTTTCCAGGGGCACACCGTGGTGTGTTCCGGACATGACCCACCCGGCACGACCATGATGTCGTTGGATTGGAATCGAGAAAACAATCCCATCCTCTCAATGACGTCTTTCGAGGCTTTCCGCTCTTGGCAAGAAGCCACGGCGGCTAAGTTGGGCGGTGTTTCAAAAATTAAGACCGCCATACCTGCCAATCTTTTTGGCGAACTCCCCGAATCGATACCCTGGCTTGAGTGAATTCATTTCTTGAGTGGGTTTTTGGGAGCCTTGGTGTCTTTTGGGACGGTGGGTAGGTTTTGCAATTCGTCAAACGTCATCTGCTGATGATTGGCTGAATCAAAGGCCGATAAACGTTCGTCCATGCCCATTCTGACGGTGAAGTCAATGCGTCCCTTGGAACGCGTCAGGTCGTAAGAGAGGGGTTTGAGATATTCGATGACTTGTGCCTCAAAGTCATGGCGAACCCGTTCTCCTCGCCAGGATGAATACCCCCACCGGTAGGAAATTCCAACGATGGCTGCGCCGTAAAGAAGCGTCAAAACAACCGTGGCGAAAAGAACAGGGTTGCCCCCGACATCTCTTGACTCCTCGAGGAGATTTCGGCCAAGCAGGAAGAGCAGACCGATACCAACCACTGGATTGAGCACGCCTTCAAGCCATTGGTTGACCGGAACAAGTCGCCCTTTGGCAGGGTCAACGAAGACCAAGTCTGCTTCGAAAGCCGTGTTCAACACGGACAGGACCGAAAGAAGTACCATGTAGAGGAAGGAGGAAACAATGAGTTCAACGACCAACGAATCAAGGTTCAACACCCAGTGAACGATAAGCCACGCAAAGAGGCCCAAAAAGGCGGCCTGTGGTACATAATTGAAGTGTTCAATGTGTTGAGAAAATTCCGTGAGCGACTTGCGTTGTTCACGGGTTCCCCGATGTGGTTTTGGAATGTGAATCACCTGCCAGTGCATCAGCCGTTCAATCGTTTTGAGGCTCCAAATCAGAAGTCTTTGACGAATGAGGAGGTACTCCATGAAGAGCATGAATGGAAAGCCAATCAACACCAACGGCAGGGCCATGATGGCTGAAAGGGGCAAGATGAGCAAGGCGGGCAGCAGGAGAAAATGAGAGAGCGTCAGTGGATGAAGCATTTCGGCTTCGATGAGACGTTGTTTCGTTGGTGGAATGCGCAGGTTTCGGGCAATGTCATCCAGTGTTTGTGAAAACGAGGCCACTTGATGGCCGGAGTCCAGAATTTGCCTGACGACGGTCCGGTATTCTGAGACCTCGTGTCCAACCCCCACCCAAAACTGCCACGCAAGCCTCATTGGAAGGGCCAGAAGGAGCGGGAGGGCTAAGATTCCCGCACCCCAGAGAAGCTCTTGAATTTCCGACTCCACGGTGCTTCCTCATCACCCCCCACTTGCTTGGGGTTGTTGAAAACAACGGTCTCTGACAGGTCAATCCGAATGTTCTAACGCCGTCGTGTCCTCAACCGTCCATGGCCAGAATTGCCGTCACCGACGGAATGGACAAAAAGGCGGTTTCACGCCTTCAAAAAGCAGGCCATGAGGTGGTCGTAGCCTCCATTGAAAAAGCCGAGCTTGCCGGTGGTGCGCTCCAATCGTTTGACGCCATCATCGTCAGAAGTGCCACGAAACTGACCAAAGAGGTGTTGAACGCCTCGGGAGAACGACTGAAAGTGATTGGACGGGCTGGCGTTGGTGTTGACAACATCGATCTCGAGACGGCCGGCTCCCTCGGCATCAAAGTGGTGAATGCGCCTCGGGCCAGCACCCAGTCAGTGGTGGAACTGACCCTTGCTCACTTGTTGGCCTCCATCCGTCATTTGCCACGAGCAGACCGTAGCCTTCGGAATGGCCAATGGGAGAAGAAAGCCATGAAAGGATCAGAACTTTCTGGAAAAGCCCTCGGCCTCATTGGTTTTGGGCGCATTGCTCAATCGGTCGGACGCGTCGCCCAAGCCTTGGGTATGGAAATTCACGCCTATGACCCTTATCTCCCGCCCAAAGTGGCCAAATCTCAGGGGACGCGCCTCCACAAAACCCTCGAGTCATTGTTCTCCAATTGCACCCATATTTCCATTCACTGCAATTTGACCGAGGAGACCTATCACCTCGTCAACGCCCAACGGCTTGCCTCCATGCCTCACATCGGAAAAGACGGTTCTCGGTGCGGCAGCCATATCGTCAATTGTGCACGGGGGGGCATCGTGGATGAAGACGCTGTTCTTCAAGCTCTGGAATCCGGCACCCTCACTTCTGCAGCGCTCGATGTTTTTGAAAACGAACCGGTCGACCCGAATCACCCGCTTCTTCAGATGGAATTTTTCCACGGTACGCCTCACATCGGGGCTTCGACGGTTGAAGCTCAAGGGCGTGTCGGCATGGACATTGCCACCAACGTGATGGATGCGCTTGACGGTCGTCCTTGTGATTTTGTTGTCAACAAAGCCTTCCTCTAGCACTTTCACTTTCAATAAATGGGTCTGCAATAAGCATCTCTTTCTTCTTCGGGCTCGTAGAGGTATGGGTCGGAGTGTGCCACCATGGCGAACACGAGTGGAGAATGAATTACAACATTTGACGCCTTATCGTCGTGCTCTTTCGTCCGTTGATCAGGCGGCTTTCGATGCGCTTTTGGATGCGGTACGTGAGCGCCGTGCAGCGGGGGGGATGCTTCCCGCAGTGAACACTTGGCAACCCACCGTACTCAGCATGATGGTCGGGCTGATGGGGCAACTCCAACAACTCTCGGACCGAATCCAGACGCTTGAGGAACGGCATCGTCATGATTGAGGGGTGGTTGTTGGACGTTCACGAGAACGAGACAAACTCCGGCATGGTGGCGTGGATTGTTGATGACCAAGGAGAAGCACATGGCTGTGTTCTTCCTTGGCAACCCTTGATTCATGTTCACGCCTCGCACCGCTCGCTTGACCGTTTAGAACACTGGTTGAATCAACCTGAATTACGTCAGCGGTTTAGCATCGGCACCATCCTCCCCACGAGGGCACGTTTAGATTTGGAGGCCGAAGACCAAGTCGATGTTCTCTCCATCGCTCTACGTTCCTACCGGCATGTACGTGCACTTGCGGAACACATTGAGGCGAGGGGTGATTTTCATCGGTTCAAACTCTATTCGGTCGATGCCCATCTGGCTCAACGGTTTCTAAATGAACACGGTTGCATGCCGTTTCAACGGGTCCGATGGTGTGCCTCTGACCCAACTCGTCTTGAAGCGTTGAACGATTCATCGGCGAAGAGCGATGTGTACCCCCCGTTTCATGTGGTTCGTCTGACCGTAGAATTCACCTCAGGCGAAGGGTTTCCCTCACAAGGCGATACCGTTGAACGTATTTGCTTAAACACGGTTCAGGAACCCGGTCTTTCCCCTCCGCGAAGGGTTGTTTCGCACGCATTTGAGCGCAGTAAATTTCCATCGCTCTCCGTCATGCTCAATGCCTTTCAAACGATCATTGCCTCCATCGATCCGGATGTTGTGCTGACCGCAGGAGGCGACCAGCGTTGGTTTCCATGGCTCATTGAACAGGCCGAGGTGCACAACACACCGATTGTCCTTGGGCGAACCGCTGAGCATCTTCAACAGTCCACCGGTCAACGCACCGTTCATTCCTATGGGCAAACACGGCATCGGCACGGGGCTTTCTTTCTCAAAGGGCGTCTCCATCTTGACGTGAAGAACAGTTTCATCGTCAACGAAGGTGGTCTTGCCGGTCTGTTTGAACTGGCGCAGCATTCGCGACAATCAGCCCAGATCATCTCTCGTCTTTCCCCGGGCTCGGTCATCAGTGCAATACAGATGCGGGTGGCTATGGATGATGGGGTCTTGGTGCCCTGGAAGAAAAACCGTCCCGAGGACACCAAATCGGCGCTGGACCTCCTCCATGCCGACCGGGGAGGGTTGTACCTTGACAGTCGCCCCGGCGTGCATGCATCTGTTCTTGAACTCGATTTTGCGAGTCTCTTTCCAAGCATCATCGCCACACGCAACATCTCACCTGAGACGCTGAATTGTTCCTGCTGTCAAACGCTTCCTTCGAACATCGCTCGCGGCGTGGTGCCCTTGCATCCTCGTGAAGCGGCAGAAGAATTTCGCAAGCGTACAGTAGTGTCAAGATTCGGGCACGGGCTTTTCCCACTCGCCAATGAAAAGGCCCTTCCCGTGCCGGGTCTCAACATGCACACATGCGGACGAACGCACGGGTTTCTCGGGCGAGTGGTGGCGCCGATCATCGAGCGGCGACGGGCATTGAAACGTCTACGTCAGCACAAAGGCGATGCCTACGATTTGCGGCAGAATGCACTGAAGTGGCTGCTGGTGACGTGCTTTGGGTACACGGGCTATCGTAATGCCCGCTTTGGTCGCATCGAAGCCCATGAAGCCATTTGTGCGTGGTCTCGTGATCTGCTGTTGACAACGATTGAAGCGGCTCAAAAGGAGGGCTGGGACGTGCTTCATGCCATCGTTGATTGTGTCTGGCTCTCGGACACCAAGGGGCGCTCATCTGAACAGCAGCGTGCAGAGGCCGAAGATTTTGCCCAACGCCTGTCTGAACAGGTTGGTATTCCACTTGAGTTCGAAGCGCATTATGACTTCATTGCGTTCCTTCCAAGTCGGATGCACGGTTCGGGTTCGCTCACCAAGTATTGGGCTTACACAGGTGAAGAATTCAAGGTTCGAGGCATTGAACTTCGTCAACATTCCACGCCCCGTTGGGTCAGGGATTTACAACAGAGCGGGTTGGAATTACTGGCCGAAGGAGACCGTGTTCAGGGGCTCCCTTCTCCCGCAACCCAACGGGCGGTACTGATGCACTATCGGCGTGAACTTCAGCGATTGGAGGCTGGTGAGGTTCCACTTTCTTCCCTTGTGATCACGCGCAGAACCTCCAAAGACGCAGCGAGTTATCGTGTGAAGAACCTGACTTACGGAGCACTCATGCGAGCGCATGAACGTGGTTATGTTGTTCCACCTGGCGGGAAAGTGCGGTATGTCGTCGTGGACAGTTCGTCCACCGAACCGCTGCAACGGGTTCGCTTGGCGGAGGAAATCGAGGCCTGCGAACCTTTGTTTTCCGGATGTCCGATTCACTATGCTGAACTCGCTGAACGGGCGATTTGGGCTCTTCTCGCGCCGTTTGGGTGGACCACTGAACAGATTCGCCTCGACGGCCGACAACCGAGCCTTCTGGAGTTTACTCGTCTTGATGCTGCAGGGTGAGGATACCCAATGATGGATTTCCTCCCCTCCGATTGAATGTCCGCTCTGTGAGGCGGAAACGAGTTTGTGATATGTTCTCAAAAGGACGCCAATGCCCATGAAGACCTGACCGACGATGGAGAAGATGCAGCCTCCTCCTTTGCCGCCTTCCAGTCCACCTTCCCTCCAGATGGTTTTGAGCGTGGCGATGCAGGTGTTGAAGCAATCGGGCGTCGGTGTGCTGTGAACGGAAGGTGCCCGTGATGGCGATGACAGCAACGTGTTGCTGCTCAGCCAGCTGACGCAAAATACGAACATGTCTTCGCAACAAGGTTCTCGATTCAATCGTTGAAACAGCATCATCACCGTGCATGGCAAGCAGACCGTCAACCACGATCATGGGTGCGCGTGTGATGGCGAGTTCGTGCGGTAATCGTTCGATTTGCCGATCCAATTGATGAAGCGTGAAGCCCCTGCTCAAGTACAATCGTGAGAGGCAGTGTTCCACATCCGCGCCCAGCGCTTCCAAACCGGGAATAAAACGTGAAGGGTCAATCCGACAAGCCCCATCCACCCAGTGGACCACTTCGCCTTGTGCCAACGCATGAACAACCCAATGTTCGGCAACGCACCGCATGCTTTTACCCGCACGCCCTGGTCCACTCAGGTGGTAGAGTTGACCTCGTACGGGCTGAAGAGCGCTCGGGTCAATGCCCTGACGTCGTTGAATCACACCCGTGTCGGGCTGCGTGGTTGTTCCTTGGTGCTGCATGCGAATCATTGAATGTCGTCGGATGAGGTCATCTATCCTTGCGAAGACCCCTTGGTTGAACTGAATCATCACATCAAGTTCAAACACCGCTGGCACCGTTGGAAGTCTGTGGTGGAGAAACCCGTTGGTCAGGTTGATGATGGTCCACGGATTATCATTCATTGCGATTTAGATGCCTTTTATGCAGCGGTTGAAACCCTTCACCACGGATTTGATGAGGCCGTCCCCCTCATCATCGGTTCAGACCCAAAACAAGGACGAGGTCGGGGTATTGTCTCCACCTGTAACTATGCGGCGAGAGCCTACGGCATTCGTTCTGCGATGCCGGTATCGGAAGCCTGGCGCCGGTGCCCTGCGACACCGTTCGGACCGGCGATTTACATTCGTGGCACACGCGGTCTCTACAGCAGAGCGAGCCGAAAGGTGATGGCGGTCCTGCATGAAGTAGCCGACTTGTTTGAAAAGGCCAGTATCGATGAAGCCTACCTCGATGTCACCGACCATGTGAGTGGTGATTGGGATGCAGCCCTTGCTTTGGCGACCAACTTGCAGCAGAAGATCAAGGAAGTTGTCAGTTTAACAGCGTCTTTTGGCATCGCTCCAACTCGGCTTGTGGCCAAGATGGCCAGTGAGGTGAACAAACCCAACGGCATCTTTCGGGTAATGCCCGATGAAGTGCAATCGTTTTTCGAAGGACGTTCTCTTCGTGAGCTTCCTGGCATCGGGCCAAAACGAGCGACTCAACTGGCAGAGTGGGGCTACACCACGGCGGACGAACTCTACGATTTGGGCGAACTCTCCCTCGCACGGCTTGCTGGGGAACGCTTTGCCGCCTGGTTCATGCGAGTGGTGGACGGCGAGAGCAGCGCTGTCGTGAGCCCCTTACGAAGCCGAAAATCAATTGGGAAGGAACACACGTTTGAGCGCGACCAAGCCGACCACGAAGAGGTGATGGAGCGGCTTGAGCAGTTGGTGTCGTTGGTCATGGAACGAGCGGTAAGTCTGGGGGTCTCGGGACGACTTGCTGAAGTAAAGATTCGATACACGGGGTTTGAAACGCACACGTCCGGACGAAGTATTCCCGTGGCCATGGACGAAGAAACGGTGTTCAAACGTCTTGCAAATGGATTGTTTGCGACCAATATTCGTCCCGGCTCGTCCGTCCGGCTCATCGGTTTCCGGCTGGGCCAATTGGAAATTCCTGAATCCCGCCAGGCCACGCTGTTTGAAGAGGAATAACTTCACTCCAACTGGTGCATTCGGGTTAGCGTGGCTGCGAAGTCCGTCAACTCTTCTGGAATGGACACACCAGCAATGGGCTGATTGAGTGAGATGCCAGCTTCTTTCTTCTTGGCCCAGGTCTGACCGTTGAATTCTTGCAGCGAATGCGAGAGGGCACAGAGGCGGGTCCCTTCATCGGTTCCGTAGGCGACATCCTCAAGGGGCGCAGCCGGGAAAACATCAACATCGACAGAAGATGTCCCATAGACCGTGCTGGAAATGTGGTGGGTAAAGAACGGACAGACTGGGCTAAAGGCCGCCATGAAATCTCGGACCATGCGATGAAGGGTCCAGGCAGCTGCTTGGTCATCATCGTACAGTCTCGACTTGACCATTTCCAAATAGTGACTTGGTAGCAGGCCAGTCCCGAAGGTCTTCAGCGCTTGAGTCGCCGTGTAGATGTCCAAATTCCTCCACGAGGTTTCAACGGTGTGCATCGTGTTTTGGAATTCTGCAAGAATCCACCGGTCTTCGGAAGCCAACGAACTTGGGGGGGCATCAAGGTTCTCCGGAACCTCGAATTGAGATGCAAATCGTGCGACATTGAACAATTTGGTCAAGATACCAAAATACTTCTTTTCGATCTCTTCGGGATTGATGTGGAAATCGTCACCGACTTGAGCATCGCATGCCTTCCACAGTCGGAAACATTCGCTACCGATTTTATTGGCTCGCAATTTGACAGAGCCGTCAGGGCCCTTGACTTGCCAAGAACCTGTTCGGCCACCTGCACCACATTCGAGGACAGAGTCAGCGTCAATTCCATTGCCGAGGGATTTGCTCATTTTCCGGCCCCACGGGTCCATGCCGAGCCCGTCAATCCAGACATGTTGGAACCCCGGTTGGTCCAAAACCAGCGTTGACTTCAACAGCGTATAGTACAACCACGTGCGGACAATTTCCTTTCCTTGAGGGCGAAGCGCCGTTGGGAATGCTTTGGCAAACACTTCGGGATGGTTGAGGTAACCGCTGACAAAGAGGTTGGAGTTTGAAGAGTCCATCCACGTGTCGAACACCTTCTCTTCTCCTTTCAATCGCCCAAGGGCATCTGCAATGTCTTCGTAGGCACCGAGGTCTTCCCGGGAGATTCGGTCCAAGACTCGACTCCCCTCGGGAGGTTCATCCTTCCATGGTTGCACATACATTCCAGCGGGTGGCACGACCACTTGCGTTTCGTCTTCGCTGTACCAAATTGGAATTTCAGTGTGGTACCACCGGCGACGACTGATGGGCCAATCAATGCTGATGTTGTCCATCCAGTCAAGCAAGAATTGACGATTGCGCACAGGGTGGAACTGGATGGATTCAATGTGCTCCCGCATTCGGTCCTGAATGTGAGTTTGGCGGACATACCACTCTTTGAGCAGGATGATTTCAACCGGATTCTTTCCTCGCTCGGAGACCGGAATGTCTTGGTCCCGTTCCACGGCTTGAACCAAACGACCGGATTGTTCGAGCAGGTCAATGGCTTGGGTTCTTGCTTCCAATACGGAGAGCCCTTGCAAGGGGCCGGAGATTTCCGTCATTTTTCCGTCAAGGTCAATGGCTTGGAACGGCGTAAGTCCCAATTCTCTGAAGACGGCCACGTCGTTTTGGTCGCCAAAGGAACAGACCATCAAAACGCCCGTCCCGAAATCGGATTTGACCGAGGGGTGTTCCTGGACGGTCACCGTGGTCGAGCGGCCACTGGTATCCACCGGGAGTGAGATTTCTTTGCCAACCAAGTGTTGGTATCGTTCGTCATCGGGGTGAACCACAACCACGCCGCAAGCACAGATGAGTTCAGGGCGTGTGGTTGAGATGACGAGTTCTGTACCGTCTTCGCAGGTCCAACGCACATCAACGAGTTTGGTTTTCCGAGGAAGGCGTTCAACTTCGGCGTCTGCGATGGTGGTTCCCTCAACGGGGTCGTAGATATTTGGGCGCAGGTCTTCGATGATGTCGCCTTTCTTGAACAACTCAACGAAGATGGATTGCGTCACGCTCCGGTAATCTGGGGCATCCGTCAAGTATTCACGAGAAAAGTCGCATGAGAGTCCGACACGTTTCGCGGTGTTTCTCATGGCTTGGGTAAAGGATTCAATGGTGGTTTCACAAAGCTTGAGGAATTCGTCCCGGTCGTAGGTCTTCATCTTTCGTTTGGTGTTTTTCTCAACGGTAAACTCGATGTTGATGCCGTTTCGGTCAACCCCCCAGGGGAAGTAGACTTCTTTCCCAAGGAGGCGTTGACTTCGTGCAAGTACATCGATCATCGAGTACTGGGCAACAGCCCCTATGTGCCAGGTGCCAGAGGGGTAGGGGGGAGGCGTGTCGATGACGAAAGGCTCTTTGCCGCTCTCTGGATTAAATGCATAACGGCCACTGTAGGCTTCTTCGTCAGCGTAGTGAGCTTCTTGGATGGTCTTTTCGAGGTCGATCGACCATCGTTTTTCTGGTATTTTTGGGGCTGGCATGTGCCTCACCTGGCCCCGTCTCGGTCAATGAGGTGGGTCCAATCCGTCGGATGAGGGGCATCATTTCAACCCGTCGGCCGAACGATGAAAGACAAAGCATCAACGCCCGCGGGGAAGGTAAGCCTTTGAAGGTCAATGGTTTGGCCAAGGTTGAGGTGGTGATGTGGTTTCAGGCGATGACGCATCAAAAAACACCTCGGCACAAGATTCCGTGCCAATTTCCGAAGGAAACCGCCGTCTCGAATCCATCACGGGAGCAAGTCGGGCGGTCAGAGATCAACTTGTTGGGCAAATGAAAACGATCGATTCCAAACGCACCCTTGATGCCGTGTTGGACGCTCCAAAGCGGTTTAAGCGAGAATGGCAAAAAACGGGGGCGACGGGAGCCATCACCAAGTTTCCCATACCGACCATCTTGATTTTTCTCTTACTCACCGTTTACTTCGTAACTCAATCTGGTTTCCTTGACAACACGCAGTTTGACGACGACCCCAACAACCCGGCATTAAACGTGAACGGTGATTTGGAGGTTTACCTCCCCGATGGAAGTCGGGTTGCGGAACTGATCGGTAAAGTTGAGGAAGATTGGTCGACCAACGTCATGGTTGTTTACATTGAATCCGACAAAAACAACATCACGGATCAACGCATATTGCAAGAGATCAGTTATGTGGAAAACATCCTCAATCCTTATCTCTCTGATGATTCGGACGACGTGATTTACATCCTTTCTCTTTCCACCGTTCTAAAGGAAGTGAATTCCAGTGCGCCACGAATCCGGGAAGCCATCATCACAGAACTTGGAGAACTCGGTTGTTCAAACGATCCTACGGATGAATGTCCATCTCGGGATTTCGCTGAAAATATAAACGATGGATTGGCGACAACAGATGACACCTTTGGTGGCTCCTATGAAATTCCGAGCCAGACAACCATTGACCTCGTCGTGAGTGAGATGTACACCGACGAAGGTGAACCTACCGCCGGTATGAATAAACTGGCTCGGGACATTGAGGGCGGTGAAGACGGTGGGCCAGATGGCTTGCTCGACCGCGCTATCATGGCCATCGCCGTCACGGAAGAGCGACCCGCAAAGGAAATTATTGCAGACACTCAAGAAGTCCTTGACACCATCGCTTCCATGGAACGTGCCTGCTTGTACGATGCAAACGGCAATCCCGTTGAATCAGAGGGCGTTTGCACTTGGGAAGACCTTGGTCTCACCATGGTCCTCACCGGACCGGTTCCCATCACAAACGCTGTGACTGAATTTTCCTTCAAGTTGTTTTGGGACATCTTCCCGAAGGCGGTTGTCCTCGTGGCCATCGGTCTGTTTGTGTTCCACTCCGACCTACTTCAAGCAGGGCTGACCGGCATTCGTCCACTTCAAGGGTTCAAGGTCATCGTGATTGCCGGCCTTCCAACGCTTTGTGCCGTCTTTTGGACCTTGGGTCTGATCGGGGCGACGAATTATGAGGTTACGATGACGGTGATTATCGTCGGTCCAATATTACTCGCGTTGGGGGTGTCGTACGGGTTACACATCACGAATAGGTACGCTGAAGAAGAGGGATCGAAAAGCGAAAAGATGCGTGCTTCATTGAGTTCCACTGGACGCGCCGTTTTTCTATCCGCCGTCACCACGGTGATTGGTTTCATTTCCTTGGTCTTCACACCCATGGCCCCCATTCAAACGGTGGGTATTGCGCTTTCGGGGGGCATCGTCATCGTCTATCTCCTCACGATGTTTATGGTGCCCAATTTGACCCTTATTTTGGATTTGAAGAAGCCAAAGCATCCGCCACTCAAGGCTTTTGATGTCCTTGTTGACATTCCTGTGAAACGAAACAAAGGTGTCATTGGCGTCTTTATCCTGATGGTTCTGCTCTCGGCCACCATTGGGCAAGCCAACGTTGAGGAGAACATCGATCTGCTCGGCATGGCTCCAGAAGGCGAATCGCCGGTTGTCAAAATGAAGCAATACAGCCAAGAATTTGAGGCCGGACAGGTCGGAATGATTCTCGTCAACGCCAACGTGAGCGGTGATTTTAACGACGAGGACGTTTCAAACGATGACCCGGTCGCCATTTTACAGAAAATAGACAATTTGGAGGCATCCCTCAACACCGTTGAAAACACCACCGCAGTTTCGGTTGTTTTCTTGATGAAATCCTCCGGTGTTCAGGTGACCATTTCAGGGGAACAGGTCAATGAACTGCTCCAACTCATTCCATGCGGTGGGAACGAACAATGCGAAGACGTCAAGACCACGGCTGACGTATTACTCAGCCAAAGTCAATCCTTGGATGGCTCCTTTTGGGACCTGCTTAACGACCCCGACGCCTTCGGTTTGCCAGGCTCACAACAAAGCCAAATCTTCCTTCTGGACGTTTTTTATGCGTCTCTGACCAAGGAAACCCGTGAAATTTTCGTCAGCGAGGACTTTAGCCGCTCTCTCATCTATGTCGATATGCCGTTTATCCCCGTAGCCGATACAGCCAAGAGCGTGGATTCGGTGAACGAAAAAGCTGCCACCTTCCAAGGCCGGTACGGGGAAACGGCAGAGGAACTGACGGGTGTCGCAGCGACTGCAATCGAGGTCAACGAACTCATCGTTGGTTCTCAATGGACCTCCCTTGGTTTTGCCATCATCTTGACCCTCATCACGCTCGCCATTGTCTTCCGGGACATCCGGTACTCAATATGGACCACCTCGCCGGTCATTGCCACGGTGGCTCTTCAATGGCTGGTCATGTGGCAAATGGACGTTCCATTATCCCTCGTTACGGTCATGATCGGGTCAATTCTCGTTGGCGTTGGCGTAGACTTTTCAATTCACATTTCGAACAGAATACGCGAACTGGGTGGCGGGATTCAAGCGATACGAAGCGCTGCCGTAGGTACCGGAATGTCGCTCTTTGAGGCCGCCGTGGTCACCTCACTTGGTATGTTCACTGCCTACGATATTCCTATTCCAGAGATTAAACCGTTCATCACCGTTATTCTGATTTTGCTGTGGGTTGCCGCCGCTAGTGCCCTGATTCTTCTTCCGGCCATTTTCGTCACGTTGGAAAAGATGGGCATAGGGGCGGTCAGCGGAAGCAACAACATGGCAAAGAAACTCGGCTTAATTCGCAACGTTTCTGCCACCGATGACGTGATGGAGGCCGCCTTGGTAGACGATGTGGTCGATGCTTGGTGAGCGTTGAGTCCATAGACCCCTTTGGTCTCCGAAGGACCATGAACCACTGGTTAATGAAATCCGAATTGGATGTCTACCCGTACAGTCAACTTGTCGCCGACGGTTGGACCCATTGGGATGGGGTGCGGAATTACCAGGCTCGAAACATGATGAGGGACGCCATGAAGGAAGGGGATTTGGTGCTTTTTTACCATTCCAACACCAAACCTCCACATGTGGCTGGTGTGGCTCGTGTCAT
This sequence comes from Candidatus Poseidoniaceae archaeon, assembly GCA_938030705.1. Classification (GTDB taxonomy): domain Archaea; phylum Thermoplasmatota; class Poseidoniia; order Poseidoniales; family Poseidoniaceae; genus Poseidonia. Next base: position 39,607 of record CALHIR010000005.1, read on the forward strand.
CAAAGAGGGTTACGGAGATTTCACTTCGTGGGATGCCTCAAGCAAGTACTTTGATGAAAAGTCCACGGCCGAGAACCCGCGCTGGTTCATGGTGGATATTGAGCCCGTTTGTTCGTTGAACATGGTGCCTCTTCAAGACATGAAAGACAATCCGAATTTAGAGGGTATGCCGCTGATTCAACGTGGTCAGCGGCTTTCCGTTCAACCCGTCGCAGAGGAACACTTTGCTGAAGTTCTTCGAATGTCGGGTGTTGATGCTGCCGATTTGTAAACAGGTGAGATGATGACAAAACCGGTGCCAGTCTCCTCACGAGCAGCCAACATAGAATACGCCATTCGAGATGTTGTCGTTCCCGCCGTCCAATTGGAGGCGGAAGGGCATGAAATCATCAAATTAAACATCGGCGATCCCATTGCTTACCCCGGTTTGCCAACGCCTCCCCATATGGTTGATGCCTACGTGGACGCCTTAAAGAGCGGTAAAAACGGGTATTCTCCATCCTACGGTCTGCCGCAACTCCGCCAAGCCATCGCTGACGACGAACGTCGAAAAGGGTGGGAGGCCAAAGCCGAGGACGTCTACGTGTGCCACGGTGTCACTGAGGCCCTGCAACTGATTTTTGCTGCCGTCCTTGAGGAGGGTTCCAAGGTTCTCGCCCCTGGTCCCCATTACCCTCCGTACATGGCTTATCCCCAAATGTTTGGAGCTGAAACGATTGAGTACCAACTGCATCAAAACGACGGCTGGAAACCAGATTTCGACGATATCGCATCAAAAATGGACAACGATGTTCGCTTGTTGGTCTTGATCAACCCCAACAACCCTTGTGGGACGGTCTGTGGTGCAGAGGACGTGGATAAGCTGTTGGCCATTGCCCGTGAATATCCAAATTGCATCGTTGTCGCCGATGAGATTTACGATGGGTTGGACTTTACTGGACGACATGTCTCCGTTGCAAGCCGAAGTTCGGATGTTCCCGTTATTGCCCTCAATGGTGTTTCCAAGGTCTACTATGCACCGGGTTGGCGCATCGGATACATGGCTCTTCATGATCCTTCAAGTCGCCTTGAACTTGTTCGCGATGGAATTGAGCGTTTGCTTCGCTCAAGGCTTTGCGCTTCAACACCAGCGCAAATGGGGTATCTTGCTGGACTGACTGGGGATCGGGCGTGGATGAGTGCGTATGCCAACCGCGTTATGAAGCAACGAGATCATTGTCTGAAGCGAATTGCCGCCATTGACGGTTTGGAAGTCGAGCAGCCAGGTGGGGCCTTCTACATGTTCATTCGACTTGCAGATGAGCATTGGGCAGCCGACGACAAAGCCTTCGTGTTGCGCCTCCTTCATGAAGAGCATGTCCTCCTGGTTCACGGAAGCGGATTTTCTCCCGAACTCGGTAAAGGTCACATTCGTCTGGTTTATCTAGCGGACATTGAGGTCCTTGATGAGGCCTTTGACCGAATAGAACGTTTCCTGCAAAAGTATCGCCGTACACCGGTCATTTCGTAGGAGAATTCATCAATCCAAACCTTGGCGATGAACTCATGCGCCGTGCCAAAATGCTCTGCATCGTCATGGCTCTTTCCTTATTTGCTGTTTCAAACGCATCGGCCTCGTCGGTCTCCACCGATTCCGAAGTCTCCCTTACAACGCTCACGCCACTTCTCTGCGCCCTCGTCATCGCCTTTTTCGTGCGTCGCTGGTTCATCCCTTCCCAATTAAAGAATTTGCAGGTGGCGTTTGAAATTGAAGATGACCTCTACGAAGTTCACAGAATCACTCGGACGTTGAGAGATTCACGTCGTCTTCTCAACTTTGGACGAGTAAGTTATGGCGTTTTACTGTACATGATGGGTTTGACGGGTGTCTTGATTCTTATCGCCGAACTCTTGTTCAACCCTGCTGTTTTTGCTAAATTCAATCTCTACATCATTGCAACGCTCATTTTGATTCCTGTGCTGATCTCTCCGTGGGAAACCCTCAACAGCCAACTTTCAGGAAAGAAACGGGAGGTGCGGTCATCGATCAGCGCTGACGTTATTCGACGTGTATTCACGCTTGCCCTTCTTCTGATCATCACCCTCTTGGTCCTGGCCTACGGCATCCAATTGAACGGTACGCTCACGCCAACATGGATCGCCTTTGCCATGTTGACGTTCATGGCTCCAACGATTTTCGCGTACGGTCGAATCATGGGCGCCTCCTGGAACATGCTCCTCATTAACAAATGGCGAACCACTCGAGGCCGGAAAAACCCAATTGATCCGGATAAAAATGGATTTATTGGGCGACTGTTTTCCTTCTTGTTGGTTCTGTTCCTTCTCACCATGCCCGTCACGGCTCTCAACGGGATCCTCACGGTGTTGTACGTGATGCTGAATACTCCACCCAATGCGGAAGAAGTGCTGAATTATGGTGGCATCATTGGCTATTCCATCTTCGTACGCATTGACTTGATTTCTGAATTCCTCTTCCATTGGGAATTCATCAAGTCCTTGCCTCAATTTCTTTCGCTCTATCTGACGCTCAACATCGCCATCGTTGGTTTGGCCTTCATTTTTGAATTGACTCGGAACTTGATTCTTGGAGGGCAATCCTTCGGTGGAATGTTCGGTGTTATTTTGGACACGCCTCGGGAAATACGCGCAGAAAAAGCGGCTCAGGCTCGTCAACTGACGTTTGCTTTCGCTGGTTTTTCGGGATACACCGTCCTCTTGCTAATCTTGGTTTGCTACAAAGAATTTGGCGGGCTCATGCCGTTCACATCCACCCTCGAAGCGAATGACTTTGATGAAGAGATGCGATTGCTGACGGTTTGGCTGTTTATCGCCGTGGGCCAACTTATCTTTTTGATGACCTGGCTTCTATCCATCAGCCGATTTGGACAACTGCGAAGTCTTCGGTTTGATTTGAATCCAGACGAACGCCGAGAGGGTGCGGTTCGCCTTGAGGGTGGCGATAAACTCCAAACCTTGGTGGAAAACGCCGCCTATAACGAAGATTTGGACTTGCTCATCCGAATTCAAACACACGATTTCCCTGGCGATCAAGCGTTGATCCGGCAGGAGCAATCTCGCGCCGCGATGTGGGAAAAAGCCCTACGAGGATTGTGGCCTGAAGCGATTGAAGCGAGTCGCAAACTCTTGGCACAAACGGGCGGCGATAACGATGAGGCACGAATGATCATCGCCACGGGCTTCATGGCGCTCCGCCGTCTTGATGCCGCACGTGAAGCGCTGCACGGACTCCAGCAACCGGAGGGATATGACGAGCCTGAAATTTTGTCATTCGTATGCGAATGGCTGGACCCTTGGAGAGGTTCGGTAACCGAAGACGACTTGTGGGACTGGGAAAATAACTCAACCATCGACTACCTGCAACTTTTGCTGAACATGATGCGGACATGGAAACCACAACCAACCGACATGATGGTTCATAACGACAAAATTTCCCAAACCGGGCAACTCTCCATGGTCGCTTTGCTCCGAGCTCAACGTCAGTACGACGAAGCGCTGGAATTGTCCCTCTCTTTGGTCCGGAGCGATCCTACTGGTGTCCGACCACGACTTGCTGTGGCCTTGTGCCTTCTCGACACCGGCCAGTGGCACGATGCCAAAACCATCGTCGACGAACTCATCAAAAGCGACAGCAAGGATCCCAGAGTTTTGGCACTGGCCGTCATCTTCGGCTATGGAACCAAAGGTCGGGAAAATATGGAAGTTTCACTGATTCTTGACGACAGAAAGGAAACCAAAAAATGGATGGATGCTGCACCGGTGAACGCTTACGCTGCGCTCCTGCAAAAGGGCGGGCTGGATGAAGCGGTCAATGCCAACGTCATGATCGCCGCTCACGAAGCGACACGACGGGCGATGCCACCCCGGTTTTCTGCTGGTGTCTTCTCAAACATCATCCAATACCTTGTCCTGATACCTATGTGGTTCGTGCTGGGCATTCTCACCTTCCAAGAAGTCGGTCAAACCGAAGGTCTTTCCGTCATTGGAGGTCTGTTTTTCTTGCATTTCTCCTATCGCCGATTTATCCGCCAACAAGAGCACCAAATCAAACATCGGGACCAGCGTGGAATGATCAAATACGCACGAAGACTTCGCCGTTTTAAGGCCACTCCAGATTCTACCAATATCCCGATTGGGAACCATTTGCTCATGGGTGGAATACTGGTCACGGTCAACGGTGTTGTTCTCGACATTGGATTCCCTGCTTGGCTGTTTGAGCGGCTGCCGAAAGAGCCTGAAAAGAAAATTCGCCAACGACTTCGCCGACGTGCTGTGGCCGTTGAGAAGGGGCGTACGCCGAGAGTGACGCCCTTGGGTAAGGCTTGGTGGTTGAAGCGACCGAAAGAGCACACAGAATCGGGTCCAATGTTGGAACGGAACATGGGTCCCGTCGCCTATCGTGGCCGGACCAATTACATCCAGAAGAAAGAGCCGCAATCGCTCAACGCCATCGCCCAAGGAAAGGATGTGAACGCTCAAAACCGTTTCATTCCAAGAAACACCATTCGTAGCGAACGCTCGTGAAGTTGGTGTCTAAATCCTCCGGACGAGGGTTCAAGGACTGTCCACGCAACGTACCTTCATGACTCAGGTCTCAGGTGGCTGGGGTGCTTCAGAGGAAAATCTGCAACTCGCAGAAGACATTCTTGCTGCTGTCCGTTCAAGTGGTGCTTTGTATCGAAACGGCTTGGGCATGATCGCATCCGAAAACATCATTTCGCCTGCCGTCCGGGACATTGTAGGGAGCGATCTTCACGGTCGGTATGCGGAAGGCCTTCCCGGAAAACGTTACTACCAAGGGTGTGAGGACTTCGACACCATTGAAGCACTGGGAATTGAACTTGCGCAGGAGGTTTTCCAAGCACCATTTGCCAATATCCAATCAACCTCTGGAACGGTCTCCAATATTGGTGCACTCAAAGCCTTGGCTCAACCCGGGGACGCCATAACGGCCGTCTCGACTGCTGATGGAGGGCACATTTCCCACGCCAGAATGGGCGCTGTCGGCTTGCGAGATCTCAACCTGACCACGTACCCATGGGACGAAGAACGGATGGAACCGGACATTGATGCTGCTTGCAAAACCATTCGTGAAGTCCAACCCAAAGTGGCGCTATTTGGCCAATCCGTGTTTCTCTTTCCCACGCCCTTGCGAGAAATGGCCGATGCAGCGAAGGAAGTTGGGGCCGCTGTTATGTACGACGGGGCGCACGTTTTGGGTTTGATTGCTGGTGGCCAATTTCAAGACCCACTCCGAGAAGGAGCCGACTTGATGACGGGCTCAAGCCACAAAACATTCCCGGGGCCTCAAGGTGGTTTTTTGTTGTCCTCTTCAGAGGATACCTCCTTTCAACGTCGTCTCAACACGGCGATGTTCCCTGGTGTTTGTTCTTCCTATCACCTGCACCACGTCGCAGGAAAGGTCATGGCTTTAGCGGAATTCAAAGAATACGGCGAGGCCTATGCACGGGATACAGTGGCCAATGCTCAAGCCTTCGCTGCCGCTTTGGCCAGCGAGGGCTTTGATGTGTTAGCGGAAAGCCGAGGCTATACAGCATCTCATCAGGTCTTGACACGTCATGGGGCCCTCGATTCAGGTGCCGGGGCAAAAGCGGCCCAACTTCTCGAGGACGCCGGCATCATCACCAACATGAACATGCTTCCCGGCGATACCAAAGCCCTCGCTCCGTCGGGGCTACGGCTGGGTGTTCAGGAATTGACTCGCGTTGGATTTTCACCCCAAGATATGGAAGAGGTAGCACGCATGTATGCTCGCGTGTTGTTGCACCACGAGGACCCCGCCGTCGTCCGTAAAGATGTTCAATCCCTCAAGGCGAACCACCAAACCATTCGTTACTGCTTTAACGAGGATGAACGGTCTGGTTATCCTGAATAGGTTGGGACAGCGATGGATGAGTCCTCACCCTCGGGCGTTTCGTTCTTTACCTTCGGTGATGACGGTTTTTTCCACGATCCCTTCGGTGAACCATGTGTGTTGATCGGTACGGTTGAGTTTTCCACCTTTTGTCATCAACTGGACGCTTCGTTTGAGTCGCCTTTGGGCCGGAAATTGATTTACGCAGCAACGGACGCCGAAGAACGGCTCCTCTCCGGCCACCCAAGCGTCCAATTCGGACGCTGGTTTGGCAAATCTAAGGCCAAAAACAGGCTCCGCCAACGAGCGATTGAGATGGGGTGGGGTGGATTGGAAGATGACCACATCATCTCCCCAGCGCACGACGCAATGACCGTTGGTTTCTCTTTGGCTCATCACGAACATCTGGACGGCCAACGTGCCCATGTGGAATGGAATCAATCCAGTGCAGACTTCATTCGGCTCCGATTTTCCTCCAAGGGCGAAACGATAACACCGGCCCCTGCCCCTCACCGTCTTCCTTGGTTTGGTGCCGACCATGACGGAGGCGCATCCGGCCATCTTGATGTAGACCTTGACAGCCGAGCCATGGGTTTTTTCAAAGGAGAAGAGCGTTCATTTTTCCTCTCAACCCAGGTTTTTTGGCACCTTTTTGGCTCGCTGCTGGGCCGGCCGCTCTCGAATGACTTTACCTCCCAATTTCATCTCAAGATCGATGAAAATTTCGAACATCCCAACGCCTTTCACGCCGTGGTTCACAGTGCGTGTTTGGCATTTGAAGCGAATCAACGGCCGGTTTATGTTCAATCACCCACCGATTGGGATGGCCATTTTCATGAACGAATTACGGAACGAGGCTTTGGCATCGTACGGGTTGAGCAAAGTATCCTCGCTGGTGAAGAGGCCTCCATTTTTTCTATCAAATCGCCGGTTGCACCGGTGGCCGTTGGTCTGCTTGTTGGCATGTGGCAGCGAGCTCATGGCGCGGTCGCCGATGTCAGGGTAGAGGGTGCCGTCAATACCGTTCGTGTTTATCTCTCGTTTCGTCGTGTAGATTACGTCTAAATTTCGTATCAAAATAGAGGTTCATGCCTCGGTTTATCGCTGCTCAATTGTGGTCAAGGTTCATAACCGAATCAACGCCTCGGTTGGGTTGCACAGCCGTGCCGGGTGTAACATATGAGTCTAAACCACAACCAAATGGCGTACGTTGCCATCGTTTCGACATTGATTTTCGGCTCCCTTTTTGTGGGTGTTTCTGGTTTCTTCCAAACCAGTGAAGACATCGGTGGTTTCGAAAGCGCCGTGGAAGAAGACATCCGTGGTGAATCCGAATTGATGGCAGCGGCCCTCGATTCTGACGGGGACGGCCTCTCGGACAAACTCGAAGAAACCCAATACGGTACGGACATCAATGACCCGGATACCGATAATGATGGTATGAGCGATGGTTGGGAAGTTCAACACGGGCTGAACCCACTGGACAACGGTGAATCCGAAGACTTGGAAATAGATCCAACGCAGAATCAGGATTCCAGTGATGCTCAAGTTGAGAACGAAACTGATTCCTGGCCAGACCCCAGCCAAGGGCCAACAGGCGACCCTGACCGAGACGGCCTGACAAATCAAGCCGAACAGGAACTCGGAACAGACCCTCAACGGGCAGACACCGATAACGACGGCCTCAATGACCGCTGGGAGTCTCAATACACAACGAGTGTTCAAACGCCCGGTGGTGAAGTGATTTTGTTCAATCCGCTTGACGGGAATTGGGATTGTCTCCTCCTCGACCAAGCGATGGTCGACGCGCTTGAAACTCGTTTCAACGGAGAAAACGGCATGGCTGAATGGGACGATCTCGCCTCAAACGGTCGTCATTCATGCGACATGGTGCTTGACACCGATGATGACGGTCTGGCGAACTTCGAAGAGGAAGCCTTCGGCACCAACCCCACCGCACGGGACTCCGACATGGATCTCATCGACGACATCGTAGAGGTAGCCAACGAAACAATCGCCCTTTACACCGGCCTTGGCGAGACGTGCAATGAACCTCTTCTGAACCCATCACCCCATATCGGTCCATTCTTCGGCGTGGAGCGAAACTGGTTCATGATGGACATGGATGGCGACGGTCTCCTGAACGGCCCCTCTGATTGGGACACGGACGGTGATGGTATGCCAGACGGATTCGAGTTCTGTTATTCTGATGCCTCCATGGCACCGAGCGCAGCCTATGTCCTCAATCCAGCGAATGCTTCCGACGGCTACGGCGACTGGGACGAAGATGGAATGAACAACTTGGAAGAATACCAAGTTGCGCAAATTTTTGGCGAGGGCAACTTCACCTCTCCATGGCTCGAAGATACCGATGAGGATGAAATGCCAGACCAGTGGGAAGCTGCGAACGGTCTTCACCCTCGCTCGGCCCTTAACAGAGACCAAGACCCGGACATGGACGGCTACGACCTGGACGCTGACGGCGACGTCATGTACAGTGATTTGGAGAATACGGCCATTGTCCACACGGTCGATGTGGTCTTGGGGCAGCAGGTGTCTGCCAACCAGCAGGTCGCCTCTGCCCGTATCACGCTGGCGGGTGGCAATCAACAAGTGATCCCCATGCGAGCACCTGTTGATGGGTATGTCTACCAACTCAACGTGGCCCTTGGCCAAAGCGTTGAATCCCGTTTGTTCAGTTGGATGAACATTGTTGAGGAAGAGGAACGCTTTACCAACGTGATGGAATACAAAGCCAACGATCGTGACCAAGATGGTATTTTGGACGGTCGAAGCACCAACCCACTCAACGCTGACACAGACTCAGACGGCCTTATCGACGGTATCGAAGTCATGGGTTGGGAAATTTTGGTTGTCAACCGCGGTGTCCAGCCTACTTGGGTCACCTCTGACCCCGGTCTGTACGATACCGATGCAGACGGCCTGTCGGACTACGATGAATTCTCTTCAACCTGCAACCTTGGGGGCTCAAACGCCTCCAACCCCGACACCGACTCGGACGGTCTGACCGACCTCGAGGAAGCCGGTGACAACTTCATGTGGGAAGGAGAGTCCTACTCCACCAGCCCGTGCATGTTCGATACCGATAACGACGGCCTGGAAGATGGTGAAGAAGTCGTTGCAGGTGCGGACAACTTCCTCACCCACGCCAACAACTCCGACACCGATGGCGATGGTCTTATCGATGGCCAAGAAGTTCTCTTCGTTCCACGACCGTTCCAGAATCCCACCAATCCACTTCTCAACGACACGGATGCCGATGGCATGTTGGACGGTTGGGAAATGCAAGTGAAATCAGCTGAAGATAACACCAATTCTCACAGTCTGTGGGTGGCGACCTCAAACTGGGAACGCCCCGGATGTGAGTCAACCCAAACGAGTTCTTGTACCATGGAGCCCGGTGGTTATGTTTGGCAGAATTGGCTCGGTGGATTCGCCTTGGAACCAAAATTCCAAGTCAGTGAAATGAATCTGACCGGTTTCCAAATGCCCTCAAACAGTCTGTGTGATGGCTGTAATGGACGCTGGGCTTTGGACCCGTCATTGAGTTCCCTCAAGGACGATACGTTTGACATTGACAACGACACGCTCGCTAACGGAATGGAAGCCCCGGATCGCTGGAACACGAACCCGGTGGACGATGACACCGATGGCGACCTTCTCCCGGATGGTTGGGAAGTCTACTATTCCCAACTTGCCTTTGAAAATGGCCTGGCAGATAACGAAACGGTTGGCGTGTATGGTGCCCGTGGTGTGATGGACCCGTCAATGCCTGACAGTGATTTGGACGGCATTGAAGACGGTTACGAAGACCCCGATAAGGACGGCCTTAACCGGAGTGGCCTCATCAAGCGATATTGCCCCGGCTACAACGATTCCACCAACTCGGAGTGTAACATTGACCCCGATACGCCCGATGGACAGCGTTTCTACGACAACCTTGAGAATTACACCAATTACGAGGAAATGATTAACGGAACCAATCCCATTACCAACGATACCGATGGTGATGACTGGAACGACGGTCCTGAAGTGTACTATCAAGACCATGACGACGACGGCATGGCGACAGGATGGGAATACCACTTCCAATTTGATCCGTTTGATGGTGCCGATCGTATGGTCGACACCGATGGAGATGGATTCGTGAATTTCTGCGAGTATAAATGGGACACCAACCCAAGAAACCCCCTCTCTTACCCTGGTCAAGGTGAATTGTGCGACCCGTTCAGTGATTGATGACAATGGCGACCATAGAACTCAACAAAAAAGGGGTCACCTACCTCATGGTAGGTCTCGTCTTGTTGAGTCTTGCAACGGTCAGTGTTCAGGCTGCTCATCCGCCAAAAGCCAACAGTAAGGACCCCATTGTCTTTGATTTGACAGATGGTCAATTGTTTTTGGACACCGTTAACCTGAGCGGTACATCGACCTCACCGCTAAGAAACGCGAGTTGGTCCATCGTCAACATTTCAGGAAGAACACCAACGACGCTTTTGAGTGGACCATTTCTTACTTCTGTCCAACCGGTTTCAGACGATTTATTTTCGTGGAATTTGATTGTTGATGTCCCTGATATTGACTGCACTTGTTTTGTAGAAATCAGCGTTGACGACGCTTCTATCCGGCCTGCAACTTCCCGCCTCATCGTCTTCCTCGGAGAACACCACCACCGTCCGGTCTTTCCCCATGAAGTGGATTCCATGACAGCACAAATGGCTTCAGGTCAACCTGAAGGTTCAAGCCACGCGATGCTCCTTTCATCGGACCTGAATCTGACCTATCCGGTTGTTGCTGCACCCGTCAGTGGTGCTATCGTGAGTGTCTCTGCGCTTGTCTGCCCTGCACCGAACGGCGTGTGTACCTCCACGCCGGTGAACGTTGATGTCCCGTTTACCATTGAAAATAATCTTCTAACATTGGCCATCGATGCTGGGGCCCTTGAGTTAGACCAAGGCCTCTGGCAGTTTGACTTCACTGCAAAAGATGCTCTCCTTCGCACGACGGGAATCACACGGGCCGTCCTTCTCCACGACACGCAACCACCGGTCATCGAACTCGATCTCGAAACGACGGTCAATGAAAGCGAACCGCTTCACATCTATGCGACCCTTCACGATGGTTATCTCGGCGCCATGTACACCATGAACTGGTATATCGAACACGAAAATGGGGACCGCCGTGCACCCTCCGTCGATGAGTTGGTCAGCGAAGACCATCTCTTGATAAATTTGACAGACCAAGGCGTATACACCCTGCAACTTTCCGTCCGGGATCGTGCAGGATACACGGCACAGGCTTCCGAAACCATCACGGTGTTGAACCTCCGCCCGACAGCTCGCATCAGTCTCGACGGGTTGGTCACCAATGAGATGGGTCGTTTGTCGGTTGATGCAGAATCTGGGTGGGAATTGAACGCCAGTCAGAGCTATGATAACGAAGTGGTGGACTATCTCTGGGTCATCGACGATGACCGTTCTGTGCGGGGCACGCCTACGCTGGCCTCGGACCAGCTCTCACAACCGGGTGTTTATCGCATCGAATTGATTGTTTTCGATGATGATGGTGCAACCCACTCGACCGTTGTGGAACTCGAAATTCTCGGAATGGAAAACATGGATGAACAAACAGTGCCCCTTTTCACGGTACTTTTCCTCCTGGGTGTCGTTGCCTTCGTTTTGGTCATTCGATTCAAGTCTCCCCCTCCCATCGACCTGCCGAAATGGAGTCGTTCCGATGTCCCAAATGAAGGAGAAACTACGACCTCAACTCGCCGCTTGGATGCAACGGTTGAAGAAGACGAACCCCGAGGATGAATCATGTTCGCAGAAGCCATGGCGAGGTTGCCAACCCGCCCCGCACAAACGACCATCGATGAATTCCGTGAACGGCAAAGTCGTCTGATTTCGCAGTTTCGCAAAGACGATGTTTTGATTCTGGCTTCACCGCCTTTTGCTGTCCATTCCAACGATGTTGAATATCGCTACCGAACATCAAGCGACTTGTTGTACATGACTGGATGGACCGAGCCTGAGACTGTTTTCGTCATTCGACACGACGGAAAGAATTGGATTTCTTCGCTCTTCGTCCAGCCTCAAGATACCTTGAAGGAAATTTGGGAGGGTCGTCGACCTGGTGTGAAGGGCGCCGTTTCCGGTTATGCTGTTGACAAGGCCTACAATAACGACCAACTTGAAGAAAAATTGGAAGCGTGGTTGACCGATGCTCGCCGCGTCTTTCACAGAGGAGGAGTCCACTCAGGTATTGACCGTCTCGTTGAAACAGCCGTTCAACGTCGTGATCGCGCTCGTCAACACTTTGGCTCTGGCCCAGTGGCTGTCGAAGACCCCTCCGGTATGTTGGCGGAATTACGCTTGCGAAAGTCTTCTTCGGAAATAGACCAGATGGTATACGCCAGTAAAGTCGCCGCCATTGCTCATGAACTCGCCATGCGCCACAGCCGCGAAGGAGTAACTGAATACCAATTGCAATCCATTATTGAGGGCTTCTTTTCCTATGCAGGTGCGTCTGGGTGGTCGTACCCTTCCATCGTTGGATGTGGAGAGAACGCCACGATTCTTCATTACACCACCAACCAAGATGTATGCGGTTCAGATGAAGTGATTCTCATAGATGCTGGAGCCGAATTTCGAGGTTATGCGAGCGATATCACAAGATCATGGCCCATTTCTGGCGTTTTCTCTGAGGCTCAACGTGAAATCTACCAACTCGTTCTTGACGCTCAATTGGCTGCTATTGATGCCTGCCAAGTAGGTATGCCCTACACTGCCCCCCACGAGGCTGCTCGCAAAGTCCTCGCAGAAGGACTGATCGCACTTGGTGTTATTTCTCAACCGTTGGAGGAAGCACTCGACGTGACCACGGGCCAGTTGAAACATTGGTACATGCACAACACAAGCCATTGGATCGGTCTTGATGTCCACGATGCTGGCGTCTACAAGCCAGGTGGAGAACCACGTCAGCTCGAACCAGGTATGTGCCTTACTGTTGAGCCTGGTTTGTATTTTGGTGCATGGCGACCTGATGTGGATTGTCCTGAGCGCTACGCCAATATTGGCATTCGAATTGAAGATGACGTGCTCATCACTGCCGATGGTCCGGTTGTGTTGACCGAAGACTGTCCAAAGACGGTTGAAGACATTGAACGCATTGTCGGCCAAGCCCTCAACTGAGGTGAAGACGTGGATTGGAAGAACATTCTTGAGCGTCAGTCGTCGTGGACGAGGGAACTATCTGAATCTCTTCGTTTGCGACCTGAAGAAGCCGTGATTCTCTATGATGATGCCCCTCTTCATGCTTTGATGCGTGCGGCACACCAACGCCGGATGTCCATGCACCCCAATGGAAAAGTGACCTATCTTGTTGACCGGAACATCAACTACACCAACGTGTGCACCATCAACTGCCAATTTTGCTCCTTTTATCGGCCCCCTGGCCACGAAGAGACGTATACGCAAACATACGAAGAAATCTCAACACGTGTTCGGGAACTTGAAGCCATTGGAGGGTCGAGAATACTCATGCAAGGGGGTGTAAATCCTGCACTGCCGTTTGAATGGTACACCGATTTGATCAAACACCTTCGAAGAGAACATCCAACCATTGACCTTGATTGCTTTAGCCCCATTGAAATTGAAGGTCTTGCCGAAGTCTGTGGTATGTCTACCAAAGACGTACTGGTTCACCTCAAAGAGGCCGGTATGCACGGTCTCCCAGGTGGTGGTGCTGAAATGTTGGTTGAAGAAGTTCGCAAGGATGTTTCCCCCAAGAAAGGTGCACCCGCCAATTGGCTACGCGTCATGCGTGAGGCCCAATCACTGGGTCTAACGACCAGCGCGACCAATGTCATTGGTTTTGGTGAGGGTTCAAGTGAACGTGTGGAACATATGCTCCGGATTCGGGAACTGCAAGACCGTTCAATGAACGAACACGGTCATGGGTTCACCTCCTTCATCGCTTGGCCTGTTCAACTTGAAGTGAATTCGTTCGGCCGACGCAACCGTGGTCAAAACAAGCACGTGTTGGGTGCGGGTTCTTCGGAATACCTCCGGCATGTCGCTCTTTCTCGGCTCTTCCTTGATAATGTTGAACACATTCAGGCCTCTTGGCCTACAATGGGCATCCACGTCGCACAAATGGCCTTGCTGGCAGGGGCTGACGATGCAGGTTCAACGATGATGGAAGAAAATGTCGTCTCCGCTTCAGGGACGAGTAAACTCGACGCGACAGAACACGAACTCCAATCCTCCATCCTAAGGTCTGGTTTCACCCCACAACGGCGAGACAGCGACTATATTCATTTGGAAACGCAAATCATAGCCAAAGCGAGTTCAGAACTGGCCTCTCCGCCTCCATCGCTCATGTTGTAGGTCCGTAGAACACGACCCATACGACGGCCCGAATGTTTCGTCCTCCATTCCCAATACCGTCGGAGGGGACGTAGTCAGCACCGTTGTAATAACCCCGATAAACCAGATGATTGGTGTTGTTGGTTCCGTTGTCAACCCAGTCCGTGATGTCATAGGTCCATTGCTTGACGTCTTGGCCTGCACACCAACCTGCTCTGCCGAACGGCCAAGAGCCAAATTGGTTTGCAACAACGCCGTTGTTGACCTCATTTTCACATCCTTCGCTGCTGTAAACGATAGGGTGCCATTCGTAGGTCTGGTGTTGGCCCATGGTGTAGTGGTGCTGATGGTCGCAGAATTCAGCGCAATTGGCCGTATCTTTGTTGAAACCATGTCCGGTGATCGTTGCGACAATTTCGACGCTTGTGGCGTAGGAAGGGACGGTGAAGTTCATTTGGCGCACATACCGTGATTCGTTGTTGTACGTGCCATCAAACTGACCGCCGCTGAAGGCATAGGTTGCGTTTACCGCCCGTGAACCGCTCCCCCAATTGCTGAAGAGGAAAGTGACCGTCAAATCGCCTTTATTGGCTCCTGCGTACTTGAATCGTCGGTCTTCACCATCGTCCAACATGAACAGATAGGGGGAAATGTCCGTGAGCCACATGCCTTCTCGACCGTAGGTCGTGATCCATCGTACAGATTCTGTATTGCAAACGGTATCGTTGTCACGGTCGCAAATGAACATGTAGGCGAGGTAGTCCCACTCGTGGCAACCGCCGTAACTTCCGTCGGATTTTTGATAGCGGTTCGTACGTTCAAAGCATGCATGTTCGTGATAGACTTCCAAGGTGTCGTATGTTGACAGGTCGTTGGGTAAGTCAAACGTCGAATTGGCGAAAGAGGAATACCCCGAACCCCAACCACCTGCGTGGCGTTGGAAATCCATGATTTGAACAGCGTGGACGGCAGGGTCTTGTTCCCGAACCTTGGTGGGGAATTCAGCGACCCATTGATTCGGCTCGAAGGAAAGATGGTATGGATCATTGGATTGGCTTGTCCAGGCATAGAGCGAACCGGTTTCACGTGAGAGTTGGAACCGGTCGATGCCCATGAAAAAGGGATTGTTGAAGGAACCGATCATCGAACCCAATCCACCGCCGAGGTTGCTTGCATCAACATCGATGTAGTGAATGCGGTCATCCCAATAGGCCTCTTCGCTCGTCGTTAATCCTGCTAACACGGCATTGCGCTGTTGAATGACATCGTTGTGGTAACTGTTGTCGAATGAACCGTAAAACAGATGGGTATTTTCAGGTAGATTTCGAATGAATTTTCCAGGATTTTGTCCCCATGTTGCGCCGTTGTTATTTCCGTTGGAATCGGTGTATTTGAACATGAAAAAGTAGACATCGTCGCCGGTCCACCGGTCTTTGAAATTAAACGTCCCGTTCAATGTGGGGAATGAAAATTGTGGCACCACTTGCATTGGACCGTTCAGGCTGGAGGCATCCGTCCAGTCAACTGGCAACTGCACCACCGCACAACCGTTTACGTCTACGCTCCACCGATCGGGTGAATTTTCACATGAATCAACGTTAGCAAAGACGCCATCACCGTCAATGTCTGCACAACCCGCTGCATTCACGATCAAGCCCGTAGGTGTTCCTTCACACTGGTCAAGGAGGTCATTCACCCCATCGCCATCGGTGTCCCGTTCTACAGCGGCACAACCAAATTCGTTCACGCCGGTCGCATTCATTGGCGTCTTTGGGCAACGGTCGAGTTGGTCGCCGGTGGCGTTGACATCGTTGACACCGTCGTTATCATCATCATCATCTTCTGTTGCATCCTGACAACCATCGTTGTCCCAGTCCGTGGTGTTGTCTGATACCCAGTTCGCCACCCCTTTTGCACACCCATCATCAGCGTCAACATGGTCATCGTTGTCATCGTTGTCATCCTCATCAAGGTCAGAGCATCCATCGTTGTCCCAATCACTGTATCGGTTTGAATACCATCCTTTGCGACCAACCGGGCAGAGGTCGTCAACGTCGTTCACGCCGTCGTTGTCGTCATCCTCATCTTCATCCGCATCATGGCATCCATCGTAATCGTAATCAGCCGAAGGCGTGCTTACCCATCCATAGGATTGGGCACAGAGGTCATAGGTGTCGGGAATCCCATCGTTATCGTCATCATCGTCTTCATCGTTGTCTCTGCATCCATCCTGGTCGCCGTCCGTAGCTTTGGTTGATTGCCAACCCTCGTCGGCGCCGATGCCCGATGGACAGCGATCGTACAGGTCTTGAACGCCATCACCGTCTTCATCATCACCAGCACCCTCGATGATCACTTCGGTCGTTGCGGTGTCGCTGGAAACGCTGTAGCGGCCACAATTGGCTATGGTTGTTATGGTATGGGAGCTTGTGGCTTCGGTGAAATCCATCAGGAGTTTCCAGGCGCCCATGTCGTTGAGCGCCACGTTTCCGTCATTTCCGTCCGTGGTACTGTAGGATATTGAGCACGAATCCACATATGCGTGGCTGACGCTTCCTTCAAACCATATGACATTGGGTTGCTCAAGTACAAGCCGACTTGGCACGCTGAGAATGGGGGCGGGTTCATCCGGTGCAGCGATGTTCAGGACGAGTACCACAGGTTGCACGCTTGGGACCAGTTCGGTCTCGCCAACATTTTCCACGGCGATAGAAACGATATGTTCTCCCGTTTCAAGCGGCGTAAACTTGAGTTGGTATCCGTTGTCAAGCTCCGTCCATCCAATGGAGGTCAACGGGGAGAAATTAGGTTGAAGTACCGAGGCCTCGATGGTCCAATCTCCTTCGCCTTCCTGCTGGATGCCGAGAACATAGGTCAGTTCCTCACCGAGTTGGGCATTGGTTGGAGCGAGGATCCATGAAGGTTCAAGGCTGTAGGTTTTGGCCGTAGGTTCTTCGGTTTCCGGAGCAGGTTCGGTCGCTCCAAGGCATCCTGCAAGGGCCATTATGGCGACCAAGAGGAAAGCAGACCATCGGCGAGTATCCATGCATCACCCTTGGCGGGACTGTCTTTGAATGTGTTGTTTAACTCATGTCCAGTTCCGAACGTCCATCGTGAAGGGGGAGCATCGTAAGGGCCACATCTTGAGTTGAATGCGCCACCTTGAGCGGTTGGACCCAAAGCAGGGCACCACCCTGTTTTCTGTCGATCCTCAAAATGCATTCCCAGTGAATGCGGAGAAGGTCCGTATTGACCGAACCTGGCCAAACGGGAGTAGGGGGTTGAAGTCGGAGCGGCTGCCCCTCTTCCCATCGCTGGGGTTCACCTTGAACCATGATTCGCATCGGTCGAAGGTAGAGGCCACCCTTCACTTCCTTGAGTTCCATGGGGGCATCTTCACCCCCGGCTGTACCGTCATCTAACCCCACTTCCCAGTGATGTGGGAGTTCGGTGGAAAGTCCGGGGGGCGGTTGGCGGTTTGGTACACGATCAAGGGTTTCAAGCAATACCTCCCTTGAAGGAGGCAGGACACCAACACGTAAAATGGCGTCCACATGGTTCCATGATTCATCCCATTCAGGGAAGGAGACCATGAATTCAAGCGTTTCAGCGGCAACGCTTGCTTTTCCAAATTGTATACGTGGCGGGGTCAAGTTTCGTTTCAAAAAGAGATTTTGCCGCCGCAGTTCAACCAAATTCGCGCCCACCCTCAACAGGAGAGGTGCGAAGATGAGTGGCACGACAAAGACAGCCAAGGCGGGGTAATCAAGCAACCCCCAGCGAACGGTTTCCAATCCATAAACGGGGAGATTGAGGAACAGCAATACGGGGGAAATGAACAAGTAAAACAAGCAAATGAGGAGAACGATGACAACCCCGTTGATGAAGGAGCGAAGGATGTTGTGAATCGGATTTGGTATCAGGTACCAGCCTTGCCGTTGCCGCTTAATGAGGCGAACGTATGGCTTGTCTTCCAGCGTAGCTTCTGTGATTTTTTTGGTGATGGGTTCCTCTCCATAAATGTAGGAGCGTTCCATTATCCAATGGTCTTCGCTGCCCAAACTGAATTCAGGGCCCTCGGTTTCGAGAGCATGTTTGGCCGCTTCTGCGGTAGCGTACGCTCCAAGTGGAAGACGGTGCGTTGCGATGGGGAGGGCTTCCGCCTCCCAACGTGCGGCTTCAAACGGTGGATATCGCACACGATGTTGTTCATAGAGTGGTTTCACACTACCACCTCAAGAGAGCAACAACCGCACCCCTGCTTTGAGTGCAAGCGGTCGAAAGGCGGGGACTTGTTTCAACAACGCCATGCCGAGAGGAACGGGTTTTTCGATGTCTCCGACGGCGTTGATGAGATGAAGCGTATCGGGATGTGCGAAGTTGGTGAAATGTTTGTCGAGGACGTCGTCTGAGCAATCACTGACCAATAAGTTCCGCAGGGTCCGGGCTCTGTCCTGTTCCTTTTTCATCGCATTCCAAGGTTGCTTCGTGATGGCTTTGAGGTTGGCTTCATTCAGTTGATTGACTCGGATGGCTTGCACCAAGGGCGAGAGAATGCATTGGATTTGGTGAAAGCCCGGGCCAAGTCCTCCTCCTGTTGTGGGCTTGGCCATTCCGGCTGCATCGCCCAATAACATCACTCGGTTCTTCACCGGTTTTTTGACCATACCAGATGGAACAGGCCCGCAATATCTGGCGATTTCTGAGGTTGCAGCGAACCGTTCTTTCCACAAGGGATGGTCCATCAAATCTTGATAACACGATTCAATGCTCCGTCCGTTTAAACGATCGGCTGTGGACCACAAACCAATACGATGTGTTCCAAAGCCTGAGGGGATCACCCAAGCAAAGAAGCCGGGGGCGATACTTGAGCCACTGTACATTTCCAGCCAGCGCTCTCTGCCTTCATACCCAACAACTTCTGTCTGGAAACCAATCATCAATTCTTTTGGGCGGCCCATTTTGAAGGTGCGACGCGTCCAACTATGAGCGCCGTCGGCCCCAATGAGCAATTTGCACCGGAGGGTTCGCTCTTCGCCGCCTTTTCTGACATGGAGCATAACACCCTCTTCGTCGGTCGCTGCATCGAGCGGTACACTGTCCAACCAAAGGGAAGCTCCTGCTTCCATGCCTTGTTGAACCACGAATTGGTCAAACCGTTTTCTGCAGACAACATACGTCCGCAGTTTGCCCTCGGTTCCGACAGGAACCAGCGTCCCACTCGGGCCGTGGATGAGAGCGCCGTCCACTTCTTGCAACACGGTTTCGTGGGCACCCACGGCGTCCATAGCAGAGGGCGTGACCAAACCCGCGCACTGGAACGGGCGACCGATTTCTTTGTGCTCTTCAAGCATCAAGACACGAAGACCTTCTCGGCTGAGGAGCGTGGCTGCACGGCCGCCTACTGGACCAGCGCCAACGATGATGACATCGTAGTCATGCTTCTCCATGCTTTTGCCTGTGAAAGGTATTGTTTCAACCTTCCTTTGACAAAGAGCACGCTATCATCGTTTGGCGAATTTATATCCAATGGATTGATTCTTTTTCAGATAGAGGGTAGCGGCGAACGGGTTGTTTGTTTTCTTTGATACGAAATCATCAAACGGGCCAACAGAACCAGTTTCGATGAGGGTTTTGGCTTCTTCTCGCGTGATGTCTCGCTTTGAGATGCAACGTTCAATGTGAATTTTGCAATTCGCTGATGAATCTTCGGCCGTGTAGTGGGTTTCCGTTTCAATGATGTTGGCCTTTGTTTTGGGACAGACGGCGACGACACCGGGTACGACCGGGAATTTCTTGGCATCAGCGGCGGCGGCTCTTGGAGGGAAGTCAAAGGATACCCGATTCTTATCGAGCATCAAAAAGGCGTTGAACGGACGATTTTTCCGGGACGTGAAATCCTCCAGGAGGATGGATTTTCCTTCCGTGAAGATGGGTTTGGCCTCTTCGGGTGTGATGGGCCGTTTACACATCACGTTCTGCATGCCCCGGAATTTGCAGTCGGGGTTGTCACAATTGTAAGCCGCAGTCGTGATTCGGATAGAGCCGTGTTCGCAAACGGGACAAGCGCAGAGAATTTCGTCGTCTTCGTTCACTCCACCGCCAGCGGCCCCTTTGCTTGCGACCTTTCCATCCTTGGCCAGAACAACCGATGTCTCGTAGCCTTCACCTGCTTGGGAAAAGAAGCCATGAAGATCTTCAAGTTCACCATGCGTCAGCAGCCGAGAGGCTGTTATGCGATCAAACCATCGACCAGAGGTATCTTTCCAGAAAACGAAAGCACATCCTTTGTCCCGCCCTTCGTTGTGTTCACATTGGTAAGCCAGGGTGTTCTCCTTCACTCCACCACCACATGCTGGACATGGGCCGATGCTCTCTTCCTCCAAATACAACGTGTTTCTGTCGTGGTCTCGGATTCGTTCAACCATGGACTGCGTCTGTTGGATGATTTTACTCATGTACGTCTCCATTGGTTCATCGCCACGCTGAACAGCGAGAAGGGATGATTCCATGTCCCCGGTCAACTCGGGTGATGTGATCCATTCGACGGGGATTCTTCGGAGGACATCGATCATGCGAATGCCGTGGGCCGACGCACTGATGGTGCCGTTTCTCGAGCGACGAATATAATTCCGCCCGAGCAGTTTTTCGATGGTATCTGCCCGTGTCGCAGGTGTTCCAAGACCTTTTTCCTTCATGGCTTCGGCCAGTTCTTCATCATCGATGTTCTTCCCTGCGTGTTCCATCAATTGCAATAGACTCGCTTCCTTGAGCCGGTTTTTCGGTTTGCTTTTTTCCTCGGAAAACTCGTGTTCGGTAAGGGTGGAATCACATGGGTTGGACGGTAGTTTCCCCCATCCATCTGGGACCTTGTCCTTCTTGGGCATAACTGCTCGCCAACCAGGGGTGGCGAGTTGCTCAACTTCCTTGAGGAACTGATGGCCACTTTTTGTGGCGATTCGCTTGGTGACGGTCCATTCAGCTATGGGGTGCCACGAGGCAAGGAAATTCCGAACGATAAGGTCGTAGAGTTTCGCATGGTCGCCTCCAAAGTTTCCTGGAGGCGTTTGCCCGGTTGGCACGATGGCGTAGTGGTCAGAAACTTTGGAACTGTTGAAATTCCGCTTCGCATTGGCCAATCCATCCTTTTGCAAACGCTTGACATGCTCGTCGTAATCGGATTGATGACCGAGATTGTCGAGGGTTTTCGCCACGGTTTCATGCATGTCCTCTGGTAGGTACTTTGAGTCGGTTCGTGGGTAGGTGGTGAGTTTGAATTTATCATAGAGGTCCTGTGCAACTCCCAACGTTCGCTTTGCAGACCATGACCACAAACTGTTGGCTCGCTTTTGGAGGGTTGTCAGGTCAAAGTTGAGCGGAGGTTGTTCTTTTTTGGTTCGCACCTTTTCCTCTGTTGAGAATCCACCTTTGGCGGCCAAAACCGCCTCAATGGCTTCTTTTTCGACCGATTCGATGATGCGATGGGCTTTGTATTCCGGTCGGTCGGGGTCATCCTTGTGATTGGCCCGTTCCCAACGAGCGGTCCAGGTCGCGTCCCCTGCCGAAAAGGTGGCGTTGAGCTGCCAGTAAGGGACCGGAACGTGAGACAACACCTCGAGTTCATGGTCAACGACCAAAGCAAGTGTGGCGGTTTGAACCCTTCCAAGGGAATTTGCTGAGCGGTCCCTGTTTTGTGGTAGGCGTGTAGCCACCCTTGAGCCGTTCATTCCGATGATCCAATCAGCTTGGGAGCGCGAGTAAGCCGCATCACTAAGCGCTTGATAGGTATCACCTGATTGGCGTTGTTCGAAGGCCTGGAGCATGGCATCATATGTCATGGACTGCATCCACATACGGGATGTTGGCGTTTTCACTTTGGAGTATTGAAGGATGGTACGGAAAATAAGCTCACCTTCACGTGCAGCGTCGCAAGCGTTGACAATTTCGGTGACGGATTTGTCCTTGACGAGTTTCATAATGGCTGAAAGTTGCTTCTTTGCACGACCGCCTTTGGGCTTGTATTGAAATGATTCAGGGATGAATGGGAGGCGGTCAATGGTTTTCCTCCAATTTTTGAATTCCTCGTCATAGTCGTCCATGTACTTCAATTCAAGGAGATGGCCAATGGCCCAAGTGATGATGATGTCATCACTGTGCCAGTGTGTTTCGTTTTTTTTCCCGACACCAAGGACGTTCGCAAGATCCTCGGCAACACTGGGTTTCTCAGCAATGATGACGATGGACATATGATGAAAGCGCAACGACGACGCTACTTGAACCCTCCTTTGTTCCTTGGATGTCTCATACACATGCATGAAATGTCACATTTCATGGCGTAAATTTTTGCTCTTCATCCATGTTTTTCCGACTGGATGGTTCATCCCATTCGCCTTCTGTATGAGGGCCGCCACAACCCAAACAACCAGGATAACCAGCATTGAGCAGATCGTTTGTGACGGTTGAGATGGCAGCCCAACCGCTTTCAGCATCCATGGGGAGCCACACGACCTCCAGGGGGGGTTCTTCTTCTGAACACTGAGCCAGTGTCTGCTTCTTTTCTTGCAAGCAAAGAAAAATCTTGTTTCCCTCACCAGGGTCAAATTTGGAAAAACGGGTTCTGGATGGTTGAACATCCCCAAGGCGCACGTTCAGTTGATGAATCAGCGGTTCTAACCAAGAGGGACCTTGAATCATCAGGCCTTCGGTTCGCAATAAGGTCCGTGCAAGTTCTCGAACCGCAGGCCAGCGAGGGTCCGTGATTCGCATGATTTCTTCCAGACGGGGGCAAGTCTTGAAGGATGGCTTGTGAAACCATGCCACCATGGGCGCAGGTTATCGGTGGTTTGGGCGCCCACTCCTCCGGTTTCAAGATTCTGAGAAAGCCCACGGGCGCTCGCTTTCACTGCTTCGTTTTTTTTCATCAAACCCGTTATCTCGTGGAATGTTAAAACTCCTCTACAAACCAAGGCAGACCCTTCCAGTCAGTCTTTTTGGCCATACCTATGCGCATCCTTTTGGTTTGGCAGCAGGAATGGACAAGAATGCCAAAGCTCTTCTCGGATGGGAAGCAACAGGATTGGCCTTCATCGAGATTGGCGGCGTGACCATGCTGGAACAATCCGGAAACCCAAAACCTCGGATGTTTCGGGCTCCGAAAGCGCAAGCCCTCGTCAATCGGATGGGGTTTAACAACAACGGCAGCGAAAAAATTCGTCAGGCATTGGAACACCACTTTGAACGCCACGGTCGACCCAAGGTCCCGCTTTGGGTAAACCTCGGTAAATCAAAAACCACGCCTCTAGAGGAGGCCCCTTTGGATTACGCCACCACCATGGAACGATTGTGGTTTTACGGTGATGTGTTTGTCATCAACGTTTCATCGCCCAATACCCCTAACCTGCGTGAACTTCAGGGCGATGAGGGTCTGAAAAGCATCCTCAGTGCCTGCCATGCGGTCAACGAACGCTGTTCTGATCAGTTCAACTCGGAGAAAAAACCCGTTTTGGTGAAGGTCGCTCCCGACATGACGCCTGAACAGTTGATCCATATTGCAACGACGGCCAAATCCAACGGTGCTGATGGCATCGTTGTCTCAAACACGACGGTTGAGCGTCCAGATCACGCACATGCTCGGGACAAGGCGGTCTTTTCCCAACAGGGCGGCATGAGTGGACAACCACTGAAGGAACGCTCAACGATGATGATTCGGACGGTCCGCCAAGCGACCGGTGATGATTGGCCTATCATCGGCGTTGGCGGGATTGCTTCCTCAGATGATGCATGGGAGAAAATCGCTGCAGGCGCAACCCTTGTTCAGGCTTACAGCGGTTTTGTCTTTGAAGGACCTGCGTTGACCAAAACCATCGTGAACGGTCTTTCCAAGCGCCTGAAATCCTCTCAACACACCACCATAACGGATGTCATCGGTACCTCAACAGACTGAAAGAGGATTGTTAAGGGTGCGAAGGTTGGAATGAGCATGTGGGCAAGACGGACGAGGGTTCTCGTCATCGGGGCTGTCTTGACCATCGGTCTTTTGGCCACGGTTTTACTTCAATCCCCTGCGCCAACGCAAACGGTGGATGAATTGATGAGTTCACCTTCGGAGCATATCAATCAGGATGTTGCGGTTCGTGGGGAGGTCAAGGATGGAACCATCGACAATAGCACCATGACGTTTGTCTTGGAAGGGGCGTCCTCTACGTTGACGGTTCGATTCACAGATGCCATGGTTTCAAACGGTTTGGACGATAACAGAACGGTCTATGCAGAAGGCATCCTGCTTTACGAAGACGGGGCCTATGTCTTCGAAGCCAATGTCATCAAGACTTCGTGCCCATCCAAGTACGAGGAAGCCGCAGAAGATGGGGATTGACTCACTGCGTTGGCTTCATATAGGCTAAGCGTCGGCCATCTGCTGGGATAGGTGGGGAGCTCGGCGTACCCTGTATCACAAATCGTCGTTATGGTGGACCGAACGCCTTGGGGCGGCGAAAGCGGTCACATGGTTCCCGTAGGCGGACGTTGATGTCTCGCCCCCACATGACTCGGGTGTCATGAACTGTCTCCGGAAGGAAACGGGAATTGGATAACCGGGGGACTAGGTCAGGCCGGGAACGGAGCAGCCCTACCTGGGGCCATGGGTGCTGTGGGGATCCGGGATGGAGGAAGCCTGCGGACTTGGCTGTGCGAAGCGCACGTCCACCCTTGGCTCTCCCACCTCAAATATCAAAAACGACGTCTGCGTACCAGCCAGGACCTTCAAACGTCGGGACATCCTCCCACTTACTGGGTACATTTTCTCCCGGGGCTACCTCGGAAACCACCAATTGATGCGTCGTGACGGCTTTGATTTCGATTTCACGCTCAATGTCCTCGGCCTCTACCCATGTTACATGCGCAACGGCGACCATCCCTTCCTTATCGGATTCGATTCTCACCATGGCCTCAACATACCATTGGTTTTTGACCTCTGCTCGGTAAAGGATTTCATCCAACCAAGCGAGGTAAAGGAAGAGTTCGTCGTTTGGGTCATGTTCTGAACGAACGCGCCATTCACCGGTTCGTCGTACATGGCTGTTGATGTTGCGAGCGCTTTCCTCACTCATCAGGTACATCTGTACCCCGTGGGCTGCTTCCGTTAGCAACGAGGGGAAATCCTTGGCAAATACACGCATGCCGATATCGGCTGTCGTGGGCCATAACCAAGCACTCATGGGTTCACCTTAGCGCTTTGAAACTTGCAGGTTCCAAACATGTTCGCCAACACGATGAATCAAATCATCTCGGCTCAACACAAAGGAATCGGTGCGTTCTGCTGCGAGGATGCATTCGCATGCGGCGTTGGCCAGGAGGGCAGTGGCGTGCACGTCAAGGTTTCTTGAAAGAGAGAACGCAATGGCGACGGCCGCTGCATCGATGAGCCCGATCATTTGCCTCAAATCAACCAAGCCGCAAGGTGCATGTACTGTTTCCTCATCGGCTGAATAGATGGTGACGCCGGCTTCTCCACAAAGAACAACCAGATGATTCCAGTTGTACTGGACGAGGAGTTTCTCGGCCGCCTCTGCTCCGGTGGTGGCTCCCAATCGCCGCCGCATCAGTTCAAGGCCTTGGGATTGGAAAAGAATCCAATCCACGCCTTCGGTTCGGTGCAATCCGGTTAATTTTGGGTCAGCGATAACAGGGATGCCTTGCTTCTTTGCCGCAGTAAATAGGCGCTCAGAACCCTTGTCGGTAATGACCCCTTGACCGTAGTCAGATGCGATAAGAGCTGATGCGCCAGTCAAATCAGCGATTGCCTGTTCATACAAACCCTCCGATGCGTCCGAGGGGACCGGGTCATCTTCCTCGATATCCCAACGAAGCAAAAGTTGTTCATCCCTGATGAGGCTTTCACGAGAGGCGAGCATTCGTGTTTTCACCGTGGTGGTACGGTCCTCAACAATGGCAATGCCGTGGGTGGTGACGCCTTCTGCTTCCAGTGATTCAATGATGCTCAAACCGGCGACATCATCGCCCACCACGCCAAAGAGATGGCTGTCGAGTCCCATTGACCGAAGGCCTCTCGCAACGTGGGCTGCTGCGCCCACATCTTCTTCCCTCGAGGTTTCTCTTAGAACAGGAACAGGTGCTCTTGAATTTAGGTTATTAGCGTAGCCGTGGATGTAGCAATCCATCATAACGTCGCCAATCAATACAATCTTCGACGATTCGTTGGAACGCAAATGTCGCTTCAGTTCAGACAATGTATCATGCAACGTCGCTTCTTCATCGGTCATTCCCATGCGTTCACCTCGATTCTGTATTCTTCAAATCGTTCATGATTTGTTCGTGCTCGGCTTCTGAAATACCTAAGGTTCCTCGGAGTGTTCGTAGAATTGCATGCTCGTCAGCCGTAATGACTCGGTCCTGCATGGCCGTACGGACGGCTGCTGCATAGGTGTGGTATTGTTCGGAAAGAACAGGGCTGTTTCTGGCTTTTTCCAGCAATTTATTGTGCGTGAATTGGTCGATGCCAAAATGAACACGGAACGTTTCCAGCAGGTCGATTTCCTCCTGTACGATTTCCCCGTCGTCCAAAGCTTGGAGGATCATCTCATAATAGACCTCTTCGGGAGGTGGAATTTTAAGCGATTTTCTCGCTTCAGTTGATAGTCGACGAACACGCTCAGGGTGCATGCCAAGAAATTCAACCACCTCGCTGAGGAGGGATTGTTCGTCCTTTGTGATTTTTCCATCTTCCCATGCGCGTGCGAACATTCGCCTGACCAATTCTTCGCCGTATTGAGCGTCAATTGACGCCATTCCCTCTGGATTGGATACGGGTGAGACCAGTGCCACGGCGTGATAGGTCATGCCCTCGTCGAGGTGGGAGAGAAGTTCCAGCATCGGATGGGGCGAGGTCCACAGGCTTCGGAGCGTCACGGTTTTTTCGTCATGCTGAACTTGTTGGTTAAGGATGCGGTCTCGCAAGGCTTCGGCACGCTCATGTCCTGCTTCGGTGAGGGTGTACACGCGTTTTCGTTGTTTCCCCCCCGGGATGTGCCGTTGCGCCACTGCAAGCAAACCGTTGCCTTCCATTCGTTTGAGCGTCCGAGGAATGTGCTTGCGTTGAATGTGAACGGCAGCAGAGATGCCGGCTTGGGTCAGTGTGGCCGGTGCTTCCCATCCACCGCTTGGCAGTTGCTGATGGAGAAGATGGAGAAGTGTCCGCTCTTCGGTGGTGAGCGTACCCAAATAGCCATCCACCATGGTGCAACCCTTGGGGAGGTAGCACATAGGACAATCGGTTTCAAGCGACGGAATCAAAAGCGTGGGATGGGTGGGGAAATCATGGCAGGTCGGGAGCGAAAATACACGCCTCGGGCTCGTACCACTCGCCCCATCGGTGAGGCACGTACCTCAAACGTACCGCCAGGTCAACCTCTGGACCCGCCGAGGTTCATGGATGGTTTGTGGTTGATTGAGGAACCACTCGCACACCGGCTGCATGAAAAAAGTGCACTGGGTCAACGGACGAAGGGCGGTATATTGCTCAGCCCCGAAGAGGTCATGTTTTGCCATTGGTATCGCCATGTCCCACTTCCGGGAGGGTCATCATGGTTTGAGGACCAATTATTGCAGAGCGAAGACCTAGCAAAACGCACCATTGCGCTAGATGTATTACGGAATGGGGGTGAGCGAGTTGTACCTGTTGTTCATTTGCGCGAGCGTTTTCCAGCCCTTCCTGCCAACACATGGGCCATTCGTTGGGAGCGTCATGAACCATGGGCGTCTCATCGAGGCTTCAGTCAGGTTCGATTGCAACGAACTCACGACCCCCTTGACTGGCATGAACTTCACCGTTGGGTGGACGATGTGAGGGCAAGTGGGCATGTTGCAGAACTGTGCGTTATCGATGAAGAATTTGACACTACGATTTACCATCTGTCCACTGCTCAACCCAAAGGATCGCATGATTTGAAGGACAATCTCAGCAAAGCGTTGCTGGATGCGTTGGTGGCGTCATGTCGTCAAGCCACGCCGGTTGAGGGCGGATTTTTCGTCAATCACGATGGGCCATGGCCCCTTTCATCCATTGGTTTGCCACACTTTTCCGGTCGTTACCTTCGGGGAGAAGAATACAGAGCCCTCATCGGAGAAGAACATTCAGATGACGCGCTGTACACTGAACTCCTCTCATCAGGTCTGCTTCTCCGACCGGGATTCAAGTACGGCTGTCGCTGGAGGGCCTACGAAGAGGGCATTGAGGTCGCGCATGCTCCGTGGTTGGTTCAACCCCAACATGATGCACCTCAAAATTGGGAAGAAGTTTGTTTGGCTGTCCGTTTGGCTGAAGGCGTGAACAAACGATGGATTTGTGCTCTACAAACTGGTAAATCACACTCGTTTCTCAACATCCAACGGTTCGGTTGAACTGAACTCATCAATGGGACGGCCCCATGCATCAGTTTCGACCTTTTCCCTCTTTGCGACGTCATCGGTTTGTGGGTCACTTTGTTTGGGTGCTTGTTGTGGTTTCGTGCCACGTGGGAAGGCAGATGTCAGGGCTGAAAGCCCCACGATTAACAGCATCAAACCAATAATTCGTCCGGGTTCTGTCCAAGGACTCCACCATTGGTCTTGTTCACTGGTCGCTTCAAGGACCACATCAACCGTCCAGACCATACCGTCTTCGGTCATCAAATTCAGTGAGCCATACACCAACATGTTTTCACTGAGCAGCCCGTTTGGTTGAATGGTCAATTGATACGTTGTATCGTCACTCAAAATGACGTCACTCGGACCATTGGCGACTCGAGAAATGGGGCCATCAAAGGCAAGAGAAAGACGCTGTTCCCCACTTCCAAGGGAGGAAAGAGGAATGTTCAGAACAGTGGATTCGGTAGGATGAATGACGGCTTCAAAGGTAGATTCCAGTGGGATTCTGTTCATGATGTACGCAGGATAGATCAAATTCACCGTGTCAGTTGAACAGGTGATGGTGCCTTCGATTGAGACCATTGAATTTGGCGTTCCTTCTTGGGAGAACTTCAAATTGGCTGTCCCTTCCTCTTGTACGATGGCAATGCCTCGCCCGTCAGAGGATGTTAGAGAACTCGAGCAATCCGTGATGTTGCCTGACAAGTTGAGCTCAATGTGTTGGTCTAGCAACAGGGTCGCCCCGTGGTCGGGCAGGTCAAGTTCAAACGCAGGCGTGCAATCTTGAGCGGAAAAGGAAACACTCAAATTTTCTTCTCCAAGAACCGTTGCCGTCCATGGAACAAGCAGGCCATCATGTGAGCGAATTTCAACGCCCTGTCCGCCGAAGGTCGTGCCGTTGCGAAAGAGGTCGCTTTGCTCTCCTTGGTTTGATCCCCGCACCAAATCATCTCCAATATCGGCCTCAATCACTTTCAACCATGGTTGGTTGGGGTTGGTGTTTACTTCATTTCGGTCAAAATCTCCCACGCTCAAATCTTGGTAGGTCACAAGAATCCCATGTCCTGGTAACCGGCTGTCATAGCCTGAATCGCTACGGTGTTCTATGAAAACAGACTCCTGCTCATTGATTGGGATTTTCAAGATTTGACCGCTTTCAGTAACACCTTTCAAGACAACACTGGGGCCAATACACGGACTGGTTGCGGTGCTTGGCCACGACAAATCAAGCGTCTCAATTCGCTGGGGGCGAAGCAGTTCGATGTTGGCTCCAGTCGGCATTGCTGGCCATCTTCCGCCACCATTCCAATTCCCAGAGGCCATGATGTCCCAATCTCCGGGGCCTTTCCATGATTGGAAACCAACATCATCGTGGACAGGGTAGAGGTCGACGGCCCCCATTTGGTGGAGCATTTCGTGAATCATGGTTCCGACCCCGCTCGAACCGGTTTGCAAACTGGCCATCGTATAGTGCTCAATTGACATTTTCTCAGGCAACGATATGGTTGATTCAAACTGTGTGAAATGACTCCATATTCGATTTTGAATGGCCGGGTTTTCTTCTTGTCCCTTTGTTGTATGGAGAATAAGAAATCGGTCCACTTGTTGGTCGTCGTTTAAATCAAAGAGTGACCAATTCACGTCCTCACGCACAGCTGAGACCGCTTCTTCAGCAAGTTGAGCGGGGAGAAATGTTCCGTCAGAGTCTGTGTCTTTCCCGTTCCCATCTCTGCCGTAATCTTCCATGGCTTTAGAGGCACGAATGACTTCTGGATGCAGGGTTATGTCAAGGGTTGAAAGATTTCCTGACAACTGTTCGACATAGGGAATCACTGCTTGCTCCATCAGCGTCTCAGCCTCTGTTATTCCCCATCCATTGCTTGCCGGTGATGCATCAAAATCAACCACGACAACAAACCAGTGTTCCTGATTTTGAAGTTGAACGAGTTCTATCGTATCTTCGCCCTCAACCGTCAACTGTCCTACCAGCCATTCCTCAACAACCGACTCATTGAGAAATGCCCAACCAGCGGACATCAAGAAGACAAAGGCGATGAGACCCGCCAATGTGCGCTTCATGGCGTTGTCTCCCCGCATCTCCGTTTGAACCTTGGCCGTCCTTGTTAGTGTTTCAAGGCATTGTTCAATTCTTTGTGGTTCGACAACGAGGAACGACGAGTTGGTCTGGAGAATGGTATGTACCCCAAGTTCGCGATTCTTCCTCAGAGAGAATGTGAATTCTATTTCGCAACCAGTTCTTCTGTTCAACCAGCTTCAACAGCATCTGCTCACTCACTGCGGGGGTGAACAACGAGGGTATGGTGAAGAAAGCAGATTGGACATCGAGCTCTGGTGAGTGTAAGTGTACGCGTTTATTTTGAAGACTCATTAAATCCAAACCATGGACAGCAACCTCCAGTTCGGACATATTTGTATGGAACGTCGATGGGCACGCCCCACCATCGCATCCTGTGATCACCACATCGGTGATGCCTGATTGAAGGACGTGTTCGAGAAGAACGGTCCGATTGTCTGCATTTGTACAAAGACTTTCCACGTCAACAGTTGAACATCCCGGTAAGCTTGCATGGCCGTAATGTGGGTTCGCGCCCTCGCAGGAGCAGTCCACCATGGCGACCCTTCGCCTTCGACCCTCTGCATCCAATCTGACGGCGGCTACACCGTGAACGGCGAGGGTTTTCGAGAACCACTTCTGTCCAATGAGTTCGCTGGTTGTCCAATAGGTGGCCAATAAGGGCAACAGCATGGATGTTGCATGCTCTGGAATGCTTAACATCAAGAGAAGACTCCCCACGCCATAAAGTCGTATTCGCCAGAAATCCGCGGTTTGTACATTCAACACACCGAAGATCCCCATCATGGCGATCGCATTCCATGTCGCCACGACGACCAAAAATGCCCAAATGCAGTAGCCCGCCACAAGCAGCATGTCAACAGCGCTGTATTGTGCTGCCAACCCTGCTCTTCGGTGTTGTTCAAAACCCATCTCGTAAAGATGTGGTAAACCCTCCTGAATCAACAAAAATGTGCCCCCAAGCAACAGGAGGTTGGTCACCGTGAGCCAGCGGCGAAACGCTCGGTATTCGGACGGCAACAAGCCTGGTTTGGAAAACTGAAGAAGGTGGAAAAAGATGAGGGGTATGGTGGAAAAAATGCCCAGAATCAAACATGTGAGCCAGCGCACAGCACTCCATTGAGCTGGGTCGTAAACGTTCAAGCAATCTCCTGAACAGGGTTGGAGCGTAGCAAGGAGGCCTCCGAGGAGGGAGTCGACGTAAAAGGACCACGCGACCGTGAAGAAGGCGACGGCTGCGAAAATGAGCGTTGTACGCCACGTCAGTTCATCCAGATGAGATTGGACGGGACGTAGGTTGTCATGTTCAAGCAGAACGGACATGCGTTTTCACTCATACAAGGTCGGTGTACTGCTTTGGAGCGCGGGCTTGAACAATGGTTCGGTACACGCCATAAATGGCCCAAAGCGTGAGCATACCGGCGACAAGACCGTAGCCCCACGGTTGCCCACTGTCCACAAGGTAGGCGAACAAAATCGCAAGTCCAGCAGCGAGGACGCCACGTCGCAAACCTTGGGGGACGGCGAGACTTTTGTCAAGGTGCGTTGGGCCGCCTCCAAAGCGGCGTTCGTAAAATTCCCCTTGAATGACGGCTGCCACGATGATGAGGGAAAGTGTTGACCAATAGTAGAGGTTTCCGTTGGTGAAGAAATCATGAGCGATTCCCTCTTGGCGCTCGGCCTCGATGGCTTCTGGATCTTCTTCTGCAACGAACAAGGCATCGTAGTCGCCTACGCTGATGGTTCGCAGCGAGACGTCTTCGTTGGTGGCGATTTCGGTTGCGCCTGGTGCGCTGACGGTGAAGGTCAGAATGTTCCACTTATCGCCCTCGTCAAAATTACCGTTGCCATTCACGGCGTTGCCCACGAGTTGAAAGTTCGCAGGTCCGGCGTCTTCAGCAGGGGCCGTCCATTGAACCACCCAATCATTGCCTGGCTCGGATTGAGATAATGCCCCTGGCTTGTCGGCAACGGTTTGACTGCCATCGCCGGCGATCAATGTTCCAATGTCGCCATCCCAAAACAGGAAGCCACCGCCTTCGTTTGAGGCGTGCTGAAGGCTGATGACGAATTCATAGGTCTCACTCACGTTGTACGCTCGGGGGACGCCCGATACGGAGACCACCACTTCGGTAGAAGGCGCACCGCCGCCGTGGCAGGTACAACCCGTTTCAATGACCAAGTTTCCGCCGTTATCCCACGGCGGTCCGTTGGGGTTTCCGAGGACGGGAGCAACGAGCATGAGCGCAAGGATGCTCATGAGGGTGATGTTTCTGAAGTTGCGTCGCATGAACTCACCTGTTTTTTCCACTTGGCCCCGCTCTTTGAATGTTGCTTCACAAGCAGAGGGCTTTAGCCCCTTCAAATCTCCTTCATGGCGTTGTTCAATCCGGTCATCATGGCCTTTCCGTCTCCGAAGAGCATCATGGTCTTGTCCATGTAGAACAGATCGTTGTCAACACCTGCATACCCCACCGAAAGGGAACGCTTGATGATCACAACCGTGCGTGCCTGGTCCGCATCGATGATAGGCATGCCTGCCAGCGGGCCTTCTCCAGTGCGTGCTGCTGGATTGCATGTGTCGTTTGCCCCGATGATAACGGCGACATCACACTCTGGGAATTCAGGGTTGATTTCATCCATCTCAATGAGTTGCTCGTACGGTACATTGGCTTCAGCAAGCAGGACATTCATGTGGCCCGGCATTCTTCCTGCGACCGGGTGAATGGCGTATTTGACTTCAGTGTCGAACTTTTCTTCGAGCAAATCGCCGAATTCCTTGACTTGGTGCTGACACTGCGAAACGGCCATGCCGTAGCCGGGGACGATGATGACTTTTTGTGCGCCATCAATCATCATGGCGACCTCGTCAGGGTCAGAACCGACCTTTGTTCTGGTGACTGTTTCTTTGGTGCTGCCACCAAAGGACTTGAACAACACATCGGGTAATGTTCGATTCATGGCCTTGCACATGATGAAGGTCAAGATCAAACCAGAGGCCCCAACGAGGGAACCTGCGACGATCAAGACAGGGTTGCTGATGATGAAGCCCGTAAAGGCTGCAGCAATTCCAGAGAGGGAGTTGAGCAAAGAGACAACAACCGGCATGTCAGCACCTCCAATAGGAAGAACGAGAACAATGCCAAGCAGGCAGGATATGCCAATGATGGCCCAAAGGTAATCCGTGTTCGTGGGGTCATTAATCGAGAGGACAATCAGGACCAGGACGCTGATGGTTAGGAGTATTTTCACTGGGTTGAGCCAAGCCGGTCCCCAGGTGGGGGTGCTGAACCACTTCCCAAAGATTTCAATGCCGCCCTTCAACTTGAACATGGCAAGGAGCGAACCGGTCAGGGTCATCCATCCGACAAGGGCGGACAAACCTGCGGCGACCACGACGACCTGGAGGGTCAAACCGGTTGGGAGTGTCAGCGTTGGGTCTTCGATATACTTCCATGTTTCAGAAAGCGCGACCAAGGCGGAGGCTGCGCCGCCAAAGCCGTTGAAGAGAGCAACGAGTTCAGGCATACCGGTCATTTCAACCTTCACGGCCATGATGATCCCGATGATGGAACCGACGACCAAGCCGGCCACAATAAGTTCCCAGTTCATGCCGTCTGAGGACAACTGCATGTCAATGACCGTGGTGATCACGGCGACCAACATTCCCATGGCACCGTATTGGTTGCCGAGAGGGGCTGTTCTGGGATGGCCGAGTTTCTTCAAACCGAAAATAAACAGGCCTGCCGAGATCAAGTAGCCAAGGGGAATCCATGCCTCCATCTCAAGCCCTCCTCTTCTTGCCGGCAATCATGTTCAACATCCGGTTGGTAACGGCAAAACCGCCAACGACGTTGATCATGGCGAGCACAAGCGCAACGAACGCCAACAATCCCGATACAGCGGTGTCGCCGGCTTCGTAAGCAACATTCGCACCGAGCAGAGCACCAACGACGCTGATGCCAGAAATCGCGTTAGCGCCGCTCATAAGCGGGGTGTGAAGGGTCGCAGGGACCTTGGTGATGAGCTCAAATCCTAGGAAAATAGCGAGCATAAACAATGTAAGATTGGCAATCAGTGAAGTTTCTGTAATCATTCGACCACCCCTGCGAGGCGAGTTTGCTTTGGATGGATAACACCGTCTTTGCAAATGAGCACACCGCCCATTCCGTTCACGTAAAAGTCAGAACCTTCTGGTGCCCCAACCAAAATGTCATCTTCATCGGAAATAACAACGGCTCCGGATTCTTTGTCAACGAGCGATATGAAGAAGGTGGTCAAGTTGTTCGAGTACAACATCGAGGCCGTGTTGGCAAGGGTCCCGGGCAAGTTGGAGGTTCCGACAATAATCACGCCGTTCTCGGTAGTGATGATCTCTCCTTGAACAGTGTCTTCGCAATTTCCACCAACATCAGCGTTCATGTCAACCACAACGGCACCGGATTTGAAATTCGCAACAGCGCTTGAGGGAACGGTGATGGGTGCAGGTCGCCCAAAGATTCGAGCGGTGGTGACGATAATGTCGGCATCGGCTGCTACGCCGCATACGGTGTCGTTGACCTTTTGGATGAACTCGGGCGTGAGTGGTTTGGCATAACCTGACTCGTCCTCAAAGTCGTCCATTCCATCGACCTCGATGAAACGACCGCCAACGGATTCTATTTGTTCAGCCGCTGACTTTCTCACGTCCGATGCAAACACGATGGCTCCAAGGCGCTTGGCCGTGGCAATGGCTTGCAATCCGGCTACGCCGCTCCCCATGATGACAACCTTGGCTGGACGAATGGTTCCAGCGGACGTGGTCATCATTGGAATGCCCTTTGGCACTTGGGCGGCTCCCAACAGTACGGCTTTGTATCCTGCGAGGTTGTCTTGGCTTGAATTTACGTCCATTGACTGAGCTCGAGAAAGTCGGCGTGGAATCATGTCCATGGAGAGCAAGGTAATGTTCGCATCCATGCAGGCTTTCACGTCTTCAGGATGCCGGAACGGGTCGGACACACATGCGAGGTTCGTACCTGCTGCAATGCCTTCCACTCCGGGGAACCGAATGCAGACGATGTTTTCACAGGCCAAGGCTTCGTCTCTCGAGACAATGGTGGCGCCTGCGGCCTCATAATCAGCGTCATGATAATTCGCAGCACGGCCTGCTCCTGCTTCAATGAGCACTTCAAAACCTGCTTTGGCAAGTTTCTTCATGCTCGAGGGAACAATGCCAACTCGAGTTTCGCCTTCGGGCTCTTTTGGGACACCAAGTTTCATCCATTCACCTGCCGATGGCACCACCGAAAGGGTAGGTGCAATTCGTCCACATGAAGGAGGTTTTTAGATGCCACGCTTTGATTCACTGTCGTGCTTTGTGCCGTTGCTGCGGTGATGTTGCTGAAAATACCTCACCATCGGACTTATGGACTGACCGGAGCAGGTTGACCTTGTAAGGTGAAACCCATGGCAAGCGGTCGACGGAAAATAGCGGTAATTGGAGCAGGAAACGTAGGTGCAACATGTGCATTCGTACTCGCCCAAATGAAAATTGCGGACATTGTTTTGCTCGATATCTACGAAGGGTTTGCCAAGGGAAAAGCCCTCGACATGTCCCAAAATGCCAACGTACTCAACTACAACGGCACCATTACCGGGACCTCAACTTATGAAGACATTGCAGGTGCCGAGGTGGTCGTGGTCACATCGGGTTTCCCACGTCAGCCCGGCATGACGAGGGAGGACCTCATCGGAAAGAACGCAGACATCGTCTCCCAAGTAGGAGCGGGGATCAAAGTTCACGCACCTGACGCCGTTGTCATTGTCGTCACCAATCCTCTCGATTTAATGACCTACCACATGCAACAAGTCACGGGCTTCCCTCCGGAACGGGTCATCGGTCAGGCTGGTGTCCTCGACAGTGCACGAATGGCCCACTTCATTGCGCTTGAACTCAATTGTGCTGAAGAAGACGTTTCGCCAATGGTCCTTGGAGGACACGGCGACACGATGGTGCCGCTCCCCCGATACACCACGGTTGGTGGCATACCGATTACACAGTTGATGAGTCAAGAGCGCATTGATGCCATCAGCGCACGAACCGCCAGCGGTGGGGGAGAAATCGTGAAGCTCCTTGAACGCGGTTCTGCCTTTTACGCCCCAGGTTCTGCGGCTGCCGTGATGGCGGAATCGGTGTTGAACGACCGTCGACGTCTGCTTCCCGCCTCCTGCCTCCTGACCGGCCAGTACGGATTGGACGCAGTTTACATCGGCGTCCCTTGTATTCTTGGAGCAAACGGCGTTGAGCAAATATTTGAATTGGACTTGACCGATGAGGAACTTCAATCGCTTCAGGGGTCTGGCGAGTTTTACAAAGGTCAACTCAAGGATGTTCTTGGCTACTGAACTCGAACGATTGAGAGGCTGTGTTCCTTTCCGGGAGTGGTTGGCTTCTCCACCGGATTGGGGCCGACCACAAGTCGGTGACCTTGTTTTCCTCGGCTTCGCATGCGTGCAAGCACTTCTTGGCCGATGTAACATCCCTTCTGTGGGTGGACCAGTTCACCAAGCCCGCATGCAAGCGGGTGGTGAACGCCAGTGATTTCGTACCCATGGTACGGTATCAGTTTCGCAATCCGATGTTCATTCCATTGGTCAATGGTCCACGTGGGTTGCCAATTATGTTTGACGGGGACAACGAACACCCTCCCAAAGAATGAAACATGAACCGTAGCGTCAGGAGGGATTTGTGAATCTCCAGTGTCAATGAACACATCATTGAGGTCGCTGATGTCCGTGATGGTGATTGGTTGGCCAAGAATGCGTTGGGAAAGGTGGGCTTTGAGTGCTTCTTTGTTGGCCTCATGGCCGACAACAGCGACATGTTCTCCCACAGGGATGACCTCGCAAACGTCAATGATTTTAGCCGCACGGTTCGTGAAGACCGTCGTGCATGGCCCGGCGACATGGTTGGTGGAAAGACCGTCCAAAAAAGGAAGCAGGCCTTGGCCTTGGAGAAGGAGAATCGATGCCGCGTGGCGCACAAGTCCCATGGGTGTCCCTCAAGAGAAGGACTCGCCACAGCCACAAGCTGTGCTCGCATTGGGGTTGTTGATCTTGAATCCACCACCCATCAACCGGTCGACGTAATCAATTTCAATGCCATTCAGAAGATGACTTGATGCAGAAGGGACCAAGACACGAAAACCATTGATGTTCAGTTCTTGGCAGGGCGTTTCGGTTGATTCAACGATTTGGAGATCGTACATGTAGCCAGAACATCCACCGCTGAGCACGCCGACCAGCAGCGCATGACTGCGGTCGTCTCCAAAGGCATCTTCAAGCATCGTGGTCGCTTTTTCCGTCAAGGTAAGTTCCACGTTAACCTCGTCAGGTCGGTGCACTTCAAGGGGTGTTGCTGAATCGCAGGTGCCACAGTCCATGACCAACCCAAGGCTCCACCGTTTTTGAAGGTGACCACTATGGGTCGGCGTTCATCGCTTCTTCCGCTTTTTATCCACGGCTTTTTGAAGAATGTTGCACCGTCGTATCTGGTCCTTAGCGCGTCGCTTGGCCTCATCGCTAAGGCCCCTCGGAATGGCCTGCTCAAAGCATTTGATGGCATCGTTGTAGCGTTCCATTTCGGCATAGGCCGTCCCCATGTTGTACAAGGTTTCCCCACGCACTTCTGTCGGCCGAATTAGCATCGCTTGGTGATAAGATTCAACACATTTCGGATATTCTTCGAGGAAGTAATAGGCGTTGCCTCGGTTGTTGAGAATACGAATAATCATCGCATCGTCGCCAGCGAAGGCAGGAAGGGCCCGGTCAAAACAAGAGAGTGCTTCCTTGTATTTCTTGTCATCAATCAATTGCACGCCTTGATTGAACCAGGCGACATCTTGGTTTGAGATGGCGTTGCTGGAGGTTGATTGTGGTGTGTTCATGGCCACGGTCTGCGCAGCGTCCAAAGCCGCCTTTGCCAAATCGACTTCTGGTTGTGGTGTTACTTCGGGGGCTTTGGCTTGAGGCTCAACCGGTGCCAAAAGCGCCGCTGCATCAAGTGTCGCGACAGGAGATTCAACAACGGCAGGCGCGTGAACTGGCTCAGGGGCCGGTGATAACTCGGGTGCGACCTGAACTGGCTCAGGGGCTGGTGACAACTCGGGTGTAGTCTGAACTGGCTCAGGGGCCGGCGCCAACTGTGGTGTGGCTTGGACTGTTCCGGAGAGGAGCGGGTCTGCTTGCCCAGCCGTTGGTGCAGAGGTGGATGCTTCGGAAGATGCTGAGGCGGAGGGCGCTCCCATGCTGCTGGCTTTTGCATGGCATTTCTGTGCGGTTTCATAATCACCGGCCTGTTCAAGAGAACGGCCGAGACCTGTCCAGTGGGACGCTACGTTTTGTTCCTCTTGAATCAACGCTTTCCACATCAAAACGGCATCGCTGTGTTGTTGACTTAACGAGAGAGCTGTCGCTCGTTCAGGCGTGGCGTCATCGTCCATTAACGCCAAGGCCTCACGTGCCATTTCTGGTCCGGCAGGTAGCGTAGGAGGGAGGCCAGCAACTTGGTCAAGAATGTCGCTTTCACCCTTTGCCAGGTCCAAAAGCATCGAGATGAAATCCGCTTTGATTGGATGCGACTGATCCATCTGAACGAGGGCTCTCGCTGCTTCCATGTAGGATTCGATCAAGCCTCGCTCCTTGGCGAGTGCCGCCCACTTTTCAGCGGCTTTGGGATAGTTTCCCTCCGCTTCCACGGCACGCTTGTAACTGTTGATGGCTTCTTGAATCAGGTCCGAACGCTGTTGAACGGATCCCAAATTGAACCAGCCTGGGGCGTGGGATGATTCGAGGTTCTGGGCATGGGTCATGGCCGCAATGGCATGGTTGTCCAAATCCAATCTTGCCATGGCGCCGCCTGCTATTCGCCACGCACCGGCGTGTTGGGCGCCTATCGTTTTGAGATGGGGTTTCAACAAGGCCAAGGCGTCCTTTGCATGGCCTTGCTTGATGAGTGATGTTGCTTCTTCAACCAGGCTGTCCATGTCAATGGTAGGCTCAGGTTCAGGTTCTGGCTCGGGTTGCGGGTCTGGCTCCTGCATCACTTCTTGCTGGGCTACAACAACCTCAGCAGCGCTCTGCAATTCCTCGACGGTTAGCGTTGCATCTTCGTCGTGGTCGTGGTGGACTGCCTCTTGCAAGAGCAACTCTGGGTCTTCAATGCCTGCTTCTTCAGCGACCTCTTCGACCACTTTCATGTCAACCTCTTGGGTGACTTCAATCGAGGGTTGCATGGCTTCCATTGTCACCGAGATGCCACTGTCCTTGCATCGTTCTTTGAGTTGGACCAAAGCAGGGTGCCCTGGGAAGAAAGTGAGGGCTTTTTCTGCCGTTTCGTAGGCACCCTCAAGATCTCCGATTCGTTCGAGCAAAATGGCGAGGTTGGCCGTGGCAGGAGCATGCTCTTCGTTGAGGTCAAGGCAAATTTGGAAGGATTGTCGTGCACCCCTTGCATCCTGTTGTGCCTCAAGAAGGACTCCCCGGTTGAACCAAGCCATGTCGCACGATGGGTCGAGCGCGATGGCTTTGTTGAACGCTGTCAGCGCGCCTTTGACATCGTTTCTCCGACTTCGCTCTTCCCCGACCGTGAGGAGGACTTCAACCATCTCTTGCGGGTCTTCGACGTCCTCCAGTTCTGGAATCACGTTTCGAGGGGTGTCAGACGTCTGTTGTTCGCTGGTTTCTACGGAACCAGACGCTTGATTTTCCACGGCATCAAGGGCATCATTTACTGACGCCAAGGCGACATCATCGTGCCCCTCGAGTTCGTCCTCCGAAGAGTCATTGATTTCGTCTTCGGCGTTCGACATGCCATCACCGGTTTACGACCAAACACGAAGCATGCATAAGCATTCCTTCTTATTGGACACGGGTTGAATCCTTACATTCAAGGGCTGGTGGAGACTGGAAACATCATGGGCGAACATGCAATCAAAGTTTTGGGCCTCGCTGGAGAATATCGCTCGACATCAAAATCAGGTATGTTGGTGAATGCAGCCTTGAGGATAGCCCAAGCCAACGGGGCTGATGTCGTGTTCTGGGACCTTGCTGAAAAACCACTCCCCCTGGTTGGTGAAGAGGGATGTTGGGCCCACCCCAACGTGAAGGAATTCCAAACGCTTTTGGTGGAGTGTGATGCTTTTTTCCTCTCATCACCGGAATACCACGGGACGATGTCGGGCGTCATGAAAAACACACTGGATTGGATGTACGACAAGCATGTTGGCGGGAAAGTGTTCGGCTTGATGTCCACGCTTGGTGGCGTCACAAATGCTAACACGCTTAATCACATGCGGATTACATTGCGTTGGCTTCACGGTTGGCCCGTACCTGAACAACTCGCCGTTGGGCACGTCAAAGAAGCCTTTGACGAAGAGGGCAACCTCGTGGATGAATCTCTTCAAGTACGGCTCGGGAACTTGGTTGAGTCTGTCTTGTCAGCAACGACGAAATTGAGTGCATAACCATGGCGTCATCTCCGGCATCTCCATTCTTTACCGACGTTCATGGCTCAACCTATCGATTGGTGGAACCTGGCCGTTTTCTCATGGGAGATGTCAATGGAAACCCAACCGAACAACCGACGTGCACGGTGGAAATCAATCAGCCTTTTTTCCTCGGGGAGCGAAACGTCACTCAGGCATTTTGGCTCGATATCATGGGAGAAAATCCATCCAAATTTCAAGAAGGTTGGAGTGCGGGCCTTCGACCGGTCGAAAACATCAACATGAATGATGTGCAGCTGTTTATTGAACGTTTGAATCAACGAGATGCGGAGGTCATGTACTTGGGGCTTCTTGGGCATTGGCGTTTACCCTCAGAATCGGAGTGGGAGTATGCTTCTCGTGCTGATACGCAAGGGCGATGGTCGTTTGGCGACAAGGACATTGAACTTGATGAGTACGGCTGGCACGCGGGTAATTCAGGAGGCACCACTCGGGAAGTTGGGTTGAAAAAAGCAAATCCATGGGGATTTTTCGACATGAATGGACTTGTCCAAGAGTGGTGTGCCGACCACTGGGTAAAAAATTATGATGGCGGTCGTCAGCAAAGACCACTTTTGAATGACCTTGCGCGCAAGCATGTCGTACGGGGTGGAGCATGGTTTACAGAAAGCGATTCTACCCGTTGCGGCGCCCGATCGTTCGCTGACCGGGAAAAAAGGAGCGATGGTCTCGGTTTACGTTTGGTTTGGGCTCCACTTGACAGCCAACCCGTCATTCAAATTCAGGGTGCTTCACCTTCCAGCAAGGAACAGTCATAGGCGTGATCTTCTGGAAGATCATCGAGTGATTGGTGCTCTGGCACCCTCCCCGGCCCGATGTACCAACGAGCGTCAAGGGGTGCCTCCAAGACCAACATGAGGTTATTGTTCATCATCTGTTGAACAGCGGCGGCTGTGCGTTGCATGACAGGAGCTATTTCTTCGCGAAACACCTCGTTCATGCATTGACAAAGTTCACCGAACGTTCGACTTCCATCGGCCAATTCCCATAACATGCTATTCATGTCGTCCAAGGGTCGGCGAATTTCAGTTGGTGCACGAAAAAGGGCAGCTATTTTCCCTT
This sequence comes from Candidatus Poseidoniaceae archaeon, assembly GCA_938030705.1. Taxonomy (GTDB): domain Archaea; phylum Thermoplasmatota; class Poseidoniia; order Poseidoniales; family Poseidoniaceae; genus Poseidonia. The sequence continues at coordinate 82,018 of CALHIR010000005.1, forward strand.
CAAACCGACCAAATTGTTTTGGAATCCTCAAAACGATTCGACGCCCGCTGACGCCACGCCAACCCGGATCCTTTCGGACATCACCCGTTCGAGCCCACCAGACAGGTGTCCTGCAGGGATACTGGTTCACCAACGGGTGGTCTTCAATTCCTGCGATATCTTCCATGGAATCACACCTTAAAAATCAGCCCAAGTCCAAACGAGGAGTGTCAGCATAGAGGCGGTGCCGAGGAGAGCAACGGTTCGTGTGGTCTGAACCCTTTGGGTGAAATTTCGAAGATACCAAGTGCCTACGCCGCACGCGGCAACCGCGAACCATAGGGCATACCAAGCCGGGGGATAGGCCTCCACATCCGTCGGTTGTCAAAGGGTTCCATCAAGGTATTGCTGGCCATAGTAGTCCCATTGGTCTTGTGTCCATCCGGGAGGAAGACCCTCCGCCGGCAGTGGTGGGCTCGCTGAAGCTTGTGGCACAACGGTAGCAGGTGGCCCGGCCTGTGTGGCGGCCATTGGTTCAAACTCAGGAATTACCTTGGTTGCATTCCCGTCATCACTGATCGGTGGGCCTGCGGGTGCCATCTCCATGGTCTCTACTTCATCCTCAACCGGAGGTCGGCGTCTCATCAAGAACACCAAACCGGCAACGAAAACAAGGCCTCCCAGTCCGGCTCCGAGAAGGGTTGACGTCGACATCGAGGAATCGGCGGGTGGGGCTGCAAACGACACGTTGAGAACATGGCTCGCACGAATAAACCCGTCAATGGACGACGACTCAACGGTCAATTCTCCATCAAGTGGACCCGACATTCGAAGCACTTCGCAGCGTAATTGATTGGACTGTGGTGTGATGTGTCCAGCCGTCAAGGCCACGGCGACTCCTGATTGATTGACCAAGCGCTTATCGCAGGTGATTTGCCAACCCTCCTCGCCTCTCAAGTTGACCACCAAGTTTTCATTGATGGTGGAGGTTGATGTCTGGTTGACTTGAACCATGGCCGAGGTGCCGTGAGGAATCGGTCCAACCTGCATCATCCCAGCCTCCACACTTACGATTCGTTGCTGATTCAACATGACGAGTGCTTCGACGGTCATCGGGGTTGGGAGGTTGTTCTCATCCAAGGCTCCGAGGATGTCAAAGCGAAGGACAAAGCGAGTGTTGAGCGGGGCACCTTCTGGAACCAATACATCCAATCTGAGATCCAAATCCCCACCTGCGGCCACCATCAAGGGGACTTCACTGGCTACCGCCCTGTCGCCACCATCGACAGTGAAGAACGCCAACAATCCTGGAAGTGGCGGTGATGATGAGACCGAAGCTTCAACAGAAAGCCTGTTTTCAACGGCGTTGCCCGTGTTGAACAAACGAGCTACGGCAAACATGGTCCCCCCTGCCATGGTAGCACTGGACTGGTTGGTTAGCACCATGGACGGCATTCGTATAGCGTCGGTAGCCATAACCAATTCAATCGCGTTGTCATCGGGGTATAGATCCTCGCCTTCACCGACATGGTTCGCAACAATACGAAGAGTGTGCAATTCACCGGCGGCTTCCGTCATAGGAAGGAGAACCCAGATACTGATTTCTTGTTCATGCTCAAGGTCATAGGATACGCTGAGGGGAATCGGTTGGCTGATGTTCTCGCCCTCGGCGGAGAGCCACCATGTCCATGTGTCTGGCAGATCTTCGGGTATGAGATTGACCTCCGTCGCTCCATTTCCGTTGTTGATAATGCTGACGAGGATTTCGTTTGGAATGCCGGGTGTCAGTTTCATGGGCGATGAAACTGGGACCAGTTGTACATCGTGGGTTGTGGTTACGCGGAGACCGTCATAGGGTTCCCCTTGAATTTCCATCAAACTTCTTTTGGATTCTATAACCGGCGTGATGGTCGGCCCTCTATCGTCTGCTTGAGCGTTTTCCGGGACATCGACCACCACCTCAAAAGTCGTGGTGGCCCCTGGATTCAAGACGGCATCGGGACGTGTGGGTTGGTGAACCGTCCAGGTTCCACTGTTGTCCACATCCGCACGCATGGCGAAGATATCTTGTCGGGATGCATTGTTCCAAATGGTGTACTTCAATACAATCTGAGAACCTGCCTCAACGTACTGCCTCCCCGATGCATCGGCACTGGTTAGGGCTACACTTGCTTCGCTGACCATTGATGCCGAAACGGCAATGGTTTTGACGTCCGTTCTGGAACTGTCGTTTTGTGCTTCCAAGGTCATGTCAAATTCAACGATGGCATCCGGGGCCTCATCGGCCGGTACGGTCATCGTGAACAAGGCCTGGACCGTTTCGTTCGGCCGGATAAGGACTGAGGTGGGTTGGGACCATGCAAGGTCGATGGACCAATCATTGGGCACCGTTGACATGTCCATGGTCAGGTCAAACACGTCGGTAGCCCCCCCTTCGTTTGATAGGCCAACCTCAAAGGTACACGTGTAGGATGGTGGACAACTTGGTCGAACTGGAGGCGGGACGATGACCGGTATTCTGTCTGCTTGGACCAAAAATTGAACGGGTAAAACAGTGAAAATACCGGGGTATTGGCTAGATGTTATGTTCACACTCATTTGTTGAAATCCAATCGTTGCGTTCTCATCGGGTTGAATCATGATGTTGAACCCCGCAGGGCTCCCAGGGGTCGCCATCAAACCGCCGAGTGGGTCAAAACTCGTTCCTGTTGGTCTTGTAAAGTAAGCGTTCCATGACGGTGGAAGGCCTTCAAGGGATGGTATGAAGGACTCAGAGATGTTTCCCGTGTTGATGATTTCCAGCGACACACTCCCCCATTCACCCGGTGTGGCTCCGTTGGTTGAAATCCCTCGGGCTGAAACATTGTATTCGTTTATCCTCACTTTTTGGTCGTAGACGATGACGATATCATCGATGTAGAATCCAATGTCCGTTCCTGACGCATCTGAGGTGAACTCAAATTTGAATTGAGAACCGGCGTGGAAAAGGTCATCGGCCACGGGAATCAATGGCGAGCTGTGTCCTTTGTTCGAGACACTGAAGGTCTGCCAGTTAGCACCGTCGGTAAAGACATTATCAATCGTTCCAGTGATTGAACCAACCTCGCTCCAGGCACCGAAATTATTCTTGCCATAGATCGTCAGTTTGTCATTTGCCGCCGTGCTTCCCGTGTAAAAGAAGGACAAGCCACTCGTTCGGCTTGGATTGGTGATGGCATCGGATAAATCCATCACCGGTGTTGTTAACACCGCTAAGGCGTTGTTGTTGTAGTTTGAGGATTGTCCGTTTCCGGCATGACAACTTCGGGCTTGAGAAATGGAAGTGTCGGTTGATACTTGCCATCCGCTACCAAACGTCCAACTCGTTGTCGCATCGCAGTTGAAGTACTCATATCCGACCGTAAATGGCTGATTGCGACGATCGTTTGCAGTATTGTCGTCAGCTACTGTGGAGGTCGCGGTTATTCGAAGGGTGTGATTTCCGGCATAACTTGGCACGACATCAACACTGGCCGTGTTGGAGGCCCCACCTGCAAGGGCGGCCATCTGTACGGTGGTGTTACTGAATTCAAAGTAGGTGTATTCATCGTGCAAGAGCAAGACATTCAGGTCAATGATTCCCGATGCACTGGTGCCAAGGTTTTGCACATTGATGGTTAAGGTTGCCGATACATTGACCATGGCGTCGATGACAAAGAGTTCGGCGGGACGATTAAAACCGAGAATTGGATGATTCGAGGAGAACATTTTGTACTTGCCTTCATCGGCGCTGTTGGTGTATTCCACTGTCGCTCCAGTGACGGTAACGTCAACACCGGTAGGTGGACTCTCCATCGAGATGGGTGCATCAAGAACGGTCGGAATTGTGGGTCCAATCGAACCCAACAACAACACGATGATGAGTGCGGATGCGGTGGTTCTCATATCCCTCAAACGAGGCAAGGACCGTCTATCTATTTAGGAGCAGTGTCGGTTTCTGATGGGGGTTCGTCGGCACGGAGATACGATTCAACCTCATCCTTGGCAAGTTCTAATTTCGCTTCATCCCTCTTTTCTTTCGCTCGAGCTGCAAAGTAGACCGTGAAAGATGGAATGAGGACCATCGAAAAGCAACCGACGACGGCGGCGAGGGCCCACAAGAATTCAGTTGTGGCGTCCACCGAGAAAACGGCGATGCTGGCGAATTCTTCGTTCACGGTTTCTGCAGAGATGCTTGGCTCAGTGGTTCGGTTTCCTGTTTCAATGATTTCAATTCGTAGGATAGAGGGTGAATGTCTGTACTCAATGGCTGCCCTGGCCTTGGCTTCCGCCTCCACAATGTCGGCGGCGAAAACCGAGCCGTTTGATCGCCGAGCAGGGTCGATGGAGGTAAGAGCATGGAAATCAATGGTCCCTCCTTCCTCGCTCGTTCGTTCGTGAACGGTCGCATGGTCGCAGAGTTCTGCGCAAGAGAATTCTTCCTCCAGCGGATTTTCGAGCGTGTAGGTCGTGCCGAGCAGTTCATGGCTGTAAAGGCGGGCGACGTTGGTAACTTTCAATACGGCCCCAGATGAAAGTTCTGTTGCCGTCACGTTGACCCACGTCAGGTTTGCATCATCAGCAATGACTTGCCATGCCCAAGTGGTGGTGTTTTCTTCTGCGTCGTAAGACCGTTCGACTTCCTCATCGGCGGAAGAGGCCGTGTATTCGTTGACGGTTGCCTCGGTTGTGTAGATGTAAACCGACGGGGAAACCGTTGCGCCGTACACTGCGTACGAAAGCATGAAAATGAGGGTCAAAGACAACCCGATCAAGGTCCGCAGAAGGTTGGGGTTTTGGGCCAACGCTTTCTTCATCGTGCCGACCACCCGTGCGCTGTTCAAGAAGCCTTGTATTGCAGGAGTTGCACAGCGTTTCTGGTCACCGCCTGAACGGGTGCTTGACCCGTTGTTTTGATATAGGGGCGGACGGTCGCCATGTTGCTTGGTGCATCGCGATGACGACCGTCTATGATATCCCTGCTGACATTTTCAACCCTGCTCTTGCCGTAGCAATGGCTGACCAGAAGGCCATTAGCATGCCTGATTGGGGGCAATATGTGAAGACTGCAGTGGACCGCGAGCGCCCACCTACCCAAGAAAACTGGTGGTTCCTCCGAACGGCCGCCATTCTTCGGAAGGTCGCACGAAACGGCCCGATTGGCGTCACTCACCTGGCCCAAGCCTACGGCGGAAAGAAGGATAACGGCGCCATGCCCAACACGCCCGGCGTCGCTTCACGCCACATCATTCGAACCGCTCTTCAACAACTCGAGGATGCCGGTTTGGTTGAGAAAGTCCCAACCCGAGAAATTGAGACGGATGATGGCAAAGTCCAGCTTTACGCAGGTCGTCGCATCACGGCAGCAGGCCAAAAATTGGTCGACAACATCGCTCACTCGGTCCGTGAAGAGACCGAAGCCCAGTACCCCGGTCTGGACAAGTATTGAATCCGGGATGTGGGAGTGTGTCAACGATGACGGCCAACCAAGATGATGAGTTGGCTGCGCTCCGTGCACAACGACTAAAACAACTTCAATCGCAATTGGAACAACAGGCGACTCATCAACTTGAGGCTGAAGAAAAGGCCCAACAACAAGCCACTCAAGTCGCCAACATCGATGCCATCCTCCGACGCCATCTCTCATCGGATGCCCGTGCTCGGCTGACCCGTATTGGATTGGCCGACCCAAAGCGTGCAAACGCCATCAAGGCCGACCTTGCTGCCATGCTAGAGCAAGGGTCGATCAACACCCCCATGAGCGACACTGCGCTTAAGCAGGTCCTCGCCCAACTGTCCAAGAGCCGCAGCAATGCGTCCGTAAGGAGAATCTGAGAAGGTGCTCGAAATGTCAAGAAATAAACCAGCAGCAAAGAAAATTCGCCTTTTGAAGGCGGGGAAGCAGAACCGGCGTGTCCCTGTGTGGGTCATGCTCAAGACCGACCGAAACACGGTGTCCCACCCCAAGCGACACCAATGGCGACGTAGCAAGTTGCAACGATGAGGTGAGACCATGGCACGTCCAAATGAATCAGAACTCATCGTTCCCTTGCGAAATGCTTGGAACATCACTCGCTACAAGCGCGCACCACGTGCTATGCAAATCATCCGTGAACAGGTGATTCGCCACTTGAAAGTCCGTGAAGACGAAGAAGTGTACATTGACCCAGAAGTCAATGAGCACATCTGGAAGCGCGGCATTGAAAATCCACCTCGTAAAGTTCGTTTGCTTTGCATTCGACACGATGAACCGGACTTCCCAGTTGAAGTCAAACTGATGAAGGAGTGAAATAAATGGGAAATATTCGACCAAGTTTTATCAAAATCCGAGCCATTCGCCTTTGCGAAGAACACGGTGAAAAGTTCACTGAAGATTTCAACCACAACAAACTCATGGTGGCCCAATTGACCGACGTTGATTCAAAGAAACTTCGCAACTGGATCGCAGGCTACGTCACTCGATACCGGCAACGCCGAACCGATTGATGGTGTTCGTGTGGGGTTATGGGTCAATTGGGACCGACAACCTGTTAGTGTTCATGGTGACGAACGAGAGGAACTAGAGGCCCTCATTCAGCACCTTAAATCACAATATAATCTTCGAAAACGTTCGTTGGTGATGGAAGACAGGGAAAACGGAGGTTTTCTCTTTTTTCTGTATCAGTCCTGCGACCCGAGGTGGATTACAGCCTACCTGAATCATGACCGGGGTTGAACAGGTGGGAGAACGCCAAGACCTACCGCTCCCCGGCGGGGACTTTGATGTGGTCGTGATTTTGGTTGGGGTCACGCATCCGGGAAATCTCGGGGCCATTTGTCGTACGATGCTGAATTTTGGTTTCGACGATTTACGTTTAGTCAATCCAAAATGTTCTCCTGAAGACGGCGAAACCCGTGCCCGTGCCAAACATGCTTCTCGTCTCCTTGACGGGGTGAAAACATTCGACAACATCAACGAAGCTGCCTCCGATTGTTCCACCATTATCGGGACCTCTGGGAAACGTGAGGTTGGGGAAAAGACGCTGTTTCGTCATTACCTCTATCCGTGGGACATGGTCAATCGCCTGAACGAAACCAAAGGAAAGGCCGCCTTGGTTTTTGGAGAGGAGGGAAAGGGCCTTTCGACTGATGAACTCAGTCAATGCGATTATTTTGTCACCCTGCCAACATGGGAGGGCTATCCTATTGCAAACCTGAGTCATGCGGTGAATGCTCTTCTCTATGAAATTCAACGTTCGCGTGTACAAGCCTCCCAAGGTCAGGACCCTGGCCTACCAGACATCGTCCCTCTCGAGCCACGACTTGATCCCGCCGTAAGAGATGCACTGGTCAGGGCCATTGAACAATTTTCCACGGGCATTTCAGCCTCCGTTGAACGGCAACAGTCCATCGAGCAAACGCTTAGGAGAACCTTACTCAAAGGGTCGCCATCAACCGAAGAATCAACGCGCTTGATTGGTGCCTTTGTTGAAGCGACGTCGGCTCTGGAATTCGCTTCCGATGATGAAGCATGGATGAAAGATCATCGCCGAAAATTACGATGAAGCTGGCCGCCACGTAGCGACTGATTTTGGTGTTTCTCGGCAATGCATGGCCACCAATCGCAATCGGTTTCCATAGGTCGACGTTATATGGGGTGCAACAGCATCAAACGCCCACTTTGCAAGATTCTCAGCCGTCGGAATGAAGGGAACAAGAACCGTTCGATGCCCACCGCCCATGCAAAGGCAGGCATTTTTTGCCTCTTCATCTCCTTCGTAGAGGACAAAGGCGTGATCGATGACATCGTGAACATGTTCCATGAGGACCTTGCTGATATCCGAGAAATCCATCAGCATACCTTCATCTGAAACACCAGATACATTCACAACATCGCCTTCTATTTCTGCTTCAAACCGATAACGATGCCCGTGCAAATGTTTGCATTTTGATTTGTGGTTTGGGACGCGGTGGCCTGTATCTGTTTCGACATAGCGTCGTATGGTCGTGGTCATGAACTCTCCTCCTCTTTGATTTCAAACATCAACGATGCTGAATTGATGCAATACCGCTCTCCACCGTAGGCAGCAGGGCCGTCGTTGAAGACATGGCCGAGGTGAGCTTCGCAAACATCACACAATACCTCTACACGACGCATACCATGAGTGTGGTCTTCTCTTCTGCGTATATTGGCCTCTTCGTGCTCGGAATGGAAAGAAGGCCATCCACAACCTGAATCAAACTTCATGGTCGAGGTAAACAAAAGTGTAGAGCAACAAATGCAGCGGTAATTCCCTGGTCTCTTTTCATCCCAATATTCTCCTGTAAACGCCCGTTCCGTTCCGGCTTCTCGGGTTACGTGGTATTGGAGGTCGGTTAAGCGCAACTTGTACTGGTTGTCCACGTGGATTCTTTGTGTTTCCAACGCATCGTTAAGCACTTCATCCCAAGGTTTGAGATATTCAATCGGATCTTTTCTCCCCACGGAATGGAACGCGAGGATGCGCTCAACATCCGACCCGGTTGCGCCGTGAGAGCGGCCATCGTTGTCGGGAGCATAGGAGGTTAGCGTCCGAGAAAACACCTCGTCAAAATCCAGACCGAGGGATTCAATTGAGGCTTCAGCGTCTCTTAGAATGCCGGTTTTATCCATTTCGAGATAGGGGAGATGAAACGATACGCGTTCACTTTCCCAATTCCCAAGAGCGAAGGCGTGCTCAAGTGCTCGGTAAAATTCGGGCCTGCAATCGGGGTATATTGCATGGTCTCCGCTGTGGACGCCCAGGACAATGGTTGCGTTCGTTTTGTGCTTGGTGGCTTGGGAGAGCGCAACACCGTAGAGCAAGGATGAAAATAATGCATTTCGATTCGGGACAACGGTGGCTTTCATGTTCTCCTCCTCGTAATGACCTTCCGGGACATCGCCTCCGTTTTGGAGAAGGTCACTCTCGAATAGGGCCGTTGCAGTTCTCAAATCGGCCACTTGATGAAGAACCTGAAAGCCGTTTGATGCGAGGTAGTCCACCAGTGATTTGGCCCGTTCAATTTCCACTGCATGCTTTTGACCGTAGTTGAAGGAGATGGCCGTCACATCGTATTGATTTCGGAGGAGATGGAGCAGAAGGGAAGAGGAATCCATGCCTCCACTCAATGCCATGATCGCTGGTTTCATTGTATCACCACTCAAAGAATCCCCATCCATTTATGGGTTTGTAATGATAAGCGCCATTCAGGATGCTCTTTGACAATGGCTTCGGTCAAGGAAAAACCTCGTCCGTTTTCTTCAACAGACGCCGCTTCATCGTAGCATGGTTGCAAAAACAAATGCGTGAAACCGTCCTTCAAATCATCGTACATGGAGAGCGGTTGACCCACATATACACATTTCAGTTCATCCCCTTGGCGTTGTTTGATGGAGACGTTTGGATACACCTGATCCTTAGGAGAAATGCAGATCCAATCGAGCAATCCATCGGGTATGGCCACCGTGCCATTGGATTCTACGGAGAGATGGTACCCTTGACGTTTGAGAAGCCTGGCCAATGGCCATAAGTCGTTGAGCATCGGTTCTCCTCCCGTAAATATGATGTTTTTACAAGCAAATTCACTCACGGCATCCATGATTTCAGCTGCTGTTTTCTGTTCGTATTCGTCGAAATTTGTATCGCACCATTCACAGCGTAGGTTGCAAACACCGAACCGAACGAAGACGTGGGGGATGCCACTCCGGTAACCCTCTCCTTGGACCGAATGAAAAATTTCTACAATGTTGTAAACTGTATGGTCATCTGTTGGGAGAACCTCTCCATTCAGCAGGGATGGCGACTTCAATCCGGACACCTCAGAGGGAGGGTTGTTGTATCAGTTGCATCAACTCCTGTCGGGCTTCAGGACGTTCAAAGAATACGCCGCGCATGGCCGAAGTTGTCATCACAGCCTGCTGTTTCGCTACGCCTCTGCATTGCATACAACCGTGCGATGCCTCAAGTATGACTGCCGCACCCAAGGGCTGAATCTCTCGCTCTAAATCATCAGCGATGCCTTTGGTAATTCGCTCTTGGTTTTGGAGGCGCCTGGCGTGAAGCTCCAAGATACGGGCCAATTTGCTGATTCCTACAATACGGGACACTGGGATGTAGGCAATGTGGGCCCTCCCCCTGAACGGCTGGAGGTGGTGTTCACATGTGGAGGTGAACTCAATGTTACGCAGTAAAACAATGCCATCATAGCCTTCAGCATTAAATGTGGACTGGAGCAATTCGGTAGCATCCATCGTATACCCGGCAAAAATTTCCTGCCATGAATCAACAACCCGTTTGGGCGTGTCCATCAGTCCTTCACGGCCAACATTTGCATCGCCCTCGATATAGCCGAGCAGGGTTTTAACGGCTTCATGGGCTGCCTCTTCGCTTACCATTCAATCATTCCTCCTTCCATGCATCAAGTCAATTGAATCAAGTTGATCAAGCAATTTTCTACACGCCGTCCGGATGGCATCGGCCAGGCTGACAAATTTGTGATCATCGCCGACGTGGAGTTTCAAATCGTCAACCAATTCCTGCGGCATGTCGAGTGATACCTTTGGCATGCCTTTTCGTCATTCACTCACCTTTTAAGTATTCGCATGCTATTACCCCAATATTATTTCTTCCTCAATTTGGACGTGAACAACACCATCTGTGCCAATGTTCAAAGGATACCTCGGAAGAAATTCAACCATGCAGACAGGTATCTCGGCTGACCCCCTCGCCCTCCTTCACGAGATCCGAGCCAGCGTAGGCCGAATTGATACGCCCGGCCTCACCGACAAGGAAATCGGCCTTTTCCTGGAGCATGACCCCTTGCTCTCGAAAGCCATCAAAGAGGCATCGGCCCGTTTTCAGGCCATGGCTCAGGAATATCCAGAATTGTACCTTGATTCAGACGAGACAGAATTGATTACAACGTTGCAAGAAGGTTTTGTCAACTTCTACAATCCAGCCACGGTGAATCCATACGTAGCCCTCGCCGCAAGAGGCCCGTGGGTCGTGTCTTCTCACGGAGCCGTCATCCACGACAACGGCGGCTACGGTATGTTGGGGGCCGGCCATGGGCCAGATCAAGTGATTCAATCCATGGCAGATAACTGGGTCATGGCGAACGTCATGACCGCTTCGTTTTCTCAGAAGCGACTTGAAGAACGTCTTCGAGCAGAACTAGGCCACACGCGAGGCTCATGTCCCTTTGAGAAATTCATCTGCATGAACAGCGGCTCTGAGTCGGTGACTGTCAGCCTACGAATCGCTGATGTAAATGCCAAAATCATGACCCAAGCCGGCGGGAAGCATGAGGGAAAAACCATCAAAATGATGGCCATTGAACAGGGCTTCCACGGCAGGACCGACCGTCCAGCACAAATGTCCCACTCCTGCAAGGGTAAATACGACCAACATCTCGCCAGTTTCCAAAACAGAGACAATCTTATCTTGGTACCAGCGAACGATGTTGAGGCGCTTGAGAACGCATTTGTGGACGCCGCTGCCAACAATGTATTCATTGAATTACTCGCCATTGAGCCAGTTCAAGGTGAAGGGAATCCAGGGCAGTGCGTTTCAAGAGAATTTTACGATGCAGCCCGACGTTTGACGTTGGCCCATGACAGTATGCTCTTGGTGGATTCCATCCAAGCCGGCATCCGAGGGCAAGGTACCTTGTCGGTGGTGGATTATGCAGGATTCCAAGATGCTGAAGCGCCCGACCTTGAGACGTGGTCAAAAGCCATGAATGCCGGTCAATATCCACTCTCGGTCCTCGGCATGAACAAGCGAGCATCAGAACTCTATGTGACTGGAATCTATGGAAACACGATGACGACCAATCCCCGTGCTCTCGAAACAGCCGTGGCGGTCCTGGATGGAATAACGCCTGAATTGCGACAGAACATTCGAGATCGTGGCGATGAATTCGTTGAGAAATTCACAGCTCTTCAGCATGAATTCCCCACAGTCATTACCAAGGTCCAGGGGACTGGTCTTCTTTGCAGTGCTGAGTTGGAGCCGATTCAGTTCCCTGTTGTTGGCATGGAGGCCGTTGAACCCTGGTGCCGCCGCCGAGGTTTGGGCGTCATTCATGGTGGACAAAATGCGCTCCGATTCACACCCCACTTCAACATCACATCCGAGGAAATTGACCTCATTGTCGACATCGTCCGAGAAGCCCTTGTCGCCTTCGGAGCTTAAGACAGACTCGTGACGATGTCCTCTCGGTTGAACTGGCGAGCGGCATAGTACGCTGCCCCCAAAGCATAGACCGTTGATGAAATCAACCATATGGCCACGTGGCCGTAAACAATTCTGTTCATCAATAATTCACGCAGCGCCAAAAGAACATTCACCACAGGTATGGCGAACCAAAACGCTTCGATACCATCGAGATTGATGACCTGCGTAAACAGCGCAGGGAATAAAATGATGAGAACCGCAGGCCCGAGGATGGAGCCGGCCTCCTTCACGCTGTGCGAACGCATAGCCAAAGCCAATTCAAAGGCGACCACCATGATGGCAAACAACAAGACTGCGAGACAGAGGAGGAGGAGCGCTGCAGGGGAGACACTTGGCGCTGATATGATGTCAGAGGTTGCAAGGTAGCCAATGGCAAAGAGCAATCCTGCCACCTGCAACAACACCCCCGCACCGGTTATGGTGGCGACGGCCAACCATTTGCCGAACAACAATTCCATCCGCGTACAAGGGAGGCCAAGTAAAGCCTCCAAGGTCCCTCGCTCACGTTCGCCGGCGGTCATGTCGATAGACGGTTGAATGGCGGATGAAAAAGTCCACACGGACAGAACAAGCGGGATGAACAATGACAGGGCCATGCCTGCTTGTTCCCCTTGCGTAGCAACATCGCTTTGGGAAGTATCTCCCTCCCATTGGAGTGGATCGAGGGTTTGATCGGGGTCAAGCCCAGCCGCCTCTATTCGCTGAATGGTTTCGTTGTCCTCCCACGCCGAGAGAACTTCAAAGGTACGACTTCTTGCCTCCAAACTTTGTTCGGATGTTGAGAGGTACAACACGGCATATTGCAAGATAGTCTCATTCATTTGGAGCCGCACGACAAGGTCAACAGAACCGTTGCGCAAACGATCTTGATCTCCCTCTGGCGATGACAAGCTTTCCAATTCGGGCAATGGCTCGTACATGATATTGAGCGTTGAGTTGTTTAGAATGAGACCCAAATCCTCGGGAATTTCATCGCCTTGAACCACGACATCAACAACGAGGGCATCAAGTTCTGCAGCTTCGGAAGCAAGCAAAAGTGGAAACAGAATAAACAGCAGAGGAAACATCAACAGGGGTATGATGAGAATGGCCAGAATCGTGCGCCAATCGCGCACAAATTCCACCAATTCCTTCTTGGCAATGGCACGTACACGAACACTCGCCTTACTCATCTTCGCCCACCTCCTTTGGCGTCTTGGGCGTGAACAATCCTCGCCACCACGAGGACCATTTGGAGAGTGGCTTGTCATCCTCTTGTCTGGGCCGGGCAACATCCGTGGTCAAAGCCACATAGGCCTCTTCAAGGTGATGCGTTTGAGTTTGTTCCAGCAATTCCTGTGGTGTTCCATCGGCCCGAACTTGTCCGTTGTGAATAATGACAATTCGATTGCACACGCGTTGCGCTTCGGCTAATTGGTGTGTGGAATAAATGACAGTACCTCCCTCTTCACCAAGTTGGCGGACGAGTTCACGAACCGTTCTTGCACTTGTCACGTCCAAGCCCGCCGTAGGTTCGTCAAGCAGGAGGACGCTGGGTGCGTGGACAAGGGCACGAAGAAGTGCAGTTTTTTGACGCATACCACGTGAAAAACCCTTCGTGTGCCTCCCTAAAACATCTGCCATGTCCAAATGTCGAGCGAAATACATCGTTCTTCTCCATGCTTCTTCATCTGAAATGCCGTGGATTCTAGCGTGATAACGAATGTTTTCCCATGCTGTTAACCGTGCGTACAAACCGGTGTTTTCTGGCACCACCCCGAGTCGATTTCGTGCATGTTCTACTTGAGTTCCATCGGCCAAGACAACGTTGCCTGTCGTTGGACGATAAACACCTGAGAGGAGGCGTAGAAGCGTCGTTTTCCCCGCCCCATTGGAGCCTACGAGACCAATGATCTCACCTTCGTGGATGTCAAGGTCGATGGTTTCCAAGGCGATGACATCACCGAAGCGCTTCGAAGCACTCCGAACGGAGAGCAGTGTTGGGCCCATGGCCGCCTCAACTCGCACGACCGGATTCAACGGCCCAGTTTAGACCTGGGTGTTTTGTTTCAATTCGATTGGCCCTCATCAGCGTTGAACGAAGATGTTCTTGAATTTCGGTTTGGGGAACGCCCATGTCGATCATGTTGGCTACCAATTCAATGGCGCCTTGAATGGCGCCAGCATCGAGGTAGGCTTCGTTCGAGATGGTCCGTTGCACGCGAAGTTGCTCTAAGCGTCCAGCGAGGTAATGCACTTCGCCCTTCAGGCTCGGGGCGTCAATGTGGGGCAGGGCGAGCAATTGGTCAATGCAGGTCCTCATCAGTCGGGAGATGCACAAGGCCGATTATAGGTGTTGGCATTGACGTCCTTACGTTCGCTGACTCAATTCCACCAGAACACCACCGGTTGACCCCGGGTGGACAAAGGCGATCATGTTACCACCGGCTCCCAAACGTGGCGTTTCATCAATCAATCTCACGCCGTTTTCAGAGAGATGTTTCAGGAGTCCAGTGAGGTCGCCCACAGAAAAACACACCTGCTGGACGCCGGGGCCCCTCTTGGCGAGGAACCGTCCAATCGGAGTGTCAGCGCCTGTTGGTTCTAACAATTCGACCTTTGGAACCGCCGTTTCCCCATCCAAGACTGAGGTCGAAAAAAATCTGGTCGTTACACCTTGGTCCTCAACGGTTTCATCGTGTTCGCCTTGGGCGAGACCAATCAAACGCCAGAAGGAACTGTTGTCGTCCAAACGATGCGTGGCTATTCCAATGTGGTCTACGTAAATGGGTCCAAAACTCATTTTATCACCTCAAAACCCGCTGGGCGCCATATAGGTGCCAAAATGATCTTTCATCGCGAGAATGATTTCACCAAGGGTAGCACGATGACGGACAGCGGCAATGACAAACGGAAACAAATTATCGCCGTTTTCAGCAGCCTGCCGGACTGCATCAAGTGATCGGGATACCGCTTCGTTATCCCGTGACACCCGGAGTTCGGCCAGTCGTTCTGTTTGGCGTTCTCCCAAGGAAGCATCCGTTTTCATAATGGGAATGTCTTCGAGTTCATCCATGGTACCGTAATTTACGCCAACGATGTTTCGTTCATTTTTCTCAACCTCGTTAAAGTACTGATAGGCTGAAAGATGAATTTCTTGCTGTTGCCAACCTTGCTCAATGGCCGCCAAGGCCCCGCCTTTTTGTTCTATTTCGTCGATAAGAGCCATGGCTGAATCGTAAACCTTCTTGGTTAATTGTTCAACATGCCACGAACCTGCGATCGGGTCAACCGTGTCGGCCACGCCTGATTCCTCAGCAATAATCTGTTGAGTGCGCAACGCCACGGTCGCTGATGCCTCTGTTGGAAGGCCAAGTGCTTCGTCATATGAATTCGTGTGCAAACTCTGCGTGCCACCGAGGACTGCAGCAAGAGCCTGGATGGTCACACGTGCCACGTTGTTCAGCGGTTGTTGGGCCGTAAGACTCACGCCGGCGACTTGTGTATGGAACCGGAGCATGGTGGATTTGGGATTTTGAGGAGAATACCGCGACTGCATGAGGTCGTGCCACAGCGTTCGGGCTGCTCTAAACTTTGCAATTTCCTCAAAAAAGTCATTGTGGCAATTGAAGAAAAATGAGAGCCTAGGGGCGAAGGAATCAACTTCTTGGCCGGTTGCAACCGCTGCTTCAACATAAGCGAGGGCGTTCGCCAATGTGAACGCAACTTCCTGTATAGCGGTTGAGCCAGCTTCCCGAATGTGGTAGCCAGAGATCGAGATGGTGTTCCATTTTGGTACGTGTTCGCCACAAAACTCGAAAATGTCAGTGATCAAGCGCATGCTCTCTTCCGGCGGGAAAACATACGTCCCTCTTGCAATGTATTCTTTCAGGATGTCGTTTTGAATGGTTCCTTTTAGGTCTGCCATGGATGCACCCTGTTCTTCCGCCGCAACGATATACATGGCAAGGAGGACCATGGCGGGTGCGTTGATGGTCATTGATGTACTCACTGTATCTAAGGGAATACCGTCAAACAATATTTTCATATCTTCCACGGATGAAATTGACACGCCAACTTTGCCGACTTCTCCGAACGACAATTCATCATCGGCGTCCAGGCCAAGTTGAGTAGGCAAATCAAAAGCCACCGAGAGGCCCATTTGTCCGCGTTCAAGCAACAACTTGAATCGTTCATTTGTTGCTTCTGCACTCGAAAAACCAGCATACTGGCGCATGGTCCAAAGCCTGGAGCGGTACATGGTTTCATGGATACCGCGAGTGTAAGGCGGATGGCCGGCTGGTGCTAAATCCTCAACGCCATCTTGGGTGTTGAGTGAGAGAGGCAATGGCAAACCACTGAGGGTCGTCCATTCCGTTTTGCGCTCGCTGCCCATGCTCACCACAAGGGAAGGCACTTCATCAAGACTCGCCTTTCTTCAGTGGTGATGGCCGCCAGGACCGTGGGCGTGGCCGTGGGACAGTTCTTCCTCGGAGGCTTCCCGGAGTTCAACCACTTCAACAGAGAACGTGAGGGTCTTTCCAGCCATGGGCGGATTGAAATCGGCCGTCACTGTTTCATCGGACAAAGCCACGACGGTGAATTGTGCAGGGCCGTGGGGCATTTGTGCTACGAGCGCCATGCCCACTTCCAACGATTCCCCACTCGCTTCTTCCAATTGTGCGAAATTCTCTCGGGGGATTTCGAGAACGGCCTCATCATCTCGTGGGCCGTAGGCGCGCTCTGGGTCTAATGTGAACTCTCGACGTTCGCCCTGGGTGGCGCCCATCAGTTCCTCTTCAAAACCTGGAATCATTTGTCGATGACCAACCAGGAAAGTCAAGGGGTCTCGACCTTCGCTGGAATCAAAGACTTCACCCGAATCGGGCAATGTTCCTGTATAGTGTACGCTGGCTACAATGTTTTCTGCAACTTTTAGGTCGGTCATGATCTCATCTCTTTGTTGTCATCCGCTTAACGAGGTCCTTTAATTGAGTGGAGACCTCTTCAGGGAGAATAAGTTCGGCTTCCTTCTGTTCAATGAACTCAACACATTCATCGATGCCGAGGCGTTCACCTTTGGCCCAGATTTGGCCCAGGACATTTGAACGGTGTTCTTCTGGAACATTTGGATTATCAAGGATATCTTTGGCGGCATATTTGTATTCCAAATATTTCTGCCGATTCAATTTCTTCTCTTGTTTTTGCCGGCCGCCGCCTTTTTTGTCTATGCGACGACGTCCGCGACGACGGTCTTGCTTTACCACGATTTTCGTTTCGATTTTCGCAAAGACGTTTTTGCCCCGCTTCGTCGGCAGTATGTCTGCTGTTTCTGGGGAGAGAGATGCCAATTCTGGCTCCAACGCATCGGATGGAATGGAGGCGTTTGGCTCTAACACTGATGTGGCCGACGGTGCAACATCAGGTGATGCTTCAATCCGTGAAGCATTCTTCTTCGTTTCTTCCGATTTCCTTCGCAATTCGGCAAGGCGATCTTCATGAGATTGTACGAGAGGCCTGTCCTCTGTTTTCATCGGGGCCTCAACCGGGACAGGTGCTGGGGCGACAGTGGGTGTAGAAACATCTCCTTTTTGGACGAGCTTTTCAATGGCCTCTCGTTGTTTACGTTCAAGGTCAGCCTTGATGTCTTTGGGTTGATTGACCGGCGTCTCAACGGGGGCCGCCGTTGGCCGTCGGGCGTGTTGACGTTCGCGGTCCTCTCGACGGCGTCGGTGTTGTTGAGAAGCATCCTTTGCGAAAGGATTGAACTCCTCTTTTCTCCCCCGTCGACCGCTGATTGATAAGTCCCCCAAATGATTCTGCTCGCTACCCGTTAAAAACCGTATTCATCGTTTACCATCATGACCAAACGATTGGTGTTTGGTCCGTCCTCAAGTATTGGTCAATGGCGCTTTGATCCAAAGACGTGGTTCGTTTCTTGAGTTCGAGCCATCCGAGAAGTGCAATCATGGTCCCGTTATCAATGCAATACATTCGGGGCGGGGCAAAGGATGCTCCCTCTCGATCAGCCGACATTTCGGCGCACATTGTACGAATTCGTTGATTACAGGCAACGCCGCCACCGAGCAGAAGTTCGGATTTACCGGTGTGGGCCATGGCACGCTCAGCAACTTCAACGCACGAAGCAAAGGCATGCTCTTGAAGCGACCAACAGACGGCATCGAGCGGCGCCCCATTATCGATAAGACGCTGTGCAGCCGTCAAGAGGCCGGAGAAGGCCAAGTCCATGCCGCGCACGGCGTATGGAAGTTGGAGGCCTTCCATGTCGGGATTAGGGTTGTGCTCCAAATATTGTTTTGCGAGTTGTTCGATCTTTGGGCCACCAGGGAAAGGAATGCCTTGATTTCGAGCAAACTTGTCAAGCATGTTTCCAATGCCAATGTCCAACGTTTCACCCAAAACACGGTATCGTCCATTGAGGCGAGCGATGACTTGCGTATTACCTCCAGAAACATAGAGCAAGACCGGGTCGTCACAACCGCATTGCTGGCGACCAATTTCAATGTGGGCAACGCAATGATTGACGCCAATGAGGGGCACATCCATTCGTGTGGCCAGACCACGGGCGATAGCAGCACCAACACGCAAACAGGGGCCAAGGCCGGGGCCTTGTGAATAGGCCACGGCGCCGATGTCGTCAATCGTTAGTTCGTGTTGTGTGAGAATATTTTGAAAGAGCGTTGACGCCACGTCCTTGTGATGGTCTGCTGCCTCGCGTGGGTGAATGCCGCCTTGGTCTGGCCGAAGTGTATCGCTCGAAGCAGGGTGAGGTTTGCCTTCTGCGTCAACCAAACCAAATGAGAGTGTGTGCGCTGTGGTCTCTATCCCAAGCGTCCATCCAGCCATGTTGCTTCCACCAACCGATTGTTCTTC
This sequence comes from Candidatus Poseidoniaceae archaeon, assembly GCA_938030705.1. Lineage (GTDB taxonomy): Archaea > Thermoplasmatota > Poseidoniia > Poseidoniales > Poseidoniaceae > Poseidonia. The sequence goes on from CALHIR010000005.1 coordinate 101,127, forward strand.
AACCCTCTTCTCCCTTCCCGTGTTATGCGGAGCGTGTTCGTGAATATCGGTCCGCTCGTTTCGTTTCGGCATGCCAACTTGGGCACACTTGAAGATTCAATTGAGGCTGCTGGAAAGGGTATTGTTGTTGATGATAATAGAATCGTTTGCATTGATGATTCACAGAAGTTGATTGACGAGTATTCCATTCCACAAGGAGGGCGAACAACCGTGGGCGATATTGCGTGTTATGATGTGGAGGGACGGGCGGTCGTGCCTGGCCTCGTTGACGGCCACACTCACTTGCTGTGGGCCGGAGATCGTTCCAAAGAAATTTCTTGGAGGAGGGAAGGTAAAACTTACGCAGAGATTGCAGCACTCGGAGGGGGCATCCGTTACACAGTTCAAGAAACAAGAGCAGCTTCGGATGAAGAACTTCACCGCCTCGGCTATCAGCGACTTCGGGAGGCCCTTTCCACTGGCACCACCCATCTTGAGGCTAAAAGTGGCTATGGATTGAACGTAGAATCTGAATTACGCTTGTTGGAAGTTGCTGAACGTTTGAACATGAACGCACACACACCAACCATAGATCACACGTGGATGGGTGCGCATGACGTCCCGAAAGGACGAGATCCCGACGATTACGTTGAGGAACTTGTTTCTGAACAATTACCAGCCATTGTTGACCAAAACATTGCCCGCTCGGCTGATGTTTTTTGTGAACCTGGTTGGTTTTCGCTTGATCAAAGTGAAACCATTTTGCAAGCTTCAAGACAAGCGGGATTGGCATTGCGGATGCACGTCGACGAATTTGCAGATGGAGGCGGAGGGGATCTCGCCGCCACTTTGGCCGTTGACACTGCAGACCATGCTTACCACACCTCGATCGATACACGGCTGAGGATGAAGGAGGCGGGTGTTAACACCGGATTCTTACCAGGTACGCCATATGCAATGGGGGATTCATGGCCCAACATGACCGAGATTGTGGAAGAAACCATTCCCTTTACCCTTGCATCGGATTTCAATCCGAATTGTCGAACACTGAGTCTGCCCTTCATGTGCTCGTTGATGGTGCAACGTTGTGGCATGCACCCCCTTCATGCTGTGGCCGCCGTGACGATGAACGCTGCGCGGACCACACCTCACCCTACTGGCCACCCTCACGGCGTCATCACGGAAGGTGGCGTTGCCAATTTCAACATCCTTGATGGAGATCATTGGGAGTCAATGGTGCTGAGGCCTTCAACCACGCCATTTTCAGCAACGGTCCTCAACGGACAATTCATCACTCACTGAAAATATAGTTTTAGGCCTTCCAGTTATTGCACAATCAATTGACATTCAAAAAACAATTAAGGTGATTTCATGGCTTGGGTTGAAACAATTGTCTGTTCTGGAAAAAAGGGATCAGATGCACGGCTACGACGTATGCTCAAAACGCGGCAGGAATTCAAACGGCGGCAGCCAGAATGCATCGGGGCGTGGTTGGGACTTGCTCCAGAAAGTCACTCGATGATGTTGGTTCAATCGGCCTATGTTTCCGAATCGTCGTGGCGCCGAATATCTGAGGAGATTCAGAAGACACTCGATGTGGAAGATGGTGGCATTGAGGGTCTTTTGCTCGGGCCACCCTTGGTTGGCGTGTTCGAAATTCCAGACGAAGAGCTTCAAAATCTCAACTTCCCAGAAATCGGTTGATTTTCTGCACCCCGTTGCGTCGCATAATGTGAGTTATGCGACACAAGTTGAAGTTCGCCATGAATTTTGAATTTGATTTCCCTGAGAAATCCAATGCAGTATAGCGTTTTTACCGTTCATTCTTTTCCTCATTCGCAAATAATTCTATTTTTCCGCCTTCAAGCCCCCCCTCGGTGGCCAAAAAATGGGAATTTTCGCAAATGATGATGGAAAGGATTCAATATCCCTTCGCACTCCCACAACTTGAGTATCATGTCAGCTGTCGAGGGCTATTGTATGAAGTGTAAATCGTATGGTCCAATCAAGGGCGGAAAGAAAATTGGCATGGCCAACGGTCGAACGCGCATGGCAGGATTTTGTTCCCAGGACGGTTGTACCGGGAAGATTTCCAAAATCATCGCGTAAGCCACAACACGAACAAACCGAATTGGTTTAATAGAAATGGCCGGTGGGTCGGTTTACCTAGGGCTCGTGGTCTAGGGGTTTATGACGTTGCCTTGACATGGCAAAGATCGAGAGTTCGATTCTCTCCGAGCCCACCAATCTCTGATTGATGACTTCAATTGAAAATTCAATGTTAACTTAGGCGGAGTCATTTCCAATAAATCTCTTTGGGATGGGGATTGATTAATCTTCATCTATGTTTTCAGCGAGGACTTCAGCCTCAGGCAATTTGATTTTGGCCACGGGGGCCTCGCCGTCTTCATCAAAGGTGAAATCCGTTGAACCACCTTCCCAAGTCCGCACATCCTCGGATTCGTCAAAACGTTCTTCAGGAATGGTAGCGTTTGGACCGATTGAGTAGATGCTTGGGTCAATCGGTTGAGCGGCGATAGATTCGCGGACCTCCGTGGGACTTGGGGCCTCACGTTCCTCCATGATCCCGCCAGCGTGGAACGTACCGCATTCTGAACATCGATACATTCCCTTTCTATCAAAGCAGCCACATACGGGGCAAACCGCATAGGCGGATAATTGCTTCAACGGATCTTTTTTCGGCATGATCTCACTCAATGAACATGTCTTCTTGGTATCCGGTGATCAAATCACCGGTGCCTTCTTCCTCAATGGTGACCGTTTCTTCATCGTCGTCAAATTCAATGATTGTTCCAAACACTTCCTCTTCATCGAAAACCAATCCAATTCGAGAGCCGATATCGATATTATCGTCTTCATCATCGACATCATCATCGTGGCCTTCATCATCTTCCGCCTCATCTTCATCATGCTCTTCATCATGCTCTTCATCATCAACAGTCTCGTCATCGTGAGGTTCTTCTTCATCACCGTGGTCAGATTCATCGACACCTGTTTCTTTTGATGCTTTTTCGTTCGCCTCGGATTTGTCATCTACAAATTCTTTCATGGCTTTGGCACGCGCCCTCCATTCTGGGGCTTTCAAAAGATGGAGGAATAAAGAAGCCCCCAAACCGATCGTGGATAAGAGGATGAAAAGAATGCCATCCCAATAGAATCCGGTTGGCATCGACAAGGAGCCCTTTTCTCCAGCAAGCGGTGTAAGGGAATTACGGCATCCGTCTTTCTGGTATTTTTCATCACACGGATAGATGTCTCCCTCGGTAAGATTATCGCCAGGGATGATGGGTGAGTCGTTGGCAACATACGCAACATTGCCGCCGCTACCGTCAACGAAGCCAACCATGCCGTTGGCTATGAAGATGACAAGGAGGATACCGAACGCGACATGAACAATAGGCCAGACCGTATCGTTCCACGCTTTTGACATCATCCGCTTTTGCATGGGCGAAGGGAAAATTTTCTCTTCAACCAATTCTTCCATTGCGTCGTAATCTTCCATGGAGCCGATGAATTCCGCAATGTCAATCATGCCATCGCCATCGCCATCAATGCCTTCCATGATGGCATTTACTTGGTCAATTTCCAACACATCGCCGTACCGTTCTTCAACCATGGATTTCAATTCGTCGATTGAAATCAAGCCATTCCCATCGGCATCGAGGTCGTTGAAGAGCCGTTGGGCCGAAATATCGTGTTCGTCCATCAGGTCGGCAAGGGCTGAAAGCGCAGCCAACGGTCTGTGTCCTTCCGGCTTATCGTCCGATGAATCATCTTCAGCCTCGTCTTCATCAGGTTCGTCCTCTAACTCGTCTTCCTCGATTTCATCAGATTCATCTTCGAGATCAAAATCCTCATCGTCAATGGAATGCGCACCTTCATCTTCGTACTCCTCGCCAAGCTCATTCGTCTCATCATGTTCAGCGACAGCATCATCTTGAACTTCTTCCTCATCATCCGAGGCGTCATCGTGGTTTTCTTCTGCTGATTCTTCCGTTTCATCTGAGGCATCTTCAACTGCCTCTTCCGCCTCTTCTTCAATGGATGCGGTGGATTCCCTCGCTGCGTCAACAGGATCACTACCCTGTTCATCGCTCGCATCGCCGTTCAAGATTTGGTCAAATTCGTCCAAGTCGATAACACCGTTTCCATCGGCGTCAATTTCAGATACAAGGCGTTCAACTTGCGAAGGGGGTAAATCGGCCAAATTCAAGCTAAGGAGGCCGTTTTTTAATTCACTTGAATCAATCGTGCCATCGCCATTCTCATCGAATTTCTCAAACAATTTTCGGATTTGGATGCCCGTGTTGGCAATCCACTTTCGAAGAATATCAACCACATCGTCTGCAACGAAGAGAACGCCACACTCGGGGCAACGAGAAGAATCCAACGGTACCAAGGCATTGCATCCGCCACACTCCCCAAGTTCGTCTTCTGAAACGCCTGAAAAATTGGTCCCACACTCTGGGCATTCGCTTGAATCAAGCGGGATGACCGCACGACAGGCACCACATTCAGCCATGGCCAACGCCTCGATTTCTTCGTCCGTCATGTTTCCACCAACGGTGACCACGGGAACAGGCAATATAATAATTGATGGAACATAGCAAGATGAAGCAGTAATTCCTTAGAACCTCAACACCCGGTCATGGCTAGGGAGGGCCAATTATGGAGGGCATGCAGACGCTGGACGCATCACGTTCCGAAGAAGTGTACCTCCACTTGGACGAGGTCATTGAACAGGCAAAGCACGTCGTACATTGCTACAGCCGACTGCCCATGCGGCAACTGCTCCGTTATATTCCAGCGAACAGTGCAGAAATGTGGTGGCTTTCAGAACACGACTCCCCAAGGGCGGTCACGCCAGAACCTGACGGCGTTTTTGAGCACATTACCGCCAACACCCGGAATGAGACCTCTCTGGTTGTCCTCGAAGGCATTGACTGGCTTGTACGTCGATCTGACGAAACCGCGGTCTTGACCATGCTTCAAAATCTTGATGCGCTCGCTCGGGAGCGCGGATTTGGAGTGGTCCTCGCCGGCGATTCTCTATCGCTCAAGCCTATGTTTTGGGCTCGCATGTGCAGTTTGGCCCCAAAATCATCTGCAGCCCCTCCCGCCATCGTATTCGAAGAAATAACCACCGCCGCTGAGGATGGCCAAAACCCCAGTGTTTTGGCCTGGAATGATGAGCAAGACCAAGAAGAAAATTTACTCGTTCATCTGGTTAACCTTCCGAGGGCAGGATTCACGCAGACGGTGTTAACGCGCCGTATGCTGCAGTGGAAACGAATGGGGTTTGACTTGGCCGCCTTAGAGCCAGCGATGGCAACGAAGGATACGGCCAAGGCTCACGCCATCTATGCAAGCGTTGAACAAGACATTGTCCGAGCCATTGATGCTCTTCGGTTGATGGAGGAACACAGCGAACAGTTGACGGTGAGTGAGCGAGAACTGTTCAACTACAGGTTCATGGCCCTCAACGGTGTTGAAGACGCTTCAGAAGAACTACTCCTCTTGTTATCAACGAGGTAGACGCCCGTGCTCGGCCTCTATACGCGCAAGCCAACCACCGGTTCGAAGTGATTGAGCGAGTTGAATGAGTTCAGCCGAGGTGGAACGATCACCAAACAATGGGCCTGAGACGGTTCGAACGCGTTGAATCAGTCCACGAACATGTGGTGAAGATGAATGCGCCGCATATTCCAACGCCTCAGCCGCGATCATCAACTCGCAGGCGAGGACTTCAGAAAGTCGTCGAACGGCGCAACGGAGATTCCATGCTGCGGTCGCCCCCATGCTCACATGGTCTTCTTGTCCAGCCGATGTCGTGGTGGAGAATGCAGAACGAGGGGCTGCGTGCCCGTGAATTTCTGCGAGGGAAGATCCTGCGACGTACTGAACAATCATCAATCCAGATTCAAGGCCGGAGTTTTTGGCGAGGAAGGCTGGAAGTTCGCTACGAGATGGATCCAACATTTGGTCCATGCGACGTTCTGATATTGACCCCAATTCAAAAACAGCCAAACTCATGGCGTCACAAGTTAAAGCCACAATTTCACCATGGAAATTGCCTTGGGAAACCACTTCGTGGGAACCTGGTTGGGCAGGTTCTGGGAAAATGAGTGGATTGTCCGTAGCGCTGTTCAATTCGATATGAAGCACGTTTTCTAGACGTTGAAACGACTCGTACACGGCCCCATGAACTTGGGGTGCGCAGCGGAATGAGTACGGGTCTTGAACGCGATCGCAATCTTCATGGTTTTTGAGAATTTGAGATGTTGAGAGGATGGTCCGTAATCGATTGGCGACGGTGATTTGGCCCCCGTGGGCCCGTGCTTGGTGGACTTCTGGGCGAGAGGGAGTGAGGCTGCATGAACGGGCATCCATTGACGCTGCAAGAATCACATCGGCAAGCACCAACAAATCGCTGAGTTCCTGCTGAGCCAGCGTGGCATAAGCCGTCATTTGGCTGGTGCCGTTGATAAGCGACAATCCGTCTTTAGCTGTGAGTTCCACGGCCACAAGGCCTTTGTCAAACAACACCTGCTGTGTTGGAACGGTTTCTCCATCAATCAATACCTCGCCTTCTCCGATCAGGGTAAGGGCGAGGTGGGAAAGTGGTGCTAAATCCCCACTCGCACCCAGGCTCCCAATCCGAGGAACGGCAGGGTGGACGCCATGGTTGAGGTAGAGCACGAGTTGTCGGATGCAATCCGGGTGGATGCCAGAATGGCCTTTACAAAGCGAGTTGAGTCGGACAAGCATCATCGCCCTGACCGCTTCAACGGTCATGTTTTCACCAAGGGCAGTGGCATGTGAACGCACCAAATTCAGTTGTAACGCCGCTAAATCTTCGTTTGAAATACGTTCGTGGACCAAGGCACCAAAGCCGGTGTTGATGCCGTAGACGGTTTCACCCGTGTCCACAATTCGTTCAACGACCGCCCGTGCAGCGTGAATGCCCGGCCATGCATCTTCGGAAACAGCCACGGTAGCTTGTTGCCTTGCGACCATCACCACCTCCTGAGGTGAGAGCGTAGTCCCATCAGCATAAACAACGGGTAGGTCACTCATCATCCCAACCTCCCAGATGTTCAAGAAGGTCAAGGTCGACAATACTTGGCATCGTTACCGTCAGTTTAGGTTCGGCATCCATCGCACGTTGAATGGTAGACAAAGCCCCCGTGTTCCGGGCCCATGCTCTTCGCGCAACACCGTTGTTAACATCCCAATGCAGCATGCTATCCAATCGACGAGATGCTGCATCAGAGCCGTCCAAGAGCATGCCGAAACCACCGTTGATGACCTCGCCCCACCCAACGCCGCCGCCGTTGTGAAGGCTGACCCATGTTGCACCACGAAAGGCATCCCCAATGGCGTTTTGGACGGCCATGTCAGCCGTGAACATGGAACCGTCCTGAATGTTGGCTGTTTCTCGATAGGGGCTATCGGTGCCTGAAACATCATGATGGTCCCTCCCAAGAACAACGGGAGCGGTGATCTCACCGGCCGAAATTGCCTCGTTCATGGCGAGGGCGATTTGCCGACGACCCACATCGTCTGCATACAAAATTCGTGCCTGGCTGCCTACCACGAGGTTGTTTTTTCCGGCCTGTTCAATCCATCGGAGATTGTCGTTAATTTGTTGGCGAACATCATCGCTGGCAGTTGATCGCATATCACGGAGTACTTTGGCCGCAATTTCATCCGTTTTGGCTAAATCCTTCGGGTCACCGCTGGTGCAGACCCAACGATACGGACCAAAGCCATAATCAAAACAAAGCGGGCCCATGATGTCCTCAACATAGGAGGGGTAAGCGAAGCTACCGTCATCGTTCATCACCTCGGCCCCTACGCGAGAGGCTTCGAGCAGGAAGGCGTTTCCATAGTCCCAGAAATACATGCCTCGTTCGGCCATGGTATTGACGGCTTTGGCGTGTCGGCGTAAGGTCTCCTGGACTTCTTCTTTGAAGCCCTCTGGATTTTCCGATAACATGGTGGCGCTTTCTTCATACGTTCGGTCGGCTGGAAAATAGCCGCCTTGGTAGGGATTGTGAAGACTGGTTTGATCGCTTCCCAAGTCAACATGGATGTTTCGCTCAACGCATCGCTCCCACAATTCGACAATGTTCCCGACAAGTCCGATTGAGATGGTCTCTTTTCTTTCTGCGGAAGCCACCATCTTGTCAATGGCTTCATCAATGGATTCTGTCACGGTGGTCAGCCATCCTTGCTCATGACGTTTTCTGGCCGCATGCGCGTTGGTCTCGGCAATGATGCATGCAGCACCCGCAATGGTCGCCGCTTTGGCCTGAGCACCCGACATACCACCAAGTCCACTGGTAATGAAGGTGATACCGGATAGGTCAGTACCATCCTCCAACCCTAGATGCAATCGAGCGGCGTTGAGCAACGTAATGGTGGTGCCGTGGACGATTCCCTGTGGTCCAATGTACATGTATGAGCCGGCCGTCATTTGGCCGTATTGGGTGACGCCCAACGCATTCATCCGCTCATAGTCCTCTGGGCTTGAGTAATTTGGAATGACCATTCCGTTGGTGACCACCACGCGGGGGGCCTCAGAATGAGAGGGGAAAAGGCCAAGCGGATGGCCAGAATACATGACGAGCGTTTGTTCATCGTCCATCTCGGCCAAGTATTTCATGACCAAACGATATTGTGCCCAATTTTGGAAGACCGAACCGTTTCCACCATAGGTGATAAGTTCGTGAGGGAATTGAGCAACGGCTGGATCAAGGTTATTGTGAATCATCAACATGATCGCCGCTGCCTGTTTTGATTTTGCAGGGTAAGCATCAAGTGGATAGGCCCTGATAGGATATGACGATGGGCGGTACCGCCTCATGATCACCCTGCCGTACGTGTTCAGCTCCTCCAAAAATTCAGCAGCAAGGATCTCGTGGTGTTGTTCTGGAATGTATCTGAGGGCGTTTTGTATGGCCAATTTCTTCTCCTTCGTGGTCAAGATTTGTCGCCTATTTGGCGCATGGTCAACAGCGGTGTCAAGAACGGGATGAGGGGGTAGATGGTCAGGCATACCCTCAAGGATAGATGATTGCATTCGGAGAACATCACCGTCCATGGTCTGTCTACTTGAGGGGATGTCCTTGAGGCTTGTTCTCTCAATTCCCTCCCAATCGCGGGGAGCATAACATCAAAAACGACGAACATGACAGGATATTGAGCCAGCATGTCAACGGACGATGTTCACCCCGCTGATTCGGTTGATTCATCGAAATCCTCGGTCACACGAGAGTTCAATTTGGTGTTCGGAGCCACACTGGCCGTCTCCCTGACCTTCTTATTCGTCTCCGCTGTTTTTGGGGATGCATTTGTCAGCATGTTGACGCAAGACGAGGATGCAAACGGTCTACGCGTCCCAGTTTGGGACCGATATATGCTGCCGTATGAAACAAGTGGTGACTTTGGCGTTGCGCTGGAGGTTGGCCCCTATGAGGTGCTCCAAACAGACAATGAATGGAATTCAACTCATTCTTTTGTCGAGTATACTTTGCCGCTGGAGGAAGGTGGTGCGGCACCAAACGGCCTGATTAGCCTCGCTGTTTGGAGGCCAAACGTGCCTGAAGGGGTAAAAGTCCCAGTCATTGCAGAAAGCGGGCCGTATTTCCAAGAGGCAAGCGTTGAAACACCCTCCATTGAGGTTCCGGGGAGTTGGCTTGGTCAAATGTTCATTGACCAAATCCTACCGCATGGTTATGCCTTCGCACAAATTTCTGTTTCAGGCACCGGACGAAGCAACCACTGCATGGATTTGATGGGCACCGCTGAGCAATTAGGAAATGACGCCGCCGTTCGCTGGCTCGGCGAACAGAGTTGGTCAAACGGAGCCGTAGCCTTAATCGGAAAATCCTACGACGGTAGCACGCCTTGGCAAGCAGCTATGTTCGGGTCAGAACATGACTATCTCAAGACCATCGTCCCAATATCGGGTCTGATTGGCGTGAAGGAATTGATGTGGAAAAACGGTTCCTCAGAAGCACGGGCCCCCATCATGCACAACGGTGTTTATGGGTCGTATGGCCTGGATGGGGACGAAGAAGACTACCAAAATTTGTGTCCTGATTTCATCATCGGACCTGCCACCGGCGTCGGTGCGTGGGCTTGGGGCGGAGAGGCCGCAGGGGATTATTGGGCAGAGCGTTATTTCCTCGACCGCGTTCTTGAGAACTACAAAGGAAGCGTCTACTTGATTCAGGGTATGCACGACTGGAACGTTGATCCTCATATGGCCGTACCAACCATCAATCGACTCATCGATGCTGGCATTGAAGCGAGGGGTTTGTTTGGTCAGTGGGACCATGATTATCCTGATCGACCCGTCCAGCTCGATGACAGGTCCGACCTAGGAGGGAGAGGTGGAGAGGCCTTCCCCGAGATGATCCGATTTGATTGGATGCAGGATATGCTTGAATGGTTCGACTATTACCTCAAAGATATTGGCGAACAACCGGGCCAGTGGATAGAAATCCAATCCAACCAAGGGTCGTGGCGAATTGAAGATCGCTATCCACCTGCGGATGCGATGGTCCAATCCTTTGAACTTGGAACCGACATGGCCAACATTGGCGGAACAACCACCGTTCTCCCCGACGCCTCTTCTGGACCCGTTTGGGAATCAGAACCGCTTGAGACCGACCTCTTTTTTGCTGGTATGCCTCGGCTCCACGTTGATGTTACGACGGCCAGCCTCGGTGGGCAATTGTATGCCCTGCTAGAGGATTGTGATGGCCAAGGCAGCTGCATTCACCTCGGTCATGCAATCATGGATCTTCGATACCATGCAGGCGGCGATGAGGTCCAAACATGGACGCCTGTCGTTGAAACCATCAATGCAAAAATGGAATTCTTTGCCATGGATGCTGAAGTTCAAGCAGGACATATTCTGCGTTTGTCGTTGCGGTCGACGGGCGAAGATTATCTTCCCGCCAGCACGTCTTCCATCGTCTTTGTTCAGGAAGGCTCCACCTCAACGCTGCAAATCGATACCTTTGATCCAAGCGAACGACGATATTTTACGCCACCTGTTTGCACGCATGAGCGATGCCTTCAGACGGAATGAACCGAGCCTTCAGACGGCTCGGACTTCCACATCGAAAACACCACGCCCGAGAGTATCATGATGCTGGAAAACAGCAAGATACCGTTTTGTATTCCCAAGTCCGTGTTCTCCATCAAATAGCCGGCCACACTGGTTGAAGTGGAAAAGGCCACGGAAAGGATGAGCATATCAACAGAAAATACGCGTCCGCGAACCTCGTCTTCCACCCACTGTTGCATCATAACCGTGGAAAGCACCCAATTGGCGCCGCTAGCACTGTGAGCGAGAATGACCAGAACAACGGTGATCCAAAGAGCATAAGGTACGCTAAGGCCGACCAAGAAATAGATGCAACCCGACAGCACGATGAGTTGGCCAACAAGCGATGGCCAACGCTCTTCGTCCGTAAAAAAGGCTCTTGCAACGATGGGGCCTAAACCAGTGCCCACGCCCCGGGCAAAGAAAAACAAACCAAAACCAAAGGCTGCACCGTATCCTTGCACGTCGGCGCCCATGAGGACAAGATAGACACCAGCCAATCCGCCCCCTGCAATGTTCCAGGAGGCTTTGGCAAACACGATTCGGAAGAGCGGGGGTTGGCTGCGAATGCGTAACCAGCCACGTTTGATGTTGGCATAGGCGGTTGAAAGCCACGGCCCCTTCATGGATGATTCAATGGTTTGTGGAAGTGTCAACCGGATGAGGAAGAGGGTCCCAAAGAGGAAGGTCAAAGAATCAATGATGAAGGCGGCATTGGTGCCCCAGATGGAAACCACAACACCACCTAACATCGCTCCGATGCACAATGCAGTGGACCAAGATGCGGCATCCAGTGCGTTTGCGGTGGCCAAATCTTCTTCTGACACGACGTTGGGCAAGGAAGCTCGTTCTGCCGTCATATAGACTCCGTGGAGCACCATCATGAGGCCTGAAAGGCCAATCATCCAAACGATGTCACTGGCATCGTTCACCAGCAAAAACACCAACGCGAGTCCTGCTTGCATGAGGTTCGAGACGATCATCAACATTTTGCGATTGTAACGGTCAGCCATCAATCCAATCAACGGTTGAAGAAGGGCGAAACCAGCCATTCGGACGGTGAACAAAAGGCCGAGGAGAAATTCACTTTCCGTGTATTCCAAAATGAGAAAGAAAAGAGCGATGGTGTTGAACCATTCCCCGAGCATGGAGATGACGGCTGCAACCCATAACCGACGGAATTCACGATTCTCCCGTATCAATTCCGTATAGGTTCTCGAGGCCATTACTCCTCCTCCGATGCCATGGACGATGCATCATGAAGTGTGCAAACAATCCATTTCGAAGTGGGTGTGTTGGAAATTGAGGCGGTTGAGTGAAGGGGGACCAAACTGTTGGCTTCGGGAAAGTACGCAGCGAGGTTGCCCCGAGGAATTTCATACGGGACGAGCAGCCAGTCATTTGAATGGCGTTCCTCCCCGTTAAAGTGGCTGGTGATGTTGACTTTTTGACGCGACTTCCATCCACGTTCTACCATATCTTCTGCGTTCATGAAGACGACCCGACGGTGACCATGAACGCCACGATATCGGTCATTGAGGCCGTAAATGGTCGTGTTATATTGGTCGTGGCTGCGAAGCGTCATCATGACATAGTGACCGGAATCGACCTGCACATCAGGGAGTGGATGGTCAGTAAAGTGGGCGCGGCCACTGGGTGTGGCAAACGATTGCGAATCTTTTGGGGGATTGGGGAGGGCAAAACCACTTGGTAGCCTGACCCGTTCGTTGTAGTCGTCAAATCCAGCCAGCGAGCGCTCCATGAGGGACCGGATATTGTCGTAATCCGACACCAAATCCAACCAGTTCAGATGGTGGTCTCCGAGGGTTGCGGCTGCCAGATGAGCGACAATCCATGGTTCGCTGCGCAAGTCAGGTGAGGCTGGAGGCAATCCTCCTTGAGAGCGGTGCACCTGACCCATTGAATTTTCAACACTGACAAATTGCTCTCCCGTGGATTGGACGTCTTTTTCAGTACGGCCGAGACACGGCAGGATGAGTGCTTCTTTTCCAGTGATGAGGTGCGAGCGATTCAGTTTGGTTGAGACTTGGACGGTGAGTCCAATGTTTTGGATGGCCTTCGCCGTCAAATCTGTATCAGGCGTGGCAGAGAGGAAGTTGCCCCCCATACAAAAGAAGACGTCCACTTCCCCCTTGGCCATGGCATCGATGGCATGCACGACGTCATATCCATGTCGCCGAGGGATTTCGAAGCCAAGCCCAGACTCCATACGATCGAGGAATGGCTCGGATGGAGCTTCCCAAATGCCCACTGTCCGGTCTCCTTGCACATTGGAATGGCCGCGTACCGGGCAAAACCCTGCACCTTTTCGCCCAACATGGCCGTTCATGAGCAGAAGGTTGACGACCTCTTGAATCACGGCCACACCGTTTCGATGTTGCGTGAGTCCCATGGCCCAACAGGCAATGGTGGCTTTGGATTCGGCCACCATGCGACCTGCAACGGAGATGTCGTGCATCGAGAGGCCAGAGTCTCGTAGGATGGCGTCCCATGAAACATTTTTCACACTGTTGGCCATGGTTTCAAAGCCCTCGGTTTTGTCTTGGATGAAGTCGTGATCGAGGGCACCGGCATCCAATTGAAGTTTAATCAGGCCTTTCATAAGAGCTGCATCTCCTCCAATTCTAACAGGAAGGTGAAGGTCAGCAAGTTTCGTCGTGCGTAAGTCGCCCTTCATGTAGTCCTGCGGGTGTTTGAACCGAGCCAATCCTGCTTCAGGGAGGGGATTCACATGGATGATGCGTGCTCCTCGTTTTTTGGCATCACGCAGAGCCGTCAGCATACGCGGGTGGTTCGTACCGGGGTTTTGACCGATGACCAGAATAACGTCAGCGTGATTAAAATCATCAAGAGACACGGTCCCCTTCCCAATACCGATGGTTTGACCAAGCCCTTTGCCGCTTGATTCATGGCACATGTTCGAACAATCGGGTAGGTTGTTGGTTCCAAACGCCCGAACGAAGGCTTGGTAGAGGAAGGCGGCCTCGTTGCTGGTTCGACCTGAAGTGTAGAATACGGCGTTATCGGGTGATGCGCATGCGTTGAGTGCAGACGCTATTTTCTCAAAGGCCCCTGTCCATGAAATCGATTCGTACCGAGATGCATTGGCAGGAAGATATACTGGGTGGGAGATGCGCCCAAGGCTATTGAGTTGATGATCGCTCATTTCAGCCAATTCCTGAACGGTGTGATGGGCGAGGTAGTCTGGCGTGACTTTTGCCTTCATGGCCTCATCTGCGACCGCTTTTGCTCCATTCTCGCAAAATTCGAACGTCGTTCGGTGTTCTGGGTCTGGCCATGCACAACCTGGACAATCAAATCCTTCCTTTTGATTGACCATTCGAAGGGTTTTGACGGTTTTGATGGCTCCCATTTTAGAGAATCCATGGACTGCAGACGACGTGACGGCAGGTATGCCGGCTGCTTTGGTCTTCGGTTTTTTCAACTTGAGCCGCGCTCGGTCTGGAGGTGTTCGGGCGCGTGGACTTGGACGAATAACGAGGCCTCCAAGAGAAGGGCGTATGCCGCCCTTCTCAATGGTTCCGCTGAATACGGCCTTCAATACGCCCAATCACGACCGCTCGGTCATTTTTCGCAAAGGACACCAGCGTGATATCGCTTGAGCGTGCTGTCTTGGCCGCAAGACTTGAGGCCGCACCAATGGAGGCAATAATTGGAATATTCATGCGGGCCGCCTTTGAGACAATATCCCACCCACATCGACCGGACAACAGAAGACCGTGAGGTACCGTTTGAGTATTCGATGTCAAGAATGCTCCCAAGACTTTGTCAACGGCGTTGTGTCGGCCAATATCCTCTCGGACCACTAAGGGTTCATCGGCACCGAAAAAAAGACCAGCGGCATGCATTCCACCGGTTTGTTCAAATCCAGGTTGCTTCGAACGCATTGAATGAAGGGCTTCGATCAAAGGTTCAATGGGAGACGCCGGTAAAGAACAGGAAATGGATGGCGTTTGTTCAACCAACGCGCTCAAGCGATCTTGTTCACATCCACCACAGGAGGTCGTGACGATGGTGGAACGGGAGGGAGCATCAAATTCACCGTCGATATTGACGTCAACGGTGAACTCCTCTTCGGAGGATGAAATATGGAGGTCATGCCCACCCTGAGGGCATGGGACCTCATATTCGACCCTCAAGTGGCCTGCCACCAGGTCGTGGAGGTTCTCGGGAGAGGCCAACAAACTCGTCACGTGCTTCTTGTTGACTCGAATATGGATGAGGCACTCGGAAGCGAGGGTTTCTGCATGGAGTTCCATCGTACCCGCATCAAAACGGTGAACTGGGAGGCCCGAGATATTCTTCATGCATCATCACCGTCCTGGCGAAGATGGTCCAGGTCAAAGAACTCGAATTGCAACGCAACCAACTCTTCACTGGAGTTGGCTTCCGCATACGCATCAAGTGGCTCTCTGTTCAATTCAAAAAAGCGTTGACCCCAACGAAATGACCCAAGCGTTTGTTCCGCCTGCTCACGGCGCCCAATCAGGTAAAGTATAGCTGCTAAAGCCTCAGCAGTGGTTAGTTTTCCCGGTTTACCCCAGTTGACTGGATTGGCTGCAAGCAGAAGAGGAAGCATCCTCGGTTGAAGTCGTGTTCGTTTCATGACGGCCTCCACGGAAGCTTCAATGTGGGCCCAACTGCAATCCAAACCCACCAATGCCCCGTTTTGGGATGTCAAGAGTTCATGGTCCTCAGGGCCGAAGACTTTTCCACAAAGAGGCTCGAGGATAATGCCTTTCTTCGGGAGCGTTTTGATGGTCTTGTGAAGGCGGAGGTCTCCTCGCTTTGACGCAAGCACGGCCGTGTTCTTTTTCGGATCATCTTGTGCCAACCACAAGGCGTGTACCGAGATAGGGCGCATGCCCTCACCTCAAATCGTTGAGGTAATCGCCAAAGGTCATGCCGCGAGATGGTCCAGCATCGATGTGTCTTGATTCTTCGGCTGTCCGCTCCACCATCAGTTGAATGTTCAGTACGCGCTCAAACTTTTTGATGACGCCATCAGTAGGGTGCTTGCCAGATTCAGCCGCCTTCACGATGTTAACCGTCTCAGCCATTCGCTTGGCCAATTGCTGTTGACTCCATTGTCGATCTCCTCGAGCCTTCGCGATGCGCTTGTTGAAATCAGGAGCCAATTCTTTGCTTGAACGAACCATAATGTCGTTTTTCTTTTTTCTCGGCGTGGGGGCGGAAGCAAAAGCACGAGAGCGTTGCAGCCCAGGGGCTTCGGATTTTGGAGCCAGATTCATTTTCTCAATACATCGGAAACATGCTGCCACCTCGGTTTTGCCTGTTCGGACGTGCTTGACACCAACCTTCACTGCACCACAGAGTTCGCATTCTCCCATATGCCCGAACTCCCGGTCACGCTCTTTGAACCCTTTGTTGTCCACGGGAAGAAGTGCAATCCACACAGACCTTATACACAGTCGCCTTTTGGTAAAATTGATCGTCATGGGCACCGATGTTGAACGCACCGATACAGACATGCCCAACAATGCGGAAGATGATCTCCGTACCCTTGAAGAAGCATACGCTGATCTACGGGAAGAAACACAGCAATTGATCAACGAGCGTACCACGCTCGAAGCAGAAATGCGCACCCTCCGGAAACGAATCGAGCGCCTTGATGAAAACGTTAACCTGTTGAAAATGCCACCTTTGATCGTTGGCCACATCCAAGATATCCTCGACCATGAGCGGGCCATCGTACGTTCTTCCAACGGAACGGTATTCCAAGTCTCCCTTAACCAACGGTTGGATCCTGACAAACTCAAACCAGGCACCCGCGTTGCCCTAAACCAAGACAGTTTGTCGGTCGTTGAATTGCTTCACGAGGCATGGGACCCAATGGTTAGTGGTGCAGAGATGGTCGAAAAACCAACCATCACCTACGCAGATGTTGCTGGCCTTGATGAGCAGGTCGAATCGGTGAGAGAAGCCATTGAATTGCCACTCACCAGTCCAGAATTGTTTGAAAAGGTCGGCATTGTGCCGCCAAAAGGCGTTCTTCTTGTTGGTCCCCCTGGATGCGGCAAAACACTGCTCGCAAAGGCCGTCGCCAACCACACCGAAGCGACCTTTATTCGCATGGTTGGCAGTGAACTCGCACAAAAATACATCGGGGAAGGTGGCCGAATGGTCAGAGAATTGTTTTCACTGGCCAAAGAAAAGTCACCAAGTGTCATTTTCCTTGACGAAATTGACGCCATTGGTGCCAAGCGCTTGGACGGCTCAACGAGCGGAGACCGTGAGGTGCAACGGACATTAATGCAATTACTTGCAGAATTGGACGGTTTTGATGCATTACAAGATGTCAAGATCATTGCCGCAACCAACCGACCCGACATTCTTGATGATGCTCTTCTCCGCCCTGGAAGGTTTGACCGAGTCATTGAGATTCCCATTCCAGATGATGCGGCGAGGAAGGCGATTCTCTCCGTACACCTCACCAAAATGAACACCAAAAAAGTCAGCATTGGCCGAATTGTTGAACGTACCAAAAACTACTCTGGTGCAGAACTCAAGGCCACGTGTGTTGAAGCGGGCATGATCGCCATCAGAGATCAGCGCTCATCTGTCACCAACCAAGACATGATGGACGCAATTTCTCGTTTGGACAAAAAAAGATCCCAAGGCACCAGTGTTCGGTCCCCTGAAGCGTTCTATTCGTGAGAATGGACAAAGAACATTCAAAGACCCAAGGCCGAGCCACTTGGCATGGTTTCTCAACTGGTTGAATGCGTCCCCAACATTTCGGAAGGTCGAGACCAGAAGAAAATTGAACAGATCGTACAGGCTGTACGAAACGTACCTGGATGTACCGTCCTGGGGGTCGAACCCGACCACGATTACCATCGCACCGTTATCACATTCGCAGGGGCTCCGGCTGATGTTGCAGCAGGTGCCATCGCTTTGATTGGCGCAAGCATTGAACTTCTTGACATGCAGAACCACAAGGGTGAACATCCAAGGCTGGGTGTGGTCGATGTCTGTCCATTTGTCCCCCTGCAGAACATTACCATGGAGGAATGTGCAGAACTCGCCCGTACGGTGGTCAAGGAGGTCGCTCAACAACATGATGTGCCACTTTTCCTGTACGGCGCAGCAGCAGCAACAAAGGAACGCACCATGCTTTCCGATCTGCGCAAGGGCGAATACGAAAATCTCCATGCGCGCCTTGACGGTGGTAAAACGAGCCATTCAGAAGCGACCCGATTTCCAGATGCAGGTACTCAAGAATGGTCGCCATTGGTGGCGCGCTCAGGTGGCATCACGATTGGAGCGCGTTCAATTCTCGTCGCCTACAACGTGAACGTGAACGAACAAGGCGCGTCGGTTGCGAAGAAAATTGGTTCCATTGTTCGAAGCAGCGGCAGGTTGCTCAAATCTGAACACGGTGGGAAAATTCGTTCAAAGGGGATGCTTCCAAAAGTCCAGGGCATGGGCGTCCCGGTTGATGAATTGGGAATTTCCCAAGTCTCGATGAATTTGCTTGATGTATCGCTTTGCCCGTTACATTTGGCCTTCAAGACCTGTGAAAGCCTTGCTGGTGATCACGGTGTTGAATTGTGTGGGAGTGAAATCGTCGGCCTCGTCCCTCTCTCGGCTATGCGAGAAGCTGGCCGATTTTTCAATCCTAAGGCGACCACAGATGAAGAATTGGTCGAGACCGCTATTGAGTCTTTAGGCCTAAACGAGCATCACCAATTTATTCCGAAACAACACATCATTGAATGGGCTTTAAGCCGGGAGGTGATGGAATGAATTGGATGGACATGACCGTCCGTGAGTTCCAAGCTGCTCTGGCCTCATCCTCGCCCACGCCGGGTGGTGGAACAGCAGCAGCGGTCGCCTTGGGCCAAGCAGCCTCCTTGGCTGTGATGGTTTGCGATCTCACGCTGGGCAAAGAAAAGTGGTCGGACGGTTGGGAGAATGCAGAATCCACACAATTGGTCGCCATACCCCTCATGAACCGGGCTGGTACCCTTGCCACCGAAGACAGCCATGCCTTCGATGAAGTGATGGAGGGTTTTGCCTTACCAAAGTCAACGGATGAGGAGAAGCAAGAACGTCGCCTTGCCATCAGGACTGCTACGCTGAAAGCAGCTGAAGTCCCTTACGAAACCGCTAACCTTGCTCTCCGCTTACTCGTCCATCTCCCTGAACTCGCTCGCACAGGGAATGCGAATGCCGTGTCCGACGTTGGCGTGGCTGGTTTGCTTGCAAGTGCAGCTGCTAAGGGGGCTGTATTCAACGTTGAAATCAACTTGGACAGTCTTCCTGAGGAATATGGTGAAGAAATGCGTCAAAACTTGGGCGAAATGAAAGAAAAAATCCGCGTGGTCTCTCGAGAAGTGATGGAGTCCGTACGAAACCGAATGAACGATTGATCAGCGAACTTGACTTCCCGTTTTGATGTCCCCATCAATGGTGACCAATCGTACGTTTCCATCGCCGTCATCGGCTGCCAGCATCATACCCTCCGATGTCACACCGCGGAGGGGGCGAGGTTTCAAATTCTCAACGAAGACGACCGATTTGCCTTCCATTTCTTCCGGTTTGTAGAATTCTTTCAAACCTGCACAGATGGTTCTCCCGTCTTCAGTTCCATCATCCAAATGCACCACATACAATTTATCAGCGTTCGGATGGTCCTCAACTTTTTTGATACAACCTACCCGTAGGTTGACTTTGAGGAACGTATCAAACTCAAGATACGTGATTCCTTCTGGTTCATCTTTCATGTTTTTTTCTCCTTTCTTTTTCTTTCCACCCTTGACACCGTGGACGCTATCGTTTTCGTTTGATTCTTCAACAAGGTCTTGTTCAACCGCCAAGATCTCTTCTAGGTCGAGTCGTTCAAACAAAGGTTGAGGCGCATCATCTCTCCATCGTAGGGGTGAAGTCCACTCAATCGCAGCCTGCCAGGTCAACTCTCCCACGCTACCATCGTGTCCTAGGCCCTCCCAGAGTCGCTGTGCACTGTGGGGAAGGAAAGGTTGTGTGGTGATGGAAAGGAAGCGAGCAATTCGCCAACAAAAAGCAAGAGTAGCAAGACTTTCTTCATGACCTTCTTGAGGTTCTTTGAGATGTTTCCACGGAGCTGCTGCTTGAAGGATTTGATTGCCGTACTGTGCGACGTTCATGATGCTGCGCAGTGCTTCCTTGTACCGATGTCTCTGAAGCGAGGCGGTGATGCTTTCCCATGCATCTTCCAAGTGGAGTTGGTGTTGTTGAACCGAAGCGTGACCGTCGTGGCCCGAAAAAGGAGACGACCCCGATTCGGAAGGCAGTCGTGCGCCCAATGTCAAGACACGGTGAACGAAATTACCGTAGGCAGCGATTAACTCACTGTTGACTTTCTCAACGAAATCAGGCCAGTTGAAATCAGTATCGTGGTTCTCTGGCATGTTCATGCTCAAGTAATATCGGAGGGTGTCGGGGTCGTAGCGTTCAAGGAAAGATGGGAGCCATACCGCATGTTTTCTTGATTTGGAAAATTGTCCACCTGCTAGCATGAGGTATTCCATGGCTGGCACATTGGATTCCAAAGCCAATTCTCCTGGGCCTGGTAAAGCGATACTATCCTTGGCCGTTTTCCCTTTGTGAACCTGATTCAAACCAAGGAGGAGGGCAGGCCAAATCACCGTATGGAAGGGGATGTTATCTTTTCCGAGGAAGTAAAGATGTCGCGGTTTAACGCCGTCTTCTCCGACCGTCCACCATCGCTTCCATGTTTCGGCGCCATCGGGGAGCGAATCCGCATGATGTTGCGCCCAAATTCGAGCGCAGGTCGAATAGCCTTGGACTGCTTCAAACCAAACATAAACGCATTTCCCGTCCCATGTATCTCCCTCAAGAGGTACAGGGATGCCCCAATCCAAGTCACGCGTGACCGCTCGTGGGCGCAAACCCATGTCGAGCCATTGTTTGGTCATGGCACGAACATTTGATTTCCATGTCTTGTGCTGGTTTGCTGCATGTTCTTCAAGAGCACTTTGAAAGAGGTCCAATCGGTAGAAGAGGTGCTCGGTTTCACGGATTTCAACGCGAGCCTTTGGATTCATTTTGGAAACCGGATTCTTCAATTCGACCGATTCATAGGTTGCACCGCAGGCATCGCATTGGTCGCCCCGAGCACCATCCTCGCCACAAGATGGACAGGTCCCCTCCACGTAGCGGTCTGGAAGGAATCGCCCCGTACCGTCTTCATGAATCTCGTAATACTGTTCCATCGTCTTGCGTTCAAAGAACCCGCCCTGCTCAAGTGCTTGGAAATTTTCTTGAACCATCCGTTTGTGTTCACCATCACTTGTTCGGTTAAACAAGGCACCACCGTAAGATGGCCCCCGGGGATCGATATTCATCGACCAGCTGCATCCTAAATCAAGAAGGGCTTTCAGGTTGATGTTATGGTATTCATCAACGACTTGTTGTGGTGAAATCCCCTGCGTTTCGGCGGTTACGGTGATGGGGGTCCCATGTTCATCGGAACCAGAGACCATCAAAACCTTGTTGCCCATGGCGCGCTCGAATCGAAATTGAATGTCGGGCGGAAGATAACAACCGGCAACATGGCCGAGATGGAGTGGGCCGTTGGCATAGGGCCAAGCGACACAAATCAGTACGTGTTCATCCCCCATATGGACCCACTACAAACACGCCAGCAGCCGAGGCTTCTTGAGGTTCACCCAAGTCATCTCAGAGTCTTTTTCCATCCCATCACATGAAGCGTCATTTTGAAGAACCCTCCACGCGTCGCATAGACTACGCCCGTAAGGGCAGGGGTCTGCGAGACAACATGCCCAGTGACCTAATTGCTACTGCAAACCTTGCTGTGAACGCTACGGGCGAAGGAGACATGACCCTCCTGATTTTTTACATTACATTGGCCCTTGGCGTGTCCTTTTTGTGCTCAATCCTTGAAGCCGTTGTCCTCTCTACGCCCCAAACGTATGTGAACATCCTCCAAAACGAAGGGAAACGAACGGCCGACATGTGGGCGCATCTCAAAGATGACGATTCTGTCCGCCCGCTGACGGCCATTCTCACACTCAACACCATAGCCCACACCATGGGGGCCGCAGGCGTAGGGTCCCAAGTTCAACAGATATGGGGAGTCGAAGTGCTCACGCTGGCATCCGCCATCTTGACCCTGGCTGTCCTGTTTCTCTCCGAAATCATTCCAAAAACCCTCGGAGCAGCCTATTGGAGGCGCTTATCAACGCCGTCGGCCTATTTGCTCACCGGGTTCACCAAGGCCCTCTTTTTCTTGATTGGGCCGATTCAATTCATTAAATCGGTTTTGCCAAAATCAAAAAACGCAATGGTCACTCGTGATGATGTTGCTGCCATGGCTGACCTTGGTGAAATTGAAGGCGCTCTGGAGAAGGCAGAGGAAACCATCATTCACAACCTCCTCGAGCTTCGCGATGTTCTCATCGATGACGAAATGACACCGCGAACCGTCGTGTCCGCTTTTGATATGAACCACACCGTTGCAGAAGTGTTGAAAGAAAATACCATCCTGAGGTTCTCACGCATACCCGTTTATGACGACAATATTGACAATGTTCGTGGGTTAGTGATTCGTTCAGAAATTCTCATGGCCGCAAGCCGTGATGAGTGGGAAGTTCAACTGAAGGACATCATGAAACCGATTCTAAAATTGGACAAGGGATCAACCGTGGACCAAGCCCTTGATGTCTTCCTCAGCAATCAACAACAATTTGCTCTTGTTCGGGATGAGTTCGGAGGCACATCGGGCATCCTTACCATGGAGGACGTGATGGAGAAACTCCTCGGGAAGGAAATCGTTGACGAACTCGACCCCGTTGATGACATGCGAAAGTTTGCTCGAGAGCAAGCAGCTCAGGCTGAAGAAGCCGAGTAATGTTCGTCGAGCCACGTATCCACGGCCGCTTTTCGTGATGGCGAAACATGAGACCCAGAGTGGGTCAAATCGTTGAGCAGTTCAGTGGTCAATAACGCTGGTTGAGATTCTGATTCCATAAGACGAATCAAACGTTCATAATGTGCGGAACCAAGTCGTTCGTCAGGCATCGCTTGGACCAAAAGAGCCTTCTCCTGAGGCATCCCCCAAGCCGGTGCATCGGCATCGCTCAATCGACTGAATTGAGCCACCCCTTCGTTGAGGGCATTGAAGTGCCTTAGGGTCTTTCGCAACACAATGGGGCGCAAGATCGATGGTATTCGTAGGATCTTACAGGTTTCGATAAAAATCTCTGAGTAGCCCGTCATCGGAGATTCCAAAACCCATCCAAGAAGATCAATCCCTTCATTCAGCTCGCTGCGACGATGACTGATGCGTAAACCGACAAAGGAACCCATGCTATGGCCATAATGGACGACCCCGGACGAGAAAAGTTCGGGGCGAGCATGGTGGAGTTGGTTGAATGCCTGAATGAGAAGCGAAGTCGTCTCTTCAGCGGTCCACTTCCTTAGACTGTCAGAGATTCCATGGCCCGGCAAATCCACGAGAATCACGGTCCAGCCTCGTTCAAGGAAGGACGCCGCCCGAACCCCCATCCGGTATGCACCAGAGGTCCAGCCGTGACACATCCAGACGGTTGGTTTATCCACGCTTCCAGCCGAAATATAGTGGACAATATTATGGCCGTTCACCTCAAGAATATGGGTTTTGAAGCGTTCGTCTTTGAAGGCAGGTTTCCTTCGTGGAGGGGCACGAAAGGACCATTGCGTGACCAGTTCGAGGTACAGGAAGAATATCATGAGGAGAACGCCAATGGTTCCGAAGAGCACACTGACGGAATAGAGCCACATAGATGCTACTAGCCCAAAACCAAAGACCGAACCGGGCAAAACATGGTTTCGCCGTCTCAACGGATTAAGCACAGGAACACCTCAGAAGATGTTCGCACTCAATCTTCTTGAGGGTTGGTTTCTTCTCCGGCCTCTCCATCTTTTTGCTCTTTCTTGGCCTTACGTTCCTCTTGACGCTTGAGGAGTTGGTCTCCGAAATTCCCCATGTTTTCCAAACGGGCCCAAACACCGGTGGCCTTTTCTTCTTCTGTTGGTATGTACTTCACCAAATAGGCACCAAAAGCAAGATCGTACAGGCCCTGGCCCATCTCGCTTCCGTTGCGAAGGAACCGATCGACAAACCATAGAATGATGAAAATGGTACCCAAACTGAACAGAATGATGGCCATCGTGTTGTCAGCATCCGTAAGTGATTGGAATTGAGTGAACACGACGATGATACCAATCAAGGAGAGAAGTCCCGCCGTATTGACAAAAATACCGTGAAGGAACAATGGGTTGGTTCCATCCCCACGAACAAATTTCGTTCGTGAAACAAACTGACCGAGGTTCCGACTGAATTTCATAGGAATGAAGACAGCGTTGAGAATGATGATGCCAAGGCTGACTGCGTAGAGAATGGTGGTCACAATTCCCGTGTCGGACATGGAAATGAAGATAGCTGCAAAGAGGACACCAAAGTTGATGACGAAATTGACAAGCCAAGAAATTCGCCGATTCATCGTGCTGGCGAGTTCGTAATCGTCTGAGAGGCCGACCGGGCGAGCTCGTGGTGCCCGTGCCTTCTTGGCCTTCGTAGCCTTTTTCGCTTTCGCGGGAGTGGCCTTGGCTACCGGTTTGGCCTTCGCCACCGGTTTGGCCTTGGCGATGGGTTTTGCCTCTTCGCCTCCAGATGCTGCTGCTTTATCGAGTAGTCCCATGATGTTCACGCTTCCTTGTAGAGTTCACCGATCTGGCGATAGATATCAAATCCAGGAGAGGCAACAAAGGCATCAATGGAGGCTTCCGACATATTTCCGAGTTGGTCGTCGACCATATGGTAAAAGGCGGCTCGAGTTTCCTCATCCGTCGTTTCAGGAGATTGCAAGACGGCCCTGTAGGTGTCGAAGCTTGGGCTTGCGACAAAGTCGTTGACGATGGATTCAGGAAGGTGTTCGCCGAGTAAATCGTCGACGATAGCGACGAATTGTGCGAACTGCTCCTGCCCTTCGTCTTCGGCGACTTCTGCGGTTGCGGGAGCCTCGGAAATCGTTGTATCGCCTTGTTTTAGGGCCTTGCGTCGGGCCATCAAACTTTGGAGGATTGGGGTCAGTTCAGCCAACGCCTCCTTATCACCGATGGATTTAGCATCTTGGTAAAGTGGTTTGAGGGAGCGTAGTTCGTCCTCAACTTGACGAAGTTCATCTTCAGGGGATGCAGGTTCATCTTCAATCAGTTCTACGATAGGGGCATCCCGAATCTCGGCGACTTTTTCGTCGACGGCGGCTTTCCGCATGACAATGATTTCGCGGTCCAGTGAGTGGCCAAATCTGTCTGCGTAACGGTCGAGAAGAGAACCTGCCTCTTTGTTGCTGATTCGGTCGATATGACCGTAGATTTGTTGGAGCGGTTTTTCCGACCTCTTGGCCCACAAATCCCCGTAGCCTTTCTCATCAGCTCTACTGGAAAGGGTGGTCTCTGGGTCGTTCGATGGGAGGGGTAATGGCGTGCTGTTAGCGGCAGGGGCAGGGGCTGCGGGGGTGGAAGGCAAAGGTGCGGGCACCGGGGCTGGAAGCGGGGCAGGCATGCCTGGCAGCGGTGGCAGCGCGCCGCCGGGAGGCAAGGGAAGGGGCGCAGGGAGACCACCGAGAGGTGGCAATTCAGCGGTCGGCAGGGGCGCTTCCTTTTCCTTGGATTTCTTCCCTCTGCGCAGACCCAACGGACTCACCCCACACTAAGGGATGAGAAACCACCCTTGAACCTTACCGAATAATGAACCACGGAAAACTGGATTCTTTTCAGGTAAAATGGGGTTCAAACAAGTTTTGCCCATCCCTTGAGAACAAGGAACGTCGCGCCTGATTCGTGAATGCGAATTCGTTCCCCGAGATTGCTCTCAAAACGGCGTTCACCAAATTGTGCAATGGCGTCGTCAACAATCCATTCCACCTCATGAGCATCATCCATGCCCAATACGAAAGCATCGTGAAGGGGGTTGTAAGGCCGGCCACCGTCTGGATCAAGTCGGGAAAGGGGGAATTCGGTTACGCGCATGCCGGATTTTCCATGCAGGGAGGTGGGCCAACGAATTTGCCGACGAACATCGATGGTCACCACCTCATCGGTTTCCCCAGCCGAGCCGAGGACAACCGAGGCATCTGCTTTCAGCAGGTTGAGGAATAGGGTCTGATAGTTTCCAAGAAGTTCAAATTTCCCTTCTTTCAATCGCTGAATCCTCTTGTCGTGGTCCATCAATTCAGCAAGCCGTTTTATTGCCGCCGCTGAACGCTGGGAGGTATTTCCTTCTCGGTCTTGAAGCGATTGCAGGGCCGCTTCCAAACGACGCAACTCCGCAGGACTGCCATCATCACCTCGGTGAATGGACCGGAGCGTCACCATCATTTCGTCCATGCCGTCACGAATACGTTGTGTCCAACCTTTGGCATCATGGTCGTGATAGCGAGCGAGCCCCCCTTGAACATCGACACCTTCACCACGAATGTGAGAAACCAATTCCCGACGGGCTTCGGAATCCAAGTGGAAAAGCCTTGGGTCACGATAGTGAAGGTGAAACCCGCGATGACCAGAGAAGGTAACTTGGAGGTGCTCCTCTGAAAATCCAAACTCGGGTTCCAAGAAATCATTCCACAGCGACCAAGCTTGCTCTTGAATGACCGCAAGCATACCGGGGAAATCCCGGTCGGTGACTCCCGGCAAATGGTCGCCGTCCAGGTCAAAAATAAGGTCGGCCCCTTGCCATAATTTGTCGGCCATTTTCAATTCATACGGGCGACGCCAGTACGCAGTTGAATAGAAACATGAATGCATCGCCCGCTGCGATAAGAACGATTGAACTTGCCCCACGTCTGAAAATGATTTGTGGCGCAGCGGAGGTGCGCCTCCAAAGGGAATGAACATCCACTCTCGCGTTTTAATTCGTGGAGGAGACCACAAGGGCGCGTGTTGATAGTATTGCCCAAAACGATGTGCAAACCTTGCCCAACCGTCCGACATAGAATTCCCCTCAAACAAACGAAAGGATGAGGGTTCTTGAAGAAAGCCGTGTCAGTCTTGCTTCATCCAGAACCGTTCGTCAGCATCGCTGACCTCGGTCGCAGTGTCTGCGCCTGTGGCTTCGACATAATGTTCCCAGCACATGTAGTACTTGTCCACGACCATGGCATTGCCGAACGTCAATCGCATGCCACAGGAGTGGCAGCGAGGGCCAAGTTCACCGTTGGGTGCTTGAGCGAGTTGGATGTGGTCGTGTGGCATACGTATCCTTCCTGATGTGGGGTAGGCGGTCTAGTCTTTGAACTTGAGGGAGGCTACCATTCGGTTTCTTCGAACTCAGAGCCCTCGACCCAAGCCAGCAGGTCAAGAGCCACGACGCAGGATTCGGCCACTTCAGGGAGCGGATCCTCAACAAATTTCTGGAGCGAGGGAATAACGCTTCTGTCCCCGATGGCACCCATGGCTTCCGCTGCTTCATGACGAACCATCACGTGTTCTTCGGGGTCCTCAAGCCGGGCGATAAGATTAGGCAAAGCCACGGGGTTCTGCATTTGGCCAAGGACATAGGCGATTTCATGGCGAAGCAGCGCACTTTCACTGGTGAATCCCTTGCACAGGGCCAAACAGGCCTCGTCCGTTCGTTGATTCCTGAGGGCGAACACGGCCCTCATGCGTTGGAACATCGGTTGTTCTTCATCGCACAATTGCAGAGTGAGCGAAGTTACTTCAGGCACCTTCGCAGGAGGGGCAGGGTCAACTGAACCGTATTGACTGACCTGAGGTCTACGGCCTTCGTCGGACATAATTCACCCTCAGGGAGCACCGATGAACCTCATTGATTCGGTGTCAAAGTCGTTACGAATCAAGCCCAAATCCTGACCCTCTTTGATGAAGAGGCGGATAGAAGAACGTCCTTCTTCCCGGTAATCGATGGTACGGTCGTTCACATACATGCTCACAAATTCTTTGTTGGTATCGTCATCAATGCCTCGACCCCATGCTTTGGCAAACTCGAGGGCCTCATCAGGCGATTGGAGCGCATATTCGATACTCATTTTGGTGTATTTTGTTATGTCTTCCATGACGTCGTCTCCAAGGTCTCGGCGTACAACGTTGCCGCCCAAAGGCATGGGCCAATTCGGCGTGCGCTTATTCCACCATTTGCCAAGGTCGATGAGGACATCAAGGTCGTGGTCAACATAGGTGAGTTGACCTTCGTGGATGATAAGTCCACTCATGTAGGTGCCGTCCAAAATTCGGGGAATGATTTCATCAAACGGAACGACCGCCACTTCACAATCGCCCCAAGCCAGGCGAAGCCCGAGGTAGGCGCTGGTCTTCAGCCCGGGAACTGCAATGACATTTTCGCGGGCTTGATCTTCTGAAACACCTTGGCGGCAGACCACCATTGGGCCGTATCCTTCGCCCATGGACGCACCGCAATTCATCAGCGCATAGTTTTCCGCAATGTCCGGGTAAGCGTGTATGGAAACAGCTGAGACTTCCAATTCTTGGTTCATCGCTCGATGATTCAGCGTTTCAATGTCCTGGAGTTCATGGACGAAATTATAGCCGGGGGTCGGGAAGGCGCCGGTGGTCATGGCATGGAACATGAAAGCGTCGTCAGGGTCGGGGCTATGTCCGATGCGCACAATTTTGTTGCCCGACTCATCGAGAGGAAGTTTGACTACCATGGTTGATTCCACCGGTGCGCCCTTCAAGAACATTCGTTTGGGGAGTTGAGCAAATAATGTTTCAATCCCACGCAAAAGTTGGTTCATTTCCTATTTCGCATGCAGATTTCAAGAAACGAAATAACCCGTCCAAATGATGTTGATTAAGCCGATTGAAGACCTCACCGTAATATTGGTCGAGTCGTTCATGACCCAGGCCTGACTTTTCCATAGACCATTGAATCACTGACTCACGTTTGGTCGTTTGTGCCTCAAAGGCTTCTAAATTCTCAAGCAGTGCTGCATGAGCCCGTCGCAACGGTTCGAGGGGTGTATCTTTTCGGGCAACAAAAACGCCGAAGATCATCGGAAGGCTCTCTTGTTCCATCCACGCTTTACCGAGGTCCATTTTCACCATTTCTGGAAATTCACGAGCTGCCTCGAGGGCTCGGTCGCCGATGAGCAAGGCGCCGTCGGCCATGGCCATCATCGATTCATAATCAGGACCGGTTGAGACATACTTCATCGGCCGGCCTTGTTGGGAAATCAAGTGTTTGAGCAAGGCCACGGAGGTGGCGGAATCACTCGGCAGGGCGATGGTTTTCATTGAGGAAAGCGGAACCGCCCCAAACAACAACACGCTGCCCACCTCACCTTGGCTTCCGATGCCGATGTCGGGAAGGAGGACCAATTCATCGGCGTGTTTGGCATAATCCGCGGCAGGGATAGGAGCCAAGATACAATCTCTTCGGAGGACATGCCCGGTCAACCATGCTGGAGGCGCCGAAAGCACGTTCCACTTTGAATCCAGTTCGTGATAGAGAGGGTCGCAATTGATGAACGCCACCCGTCCGAGTGTCGTGGTCCATGTTTCGGCCATATTGATCATCCTTGAGCCATCGGGAGTGAACGCTTGGGCAGTAAAACGGGCGCCGTGAATTCCTCAAATTTCGAATAGATGGTGTTTCGTTGGACCGGTTGGCAACCAGCGTCCTCGATCAAACGTGCAAGTTTGGCGCGGTCGTGGTCAAGTGGGGTGGTTGAACCGGCCAAATGCATGATGGATTCCTTCTGGACGGTGCCGTCGATGTCATCGGCACCAAATTGCAGTCCCAACTCGGCGAGGTGATCGCCGATGTTCATGCGGTAGGCTTTGATGTGCGGGATATTGTTCAGCATCAACCGGGCAACAGCAATGGTGCGCAAGACCTCTGTTCCGGTGGCCAATTGAGCTTCTGGAAGGCGCGTCCGGTCTGGCAAGAAAGGATAAGGGACGAAGCATTGGAAGCCTTGGGTGTCATCGTTGAGTTCGCGTAAGGAAATCATGTGTTGCAGTCGCTGTTCAAGTCGCTCAACCGTGCCAAAGAGCATGGTGCAGTTCGATGGAAGACCGACCTCGTGCGCCTCTCGGTGAATTTGGAGGTATTCTGCTGAACTTTCTTTCCCGTTGCAAATTTGTGCCCTCACATCATCATCAAGAATTTCTGCACCTCCGCCAGGCAGCGAGGTCAACCCCGCATCTTTCAGACGCTGGAGCACTTCCTTGGTTGAAATGGAGGATTTTTGAGCGAGATGTTTGATCTCAACCGCCGTCAAGGCTTTGATGGAAATGTGGGGAAATCGCTCCGTGGTCGCAGAAATGAGTTCTTCATAATGTTCCACCCCCCAATCAGGGTGAAGTCCACCGACCGAATGGACTTCATCGACTGCGTGGGCGTAGTTCTCCAAATCCGAAAGGTATTGCTGAACGGACATGGCGTAGGCATCCGATGCCTTCGGGCCACGACGGAAGGCACAAAATTTGCAGGCCAGAACACAAATATTTGTTTGATTGATGTGGACGTTTGAGTTAAAAAAAGCCTGCGAACCAAACCTCGCTTGACGAACACAGTCCGCCAGGGCTCCGACTTCGTGGAGATCGGCATGAGTGTACAAGGCCATACCATCGGTAAGGTTCAGGGGTTGGTTTGCCACAAGTTTCGCTACGATTGGCCGAAGAGGTTGCGACCAGTCGTTACGCTCTACATTCTCTTTCAAGCGCCCCAACCATTTGATGTGTTCACCAGCGAGGGGAACGGGTTGGACAGGGACCACCATGATGCCTTCTCCGACGAATTCATTCATGAAGATGTGCTTTCAACCGTCAGCGTTGCCGAACGGCGAAAAACCTAGACTTAACGATGAATTTCCTAAATTCTTCAATGATAAAGACGCTTGAGGCCACCAAAATCACGACCAACCAGTCGCTTTGGGTTATGGTCGTCGTGGAGAGCAGGGAACCAACCTCGATGCCGATAAGGGGAATCGCAACATCGGAGAGTTGAACGAAGAAGAGCAGCAGACCGGTGGATATCAGCAGGGCGTAATTGATGGCCCGGTTGGAAAACAAACCGAGTTCAAACACACTCTGTTCATTTGAACGACAGTTCATGACGTTGAATAACTGATAGACAATAAATACGGCAAACGTGATGGTTTGGGCGTGCTGGAAGTGCCCATCCCTGTAATCCTGCCAGTCGTCAATCGCTGCTTGATCGCCATCAAGACACGCCTTGACATCAAAGTCTGTGGTGCTCGTCTCGGTTGGAATCATTTCACATGTTGATAAGCCGCCTCCAGCCAAATAGAACACAGAAATCGTTCCGATGACCATCACGGCACCAAGATAGAAAATCAACGAGATGTCCCTGCCGTTGGGCAAGCCCTCATCCACGGGACGCGGGGGGCGTTCCATCACATTACCGTGATTCTTTTCAACACCCAAGGCGACCGCTGGCGGGCCGTCCATCAGGATATTAAT
The DNA here is from genome assembly GCA_938030705.1 of Candidatus Poseidoniaceae archaeon. GTDB lineage: Archaea > Thermoplasmatota > Poseidoniia > Poseidoniales > Poseidoniaceae > Poseidonia. Next base: position 132,787 of record CALHIR010000005.1, read on the forward strand.
GACCAAAATTTGGGTCGCCGTGAGTGGCAAATTTTCCGGCCCAAACAGGACCGTCGCAAAGACGAGTAAGGCAACGGCTGCGACGTTGGTGGATACTTGATAACGAACAAAGTTCCGAATGTTTTGGTAAATCTTCCGACCTTCTTCGACTGCGTGAACAATGTTCGCAAAGTTGTCATCTTGAAGCACCATATCGGCAGCATCCTTGGCAACGTCGGTTCCAGCGATGCCCATGGCAATACCGATGTTGGCACCGGAGAGGGCGGGTGCATCGTTCACACCGTCGCCCGTCATGGCGACAATCTCGCCCTGCTCTTGGAGTGAAGAGACGATTCGCATTTTCTGGTCGGGCGTGACACGAGAATAAATGGCGACCTCACCGGAGACTTCCCGTAGTTCATCATCGCTTAGGGCGGCGAGGTTTTTGCCATCCAACGGACCTCTGCCCGAGGACGTAATGTCAAGTTCACGCCCGATGGCGGCGGCTGTCATTTGTTGGTCACCGGTGATCATCTTGACTTTGATACCAGCGCGCTGGCATGTTTCGATGGCTGCCTTGACCTCCGGTCGGGGAGGGTCCATGATCCCAATAAGTCCCAGGAAAATCAATTTGGATTCCATAGACTGGAGCGACTCAACATCCTCGCCGTCCTCGACCCGGCGAGCAAATAGTGCGATGACGCGCATCGCTTGTGACCCCATGTCGTTGTTGAGATGAACGATGCGCTCTTGGTCATCTGATGAGAGATCAACAATTTGATTGTCAACAATTTTTGAGGTTGCAAGTTCACTGTAGCCGCCGGCGCTCCCCTTGGAAAACACCCATTTCTCGCCCTCGTATTCATGAATGACACTCATGCGCTTTCGCACCGAATCAAAGAAGAATTCATTCACACGAGGATGGCGATGTGAGAACTTCTTGACGTCACCGTTGATTTTCCAACCCGCTACGGCGCATGCAGAGTCCGTCGGGTCACCGATCGCCTGCCAGTGGCCTTCGGTTTTGACAATGTTGGAATTGTGGCACAGAGCGAGGCATGCCCCGAGAAGACGAAAACCAAGGTCTGCCTGGTGGGATTGGAGATCTTCGTCGGAGAGAGCGACCCCGTTTCGAACAAGGTTACCGTTCGGTTGGAACCCTTCGCCAGTGACGCCGTAATCACCGTCAAGTGTGTGAATTTGCCTGACGGTCATCTGATTTTTCGTCAACGTCCCTGTTTTATCGGAACAGATAACCGTGGTTGAACCCAGAGTTTCCACCGCTTTCATTCTGCGAATAATCGCTTTGTGTCGAGCCATATTCCTCATGCCAAGGGACAAGGTGATGACCAAGATGATCGGCAAACCTTCTGGCACAATCGCTACAAAGATGGCAATCGCCACAATGAATTGTTCAACAACCACTTCACGCAGGTCGACGTTCGGTTTCCCATAGGAAACAAGCAAGTTCAACGAAACGAGTAATACAGCGACTATGAGGGCGATAAAGCCAAGGAATTTACCGAGGCTTTCCAATTTTAATTCCAGCGGTGTTTTTGGTGTTTGAGCCTCGGCAATGTTGCTCGCAATTTTACCGAGTTCAGTTTGCATACCTGTGGCCACGACCAGTCCCAATCCGCGACCGGAGGATACGGTGGTCCCCATGTACGCCATGTTGTTTCGGTCTGCCAGAACCGTGTCCAAGGACAGGGCTTCGGTTTTCTTGCTGATGGTAAGGGATTCACCTGTCAAGGCGGATTCGTCCACCTTGCATTGTTGCGACCACAAAAGTCGGACGTCAGCTGGAACATTGAGTCCTTGTTCGAGGCGAACGACATCACCAGGTACCAGGTCGGATGTTGGCACCTCGCTTTCATAATCCCCACGAATAACCACACAATTCGAAATGGACATTTGTTTCAGGGAGTCCATGGCCTGTTCGGCTTGGCTTTCCTGCCAAAACCCAAAGAAAGCATTCGCCGTCAAGACAATGAAGATGAAAATAGCATCGCCTGGATGGTCAGGTTTGATGGCTAACGCAACCAAGGCGGCGCCGATGAGCAGGTAGTTCAAAGGGTCATTGTACTGCGATAGAAAACGGAGGAAAGGGGAAGTTTTCTCTGGCTCGGCCAGTTTGTTCAACCCAAATCGTTCTTGGCGACGTAGGACCTCATCGATATCTATACCGCTCTCAGTGCTCTCTTGAGCCATGAGGCAGTCTTTCGCAGAGAGATTGTGCCAATGTTCATCCATACCAATTCCCCCGGGTTCAAGGCGGCGCCTCAAAAACAAATTATGCTAAATCGTCCGATTATTAACATTGATGATAAAAGCCCCACAGATTTTCACACCATCAACAAACATCCTCAACCCTGCGTAGGCTATACCTACCGGAACCAACTGGAAGCGACATGAGCGGGCTGAATGAACCCTACATCCCGGCCCATGAATCACCCCTTGAACTCACCACTCGGGTGGTCTTGGTGGGCATCGTGTTGGGTGTCTTGATGACCGCCGCCAATGCCTATCTCGGCCTCTATGCCGGCATGACGGTCTCTGCGAGCATACCGGCGGCGGTCATGTCGATGATCATCCTCCGAACGATGTTCAAAGATGTTTCAATTCTTGAAAACAACGCCGTCCAAACCATGGCATCCGCTGGCGAATCGCTTGCAGCTGGCGTGATTTTTACGGTTCCAGCCCTTCTGGTCATGAACATATGGACTTCGATTCAATGGATGGAGACCCTCATCATCGCTACCCTTGGCGGCCTCTTAGGCACCATGTTTACCATCGCATTGAGACGTTTGTTCATCGTTGAAGAAGCCCTTCCATATCCAGAAGGCGTCGCTTGCCGAGAGGTGTTGGTTGCCGGAGAAGAAGGAGGTGATGGTGCTCTCGCCATCCTCTACGCTCTGGCCATCGGTGGAATCTACGGTTTGATGGTCAAGGGCTTTGAAGTCACGCACCATACCGTTGAGGGCGCCGTTTCCTTCGTTTCTACACGGCTCTATGCGGGGATGGATTTGTCCATAGCCTTGCTGTCGGTAGGCTACATCGTGGGTATTCGAATCGCTTCATTCATCTTCTTTGGTGGCGTCTTGGGTTTTGGATTACTTGTTCCGATGTACGGTCTAATTTACGGATGGCCAGCCACCGACTCCTTGGTGGATGGATTTTACAGCATCTGGTCCACACAAGTTCGGTATGTTGGCGTCGGGGCCATGGTCGTAGGTGGTGTTTACACCCTCTGGTCCATGCGGAAGACCATCTTCACTGGTTTGTCCAAAGCCTTTGTCAAAGCCGATGAAGATCAAGGCGAATTGCTGCGGACCGAACAAGACATCCCGATGAATCGTGTCTTCATGGTCTGTGGTGTTTTGGTCGTCCTGACATTCTTCTTCTATTGGTGGGCCACAGAATCCTTTGTCTTGGCCATCGCTGGGGCTCTTTTCTTGGCCTTCGTGGCCTTTTTCTTTGCGGCGGTGGCGGGCTACATTGCAGGCGTGGTCGGATCATCCAATTCGCCTGTTTCCGGCATGACCATCGCTACGCTACTTTTCACGGTGGGCCTGGTCTACATCGTTGGCGATGTGTTCCTTGGTATGGCCAAGCAAGACCTGATGTATGCGACCTTGCTTATCGCGGCCATCGTAGCCTCAAGTGCGGCGATTGCTGGAGACGTGATGCAGGACCTCAAGACCGGCCACATGCTTGGTGCTACACCAAAGCGACAACAAGTCGCAGAAATCATCGGTGTATTGACCGGAGCCGTCGTTATTGGTCCCGTCTTGTCCCTCCTCCACGATGCGTTTCGAATCTCGCAAACGGCGTGCCAACTCAATCCCCTACCTGGCGACCCAACGTGTTCCAAAGCCCTTTTTGCTCCCCAAGCCGAACTTATCGGGGCCATCGTGCAAGGTGCGTTTGGTGGCGATTTAAACATTCAAATGGTGGTGTTGGGCGCCGCCATCGCTGTTGCTCTCATCCGCCTGCAGATGCCCGTGATGAGCGTCGCCATCGGCATCTATCTCCCGCTTGGTTTGTCCGTTCCCATCATGACAGGAGGTATCATCTCCCACGTTCTCTTGAGGAGTGCTCATCTCCGAGTGGATGGCGTTTTGCGGAAACAACCGTCTGAAAAAGCCATCAAAGCGGCCAAAGATGTTGAGAGTCGCGGTGTCTTGATTGGCGCTGGATTCATCGCAGGCGAATCCATCATGGGTGTTTTGATCGCCGTGTTGATCGTCGCTAAAATCGACCTTCCCGAAATCTTTGGCATCGGTACGCTCAACAATCCATTTTCGCTGTTATTCTTCGTTTGGTTCGTTGGCGTGTTCATTTGGCTGGCTGCTCGGGCGCTCCCCAAAGGCGGTAGCCTCGCCGGCGATACGGTGATGGTCGTGGCCAATGCGATGCGAAACATGCTCGATGCCCTCCAGCCTAAAAAGCGTTGACTGCGCCGAAATCCCACAGATATATCCGGCACAACCATCAAAGGCCATCCATGCAGGCCTAGGGGTGTTGGTGAGGAGATGACAAGCACAAATGAACTGAGAGAACTTGCACGAAAATGTCGAGTCCATATCGTCAACATGGTGCATCGTGCACAGGCCGGCCACCCGGGTGGTTCGCTCTCAGAAATCGACCTCATGGCAGCGCTTTACCAAACCACCCTCCGTGTTCGTCCCGAAGAACCAGATTGGGACGACCGAGACCGATTCATTCTTTCAAAAGGTCATGCGTCTCCCGGCATGTACGCTATTCTTGCGGAAATGGGCTTCATTTCCGTTGAGGATTTGGAATCTTACCGAGTCCTCGGGGGAATTTGTCAGGGCCACGTGGACATGAAATGGTGCCCAGGGGTTGATTTCTCCGCAGGTTCTCTTGGCATGGGGCTCTCGTTTGGCATGGGTTCAGCCATCGCAGGACGATTGGAAGGGAGTGAACGCCAAATCTACGTGATGCTCGGCGATGGTGAAATCCAAGAAGGAAGTGTTTGGGAAGCGGCCATGGCCGCAGCCCATCACGAACTTGGTAACCTCAATGTCATTTTGGACCGAAATCGTATCCAAAACGATGACTTTTGTGAAGCACAAATGCGCATGTTTGACATTCCGGCAAAGTGGAAAGCCTTTGGATGGAACGTTAAGGAAATCGACGGACACAACATGGAAGAAATCGTAGACGGCTTAGGCTTTCTCAAGAACACCAACGACGGCCCATCCATCTTGATCGCTCACACCGTCAAAGGCCATGGCGTCTCGTTCATGGCCGACAACCCAGCGTTTCATGGCGCCGCACCTAACGACGAGCAATATGCGCAGGCCATGGCTGAACTCGGCGAGGTGGTCGCATGACCAACATGGCGGCTACACGAGACGGCTATGGCCAAGCCCTTCTCGAACTCGCTTCCAATCCGAAAGTGGTCGTCCTTGAGGCCGACCTCGGGAAATCCACCAAGTCCCTCCACTTTCGAAAGGCCCACCCTGAACGAACCGTTTCTTGTGGAATCGGAGAGCAAAACATGCTCCTTGTCGGAGCAGGGCTCGCAGCATCAGGCTACATCCCATTTGCAAGCACCTTTGCTATCTTCACCGAACGAGCTTTTGAACAGATGCGAAACGGTGTTGCACGACCAAACCTTGCCGTCCATGTTTGTGGAAGCCATGGCGGAACCCACACGGGAACCGACGGTTCTTCGGCCCAGTCCATAGAAGACCTGGCCATTTACCGAACCTTACCCAACGTGATTGTCATGCATCCAAGCGACATTGTCTCAACGAAGATACTGACCATGCAACTGGCCGAAACAGGTTCACCATCCTACACCCGAACAGCCCGTAACAAGACACCCGTCCTTTACGAAGGCCGGGAAAACGAAATCAAAATCGGGAAGGGCATTGTTCTCAAGGAAGGGGCCGACGTGGCCATCGTCGCTTGTGGCGTGATGGTATCGCAATCCATTGAGGCCGCTGAAGCCCTCGCCGCAGAAGGCATCAACGCCACGGTGGTCGATATGCACACCCTCAAGCCATTGGACGGCGCCCTCATTGACCGTTTGGTCGCCTCGTGTGGGGCCATTGTGACCGCAGAGGACCACAACGTCATTGGCGGACTTGGCGGAGCCGTTGCCGAGTACATGACAAGCAACACCTACGCGCCGTTGGAACGAGTTGGTGTGCAAGACCGGTTTGGAGAGTCGGGTCAGGCCGATGAAATGTTGGAGGTCATGCAAATCTCGACACCCTACATCGCAGAAGCAGCCAAGCGGGCCATCGCACGCAAGGGCTGAAAAGCCCTCAAAACCCACAGGGGAGAGTTCATAGAACCTCTTTGATGAACAGGGCTCATGGAGTTCTTCCTTGACACCGCTGACGTTGACGAAATCAAAGAAATCGCCGCCTGGGGCATCCTTGACGGCGTGACCACCAACCCGTCCCTTATCAAAAAATCAGGAAGGGATTTCAAAGAAGTTGTACGAGAAATCGCCGGCATTTGCTCGGGACCGATTTCCGCTGAAGTGACCGCTATGGATACAGCCGGCATGGTTGAACAAGGGCGTGCCCTAAAGGCAGAACTCCCACCCAACGTCATCATCAAGATTCCATGCACACCCGAAGGCCTTGCTGCGACAAAAATTCTGACCGAAGACGGTATTGATACCAACGTCACGTTGATCTTCTCAGCATCACAGGCGCTCATGGCCGCGAAAGCCGGAGCAACCTACGTCTCGCCATTCATTGGACGTATCGACGACACCGGCCACGACGGTATGGAACTCATCGCTGAGATCATGAACACGTGGGCCAATTACAATCTCGACACCAAGGTGCTTGCCGCCTCAGTACGTCATCCAACCCACGTCTTGCAGTGCATCCAACTGGGTGCACATACGGCCACCATGCCCGCCAAGACCTTCCGTCAACTCATGAGCCACCCCCTTACGGACCGAGGACTCGAAGGCTTCATGCGCGATTGGGCTGAAGTGGAAAAAGCCGGAAAGGCTTGATCTGAAATTTCCTTGTACTGTGTGTCGCCGAATCCTCGGTGACCTAAACCGAGGATTATCGTCCCCAAACGCTCTTATCCAACGCTTAGAGGTAAAAACGCATGGGCGCATCCCCGTTTCTTCCACTGGTGGAACCAACAAAACCGATGCGACGTCATGACATTGACTGGCTAAGGGTCATCCTCTTTGGTTTGCTCATTTGGTTCCACTACGCCGTTTTTTCACTGGGTGCGCTCGAAGGGGAAGACAGCAGCATGGAGTTGTTCAACCTCCCATTGTTCTTCATCATCGGCGTGATGCATCAATGGCGGTTGGCCGCCCTGTTTGTCATTTCAGGCATGGGAACGGCATTCGCTTCGTGGTTTCGTTGGTCTTCAACGCCCTTGCCGTGGGCATGATTCTGATGCTGCTCGTGTGGATCATCGGTGCAGATGTTCTTTCAGCCTGAGCCGTGTGGGTTTTGAACCCATCAACCGCTTCCGAACCGGGTGGGCGTTGGGGTGTCCTCCCTGCTTCATAGCATCAAACAGTACTCGACAACCTGGCTTTCTTGCTCACGCTCAACTCTAGCAGAGTGTTAGGTGGATGAGCTTGCTTCAGCGAGAAGCGAGCGTGAGGTTCTTCCACATCTCTTCTGGAACTTCCATAGCGAGGCGAAGACCGCCCATGGCCCCCAAGCGAACGGGGTCGTCCACAACGTGAACGTTCACATCACCCATGTCGGAAAGGCGGCGCTCGATGAGGGCACCAAGTCCCTTGATGGAGGAACCGCCACCGGCGAGGACCATGTTCTTGCGGAACTCGTCGTGATATTCAGGGTTGGAACCGGCGATGAGTTTCTTAACGTTCTCAACGATTGGGTCAACGATGGCTTCACAAGCGCGCTGCATGCAATCGGTGATGTCAAGGGTCATGGCCTTCCCGTCAATGGAGAAATCCACGAGAATGGGTTCATCCGGAGCGGAGGTCGAGACAAAGGAGAATTGCTCCTTCCAGCGCCGAGCCATATCCTTGGTGATTTGTGCGCCGTTGTACTTCGATTGAATTTCCTTGATGAGGGCGTTGTCAACGTAGTCGCCTGCGTAGCCTGTGTGCATTTGGTCGCCGGGACCGGGGATGGTTCCGTAGACACGGCAAAGGTCGGTTGTACCTGCGCCGATGTCGATGACAAGGGTGTGGTTGATCATATCCAAGGCATAAGCCACGGCGAACGGCTCGGAAATGATCATAGCGGAGTTGACGGAACCGGCGGCAGCGTCAAAGATAGCGGTCTTGTCAACGTGACTGGCTTCAGCAGGTGCACCGATGACAGCAACAACCCGGTCGTACTCTTCAGGGTCTGAAAGACCGATGAGATGCGTGATGAAGTGAGCGATGAATTCTCGGTCTTCTGGTGTGTCCTTGATGACGCCGAGTTCAAGAGGACGGAAGAGGTTGAGGGCAAGGCGATTCTTCAAGGCCTCATGACCGAAGAGCACATCACGCTTCAGAAAGTTGCGAGCAATCGGGTCTTTGGGGGTACCAATAACCGTCAGTTCTTCCACTTCGTGACTGTCGGAGGAAACCATCACCGAGCGGAAGGTTCCCAAGTCAATTCCAATATACAACACGTCTTTTGCCATAGGCGTAACCATCTTTCGGATACCGCTTCACTTTATGAAGAGTCCCCACATTCATGATAGCATGAAATGCTGGATGCGCAAAATTTGCTTTCTATAGAACAGAAGACAGATGAGGAGAAAAACTCAACACCACTGTTCACAAGGGTGGCAATACCATGCAGCATGTTCGGGATACAATTCCGCCATCCCGCTGCAATTGGTGCACTCTTTCAGCGTGTTTTCTCCGCAAATTTCAACCACCATTTGCACATGGTAAGCATCGTCGATATTGAGTTGTTCTCGCATAGCCCAGAGAAGTTGGTCCTCACTCGGTGAGATGATGCCGTCCTCCAACACCATCTCAACCACGGTCCGGTAGTCCTGAATATTGGAAAAGTCTCGGTGGTCCAGCACAACACCGCCTTTTTCAGCAACGATATCCGTGCCACCAGGGTCGTCGACGAAGATGACAAAGGAAGCTGCTGAAAGGCTATCATCCTTCAATTCAAACGAGATCCGGACACCATCCAAGTTAGCATACACCAGTTTTGAGGAACGGTTGATCACGTTGGTAATAGAACGCGCGGTTGCCTCGGCATTTGGCCCACGCTTCCACCCCGTTGGACTGCGTTCGTTGAAGGCATAGAATTCTGTTCCCCGACCAGGATATTCAAGGCGAATCTCCTCGCCGCCATCAAAGCCATTTGAGACAATCGTGATGGCCGCTACTTCCGTCGAGAGGATGTTGTCCTCTTCATCAAAACTGATTAACAATGGCTTGCGTTCCTCCGAAGCAGGATTGTAGTGGCCTTGCATGCCGCTCATCCATTTGTCTTCCAACCGCTTCAAGGATTGCTCCTGCTCTCCCGTGAGGTTTTTGTTAATGCCGAGCACGTTGGCGAGTTCTCCGGAGGCCAGTTCTTGCTTAAATTGCTGAATTTTTTCTGCATCTCTGTGATGAGTAGGAGGCTGAGGGCGTTTCCGCTCTTCTTTGTAATTCGGGTCGGCCCACTCATAGCCGCAGGAGCCGCATTGGAGGTATCCCTTCATCGTTGAATCTTGGGCGCTTCCGCCGCAACGAGGGCAATCACCATCTTCGTTGTAGCCAAGGTTGGCTTTGGCTTCCTCTCGCCCTTTCCTCATGCCCCCGAATCCTGCCATGAGCAGGTGGTGAACTTTAGGAAGTATGAATGCTTTGTTAATCATGAATGGCTCGAGCCTTCAAGCCGTACCTGACAAAGCCTTCTTGAGCATACAACCGTCGAAACACCAATTCCATCGGCGCCTCCATTTCAAGGATGGCCTCTTCATCGTCGACCGTCAAAAACACCCCGTTGGGGCCATCATCTAACTGCAAAAGGACCGTACTCACACCGCCGAGTACCGGGGCCCGTAGTGAAAATTCAGACGGTGCTCCGGCGGCCGAAAGCGTTGTCCATGTCAGCACTTTCCCTCTTCGTTGGAGGCGCATATTTGATGACCCTGAACCGTCCACAACGTGGGAAAATCGAGGCGGCCAAACGACGGTTTGACCGTTCAATTGTCCGTGGAGTTGAAGGCGTGGGGTTGCTGCTTCATCGTACTGGGCCCGAGAGACGTAGGCCCCTTGACTCACATGCCCTTTGGACAATTCATGGTCCCACGCCTGTTCAATGGCAGCATGGAATTCTGCCTCAACTTCGATCGCAACTTCCAGCATGGGAACCTCAACGGGGGCGTCTCTTTTTGAAACCACCACAATGGCTTCGTCACTCATGAGGACCTCCCAAGGCGCCTCTTGTTCGGCCTCATGGTCGTAGAGTGCCACCCCAGTGGCGACCGAGAGACTTGGTCCATCAATGCCCTCTGGAACGGAAATCATGGACACTTCATCATGGTCTAATCGGTGAAGTAACGCCGCCACTGCAAGCGTGGTCGCATCACTGTCTGCTCCAAAGACGCGTTCACCGTTCAAGGTGAACGGTGACTGAACGACGGTGAAGGACGGTTCATGATGAAGCAAATACCCCATCCAGATTTCACCGGGCATCAGCGATGCCTCCCAAAGACATGAACAGAACAAGTCGCTCCTGAACCTCCGACATTGTGCGTCAAGGCTGTTTCAGCATCGCGTACCTGCCGGTTGGGTTCAACTTGTCCACGAAGTTGCTTAAACACCTCAACAACTTGCCCGGTCCCTGTGGCTCCAAGCGGGTGCCCTTTTGATTTCAATCCGCCACTCGAGTTGACGGTGGTTGTTCCCTCGTTGATACGACCCTCACCCTCCCGTGCAAAGCGTCCGCCTTCACCTCGCTGTGCAAACCCGAGGTCTTCGGTTGCCAAGACTTCGGCAATCGTGAAACAATCGTGCACCTCTGCGACATCGATTTGTCGAGGCTCCAAACCCGCCATTGCATAAGCCTTGGACGAAGCGACTTGTGTTGCCTTCAGTTGAGTGATGCTTGGACGGTCATGCAGAGCAAGATTATCCGAGGCGGCCCCCGCTCCTTTGACCCAAACGGGCGTGTCGGTGAATTTGTGCGCTAGGTGGTCGGCAGCGAGGACCACACAGGAGGCCCCGTCTGATGTTGGACAGCAATCGTAGAGGGTGAGTGGGTCGGCGACCATAAAACCACCCGCCGCTTTTTCAAAACTGACTTCTTTTTGGATGTGGGCATCGGCGTTTTTAGAACCGTGAAGGTGATTCTTCACGCTCACGTGAACAAGGTCATCATGGGTGGAATCAAACTCGTGAAAATAGCGCCGTGCCATCAAGGCATACGTGCCTGGAAAGGTCAGTCCTGCAAGCCTTTCCCATTCAGTGTCGCCCGAAACGCCCAACCAGTAACGCTTTCGCTCAGGCGTTAAATCGTTCATCTTTTCGATGCCACCGGCAACCACAACATCCGCTTGGCCACTTTTGATCGCCATCCAAGCATCACGGAAAGCAAAACCCGATGATGCGCAGGCGTTCTCGACACGGCGAACGGCTACGCCGTCCATCCCGGAATGTTCGGTGAGCAGCGCTGCTGTATTACCAAGTTGCGAACCACCAAACGCCAAACTACCGATGTAAGCCTCTTCGACCAAATCGGCAACAAAATCACCATCCACGCTTGCAAAGGCTTTGGCTGCGGCTTCAGCCCACATGCCTTTGAGGCCAAGGGGGTGATTCCCGTATTTTGTTTGACCAGCACCAACGACGGCGACGTCCACCATGTGTTCCTGCACGAGGACGAGGCATTTCATACCCACGCTCTCATCCCGAAGAAGAAGAGAAAAATCACCACTATGAACCCGTAGGGTTCTTGAACAGGTCGCACCCGCATTGACATCATGCTACGCCAATGCAAAACCCACGGACACTTTTCCGGCACCAACTGCCCAGTTTGCAATGAAGAAGGGAAATTCATCATGAGTGACAGAGAAGCTAACTCGCTTGGTCGTATGTTGGCGCTCGTGCTTCGCCATGCTCCAGAAAAATTCAACGTTGACATGGACATCAATGGATGGGTGAACACACGTGAGCTCTCCGAAGCTATTGGGAACCAACGTCGCCATTATCATTGGCTCCGAGGATGGCATTTCGAGGCCATTGCCAACGCAGATGAAAAGGGTAGATATCAAGTTGAAAACAGCATGATTCGAGCCACCTACGGTCACTCGATTGAGTTGGATTTGGACCTACCAACCGACGACATTCCTGAAGTTCTCTACTTCCCTTGTGAAGGCGAAGAAGTGGAAACACTCCTTGAATTTGGATTGACGGCGGGCGACCGAAAGCATGTCCATCTCTCACGATCCATTCACAACGCCATGGAAGCCGGTCATGTTCGTATTGACCGTCCAACCATCCTGGAAATTGATACCGCCCGTGCAATCGCCGATGGCCACACCATCTACCGAGCAGGAACGACGGTGTTCTTGACCGATGAAGTCCCCGGCGAATACCTCTACAAGGTTGACGAAGACGACCCTATGATTCAGGAAATGATTGAATCGTGGGAACGCGAAGAAGAGTGAAATCACTTTTCTGCGCCACAGGCAGGACAGAACCCAAGGTCTGGTTCGAACACCGCTTTGCACACAGGACAATGGTCATGGCCCGTCATCAACGCCTCTACCTTCTTCGGAGCGGGGGCAGGTGAAATACCAGATTCGGATGCAATCAAGCGAACGGGATCAATACCGTGGCGTTGAAGTTCTTCGATTCTATTCTTGTAAATGATGGCCTCTTGAAGGGCACTTTCAAGTTGCCATAGACGCTGTTCGCGTTCTTTTCCATCTGCAATTGTTCGGGCCTCCTCAACACAAACTTGCAAATGACGCATGAACGCTTCAACACTGGGCTCTTCCGCCATGGTGTTCACACCCGAAGGGTACCTCATCAATCCTTGCCACCAGTGTCTTGCCACTGGGACCCTTCTCGGGCTGGACTAGAAATCGCCGCTGAGACCACTCGCTTGATGAAGGCCGGCCACATGGACACCCCATGAAGGATGCACACGAACAGGCCAGCGCATGGACCGCTTCTTTTGACTCGGGTAAATTTGTCAGGAAACGGAGTGAGTTTCGGGACATCATCGGACAACATGAGTTGTTTCAAATCGATGACGGACGATATCACCTCTACGTCTCCCACGCATGCCCTTGGGCCCATCGAACGCTAATCGTCAGAGCGTTGCTTGGATTGGAGGACCAACTTACTGTTGACGTGGTCGACTGGAGAATGAAGAGAGATGGATCATGGTCGTTCAACCCTGATGAGCCAGGGTCTACAGCCGACCAAATCAACGATGAAACGAGCTTAGAGGGTGTTTATGCTAGGGCCTCGTCAGAATGGAGGAAGAGAGGAAAAATAGGAACGGTTCCGGTTCTTTGGGACAAGGTTCACAACACCATCGTCAATAACGAAAGCAGAGAGATTATCCGGATGCTTGATGCTTTCCGAGCCAAGGGATTTGGCAACGGAAGAACCTTGTGTCCGGAAACGCTAACCGATGAAATTGATGCCATGATCGATGCAAATTATGAGAGTGTCAACAATGGCGTATACAAATCCGGTTTTGCTCGAACACAAGCTGCATACGATGAGGCCGTAAAGGCACTTTTTGACCGTCTTGATGAACTCGAGCGTCACCTCGATGGAAGGCACTGGTTGGTCGGGGAAGGAACAGGAACGCTCACCGAAGCCGATGTCTGCTTGTTTACGACGCTGGTTCGCTTCGACCTCGTCTATGTGGTCCACTTCAAATGTAACCTCCGTCGGATCATGGATTATCCGAATTTGAGTGCATTCCTCAAGCGAATGTTAGAGCAACCTGGCGTACGTGAGACGTGTAATTGGCATCACATCAAATCTCATTATTTCTGGTCACATCAGAACATCAACACGTTCAGAATCATCCCCCAAGGTCCTGCAGAGGGAGCACACACGCTTTGAATCACAGCGGTATGCTCATGATGCGCTCCTTCGTGGGAGAATCATGCGTGAGCGCGTGGTCGTGAAGTGGGGTGGAGGCCTCATTACGCAAAAGGATACGATGAAGACCGTTCGCCACGACGTTCTTGAGAACCTGGCCGAGCAGTTGGAAGATTGCTTGCTTCAAGGCTTGGACGTGGTGCTCGTTCATGGTGCAGGCTCGTTTGGACACCTCAAAGCAAAGGCCTACCAACTCGCTGAAGGGAGGACGGAAGCCTTGGACTTACCAGCCAACCGCACACAAGAACAAGCTGTGGAAGAAGTACGGCAGGACATGTTGGAATTGAACGAACACGTGATGGCTGCCCTGACGAAGCGGGATGTTTCAGCCGTCTCCCTCCCTCCGCATCAATGGGCGAGAAACACCGGGCCAAGATTTCAAGGGGATTTGACGCTCTTCGAATCAGCCCCCCAGGGCATCGTTTTGGTCACTCACGGTGATGTTGTTGACTGCGATGAACCGAAGGGTTTTGGGATTCTTTCCGGTGATGATTTGGTCTATCGGCTGGCCACAGAACTCAGCGGTGTGAAACGCCTCGTGTTTGCTATGGGGGGCGTTGAAGGCGTACTCCAAGAACCTCCCAACGGTGTACACGACGAAGAAAAACTCATCGAAACGCTTCACATCAACGATACGTATGAGGGAGAACACATGAGGTCAATGGACGTCACAGGAGGCATTGGCCTCAAAGTACAGCGTGGCTTTGAAACCGCCGAGCACGGCGTTGAGGTCCTCCTTGTCAGCGGTGAAATCGGCCACCGAGTGAGGGATGCTTGTCTCGGGGACGAGGTCCGTGGCACAACACTCCGTTCGTCATGAACCGGAGAACTCTTCATGTAGCCGCCGCGACTCCATTATGCTGGGTGAAACCATGTCAGGGTACGGAATCCACGATGTCCCGCATGTGGAACTGAACGATGACGCTGTCGCGTCGCTGGGCGAAGAGAACCCCGAACAAGCTGCCTTGATGGCTGAAGCCGTGATTCAGGTCTCAGAGAGCGATGTTGTTCTCGGTCCGATTTCAAAGCTTGATGCTCACCAAAGCGCAGGTGCGTTCCATCGTGCTTTCAGTATGCTCCTCTTCAACACAAAGGGGGAGATGCTTCTCCAACAGCGTTCCGCCGACAAAGTGACGTTTCCAAACGTGTGGGCCAATGCGTGTTGTTCGCACCCTCTTCACAGTGAGGAAGAACTGGAGGAAGACAACGCCATGGGCGTGAAGCGTGCTGCTGTTCGAAAGTTGGAACAAGAACTCGGTATAGACCCCTCCACCATTTCAACAGAGGACATGACCTTCATGACGAAAATGCGCTATGCTGCACGCATGAATGGTGAGTGGATTGAACGTGAAGTCGATCATGTGTTGGTCATGTGTGCCGATGTGAAATTGAACCCAAACCCCAACGAAGTGGCGAACATCATGTGGGTTGACCGTAAATCCATGGAAGCCATGCTCATCGAAGATCGGGATGCCGAACAAGCCATTGCGCCATGGTTCAGATGCATTGCTGCTCGCATCATGAACAAAGCTTGGTGGGAAAACCACAACCGTCCAGAGAAATTGGCTGAACTCGCTGACGACCTCATTCATGACATGGGCGATGTGACCTACATGTTGCCCAACGCCGAAGGCGCCGATTTACTCACCTCCATCATGGAAGTGAAACCCTTGATAGAGCAACGGATTGAACTCAGTCTCAGAGCATCCCGCCATGAGCGCCTTGGAGACGCCATGATGCACCTCTTTGAAGGTGGAGGAAAGCGGATGCGAGCGACGCTCCCTTGGCTGGTAGCCAAAGCCGTGGGTGATGCTCACGCCGGCCTGTTGGACATCGGGGCTGCCATCGAAACCGTTCACAATTTCACACTGGTCCACGACGACATCATGGACAACGACGAAATCCGAAGAGGAAGAAATGCTGTACACATCGAATACGGTGTACCGACAGCCATCAATGCGGGTGATGCAATGCTTGCCATCGCTTTTGAGCGGCTCGTGCAGGCAGAAAATTTGGAACCGCAAGATGTTGCTCCACTCGTCAACCGCATCGCCTGGATGGTTCGCCGCGTAAGCGAAGGCCAACAGTTGGACATTGAGTTTGAGGACCGCTTGGAGGTCTCTGAGGAAGACTACCTTGAGATGATCGAGGGAAAAACCGCCGTTATGTTTTGGATTTGCGCTGAAATCGGTGCCCGAATTTCTGGTGCCGACGAAGAAACCATCCAACTCATGGCCGATTGGGGCAAAGCCTTGGGGCTCTGTTTCCAACTGATGGACGACGTCATCGATGTTCTTTCGGATTCAGCGACACTGGGCAAACCTGCTGGTTCTGATATCGCCCAAGGAAAACGTACACTCATGATTATTCATGCCCTCCGCCAACCGGATGGCCCCGTGAAAGAACGCCTCCTGAAGGTCCTCGGAAAAGGAGAAGATGTGGCCCCAGAAGCCCTTGCCGATGGATTAGCCGCCCTTTCAGAATTGGGTTCCGTGGATTATGCCAGGAACATGGCAGAGGACTTCCACGCAAAGGCCCATGCCTGCCTGGACCGAATTGAACAGAACCCTGCCATGGTGGCTTTGCGAGAACTCACTGATTTCCAGTTGGCTCGACTTCATTGAACACTTCAACGGCATCACCGATGTTGATGCGACCGGTCGATTGAATGCTGGCGTACCACCGAGTCTGCCCGGGGAGTTTCCGATGACTCAAGTTTTGAAATTGTCCATCATGAAACGAGGCTCGAATCGTCTTGCAAGGTGGGGCGTCCCCGGTAATGGTCATCCGAACTTCGCCAACATGAAGTTGAACACCAGGACGAAGCAATCCGGGATTAAGGCCGTCGATCAAGATGTTTTCACCCGTGGTTCCCGGGCCGATGGGATGGCCTGCTTCCTGAAGTCGCTTCATGATGCTGACCTCCATCAGACAGACAGCTCTGGTTGGACCGCCGTGGTGCCGAGTATCGTTTTGTCGGTCGCCAGCGCACCCGTTCAACTGGACATCCAATGACGCCACTGGATGCTTGGGCACGCCGCCTTCCGGGTTGACATGCAGGCCAAAAACAATGCCTGCCATGCACGAACCTCAGTCTGCGTAGTACGATTCTGGGTTTGGTTCGGGCTTGAGTCCCTTACGCTGACGAATTTCACCAACCACTTTGTCAAACAATTGTGGTGGGAGGATTTCGAAGCCGAGGTTCTCTGTGTTCCAAACGGCACGACCCTGCGAAGCGGCACGTATGTCGTTGGAGAAACCGAAGGTCTCTGCAATAGGAATGACACCGACAACGGTTGTCACGCTACCCTCAGAGGGCATGTCTTCGATGATACCACGGCGAGTGGTGACTTCACGGGTGACTTGGCCAAGCCAGTCGTTTGGTACGGAGATAAACGCCTTTTGCATGGGTTCGAGAAGAACCGTCTTGGCTCGCATCATGGCACCCTTGATTCCATTTCGGACGGCAGGGATGGTCTGAGCAGGACCACGGTGAATGGCGTCTTCGTGGAGTTTTGCGTCAACCAATCGCACGAACATGCCTTGGACCGGTTCGTCAGCCACGGGTCCCTTGACGCAGACTTCGTTGAAAGCCTCAATGATGAGTTCACGAGTCTCGTGGAGGTTCTGAATACCCTTGGTATCGTTCACGAGAACGTTGGTTCCCTTGATGGCGTAGATCTTACGCATCGTATCTTTGTCCATGCCGTATTCGCCGAACTTGCTTCCAACGGCTTTTGCATCACTGTTTCGAACAGGACCATCACCGAGTTCACCGGAACGCAGAGCTGCGACGACTTCGGTAGGAAGTGCCTCAATCTCGAAGAAGAATCGGTTGTGGCGATTGGGTGACTTACCCTCAAAGGAATTACCACGGTTGGATCCTTGGATGCCCTCTCGGTAAACGACAATAGGCGGACTGACCTTGACCTTGATGTTCTGTTCTTCCTCGATACGGTAAACGGTGATTTCCAAGTGGAGTTCACCCATTCCGGCAAGCAGGGCTTCACCGGTCTCCTGGTTCGTGGTGACTTGCAACGAGGCATCGGCTTTAGCCAAGGAGCGAAGTGCATCAATGAACTTGGGCAAGTCCTTCATGCTCTTGGGCTCGACAGCAACCGTGACCACAGGGTCTGAGTAGTGGCGAATGGCTTCAAACGGCGTGAAATCCTTGTCGCGAGAAAGGGTGACACCAGCGGCAGCAGAGCGAATACCGGTGACAGCAGCGATGTTTCCTGCAACGACCTTGGGCACGGTGATACGGTCGCCACCGACCATCATGGCTACTTGTTGCACACGCTCGGGCTTGGCGGCTCCGATGGCGTACACGGATTCTCCTTGGTTGATGGCACCGGAATAGACACGGCCCACGGCCACTTCACCGGCGTGTGGATCCATCCAAATCTTGGTGACCATCATGGCGAGTTCAGCCTCTGGGTCGCAGTTCATCATGGCCTGACCAATTTCAGATTCCAAGTCTCCTGTCCAGATGTTTGGAATGCGGTATTTCTGTGCGTCGGTGGGGCCTGGGAGTTTCGTCACGGCCATGTCGAGCAAGACTTCGTGGACGGGTGCTTTTTGAGCAAGGGTCTTCTGGTCTTCGTTGTTACAATACTCGAAAATTTCCTTGAAGGAAATCCCGGACTTCGACATGTAGGGCACCGTAATACCCCAGTTGTGGTAAGCCGACCCGAAGGCAACCGTGCCGTCCTGAACAGAGACTTGCCAGGCTTTGCCCATACCTTCTGGAGCAAATTGCTTGATGAGTTTGTTCACCTTCTTGATCGTCTCTGTAAATCGGGCCATCATGTCTTCGGGAGTGACCTGAAGTTCGTTGATGAGGCGGTCGACCTTGTTGATGAACAACACGGGCTTTACCTTCTCCTTCAGTGCCTGACGTACCACCGTCTCCGTTTGGGGCATGGGGCCCTCCACGGCACAAGCGAGAATGAAACAACCGTCAACCGCACGCATGGCACGGGTCACGTCGCCACCGAAGTCAACGTGACCGGGTGTATCAATGAGGTTGATCAGGTAGTCCGTCATTCTCGGTTTACCATCGACCATGACCGGCTTTCCTTCATCGTCTTCATCTTGTACAGCGTGGACCATGGAAGCCGATGCAGCGTTGATGGTGATTCCACGAGCAGATTCTTGCTCGTCAAAGTCAAGCACGCGGGCTGCACCAGCGAGTTCGTTGGACATCATGCCAGCACCTGCGATCAGGTTGTCTGACAGCGTGGTCTTACCGTGGTCAATGTGAGCAGCAATGCACAGGTTCCTGATTTGAGGAAGAATGTGCATGACTTCTGTAGCCTTCTTGATGTTGTCTTCTTTGCGTCCCATGGTTACCACCGTGTTCTCGTTGCTTCGCCCACTGAAAAGGGGTTCTTAAGTGCCTCGCAGGAGACCGGTGAATCAGTACACGAGTTGCACGTCAGAAGACGTGGCGAGAGCAATGACGCCAGGCGGCCCACTCCAAGCAATTTTTTCATCAGGGACGTACAGGGCACCGTCCCCTTCATCGTGGCCCAGTACGGCTTTCACAGAACCAAAAGAACAGTGCAGGCTGGCGCCCGAGACCAGTTTATCCATAAAACCATGAATCATGGTCGAGTTTGGGCCCATTTCGTTTTCCAATTCATCCAAGAAAATGGGGTCAAGACAACGAACACCTGCAGCTGCGAAAAACACACTGACCTCTTGCCCGTCTTCAACGGCTTGTGCAGCGCAGGCCAAACCCACAACGGACTTCATGAGGTCTATACTCGGGTCTGAGACAAATTTAATGAAGACAGATCTGGACATATCACGGCCAATGGAAACAGGGTCAAGAAACTTCTGCCAGCAGGCCGGCAGTGTTCACTTGCTTCATCAACGGGCAGAAGCCGCAATGCGCTCAAGTTCTTCCTTCTTACCAACGGCGTAGGAAGTGACATCGCCCTCGCTGGCCTTGGTCAATTCATTGATGATGCAATTCTTGAGGGTGCGCTTAGACTTGTGCGTGCCTTGTTGAGCACCACGTGCAAGATTGGCCAGAGCGACGTCAAGGCGTCGAGATGGTGATGAGTCAACAGCTTTTGGTTGAGACACGGCACCGAACTTGATTCGGGTGATTTCTTCCATGGGTGCTGCAGAGCAAATGGCGTCGACAAAGACCTGGAGAGGGTTGTTGCCGGAGCGCTCTGCGATTTGGTCAAGAGCGCCTTCAAAGGCTTTCATGGCTCCCATTTTCTTACCGGTGTAGGAACCGGTTCGCATGAGTTTGTTGATGTAGCGTTCAACGACCGAAAGCTTGGCCTTGCCGAACCAAGCATTGGCGTGGCGACCTCCAGTGTGTGGCACACCGACGGTTGTCAAGTTGATGTATGGAGCGAGACCTGGATCTCGACAGGTGACTTCGGAAGCATCCCACTTGCCGAACACCTTGGTACCAATACCAGCAATGGGCTTGGCTTCAACAACGTCTGGTTCTCCATCACTCATCATCATCACCTCAACGGACTGGCTTCTCCTTTCGGCCTCGGACCATTTCATCGAGTGAAACGCCGTTTACTTGGATGACCTTGTAGCGAACGCCGGGAATGTCTCCGTACGAACGACCCATGCGTCCGCCGATACCTTCGACCATGACTTCGTCGTGCTCGTCGATGAAGTTGATGGCGCCGTCGCCGGGAGCGAAAGCGGTTAATTTGTTGCCGTTCTTGATGAGGGAGATTTTGACGGCCTTACGAATCCCGGAGTTGGGTTGCTTGGCTTCAATACCAACCTTTTCAACGACGATTCCCTTCGCCTGGGTGGACCCAGCAAGAGGGTCGTGCTTGGCCCGTGACTTGAGCATGCGCTTCTTGTAACGGCGGTCCGACCAACGGAATTTTTGTCGGTCTTTGGCCATCTTTGCGCCTGCGAAGAGTCCTCTGCCCATCATAATCACCTCATTGAAGCATTTCGCCGACTTGCCGCCCCTATTTAATCAAATCCCTTTGGACCACCCAATCTGAGGCGGCGTCATTTGATTTGGAGCAACGCCTAAAGCCCCTCATCATACATGAACAACATTCAAACAACGCCTCCTTGTGGAAGGGCCATGGCCTTCCGTGACCATCTGGGCGCAGCAACGGTGGAAACCACCAAAGTAAGCCTCATCCACGAGATGCTTCATCATTCCCAAGCATCCGGCCACGCCATGACCGTGTTCGAAAACATCGCCGAATGCCCCGGCCATCGTGCGGCCGTGAACATGTTGACGCGAGACCGACTTTGCGCTGCCATTGGTATTGACCCCGAAGCCTACATCGACACACTTGGCTGGGCGATGGGGCATCCATCAACCCCCGAGTTGGTCTCAAGAGAGGAAGCTGCCTGCTTTGAAAACACGATTGACGATGTGGACCTTCGCCGTATTCCAATCCCCCATCATTGGCCACAGGACCGTGGCCGCTACTCCTCCGCCAGCATCATCATCGCCCAAGACAACGGGATACGAAACGTCTCCTTCCATCGCCAATTTCTGAGGGACGAAAACCACCTTGTCGTCCGCCTGGTACCTCGGCACCTACGTACGATGGTCATGAACGCCCGTTCAGAGGGGCGAGAGGTGAACGTGGCCGTGGTCAATGCTCCCGATCCCGTCGTTCTGCTGGCAGCTGCCATGTCGTTCAATGAAAACATCGACGAATTGACCATCGCCGCCGCACTTCACGAAAAACTCTACAATACTCCACTTCAATTGGTCGAACTCCCCAACGGCGTCCATGTCCCCGCCGATGCCGAATACGTCTGGTGGGGGAAGATCACACTGGATGATGATGATGAAGGCCCCTATGTGGACATCACGGGGACCGTTGACGATGTTCGTCAAGAACCTGTGATTGAAATCGACGGTTTGACTCATCGGGACAATCCCATATTCCACGCCCTGATACCGGGTGAGGCAGAACACAAGACCCTGATGGGCCTGC
The DNA here is from genome assembly GCA_938030705.1 of Candidatus Poseidoniaceae archaeon. Lineage (GTDB taxonomy): Archaea > Thermoplasmatota > Poseidoniia > Poseidoniales > Poseidoniaceae > Poseidonia. Next base: position 154,801 of record CALHIR010000005.1, read on the forward strand.
CCCGAGCCCCCACCATCAAAGCGGCCGTTAACGACGTGGTAGAATGCCTTGATGTTCACATGACCGAAGGTGGGTGTGGATGGTTGGGTGCCGTGTTGAAAATTCGTAAACAAAATCCGGATGACGGCATGAAAGCCATCCAAGCGGCCTTCGACGGTCACAAGAGTATGAAAATCGTCACCGTCGTCGACGAGGACATCGACATTACCGACCCCGTTCGTGTTGAGTGGGCAATGATGACTCGGTGGCAGCCCGATAAAGACACCCTGATTCTTCGTGACCAACGGGGGAGTTCCCTTGACCCATCGAGATACGAGGATGGCCGAACCTCCAAGATTGGATACGACGCTACCATCGATTTTGGTGTAAACCGAGAAGGTTTCATGTCCGTCCAGTGAGGTAGGCCTATGTCTGAAAGCCAAGACCTCCTGCAGCATCCCCGTAGGAACCTGGGTAACCGGTACAGGTCAACGGCGCAAAAATTTGCTAAATTGGCGAAAGCAGACCCGGATAGAAGCGCAGAAAACATGGCATGGGCCGAGCAAAATGCGCGGCAAGCGATTCTGCATGATTTCACGGATGAACGGAATTGGCGCTACCTCGCCGAACTCAAAGTCATTAACGAGGACGCCGAAGGCCTGCATGCTGTTCTCGAAGATGTGTTCATCATTCTCGGAAGAGACCCAGAGAACCTTGACCAACTCAGCGGCATCGATTACCTTCTGGTAGGCAGGGAACTGTTAGAAGCAGCATTTGCTAGGGATGCGCTTGACCCCGATGCCTGGTGGGAGCGTATTTCAACGATTGAAGGTGAAGCAGCCATTGAAGAATTCGCTCAGCGATGTCGTCGTCTTGATTTCCGTGACCAGCGAGCAAATATCGTCTTTGGACGACGTCTTGAACGTCTCCGAAAAGCGGGCCATGAGGAGATCTTCATCGACTTGGCCAAGCACCTCCTCGCCCATCGCCCAATGAACCATGAATTGTGGCTGGAAATGGGTCGCCTTCACGAACGAAGAAACGAAATTGATGAGGCGTGGTCGTGCTATGACCAAGTTCAACAATTGCGACCCCATCTCAAGGAGCGTGACAGATTCCTCGAACGACTCAAAGGAAACATGGATGGAGAGGAGAAGAAGCCATGGTCGGGACCATCCATTGACCATCGCAAAGCCTTCCTCCAAGGCATGCAATCACTGACCGACCGAATTTCATCACCGGTTCAATCGGTTGAGCCGAAGAAAGAAATGGAAAAAGCAACGACACACCCCGACGAGGCGAAGTTGTCGAGTCTCATGGAGCAGGGTGATTTCCAAGCGGCGTTCTTCTTAGCCCGCCGACTCTTGGCATCAGGTGAAAATTGGGCGGAATCTTGGTTGGTTCAAATTCAATCCCAAATGGTGTGACCGATGAGCGGAGAACCGGTGTTCGTACTGGCATGGGTCACCCGCGAAGGTCAGACCCTCACCCCTATGGGGAGCGGTGGCGAAGTGTTGTTTGTCGAACATCCCGAGCGTGGATGGGAGATCCCCGGAGGCCATCTCGAGGAGGGTGAAACGCCTGAAGAGGCCCTGATTCGAGAAGTACGTGAGGAAACCGGCCTTATCTGTTCCATCGTTTCATGGAACAAAACCTACTACCCGAAAGGTTGGGTGGCCCATGTTCATGTTTCTCCTCAATCAAAAGGCGACTGGTCCGTTGACGACGAAAAAGTCTCATCGGTGAAGTGGTGGGGAGAAGTCCCGCCCGTCAAGGCATGGACCGTTGAGGAATTTGAGGACCTTGCGAACTATTTTTCACCCTGAATCAAGGCATGGCCAATTCAGACAAACGCTGGCCCCATGCTTCCGTCTCTTCAGGGGTTGAGGCACAGGCTTGCGCCACGGCCGCCAACATCGGGTCATCCACAACTTCAGGATGGCCCATCAACGTAGCAAAGTGTTCCATTCGTCCGAGACGATGAGCGAGCGTCAACATGGCACGAACATCCGGTCGTTCAGGACCTCCCCAGCCGGGTCGGAGGTGTTCGCAGCACCAGGCAAAAACACTGTTGATGTCATCGGGGTGAACCGTGAGTTCAGGGGGTTCCTCTTTGAGGTCCAACGGTCGTGCCTTTTCAACCTGAACACGCATGAGCTGAGCATCCTCTGATTGGTGGCCAATGGCCAGATCAAGGAAGAGCGAACCGGCTTCAATAGCCATTTGAGTTTGCGCTGCGAGGATAGCATGTGCGTGAGCATTCCACGCATGCCTTACTGCATCAAATAAGTGGCCGAGAGCCTGTCGGATTCGGCTCGCACCCAAGCGTGAGATGGCGATCGTTTCATGTGCGTGGCCCCCTTTTCTCGAAATGTCCCCATAGACTTGCAATGCCATGAGCGCCTCGCCCTGGGCCATGTGATAAGCCGCCTTGTTCAGCAGGGAAAGGTCGTGGTCCCGACTCGCCTTCGCTACGGATTTGAGTCGTGTTTCAGCCCACGTCAAATCTTCTTCAGCACCTTCCGTATTACCGGCTTCAAAACGTGCTAAACCTCGTTCCATTCGCAAACGACCTTCAAGCGCTAAATCTCGGGTCTCAGGATTTCGAACCACCTCAAGGGCAGACTCAATCGCCTCATCAAGGTGGGTGTCGCCCAGCCACCGCCGACGAACCAGACCGAGCACGGCCAGTTCACCCGCCGAGAGATGAGGGGACATCGCATCCAACAATTCGGGAGCATCCATGAACAGAGCGGCTTCGGCCAGCGAGAGCCAAGAAGGCCAAGCAAGTTCATCCTTCCATTGAACAAGGACATCGCTGTCGACTGGGCCTTCGTTCCGCCAACGGGAGATAAAGACCCCCGGCCCCTGTGGAGTTTCAATCGTCGTCAAGAATTCACCACCCGCTTTGGCGTTCGGGCCACGGCATCAATAAAGGCGGTTTCTGCCTCTACGGGTTCTACATCACCGGTCCAACCAGCTGCACCATCATGACCACCACCTTCTCCACCAATGGATTGCGCCATGGCGTTCATGATCTCACCCATGTGAAGACCAGCCATCACGCTCGAACGAGGAGCCCGTACGGTCAAACGGGTGCTCCCATTGCGATGTCGGATAACCACCACGGCATCGGCCCCGAGACCACTCAACATGGAGGCGACCTTGCCCTCGAGTGTTCCCGCAGAGGTTCTCAAAATCGTCCAAGGACCTGCCTCCGTTGTTTCTGCACGCTGAAGACCACGAAGCACGGCTCCACGGTCGCTAGGGGACAAGGTGGTCTCTTCCATGTCCTGAATGAAGTGTCGATAATCCAAGCCCCCACGGTCAATCAGCATCGAGGCTGTGGAGAAGGAGCCTGCATCAGCATGACGAAACCGACCGGTATCGGTGACCAAACCTGCGAGAAGAAATTCACACACTGGCGGAGTGAGCGCTTGGGGTGCGTGGGCCTCGAGATAACGCCCGACCACTTCAGTTGTTGAGCGAACATCCCACTTCAAGCACAGGTCGTCATCACCGAGGGCCCAACCGTCGGTTGCATGATGGTCGATGATACAGAGCGGAACATGGGGTAAGGCCAAACCCGTTTGGTCAGGTGCCGCAGCGTCAACAACAACGAGCCCGGCCAGTTGGCTTGGCCAACCCGTATTCGTTGATTTCAACACACGATAGGGCGCCTTATGCCGTTCAATCATTCGTTGAGCAACACGTCCGACATGAAGACCAGCAGCCAACAAGTTCGGATGGCTGGCCGCAAGAGCGACTGCGGAACCAACTGTATCCATGTCTCCGTTTTTACCCGTAATGACCGCCACCGGCCCTTTGGATGTCGTTTGTGTCAACCACTCGTGAAGCCGAAGAAGTTCTTCGGACAAGGATTGGTCAAGAGCGGTCATTCTTGAGCACCCTGGAGAGACTGCTTGAGTTCATCGTATGTCTGAATCAATTGCTTCTCACGCTCGGTGAACCGGTCGAGATGAATACGCAGGGAATCCAGTGTTTCTCTGAGTTCAATCAAGAGGGAATCCTTGTCCGATACTTCGATGAGAACCCCACCCATTTGGCGGTGCAGAGCCAATCCATCGGGTTGCGTCTCAACGGCAGCGATGGTGCCTTCCAATTCTTGGACTTGCGCTCGCACGCTGCTCACTTGTTGGCGTGCAGCTTGGACTTCGGCTACAACGAGTTGGAGTTGGTCAAGTTGTTCCATGGACTCACCGGTACGAAGCAGCAGCCCGAGGTTCAAGAATGCTTTCCGAAAACCTGCAGGACCGAATCGGTCGCAATGAGGCCTCGCAGGCGTGTGTTCCACATGGCTCGCAAGTCCTTACAAGAAGATTCGTCAAGGTGAAGAGAAAAGCGTTCATCACTGATCCACTCGGTCTCGCAATCGGTCGCAAGACAAGCAGCAAGAGCTTGTGTGTCCTTGTTGCTACGCGACTGAACGGTAAGTGACAGATGCCACATCTCCAACACCAAAGCGTGTTTACTCTTCCTCTTCGAGGGAGGGGCGGTTCGCCAATTCACGTTCGTAGTTCATGGCAGCTTCCTGTGCGATGAACGCCATGTCAGCGGTGGTTGCACCGTCAACAGATCGGCGGAGAATTCGGTTGTTGGCATCGGAGGCACGGGTGAAAGGCTCCCAGGCGCCGCCGGCAAAGGTGTGGTCGCATTTCTTACACGACCAAATACCAACGGATTGGCGCTCGACTTTTTGGTACTGGCAGACAGGACACGTGTATTTGCGAGATCGCTTGGCCATGGCCGAGCCTGCATTACGACGGACTGAAACACCATAGCGTGCTCCGAATCGGGCTGTTGCTCCTGCTTTTTGGGTTCGCTTTGCCAATCAGTTCCCCTCCTTTTCTGCCACGAGTTTTCGAAGTTCCACGCATCGCTTTTGTGCCACGTCGAAGATCTCGGCAAACTCGGCGGGCGTGAACACCCCTTTTAGCCCCTTCTGTAGTGAGTGGAGGTGGCCTTTGTCACCCAAAGTGATGTGAATGCGCTCATCGCCTCCAAGTTCTTCTTGCTCGTTGGCATCGAGAACAAAGCGACCACCGACACGTGTGAAGGAAGCCATAATCGGCGTACCGTTCACCTGAAGTGTATGATCTTCACCAACATCAAATCGCTCAGCAGGCACAACGGCGGTGCGCAATGCGGCAATGGCTGCCAGGCCGCAGGCGTCGAAGATGTTTCCTTGGTCGGAGAGGACATGGATGTCGATCATGACGCCCCAAACCTTCTCGCCGGGGACAATGCAGAGGCTCTCCATGTCGATACATCCTGACTCGCGGATGCCTCGGTCAACCACACGGCCCAATTCAATGGACGCAGGGGAAGGAGGGCCCGGTTCGTATTTTCGTCCAGCGACAGGACGAAGTTCTGCTCCGCACATCAATGAACCCTGCGTAGGGCGATCGGGCCAAGGTGTGCGAAGTTCAAATTTGACACCGGCGTAAACGACGGTCCCACCCATCACGACCTTGGCAGAGCCTTCGGCGTTGTACAAACAGTCGGTCTCAAGGGTGACATCCCGGGAATCCCAACGACCACGGCCGTCGATTCGGTTGTTTTCCTCGGCCAAGCGAGCGAGTTCCTGGCGCAACAAAGCGGGGACGAGTTCAACCATCAGGCCTCACCTCCATCGTACCGTCGCTTCAGAGCATCGACCATGATCTCGTGAATTTCCTTTGCGGCCTTGAAATTGTACTCCATGGCCAGGTTGTACTCGTCTGGAGACAGGTCGCCGTCCATCTGCAAGAAGGCAATCTCACCGGTGTTGGGCAAAATACCAACGGGAAGGTCAGCCTGGCCGTAGTTGTCTTCTGCCTTGTCGAGGTCAAGAACGACCGTGTCCTCAATTTTACCAGAAGCAACGCCGACGATCATATCTCGCATAGGGATGCCCGCATCGGCAAGAGCCACAGCGGCAGCCGTGATGCCAACACATCGAGTGCCTGCTTCCGCAGCGAGAATCTCGATTTCAACACGAATCTTTGACCGCGGGTAGCGTTCAACCAACACGACGGACTCAAGGGCCTCTGCCGTGACCTTCGAAATTTCACGAGAGCGTCGATTGAAGCCGGGTCGGATTCGGTCAGAGGTTGAGAACGGGGCCATGTTGTAACGAACGTCAATCACGGCACGGTCTTGTCGCTGAATCTTGCGAGGGTGTGCTTCCATGGGGCCGTAAACGGCCGCAACAGCCACGTTAAGGCCGTGAGTCACCTTTGCAGAGCCATCAGCGGCTGGCAAAATACCGGCCTCGATTGAAACCGGGCGCATTTCATCCACTTTACGGCCGTCCAATCGGCTGCCGTCTTCGTTGAGCAATTGTACATCTCCATATCCACCCATCATGCATCACCTTTTGTCTTGTTTTCCATTTCGTTAAGGATTGTTTCAAATCCCTTAGAGTGCCCTTCTCGGACCAATTGTTGAATAGCTTTTCGAGCCCATGCGATGCCTTCTGATGAACCTTCAATCCAAGCACGGCCGTTTTCACCGACCATGATTCGACAATCACAAGCGTCCCGCATGCGCTGGAGGAGAACATTGTTCTCGCCGCGAACTCGGTCAACATGTTGGACCGGGATGGATTCCACTGCGCCCTGGTTCAGTCGGCGGAGGCCAACACCCTTCATTGTCAGCACGACATTGTGGCATTCGTCCACTTCCTGGACGCGTGCCAGCACGACATCGCCAACATCCATGTGTTGACGAGCGGCGCCGAACTCAACTTTCCAAGGGGCCAACGACATCGGAAGTAATCCTTGGAACGAACCGTTGATGTTCATGAACCAGAGGTTGTTTCGGACTTCGGCCACAATGCCGACGATCAAATCCCCAGAACGAGGCATGTACGCCGCATTGATGGGGTCAACCGAAACGGTGTTGTTCAGCTCACGCAACCATCCAAGTTGCGTGGCGATGAAGGATTCTTCGGCAACGATGATTCCGCTACCTGCTCGCTTCCCGGTGGATGGCCCAACGGCCATTCCCGGGGTCACCAGGCGCTGCTCGGCGCCGACTTGACCTTGGGACATTCTTTTCTCTCCGAATGCGGCCACTCGCCAACCCATGATAAAGGGCACCCTCAAGCCACGGCCTTTAGGAACCGAGTTCTTTGACTTCCGCATCTGAACTTCTTCGCATGACCTGCCCAATGAGTTCGCCCTTCATGCCTGCAGGACATTCAATCACGCAAGCCCAAGAGCCGTCCTCAAGCCAACCCTCTTTTTTCTGATATGACCGGAGAAGTTGAGAAACCGAACCGTAGGCAGAACCGGGCACTTTGAATGCGAGGCGAACAGATTCAAAGGATAACGGAATCAAAGGTTTGAGTTTGGCGATGGCGTCTTTCACCTGCTCTTCGAGACGCTTGAAGGGGTCAACCGAATACCGTGATTCTTCCAGTGCTAACTCGAGACGTGTTTTTGGATGGGGCGATTTGGTCTTTGGATCCACTGCTTGAGAGTGAATGTGGTGAATGATTTGCTGGCGCATGTTCTCGACCATTTGCTTTCGCTGGGCTGTCGTGAGTTGGATGGACCCCTTCTCGAGAATAATGGTGGTGATGGCCACGATGTCTTGGGTGCCAAAGGTCTTCTCGATGGCCTCCTCTGTTGGGCGCTCGCCGCCACGGGCATCATGGAAGACCTCGTCCATAGCGAGAAAATCATTGATCTCGATGGACTCTGGTGCATCCTTGAACGCTTCAACCATCGTCGGGTCGACCAACACCTCGTAGCGTTTTCCACCCTTTTCCATTCGGGCAAGAACTGCGTCGTCAAGACTGACCATACCATCACTCATTCTCGCCATAGAAGAGGCGACGCTTCAACCTAACCCTCAATCATCAAGGGGCTTCAAACGGTCAATTTGCTTGTTCACTTCACCACGGTCAAGGACACGGTAGCCGTTTGAATCGACAACGGTGACCTCAACAGCCTCCCGATTCAATTCAGCGTCGTTGGCTGAGCGGAGGGCTTCGAGGCCGAGTTTCATGGCGGCGTTGAGCGTCATGTTCTCCTTCCAATTGTCTTCAAAGAACTCGATGACGGTGTTTCGGCCGCTACCGATGGCACCTGCATGGTAGGATTGGTAAGCCCCCGAGGGGTCTGTTTCGTAGAGGTGAATGCCGTTGTCGTCAACACCTCCAATGAGAAGCGCCGTTCCGAACGGACGGGAGCCCCCGTATTGAGTGAACGACTGCTTGAAATCACAGATTTTCTTCACCAGAACATCAACGGGAACGGTCGCACCGTAGGTGATTCGATTGATTTGCGCCTCAACACGGGCACGAGCAACAAGTTGGCGAGCGTCAGCCACCAATCCAGAGGTGGCAATACCAATGTGGCCGTCGATTTTGAACATCTTCTCAATGGATTCTGGGATAATGAGGCGACTGATAATGCGCTTGTCGCACACAAGAACAACGCCATCCTTGAATTTGAGGGCGGCGGTGGTGGTCCCACGCTTCACGGACTCGCGTGCATATTCGACTTGGAACAATCGTCCGTCTGGGCTGAATGTTGTGATTCCGTGATCGTATCCTCTTCCACTTGGTTGCATGGTCTGACCTCATTCTTATGGCTCGGTTGACACTTTATGAGGATGAGGGTCATCTTGGATGAGTGCTGCTCCGATTCCAGGTTGACCTACCGGCCGACCTGTATGAACCCTACGAGGCGAACAGGCTCATCAAGGTGAGGCCCATGGCACGACCATGCGGGTCGTCGTCCTTTCGTCGGGAGGAAAGGATTCTGCAGCGGCATGGTGGTGGGCTAAATGCAGAGGATGGGAGGTGGTCGCTTTGGTCACGGTTTCCATTACCGGCCAAGATTCACCGATGTTCCAAATTCCAAGCACGCACTTGGTGGAACAACAAGCGGAACTTGCTGATCTTCCGTGGATCAACGTGTCGACCTCGGGGGAAACCCCCGACGACATCGAGGCGCTGGAAAACGCTCTCGCCCCCCTCGACATTGAAGGCTTAGTCTCCGGTGCGCTTCGTTCAGATTATCAGAAATCGCGTCTTGAGCAGATGGCAGAACGCTTGGGCATCAACAGCTGGACACCTCTTTGGCATCAATCCGGCCGCGAGCATGTTCAGCAAATGATCGACCACGGCTTTGAAATCATGATCACCGGCGTATCAGCCGAGGGATTGGGGAAAGAATGGCTGGGTCATGTACTGACACCAACGTCGTTTGAGCGCTTGGAGGAACTCGCCAATCGCTACCGCTTCCATGTAGAGGGAGAGGGTGGGGAATACGAGACCTTCGTCCTTGCTGGACCTCATGTTGAGGGCCGCCTTGAGGTGGTAGGTGAAGTGGTTTGGGACGGTGTACGTGGACACGTCTCGTTTCATTGAACGGCATCACGGGCAAGGGCGACACATTCGTCGACGATTTCTCCTGCCACACCAACGTGGTTCAGCGGGTCAAACATCGCCTCCAATTCCTCAGCAGAGAAGGCAGCGGAGATAGCGGGGGTTCGGCTGCATACGTCGATCAGTTCTTCGCCCTTGGCCACGGCTTCAAAGGAGGCTTCTCGCATCACTTCGTGGGCCTCATCCCTGGCCACGCCATGGTCAACCAACTCGATCATGACCTTCTCAGCCATGACCAGCCCTTTCTGTGCGTGGATATTGGCCAAACACCGGTCTCGGTCGACCCACATATTGGTCAAGACATCCGCAGTCTTGACCATCACGTCCTCGAGCAGCGCCGATGCGTGCGAGAGCGTGAAGCGTTCACTGCTTGAGTTGGCCAAGTCCCGCTCATGCCACAGCAAAGCGTTCTCGTAGGTAGGGATGATGAAGGAACGAACAATGCGTGCAAGACCCGATGCATTCTCTGATTTGATGGGGTTCTTTTTGTGGGCCATGGTGGATGAACCGACTTGCTTCTTGACGTCAAAACCTTCACCCGCTTCCGCCAGTTCTGACCGTTGAAGATTGCGGATTTCTTGAAGCACCTTTTCGCACGTCGTGGCGACATTGGCCAACCAGGAGATGTATTCGACGTACCGGTCTCGACCAACAACCTGTGTCGTTGCCAGCGGGACGCCCAAGCCAAGATGGGTCAGGATGAGGCGTTGAAGTTCACGTGCATTTTCACCTTGCGCAGCGCCCGTTCCCACGGCTCCAAGGAACTTACCAACGGCGATGCGGGGGGAGGCTTCATCCAAACGAATCAACTGACGGCGTAGTTCGTCCAACCACACGGCTGCTTTCAATCCGAAGGTGATGGGGACGGCCGCTTGGCCGTGTGTGCGGCCGAGCATGACGGTGTCCCGCTCACGTTCAGCGACATCAGCACATACCGAGATGAGGTGACGGAGTTGTTGCCGAAGTAACACGATGCTGTCCCGCAATTGGAGGCCGACCGCCGTGTCGACAATGTCGTTGGAAGTCGCTCCAAGATGGATGCACCACCCGGCATCTCCTGCGGCTTCGGCCATGGCCTTGGTCAAGGCCATGATGTCGTGGCGGGTCTCGGCCTCAATCTCGCTTACGCGTTCTTTGGTCACGGCCTCGGGATTGGCAATGGCAGCCACCGCGTTGTAATCTTCTTCAGTGACCCGGCCGAGTTGCCAGTGGGCCCAAATCAAGGCTCTTTCAACCTCAAGTTGGCGCTCATGACGGCCAAGTTCTGACCAAATGTGCTTGAAATCTTGGGAACCGTACCGGTAATCGAGCGGGCAGAAGGCCATGTTCTGAGGCGTGCGACCCGATTCATCAACCTTACCACACGGCACCATCAACCGGTTCAAGCCACGTCGGCCGTCATGACCTCATCGACCTCAACGGGAGCCATGACGTTGCGAATCAAGAAGATGGCAAGGATGGAAGAGGCGATGAAGGAAACACCGACCCAGGACGACATATTGTACCACATCATGGCAACACCGATGAGGGAGCCGTAAGAGACGACTTGACACAGGGCAGAAGCGAGCTCGAGTTTGCGTAAGCGCGCTGCAGGAAGGCGCTGCTCGTGTTCGAGGACGAAGGTGTAGATGAGAAAATAAATTCCCTGGAAGGGTAAGGCAGCGGCGATGATGGCAAGAGCAACCTCACGAATCATGAGATATTCCCTCGATTGTTCAATGCCCTGAAACAGCATGAGAGCCGTATTGGTGCCCAGCAAGGCAGCCATGATGGTCCAACGCTTGTCTTGTGAAGAGGTTCTGCTCTCAACGTTCACCGACTCTTCACTCATAGGACGAGCATCATGTCGGTGAGGATTTGATGTTTGCCTCTTGTGACGGAGGGAAGGTTGCGAATTCAACCGAGGAGACGGATGACCGTTCCCGTGATGGCAGCCACGATCAGCAACATGATCATCATCGCCACGGGGCCGTACTGGTTTTTGTCATCGAGCGCCGTCCCGATGAAGCCGTCTCTGGTGATGGCTTCCACGAAACTGTTGGCTTCCTCAAATTGCGGAGGTTCTCGCCGTGGAATGCGTTCTCCCTTGCGAACTTCGCCACTCATGATTCCGCTGAGGGGGTCGGGGGTCATAGCCCTTGCGAACCTTGTATCCGCCGCAAGCCTCATTCACCGATGGCGCAGGCTTTGAGGCATGGAGCGATTCAATTTCGAGGTCAGCGGAGAACGTATTCATCTCGCCGTTGAAGGCAGCACCGGTGGAACCACGCTCGGGCTTCACCTTGCTGCAGACGTTATCAACGAAGGGAAACGCGTGCTTTGGGCATCCCTCGAAATGCCTGACGCCGCCCGGTTTTCCCAACTCTTTCAACACCTATCCTTGGTTGAAAGTTCGAGGTTTCATGCCATGAATTTCGGAGGGAAATTTGACCGGGCCATCGATGCACTGCTTGAAGCAGCCACATCACTTCCAAGCGTTGGCCTCATCGTGATGGACGATTGGTGCGCCTCAAGCGGGAGAATCTCATCCGAGCGCCTCCAACACATTGAGCGCGTGGCGATGGAGTGCCCGGATTCCACCACCATTCTCTTGATTTCAAAGGGCAGCGTTGACGCCAGCGGTTCCACCGAAGACCCGATCGTGGCTCGCTCCGCTGATGCCATGAGCAAAAAGGGATACCAAATCTGGAGATTATGGCGTGGATTGAACGGCGGGCAACGGGTGCTTGTAAGAGGCGAAACGACCACCAATGTGGTGATTGAAGATTCAGGATTCGTCCGCTGACGCCTCATCTTCTCCAAGCAGTTTGGCCATTTCCTCGAGGGCATCCTCATCGGGCTCATCAAACTGTTGTGGATTTCGGGCACCACCATCCATTTCATCTTGACCAGCAATCTTTGGCCCGCTCGATTCAAGCATGGAGGAGCGGTTTTTCATGGCGCGCTGGCTGATGAACCACACCATCACGAGCAAACTCAACCCCATGATGGCGTAGGCGATGTTCTTGGTGGTTTCTGGCTCCATGGACGAAACTGAATGCTCAACCTTTTCATCGTTTTGTAGCAATCACATCGTTCCGTCAGCATCTTCCCACGCAAGCGGTCGAGCGAGATGGCGGCGTGCATCCATTGGAGGTTCTACCCAGCCGGCATACGGAGGTTCGACAATGACGGCCTCCCAAGCCTCGCCCGTTCGTAATTTGCACGATGGACATCGCAAACCTTGTCCTTTGCCCATGCTCTTCAGGCGCACATCGCACGATGAACAGCGTGGTCGTTGAAACGTGCGGGGCTCCCACGATTCGACTTTCAGACGTTCGGCATGCAGTGTCCCATCCGGATGGAGTAAGCCAGCAACGGCCACGGTGTCTCCGGCCTTCAGCCATCGCGCCACCGAATTGACGGGACCACCTTCTGCGTAAGCAAGAACGGTTGGACCATCGGTCCGAATCATTGCATGCTTGCGAGTGGGGTGGGTTTCAACCCCCACAACGGTGAAAATCTGAGGTGGTGGCAAATGGTCGCCGCTGGCCTGGTTGGTTTGAAACACCCGCCACCCGGATACCGATTCGGTCCCCGGCGAGTGCATGAGATGCTTGCATGCGCCTTCCGCTGCCTCAAAACTTGTTCCTCGAACGCCAAAGAGCACCGGCGAGGCCCCTCGTGGCGCAATCAAACCACTACCGTTTCTCGGGTCGCGCGAAAACACCACCCCGTCCCAACCGTCAATTTCCTCAAGGGCGTCCGAGTCGATGACTCGCTGTTGATGTTGGTCAGTTGTAGACCGCCAGGCAATCGCTTCCCACGTGATGCTTTCAGCCGGCCAGGACACGGCTGCAGCGGCCCCAATTCTTCCTGACCCTCCCCAAGCATGATGGGGCGTTGGCAGCGATGAAATTCCAACTTCTTCGCGAACAGCTTTCCAGTAAAACTGTCCATCCGGGGGTGTTCGATAATACACCATGCCCGGACTTGCAGGTGATTGAGGCCTGTCCGAGACCGCCGAGGGCGCTACAACCCCGTGCAACGGCTCGATATGCTCCGTCCACCACGCCTCAAGATGGTGCATCAACCCCGCTTCATCATCGGCGTGAAGTTCAACCGCCAGGGCAGCATTACCACGCGTTCTTCGCCGAGCAAACGGCCACAGGCGAACAAGTCGAGGAACACCCGTCTTGACGCCCTCTGGCAACCCTTCCAACAGGGCATGGAAGGTGGCCGTGGTGCAACCACCCTCCAGTGAATCGGTATCGTCAAGCCCTAACCACCCCATGAGACCACCTATGGTTGAAACGTATCACCAGGATCGTCTGCGTTGGACAACCGGTCGCGTACCTGTGAAAGACCGATGGTCTTTGAGACCCGAAAGAGCCTCGCCCCATAGGCCCATCCAGCTCCCATGTCGGAGTTGCGGTCGCCCACCATCAAATCAAGAACATGTGGAGGAGCGGGCTTGGCCCCCCACCAGTTCACCGTGCGTTCGTCAGCAGGGTAGAGTTGAGGCCGGAAGGAAGCCGTAACCTCGTCTTCCCTGCGCAGGAGGTGGTGGCCGAGAAACAACATGTTTGGGGACGGTTTACGGCAACGGCAACGGTCTTCATAACGATGGGGGCAGGTCAAGAAGGCATCGACATGAGCCCTTGGGTCCACTTCGAGAAGACGTTGCTGCAGAGTAGCATGAAGAAGTTCAAGACGTTCCGGCCCCCACAACCCCCTTGCTATTGGAGATTGATTGGTGACGACACAGATGAGGAAACCCTGTTCACGAAGTTCAGCGATGGCCTCAGCCGCACCGTCAAGGAGTTTCATTTCCTCCGGACGATTGACATAACCCGCTTTTCCGAGGTTGAGAACCCCGTCCCTGTCAAGAAACGCCACCGGCGATTCGACACGTGATGGGTAGGGCAGGAGCGGCGCCGTTTGTACGAAAGGCCCGTCCATGATGTTCGGCTTCGTTGACGACTCATGGGCTTTGTTCTCATTTGGAGACCTTGATAGTGCATCACCTCCTCGGTTGGCATGTGCTCATCGAACGAGAAACAGCCACACTCATCGGTGCGGCTGGCATGATGCTCCTTGGTGGAGCGTGGTGGTGGCGTGAGCGGTCGGTGGTAAGGTGGGCTCAAACTGGGTGGATTCTCGTTGGCGTCTACTTCTTCTCCCAAGCGTGGACCTACCATTCACACGACGATCCCATCTTGACCATCATGTCGGCGTTGACCCTGCCGTTAAGCGGGCTTGCAGCGTGGTGGGAGCAAGCGGCCGTTGACCGGAAAAAGGAGGCCATCGTTTGGGCCCGGGGCACCGTTGCGTTCGCAGGTGGCCCTTACCTTCTGATATCCTATGTACCGTACTTGAGCGTGCTCGCGATTTGGTTCGTGGCCTCACAATCGGCTTGGTTTCTTGGATTTGCAACGGGACAAGACATTGAAATTGGAACCACATGGGTGAACGACCCATCCGGACGTGTCTCATGGGAGGAATGGGATGGCAACCGATGGTTTGCAACGGATTTCAGCGGCGAATACGCCTTTCAATCCGAACTGTTGTTCGCCGATGGCAGCCTCATCGGCATCAACTTCGTCCTTGCATGCACCGCCATTCAATCGATGGTCCTCTTCATCGGGGCAATCGCCGTGTTGAACATGTCATGGAAAAAGCGCGCTCGAGCCTTGTTGCTGGTGATTCCGACCATTCATGCCCTGAATGTTTTCAGAAATGCTGGGCTCATTTGGATGCACGTGACCTACACGCAGTGGGATTTGTGGGGGTTGAGTGTGTTTGAATTTGGCCACAGTTATATCGCTCGTTTCGTTAGCCTCTTTGCCATGTTTTTACTTGCCTTGATCATGTTTGAAATGCTACCAAATATGCATCGCAACATCATGGCTTTGACGGGTTCCGACCGCCAAAAACATCAGCCATAAGGTGCAGACGCCGAGAGTCGAACTCGGGTAGAGAGGTTGGGAACCTCCCATCATAACCACTAGATCACGCCTGCCGTGCTGCTTAGGAGGAAGCCACAATTCATGAGCCATTTGGTTGGAAATAATGATGGAGGGGGGCGGAATGTCAGCACATGCATCCTGCTCTGAAACCGTTTGTGTTTGAGCGGGGAGGTCATACCGTACGAAATCGTACCGTGTTGGCCGCCATGACCAATAAACAGAGCCACGCAGACGGTACGCTGTCCGAAGATGAAATTCAATGGCTTGAAGCACGGAGTGAAGGAGGATTTGGAATCATCACCACCGCCGCAACTCATGTGGAGAAAGACGGGCAGGGTTGGGAAGGCGAATTTGGAACATGGTCCGACACACACCTCGAGGGACTTACTCAACTCGCTCAAAATATCAATCTCCACGGTGGAATCGGACTGGCCCAGTTGTTTCATGGTGGAATGCGAGCGCCTGAGCGGTTGACCGGCTGCCAACCAAAATCGGCATCGGAAAACGAACTCGGTAGCGGGCTCGGGCAAAGCAGAGCGATGACTGCCGAGGACATTGAGGGCACAATACGCGCCTTTGGTCTCGCTGCGAATCGGTGTGAGAAGGCTGGATTCCAAGGGGTTGAACTCCATGGTGCCCATGGATACCTGATCGCCCAATTCCTTGGTGCATCAACCAATCGAAGGAACGATGAGTGGGGAGGAAGCCAAAAAAAACGGACCCGTTTTTTACGAGAAATCGTCAACAACGTGCGGCGTTGCACAAGTCCCAATTTTTTGGTCGGTGTTCGTCTCTCTCCCGTCTTGGCGTCCTGCGGGCTTGACCTTGATGATGCCTTAGATACCCTTCAACAATGCAACGAAATGGACCTTGATTTCGTCCATGTCTCCTGCTGGGACATTACCGAAACCGGCATTTACAACGGAAAGGAGGAACCCTATACGACCCACTTCAGGAACGTATTGGACGAGGCAACACCCCTCATCACGACCGGAGGGGTTTGGAATGCAAACGATGCTCACCTTGCTCATAGGCAAGGTGCAGCGTTTGTAGGCGTTGGACGCGTAGCCATCGCCCACCCCGATTGGCCGAGGTATCTCTCCGGGAATGCGAAGGAACCAAAGAGGCCTCCTTTTGATGAGGCCTGGCTGGTGAAAGCCAAACTGAACCCAACCTTCATTGCCTACATGCGCCGATGGGATGGCTTTGTGTCGGATTGAGCGCCCCTGCCGCGATTCGAACGCGGGTTCCTGGCTCCGGAGGCCGGGGTGATATCCACTACACTACAGGGGCAAGCAGATGCGCTCGCTCCAACCGTATCATGTCTTCTCTGCCTAGCCTTTTGGTTGCCATGGCAAATCGGGAGACGACCTGACCCAAATCATGCCGCTTCCAGTTGGGTACTCTACCGTCTCGATGCCGTCAAGCATCATCCCCATCAAATCTGGATGAGGTGCATCATCACCGAGCAAACCTCCCGCGAGGGACCCTACCTGGAGTGAATCGACAACAGGCCCCGGATCGGAAATGGAATCGGGTGCATTGGAGGTCATGGCCGATTCGAAATCAACGGGTTCCTTGGCGTAATCATTTGAGCCCACGCCGTCAAACATCACCTGTTCAATTCGGTCTTCGTCTGACCAAACCTCAGTCCCATCTCGCTGTTTCTTTGGAGACCGAAGGAAGCCGATCAAAACCCCTGCGAGCACCAAAAACAGAACACCAGCAGAAGCATAGATGATGTCATTGGAAACGCTGGCTACAATATCGGCATTATCGCCTACTCCATCGCCATCGGTGTCTTTCGTTTCGGTCGGGTCTTCTGGAAACGCATCGTCTTCATCTGGAACGCCATCGCCATCGCCATCAAAGGCATCATAGGTGGTCTCACAAACCACCGTGAGTAAATCCAATTCGACACGATCAATACGCTCATCATCGTTCACGTTGACAAGGTCGAAATTCGGATCATTTTTCCAACGATGAGATTCAAGAGCGGACAGCGCCACACTGTTTCGACCTTCGGAAAAGGCATCAAATACGGTCTCCAATTCCATGTCGCAGGTGCAAGCAAATTGCAATGCTTCCCTGTACTCGATTTGATTGTCGCCGTTGAGGTCAATTTCCTTGAGGTCGCCAAGAGGTATGTCAGCTGTTTTGAGTTCACCCTCGTCGAGAAGACCATCGCCGTTGATATCGGTCTCTTCAAAGAAGTCTGTCGCACTTTCAACACATGTCTCGACGCTTTCAGGTTCTTCCCCATCACCGGGCTCGATTGGCTCGATGGGCAATTCTGTTTCGTCCCAACGAGCGACCAGGCTGATTTCTTCTGAATCCGACAACCCCGTCATCGTGATGTCGATTCGGCCGTTCATGGGGGATTCAACACGCATCTTGTGATTGGTGCCGTCCTTTCCACTCGTCATCTCAAAGGATTCCGTCGAGACGTCCATGCCAAATTCAAGACCGGGCCGACCACCTCCCTCAAAGAACTCCATTTCGTACTGAACGCCCTCGATGGTCAGCATGATATCTCCTGAACCCCCTGAGGATTCAATGGAAAAGACATTGCCCGGCTCGTCCAACATAGCGAAGAAGAAAATCTCTCCACCTTTACCCACGCTGATGCCTTCAAGCGGCTCATCATTGTAAAGCTCCAAGGGCGTACCATCGTAATCCCAAACATACCTGTCAGCAAACTCAGCGATAATATTCACGCCCGTGAACGCCGATTCTGAGGTGAGGAGAATGTACCACCAACCGGGGGTTGGGTCGTTGAAGGCGATACGATCGTCGGCGCCTTCCGCCGTCGAATGATGGTCGTAAGTGGCGGTGGTGGGCGCTTGATCCAAACGCATGTAGAGTGAGGCCTCTCCTGCACCATCGCTCAAATCAACAACGAGCCGTTCTGTCCCTTGAGGCACTTCGACCTTGAAGTATTGAGAAAGATCTTCATAGCCGCTGAGCAAACCGTATTCCACACCGGGAGTCAGCGTAATAGCATCCTCTGGGTCAACGTTTTCCGGAGGATAGACAAAGTCGGCCACGATGGTGAATCCACGAGCATTACGGAAGGTGTAGGCGGTGATGTAGTACAGTCCAGGCTCCACATCGAAGAGGTGGACTTCCTCTTCATTTCCTGGTCCAATGGACCATGATTCCATGACAGAAACGGTGTCGTCGCTCTTCCCAGGGTTCTCATCGTCAGAGCCAATGGGTTCCTCCCACCACAAGGTAGGTTCTGGAGGGCTGTAATAGGAGATACCAAGGTTGACATTGCCTTGTCCGTCGTACGTTCGGACGCGCAGGTCAGCAAGCGGTTCGGTGACATTCACGTAATAGAAATTCATGTTGACGTCCCCGTTACTGAAGGAACCAAAACCCACCTCTTGGTCAGTGACGGGGATGCTTTCCTTCAATTCGGTCATGTCGTCCAACGTGGGCGGAGGGTCAGCCATATCGGCCTCCAGGTCAATGGCCAAGTCCTCAACATCGGATTCAAGAATCATCGTAAACCACATGACGCCAACTTCGGGCCAGGACCAGGCCTCGTAGAGGAAACCCCATTCGCCGTATGAGGCCGTGTCGTGGTTCCATTCGTTCGGAATTTCATTGGCTTGAGCATAAACGGTGTATTCAGTCATCTCTTCACCAAATTTCAGAGAGTAGGAGTACCAGTACAATTCCCTGGTGTATTCTTCAATTTCAACAAAGAACAGCAAGGTGTCGCCGGCTGCAGCGAATTCTAACTCATAGCTTTCACCAACGAACAACTCAACGGCTTGAGCGACGATGCTGCCGTCGGGCATGACCCAATCTGCGCCTTCAATAATGGCCATGTACTGCTCATTTGAATCCCAGGTCTCATCACCCTCGCCTTCCGGGAAATCGAGGTGCAATCGCAGTTCCATGTCATTGTGATTCACACCCGACCGAACAGTGATGTTGTCAAGAACCCCTTCAAAGTACGAACAATCACATCCAGCACCCATGCGAGCGATGTAGAATTCATCGCAATCCTCTCCGGATTCAAAGCAATCGTTAGAGCCAAAATCACCCAAGGGGATGGCCGCATCCTCATCCATAACGACGCCTGCTTCTTGGCCGTTGAGATGGAAGGTGTAACCTTCGCCGACCACGACGTTCACCTGGACATGCGTCCATGTATCCACTTCGACGGTAACGTTGGATACAGGGTGGCGCGAGAGACTGTATTCTGAAGAAAACGCAAGGTGTTCGCCCTGCAAGTACATGCCCCAACCATAATCACCTTTCATGAGAATAAATTGGTTGGATTCGGTATCGTAGGGGTAAATCCATGCTGAAAGTTCGAGGTGGGTCATGTTTGTCATGTCCAACTCCTCGTTATGGTCAATGACAATGTGATCAGACTCGCCATCAAACCGAAGAGCATAGTCAGCACCAGGACCGATTTCCACCACACCGTAAACCGGGAAGTATTGTGGGTCGTTCTCCAAATCGTTCCATGTACCGGGTTCAATATTTCCCATGTTGGTACTCGCAATGTGCACAAAGTGTTCGTCCCCACCCGCAGATGGCTGGGCTTCGCCCCAATTTCTGTAGAGGAACGGCGTGCCGTCGTGCCAGCGGTAAGCACCCTCATCTCCGGCATCCGAAAGCCCGGTCCACAAATGCCGAGACAGATTGTCCCAAGACGCAAAGGTGTCAAACAGCCAGGTGTTTTCGTCCTCATCATCCACGGTCACCAAAAAACCGTCCAAAGAACGGGCATAGGAGGCAGCATCCTCCCACGAAGAAGCCGTCAGGAGATGGTACGTGTTGTTATTGGATGGATTGATGGCGGAGTGCAGGACAGCCATGCCCTCATCATCTGGAGACTGTGCGCTCCCGTTCAGCATCAAAGGCGAGACCAAACCGGTCAAGAAGAGAACGACGAGCAAAACGGCTTTGTTCATGATTTTACCACACGAGGTCCCTATATCAAAAGCATGGTATTTTGATCTGTACTTCATATCGCACCGTTGCACGATAGAGGCTTGAGATTTTACAGAATTAGATTGATGAATTTCATCCATCGACCAACCTTCTGTGAAGACTTCATCAAGGTTTCAAATACAATGAATATTGCAGGAGAATCATGCACGAAGAAGTTGGCATGAGAATTCGTGGCCTACTCGATGGCGAAGACGATTGGGTGGCTGCCATGGCTACGGTGGTCTGTGAACTCCACCATGCGTTTGACCATTTCCACTGGACGGGATTTTACCGAACCACGCAACCCAACCTCCTGAAAATTGGCCCTTACCAGGGCGGACATGGTTGCCTGGAGATTTCCTTTGACAAAGGCATCTGTGGAGCAGCGGCCCGTACGGGTGAGACCCAAGATGTCCCCGATGTCCATGCACGCCCCGAACACATTGCGTGCAGTTCAACCACCAACAGCGAAGTGGTGGTGCCGGTGAAGAGCAGCAGCGGTGCCGTTGTCGCTGTCCTTGATGTTGACTCAGATGCACCGGCGGCATTTTCATCTACAGACGTGAACTTCCTCGAACAGATTTGCACCTACCTCGGAGCAAAGTTTCACGCCTAATGGTTTACTGTAACTTCTTTCCACCGATACGCAATTCGGTCTGCAGTGGCATTTGATGTTCCCAAGCAAATTCTTTGACGATCCGCCATGCTTTTTCAGAACCTTCGTAATCCTTCACGTCAATGACTTTGTTCCGAGTGTTCGCCTTGAAAGCAGCGACGGGCTCGGCATTTCTGAAGACCAAGTAAGCTGAACCAAATCCAAACCGTTCCTTCATGATGTCTGCAAAATACGGGGCAATGGGATCGGAGGGCGGAAGGACGAAATCACGAATGGCAGGGATGGAGCGAGCCTCCTCCAGCATTTCTTTTCGACCCCAGCAGACTTGATGGAAATCTTCGATGAGGAAGCCTTTGATGAGCGTCCCGTCCTCTTCAAACGTGTTGAGGACCGCTTTGAGCTCTTCTGGTTTGAACGACGGACCCGCCAATTGCGTCATTTGACGAAGGGTGATGACCGGGAACTTCTCAGCCAATTTACGGATGTATTCCTTCCGGAGTTCTGCCCTATCGACGCCCTCAGGAACGAAGACGCTGCGGAAACCTCCTCTGAAGTCCTGCACAATATGACCTGTCCGAATGAGCGGTTGAACCAACTTTCTAAACTCTGATTGGGTCAGTGCATGGCGTTCTTTGAACAAGTTCGGGTCCGAATGGCTGGCAAAGAATTCCACAATGTCCCACAATTCCTCGTCTGCAGGCTGATTCCGAATGGCGAGAATTTCTTGGAAATGCTCGTAGGAAGCCCACACCTGGTGCCCGCGTAAATTGATGCCTTGGTGGAGGCGATGGGCACTGGCCATGCTCTTTAGGTCGACGCGATAGAGTTCACTGCGCCCCCGGAGGGCGAAATCATCTCGGATTTCATCCACCTTTTTGAGCGCCATAATTTCGTTTTCAAGACGCGTTGACTGGTGGAGATGGTGCTTGTGGAAGAGCGCCCTTTCTGCAATCTCCCGAGGCTGGGGGTCAACCACGGCTCCACGAATCATTCGTTCTCCCGTCAGTTTGAACCCGATGCCTTCCAAAGCCTGACGGGTGGTTTCATCAAGCGAAGTGATGGGTTCACTGTTGAAGTTGGAAAGAACCGAAACATCGACGAGTTGAGCAGCATGGTTTTCCAGAAGCACCTCAAACGCTTGACAGAATTCATCAAGGTAAGCCGTCGGCACGTGAAGGTCTTTGATTTCGAGATAGTCATTCACTTTGAACATCAAGACCTTCCCGATCGGATCAACACCCTTGAAGATGGGAAGATACCAACCTCGGTCCAAAACGCTGCGAACTTCCCATATGAACCGAGACACATAGGGGTCGGATTGGGTCAGGATTCGAACCGTTCGGTCCTCTCGCCGGGGGCGCATCAATTCATCAACTTCATCCGGAGCGCAAAAGAAGGCTTCCGGTTCAGGGACCAAGGCCATGACCTTGGCAATCCTGCCAGCCGATTCCAGATTCATGAGAGCGATGGTCAATTCCTCAAAACTTCGCGAGACATAGAACCGCAACGTGCTGGCTTTCACCGGCCCCATACGCCGAATCACTTCCTCCAGGGCATCCTCGAACGAGAGGATAGGATACACATCCAGGACCCGATGGAACAAGGACAATCGCCGGCGACGGCCTGCCACCTCCTCAAATTGTTTCACCACGAGCATCTGGCGTTCGAGGTTATTGAGCGCGTTCTTCAAGTCTCTTTGCAAGGATTTGTGCTCGTCCCCCTTTGGGTAGCCCTGCATGATCTCTTGGCGAGTTACGTTCTCACCGGGTGGAATTTTACTCAAAATCTCTTCTTCCATCGGGCCCATCCAAGGTTCGGGCTTGAGACCGAGCAACATCGGGATGTTTCGCTTGGTCGTGTAGCCAATGCGATTGTGGAGCAAGCGACCCATGATGACGTCAGAATCCAATTGCACATCGGTCCAATCGTTGAACGCAAACTCATCAACGCGGTAGAGCAGTTCCTGCTGCTTCTGGAACAAGACGTGTTCGTTGAATGCGGTGAAACTATCGTTGTATTGATGGAATGATTTGTCGAGCACCATGTTCTGAATCCACCGGTATTCAACCACTTCCTCTTCGCCACCGGTAAGCCGATGTTCATCGATTTTCAGGATGTACTCCGCATCGTTGGTTTGGATGAAGAAGCCAACCGAAATCACATTCCGTCCTTCCAACTCGTGAAGATTTCGCTCGATAAGCGTTTGAGGGAACGGAAGACGTTCAACCATCTCTTCGGATGTTTTTGGCCCTTCTGAACCGAGCATTTCGATGATCTTGACGCGCAGGGCTTCCTGAGGGTCTCCAAGCGAACGTTCTTCCCAATCCACCGGTTTAGTTCCATCAAAAGCGGTGGCGATTTTGTAAGTGAGCCCCTTGGTATGGAGTTCAAGTAAATTCTCAACCTCCTTCCCACCTGCAACCGCCAAGCATCCGAGAGTGCCGTGGATTTCTGCCATGTAAGGGGCAAACCATTTGCCGTCGAGTTCTTCTTGTCCGGTCCCGTCAAGTTTGGTGATTTGTCCGGACTGGCAGAGTTCTCCCACCCAACCACGAATCGTGTCCAGCGGTATATTGGCCAATTTTTCTTTGTAGAGAGGATTGTTGAATTCCCGGTCCAATCCGCCACCGTGGCTCATCAAGCGGAACAATTCCTTGGCGTTGGTCGGCACCGGCGCTTTATCGGTGTAGTACGTATTGAGTTGTTCACTGGACAATTCAGTGGCCAACGACCGGGTGCCGAGCAGACGTTGCAAAATGCTGGGGTCAATGTCTTTGACAAGGAAAGCACGGGTTTTCATCGACATCAAATCTTCAAACGCCGACATGAAGAGGGACATGCCGAGGCGTGATGGGACGACGACCTTGGTGTGGACGATCCGTGCATCGCCCGACACACAAGCGCTGAGGAAATGTTCCAGACCGATAAGGTCGATGTCGCCGAACATGATTTCGTTCTTGGCTTCACGCATCAGTAAACTGCCGTCCATGGTTCGGTGTTTCTGCAACAAGGCCTCGGCACGCTGTTGGAACTGTTGCGGACTGATTTCTTCAGCACCCATCCGTTTCGGAATGATGAGTGAGCGCCCAGAAACTTCTCTAAATCGTTTGGCAAAAATTTGCGTGTTGATGATGTAGCGTTCAATGACGTCAGAGTGATTGTTTTCGCGGAAGGCCCTGTACATCTCGCCCGGGTCAACTTCCTGAGACGTCTTCAGCAGCAGGCCGTTTTCGTCAAAGGACATTTCGATGACAGCGATGTTGTTGGCTTCGGCCAATCCAGCCATGAAGTACCCCAAGGCTGTGTTGAAGCCTCGACCACGGCAGGTGGTGATCATGTAGGTCGGGAAGGCCCCGCTGATGACCTGTTCCACCAATATCCTCCTTGAATCAGGGACTTGGAACGAGTCAATGGAATGCTCTTCGAGGTGTCGAGCAATAGCATTGGCCACCTCGTTGGACAATCCGTAGACTTCCCGAAGCAACATACGGGGGTCTTGCTCCCGTCTTAATGCGACAATGCAATGACCGATGAGGTCCAACAAAGCTTGCGAAAGTTCTCGGCTCCGACTCCGTGCCTCACCCGACCATGAAGGAATGGTGGGGCGATGCCCGGTGACACTGGTAACGTTCACCCGTGTTCCTTGGATGTTGGTCACTCTATAGGTGGAACCGCCGAGAAGAATGACATCGCCAGTACGCAGATTGGAAACGAACGAACCCGATAGTTTCCCGAGAATGGACCCCTCAGCGTTAAACACCAAGTAGGAATTATCCGGGGCGATGGTCCCGATGTTGGTGTAGTAAATCATTCGGGAATAACCACGCTTGCCGAAGATGTTTTCTTCCCAATCAATCCATATTCGGCGCTCATCTTCGAGCATATCAAGCACTTCAATGAAATCATCGTACTCGAAATTTCTGTAGGACCAAGAGTTCACAATGATCTCGAAGGCTTCATCGATGTCCAGCTCGTTGATAATGACCAAACCGATGATGAATTGCGCGACCACATCCAAACAATTCTGTGGGAAATCAAGTCGGTCCATATCACCGGTTTGAATCGCTGCTTGGAGAGCGGCGAGTTCAATGAGGTCGTCCACACTTGTCGGTAAGAAACGGGCACGGGGAATGCCCCCGACGTGGTGGCCTGCACGGCCGATGCGTTGCAGAGCCGTGGCGATGTCTCCCGGACTTCCAACCTGCAGCACCAAGTCAACCGACCCGATGTCAATACCCATTTCGAGTGATGATGAAGTGACCACGGCTCGCAAATGGCCGTACTTGAGTTTCTTTTCCACGTCCAATCGAATGTTCTTATCCATCGAACCGTGGTGTCCTGCAACCAATTCACCGAGGAATGGACGGAGTTTTTGGACGATGGTTTCGGTCATTTTTCTGGTGTTTGCAAACACCAACGTGGTGGTGTGGGCACTGATGAGGTCGGCTATGGCTTCGATGTTATACTCCAATACCTTGACCATGGAGAGATCGCTGAATTTAGGATGCGTGATGAGAATGTCCAAGTCCAGTTCCCTTGAGCCTGAAATTTTTGCGATGGAAACCGATGTCGGCTGGCCTCTCGCCTCGCGGTCATCACTGCTCACGAGGTATTCTGCGACCGTTTCGAGAGGCTCCATCGTTGCTGAAATCCCGATTCTTTGAACTGGATTCTTCAACAAGGAATCGAGAAGGGAGAGGGTCAACGAAAGATGAACGCCTCGTTTCGTGGAGACCATCGAATGCAATTCGTCGATAATCATGTACTCAACTTCGCTGACGATGGGTTGGAAGCGTGGGGAGGTGATGGCAATGGCCAAGCTCTCTGGCGTAGTGATCAGAATATGCGGGGGTTTCCGGAGCATTTTCTGCCGGTCAGATTGCGAGGTATCCCCGGTACGAAGTCCAACGCGAATCTCTTGCGCCCGGTCCGGCAGATAGTGTTCTGTAATTTCATTCAGTGGACCGATAAGGTTTCGCTGGATGTCATTGGCTAGGGCCTTGATGGGTGAGATGTAAATGGCATGCACCTTTTTCTCGAGCTTATTTTCCAAGGCCAAGCGAACCAATTGATCGATGACCGTCAAAAAGGCGGTCAAGGTTTTTCCAGAACCGGTTGGTGAACAGAGCAGAAGGTGTTGCTTATCCATGATGGCGGGGATGGCCAGTTTTTGAGGGCGAGTAAAATCCGGGAATTTGTCTTTGAACCACTGCCGAACGGGTGGGCACAACCGCTCAAGCAACGCCTCGGACTCCAGCGGGGAATCCAAGTAAACAATCTCAGCCATTTGTTTTGTCCACCCTATGGTGTTGGAGCGAACTGAGTATATAAAAAAAGATTGCGTAGGATTGCCTATACATCAGGGCCAGCGAGTGGAGCGCTTTTTCCAACGAACGACCGTTTCAGTTTTAGGGCCCTCAGCATGGAAAACCAGAGGAGAAACGGCCGAATTGGGGGGTACGCCTACCTCGTGGAGGGCGTCAGTTGGACATGAACCAATACAAGAGAGGCAACCGACACATCGTTGTTCAAGAACCACCACGGGCCGCTTTCCATGTTTCCGTCCCGGCGGATTGATTTGCAGCGGGAGCAGTGCCTCAAAGGGGCAATGCAAGATGCACAGGTCACAACCGGTGCAATCATCTTCAATGATAGCCACCATGGCTTGACCCATGCCCACGGGTTTTCGTGGATGGCTATAATGCTGTGTCTCCATAAATTGAGCCGCTTCGGCTTCGCTGTGGTGAAGTTCATAGGTTCGCCTCTTCAGCCAAGGTACAGAGGCGAGGTTGATGACTGAGGAAGGACGACTCGGACGATTGAGTGAAATGCTCAAACGGCGAGGTTTTCTTCTCCCTGCATTCGAAATCCACGGCGGTGCCAAAGGCCTCTACGACTTTGGGCCCGTCGGTGGACGCATGCGTTCGAGGATCAACCAACGTTGGCTGGACCACTGGCTTCGCTTGGGAAACGTCGTTGAGTTATCTTGCCCCACGGTGACCCCTTATGCCGTTCTTGAAGCCAGCGGACACGTCGGTGAATTCTCAGATTTCATGACGCAGTGCCTCAAATGCGAGGAAGCAAGTCGGGCCGACACACTGCTTGAAGCCCACCATTCGAATCCTGATGCCCTCAAGCGAGACGAACTGCAAACTCTGCTGTTTGACATCAATCCCGCCTGCCCGGCCTGTGGCGCTCAGGATTGGAGCGAGGTCACCGCCCAGAACCTCATGTTCAACACCACCATCGGTGCAGGGCCCTCCGGTCGCCCTGGATTCCTCAGACCTGAAACCGCTCAAGGCATGTTTACTTCTTACGGTGCTCTCCTGCGTCATTTCCGAGACCGCCTTCCCTTTGGCGCCATGCAAATCGGGAAAGGTTACCGAAACGAGATAGCCCCTCGGCAAGGGATGATTCGGCTTCGTGAATTCAACATGGCCGAACTTGAGTATTTCATCGACCCTGAGGCGACCTTAAACGATGATTTAGCGCCATGGGGTGACCAACCGATGATGTTGATAGCCGAGGGGAGAGAACCTTGTGAAATGACGTTGGGTGAAGCGTGTAAGCAAGGACTCATTCGACATACAACCGTTGCTAAATTCATGGGCATCACCTGGGATTTCTTAACCGATGTT
The DNA here is from genome assembly GCA_938030705.1 of Candidatus Poseidoniaceae archaeon. Classification (GTDB taxonomy): domain Archaea; phylum Thermoplasmatota; class Poseidoniia; order Poseidoniales; family Poseidoniaceae; genus Poseidonia. The sequence goes on from CALHIR010000005.1 coordinate 182,341, forward strand.
GGCATTCATCCGGAGCGCCTTCGGTTCCGGCAACACGAACACGATGAGATGGCCCACTACGCCATGGATTGCTGGGATGCAGAAATTGAAGGCAGCTACGGTTGGATTGAATGCGTAGGCATTGCCCACAGAGGGTGCTACGACCTTGAGAGCCATGAGAACGCAACGGGCCGAACGTTGAGGGCACGTCGAGAATTTGACGAACCAAAGACAATTGAAATTGACGGCTGGACCATTGATGGGGCAAAAGCAGGGCCCGCATTCAAAGCCTTGGCGGGCATGGTCAAAACGGCCGTTGAAGCCCTTCCCAAAGCCGCGAGTTTTCCGATCGACCTCGACCTTTCGAACGGCGAAACGGTCACCGTTGAGGAAGAACACGTGAAGCCCAATCAAAAGACCATCAAAGAAACCGGAGAGTGGTACATCCCTCATGTAATCGAGCCCGCCTTCGGGATCGACCGAATCATCTGGCACGTGATTGACCACGCTTACCACGAGACCGAAAAGAAAGGTGAACCGTATTGCATCATGAAAATCCAGCCAGGTGTTGCTCCCGTTGATTATGCCGTTTTCCCACTTTTCGAAAAGGATGGCATGAACGATTTGGCTTGGGATATCCACCAACGCTTGTGCGCTGCCCCTGGACTGGTCTCCATGTATGACGGCACGGGATCCATCGGCCGAAGGTATGCCCGGGCTGATGAAATAGGCGTACCGTCCTGCATCACGGTGGACCATCAATCGGTTGAGGACGGTACCGTCACCGTCCGAGATCGCGACACTGGAGAGCAAACCCGGATGTTGATTTCTGACTTGGTTTAGTTTCTGCCTCCCTGACCAAGGCCGCAAAATAGAATCGCAACCGAGTGAAGGTTGATGTACCCTCCAAGACATGTTCCCTCATGGCTCAGGTAAGTGATTGGACCGAGCGGCATCGTCCGCGCTCGGAACAGTTGCTCGAAGGCAATGAGGTTCAGCGCCGTAAGATTCGGGCTTGGCTCGACGAGTGGCAAAACGGAGCACCGAAGAAAAAAGCGCTCCTCCTCATCGGACCTCCTGGCGTTGGGAAAACAACGGTTGCTCGAGCCATTGCCGAAGACATGGGATGGAACGTCATTGAACTCAACGCCAGCGATGCACGAAACGCAGCCGCCATTCGCAAGGCCGCGACGAGTGGAGCCACCCATCGTTCGCTTTTTCACGACCCATCGGCGCCGCCTTCGCGCACCCTTATCCTCCTTGACGAAGTTGACCATCTCTCCGGTGGCCTTCGCCAAATCAGCCAAGAAAGGATTGAGAAAGCCATGTCGGGGGAAGAGGAACGCCCCGGCGCAGCCCTCAAAGGAGATTCGGGGGGGAAGGCAGAACTCCTTCGTCTTCTCGATCAAACCAAACAGCCCGTGATTCTTGCTTGCAATGAAGAAATGGGCCTTTGGGGACGCAATTCATCTTGGCGCAGCACGCGAGATCGGTTTACGAAACACTTGTTGAAAATCAACTTCGTCCGAGCCAACGACGAAGCCTTACGCAGAATTGCCCGAAGGGTTTTGCGTGAAGAAGGCATTCCATTCGAAGAGGAGGCCATCGATGCCTTGGCTCAAACCAACCACGGAGACTTGAGGGCCCTCGTTCGAGATTTACAGGTACTTTCCACTGGTTTGAACAAAGAAACACTCACGCCGACCATGGTTCGCACCCATGCAGAAGCGAGTCAACGGGACGTAAACGTAGAAATTTTTCCAGGTCTCGACCGCCTCTATAGAGAGCGCAACAGTGAAGCCGCCTCCACCCTCATTCGCACCATTGACAAAGACCCATCAGAATTCCTCAATTGGGTTCATTGGAACAACGCCTCCTTGTTTACCCATGCACCGAGTGTACGCCGGGGAGCTCAAACACTCCTCCAAGCCGACCGTGCCATGATGGGACGGTTTCTCAACACCGCCCACAGGTCCACTTATTGGACCCAACACCTGACGGCTTTGGCTGCATCCACCGCCAACGCTGTTCCCTTAGAAGGGCGGATTTTCCCATCCTACCCGAGTTATCTCCGAAGACGATCACCTGCCGGACGAAGCAGCATCGTTGAGAAACTGGCAGAGGTTTGCGGGACGAATCAATCGACGACACGAGAAGAATTTTTGCAACCCCTCTTTGCACTGATCCAAGATGAACACCCACTCGGAGATTCCTCTGATTTTGCTATCTCGCTGACCTTGGGCCTTTCAGGAGAGGAGCACCTTTCTCTGGCGGGATTGGCGAAAACACGACGCTCCTCCAAAGCCCTGCTCAAAGCCTATGATGAGGCTGAAGAAATTCACCAAGCGATGCTCATGGAACACCTTCGTGAACAAGAGACCGCCCGCCATGAAGCAATTCTGGAACCCGTAAAGGAACCATTGGCCGAAGAGCCACGAGAAGAAGCGAACGACGAGGATGACGACCTTGGGCCATCTCCGGGTCAAATGACGTTGTTTTGATCGTTGTCGTCCTCTCGGTCCAAGATTCGCTTGACCATGGCCATACCTTGACGCTCTCCGTCAGATTTCTCTTCACGGCGCCAGCTGTGAGGATGGAGCACAATGATGGCGGTCAACAATTCCAGACGACCAAACCACATCAAAATGGAAGTGAAGATCAGCGAACCAGAGTTCATGGTGGCCCATGTTTCAGTTGGACCGTAAGCACCGAGGGCGGGGCCGGTGTTCCCGAGGCCTGAAGCGGCGACAGAGAAAATCGTCTCAAAAGAGGCATCCGGCATCATCATGGCCAAAACGATGCAGGAGAAGCCAAACAGAATGACCCAAATGAACAGCATGCCAACAACGAGACTGACTTGCTTTTGTTCAATCACTTCGTTGTTCATTCGAATCATGTGAATCTTGCGAGGTTGGGCGATGCGTGCGAGTTCCCTGAAGGCGACTTTGAGGCCGATTCGAATTCGCATCAATTTGAGGCCACCGCTCGTCGATCCTGCACAAGCACCCACGATCATGAGCAGGAAGATGATGATTCGGGCCACACCTGGCCAAGAAGCGTAATCGGCCGAAGCATAGCCGGTGGAGGTGCCGATGGACAGGACATGGAACAGCGTGTCGAGCAGGGCATTGCCCGCCGCCACGCCCACCAGCACCAACGATACGGTGATGATGAAGACTGCTGAAAAGATATAGAACAGATAGGTCCGAAACTCTTCGTCTTTCAAGGCCGATTTGAAATCGCCTGAACCCATGAGCCACATCAAGGTGAAATTCACACCGGCGAGGAACATAAACACAATGATGATGATTTCAATGGTTGCTGAATCGTAGTACGCAATACTGGCATCCCTCGTCGAAAATCCACCGCTGGGCATGGTGGTGAACGCGTGATTCACGGCGTCAAAGAACGACATTCCCCCAATAAATTTCAAAGCCAACATTTCAATGAGGGTCAGCAAAAGGTAGAGGCTCCACAAAGCGATGGCTGTCTGTCGTAGCTTGGGGCGAAGACGCGAGAGTGAGGGGCCCGTTAATTCTGCACGTGCGAGGGCCATGCCTCCCCCGATGATTCTCGAGAGGACAAGCATGCCCAACATGACCACTCCCATACCGCCCAGCCATTGGGTCAGCGAACGCCACAAAAGCAGCCCGCGCGGTTGGGCATTGATGCAATCGAGGGTGGTCCCCGGAATGCAATTTGGACTCATTGAGTGGGAAAGAACGGTCGCTCCCGAGGTGGTAAAGCCAGACATTGATTCAAACCATGAATTCACAAAACCTCGTAGAATATCGATGAGGAGGGCGTCTTCCACGAAGGGACCAACAAAAACACCGCCGAACCAATACGGCAGGGCCCCGATAAATACGGTGAGCGGCCAAACAAGGCCGACCCCTACGAAGGCTTCCAAGTCCCGAAGCCGTTGCGCAGAATCCGTTCGGGTGAACAAACCGAGCATGGCGGTACCCAACCCTCCGCTGATGAGCATAGCGGGAACAAAGGCCCGAAGCGCCAGCGCCCACCCGTCGAGCCAAGCCGTTATGGCGGCACAGATCGCAAGAGGGACCAACAGGGCGATGAGGGTCCAGCCCAAAATCAGGTTCAGCACATCAGAGCGCATGGTCACACCTTGAATCGTTTCTGAACATCGGCGACCTTTTCTTTCATGCAAAACAAGACGATGTTGTCGTTCTCAAGAAGAAGTTCATCGGGACGAGGGTCGATGGATTCCCAAGTTCCTCCAATATTGCGGCGCTTGATGAAGGCTGGACGCATCCATTCAGGGAATTTCGCATCGGAGACTCGCTTTCCGGCAAACTTGGCCCGCTCGGTCACCTTGAGGGTGATGCCCACCACATTCGGCAGTTCGGCAAGGAGAGCGTAGTGTCCTGAAAGACTACGATGGACGTGGGAAAGAATGTTGTTGACCGCCACACGATGTCGATCTACAGCAAAGGAAATCCCCATTCGTTGGGTGACTTTGACCAAATCAGCATCGTAGAGCATCAAACCCGTATGCGGCACACCCAAATCAGACATCATCAGCACTGCAGCGATGTTTGCGTGATCGTCGGCGAGAGCGCTCAAAGCCACATCGTAGCCATCGATGGAAATTTCTTCGAGGACGCTTCTGTCCAAGTGATCCCCGTGAATGACTTCGATGTTGACGTCACCTCCCATTTTGGAGCCCGCAAGTTTGTTTGCAAGGTGAAGTTCTCGTTCAAGGACCGTTACCGTGGCGCCATGAGCCAGCCAATCCTTCGCCATCTTGGTTCCAATGGAAGAGGCACCGACAATCACCACTTTCGGATGTTCAGGGAAATACGAAATTTCATGCCCGAAGATGATCAAGGCAGGATTGAATCCATCCAAACCGATGACGGCAACAGCCAAGCGATCGCCGACTTCAAGAACGCTCTCATCGTTGGGAATGAAACTGCGTTGACCGTCTCGCTTCACGCCGACGATGTTGGGAAACACGTGAACAAAGTCATCCTTGACGTCTTTGAGCGGCCTTCCAACAATGTTTCGTGCGGTCTCACCGATATCAAACTCAATGACGTAAGCATCCTCTCCAAACGGAATAACTTCTTCGATGTCCGTGGACCGAAGGCCAGCATTCAATCGCTGAATCGCCCCCTGGAGCGGATTCACAACGTGGTCTACCTTGGCCCACTCGATCAAATGACCCTGATTGAATTCGTCAACATACGAAGCGGTTCGCAAACGGCAAATGCTCGTTAATCGGTCTTCGCCCTCCGCGGCATTTTGGGCGTGTTCTGCGATGGAACAGGCGATCAAGTTGGTTTCGTCCGAGGGTGTTGCCGCAACGAAGACACTGGCGTAATTGATGCCCGCCTCCAGCAGTGTCTCACGGGAGGTGATGTTGCCATTCACGACCAAACAATCGAGGGCTTGTGCGTTGGTTACTGCCCTTGAATCGTTGTCGACGATGACAATGTCGTACTTTTCGTTGGCCAAAGCCTTGGCGAGGGCGATACCCACGCGTCCAGCGCCCCCAATAATCACACGCATGCTTTGCTCACCTCACAATGTTTCTGGGTACATCTTGACCTTGTAGGTCCCGCCGTTGAGTTCAACCGCACCCAGCGTTTCGTAGCTTTTCTTTCGGTCAAAATCACACGGTTGATTGCACGAATCAAAGGGATAGTAGTAGCGGTTGACAAGGCTGGCCGATGGGTCAGCTTCCTCAATCCAATCGATGTATGCCGTTGGAGTTGACAATAACCACTTGTTGTTCACGACGTCAACTTGAGCCTCAACATAACACGTCTGAAGGACGATGTTGCGCTCCTCACACCAACTGTCTTTCAAGGGCAGTTGAATGTAGCCCCAAGCGTGGGCTTCCCACCCATCGTTGGAAAAGAACGGGTCGCCCAGCACACCAAAGGCATACCAACCGGGGACCCCACGTGTTCGCAGGATGCTGAAGAAAGCGTTCGTCTGCTCATCACAATCTCCGGTTCCTGCGGCGAGGCAAGCGGGACCGGAACGCGCTGGACTTGGTGCCTCTCGGTCGTAGGATACGTAGGCATGAAGGTAATCGAACGTTGCTCGAGAGAACGCATAGGCATTCTCAGAACTGCCTTCAGGCAGACTTGAAGCGATGGTGTCGGCGGTCGACATGACCAGAGCGTCTTGGGCGTTGATGGCATAGCCTGCACCCGGCCCACGATCGTACCAGAGGTTTCCTCCGAAATCGCTCTGACGGACGCCGTTTCCACGCTGAGCCAAGTCGGCAAAGGTCCCGGAATTGTCCATATGTATCCCCATCTCCTTTCCGGCGATGCGAGCATCCACTCGCCCATTGTCCCACCATGAGTAGGAGACCGATTGCATGTGGAGGTCCAAGATATATCGAACACTCCCCTCGTTCTGGAAATTTGTACGAACTTTGATGCACTTGGCAAGCGGGCATTCGCCATCACCTTCGCCAACGGATGGCCACCAAACTTCGTGCCCGTTCGTCGTGGTAATGGCGTTGGAAACACTTCGGTGGGGCAAACCGTCCAAGGGGATGTTGATTTCCTGTCCATCAATGGATAACGTGATTTGAAGCGTCTGTTGGAGAACGGTTGGGGAGGCGTCCTCGGTTCCGTCGGTATACGCAAAGGGTGCCGAACCGGCAATCGTGGATTGAACGATTGGAGGAATCAAAATATTTTCAGTTTGAGAAGAAACCCCGTTGGCCGTCAAATCATAAATTTTCGAAAGCGTATAACTTGCTTCGTTGGGATAAACGTGGTAGGGGGCAAGTTGAGATTGAATAAATTCCTCCACACCACCAAATTCACCAAGAACGGCTTCTTGGGCTTGAGGAGAAAGCAAGATGAACGCAACCAAACCAAGCATCGCCAGACTCCTGAATCTGTTTTTCCGACGCTTCATGATGTTTCGTTGACGGCCCGTATGGGTCTGAACAACCCCTCGCTGTGATGGTTTGGCCGCCATTTTGTAGGTGGTATCACGGCTTCCCTTGTTCTTGCGAAACTGCTGCTCCAGGCGATAACTCCCCCGATCGCCTTTGGGCAGGACCCGCCCACAGGAATAGCAAATCGTGTCGCCGGGCAGTGACGCACTGCGACAGTAGGGGCAAGCACCCATGCTAATTGGCTCGGCTGGCGTCGTATAACAATTGTCCAAGGAAACCCGCTGAAATTTTCTCGCTCAAGGCGTTAAAAATGATGTAAAAAGAAGGCACGAAGAAGAAGTAATCAACTATTTACTCTTCTTCAACCGCCTCGGGTGCTCTCTCGGACCCGCTGCGGCCAAGGGAACGCTCTCTGGCTTGCTCCGCCCAGAGACGGCGCAAACGGCGTCGACCTTCCTTCGGAACCGATTCCCATATCCACTTTTCAGCAGAAGGATTGGTGAGCATGACAAAGGGAAGAATGAACACCCAGCCCTCTGGGTTAAAGACAACAAAGTACAGACCGACCAACAACGATGCCCGCCAGAAAGCCGAGCGTAGAACAGCACCCCAACGCCGGTCTTGCAACATCATGTAGCCGTGACGAGCCGTAATCAGGGCTTCTGCCCGTGGAGTTACAATGGACACCAGGGCGACATTGATGAGGCCCAACGGTGAGAAGATACCTTCAAACTCGAACATTCTGAACATCATGACCATGGCCGTCATGCCCCCAATGGCCAAACCCAAGGCCCATCCACTGGATGGTTGAGACCCTCCCTTTCGTACGCGGGCCCGCCTGAGCAAGAGATGAGAAAAAATGGATGCGAACATAGCGACGAACATCAGCGGGAAAATGTTGAGGCCAGTGTAGACTCCATCATTGGTGGTCACCGTGGTGTAATACGGCCGAAACAAGAGCCCGTCGGCCATAACGGCGTATACGCCGCCCAGGACAATCCCCCAAAACACTTGGCTCCACGCGGTCGGCAGGTCGTAAAAACCAGCAAACTTGGTCATCACGCCTCGCCAACCTAACGTCATGCCGATGAGTGCACAAAAACTCGAGAGCTGAAACAGCACGAGTTCTGAAACCATGAACGGGCCTATGTGCATCCCCTCATCAAATCGTTGGCGTTTACAAGGGGGAAGGGTGGGATTCAAACACCCCTACCCGTTCGGCCAACCATGGCAAGATTGCTTCTCTTCGGTGGCAAAGGCGGTGTTGGGAAAACGACAACTTCCTCGGCAACCGCCGTTTGGCTTGCCGATTCGGGACTGAAGGTCCTCTTGGTCTCAAGCGACCCTGCGCACTCCACCTCGGATTCACTCGATGTGCAACTCGGACCTGTGCCAGTGGAAGTTGAGGGGGTTCCGGGTCTTTACGGCCTTGAAATGGATCCTGAAGCAAAACTGTCCAACCTCCTTCCAAAAGTTGGTGAAGCGATGAACAACATGGGTTCTGGAGGAATGGGAGGGTTTGGAGGACTTGGCATGATGCTTGACCCGTCAGCCAAAGATGAACTTGACGACATGAAATCCGACATCAAAACCGCAGATATGATCTTGCCCGGCCTCGATGAAGCCCTTGCTTTTGATGAACTGCTCAAACACATGGAAAACCCAACTTGGGATGTCGTGGTGTTTGATACCGCCCCCACCGGACACACCCTTCGATTTTTGTCCCTGCCCGAACTCATTGAGGCTTGGTCCGGCCGGCTGCTTCGCTTGATGCGAGTCTCGGGCGGAATCCGCTCAATGCTCTTTGGCCGCAAAGAAAGCGATGCGATGAAAGAAGAACTGGAGCGATTTCGGCGCCGTGTCCTCCATGTACGCCGAGTCCTGAGCGACCCCGCAACATCGTCCTTCACCTTGGTCACCATACCCGAGCGGATGGGCATCAACGAAACATTGCGTGCGCACGATTCACTGGTCGATTACAACCTCCCCATCGGCGGTTGTCTGGTCAACCGCATCACGCCGGAATTCGACCACGAATTTTTGCAAAAACGCCGACAACAGGAACTTGAGCGAATCACGGAATTAAGTGAGAAGCTCAACGGTGTCAAGGTGGCCCGACTGGAACTGGCCGACAGCGAAATTGTAGGGGTGGATGCGCTGCGCAAAGTTGGCCGACTTTTGTACGGGGATGCACAGGCACTGCCACACAGCATCGGCCCGCATGCCATCGGCGAGGTCTTGCATCACGAAGTTCACCGCGGTATGGTAGCCCAAGTGGAAGGTGACCACGAACGCGTGCAGTTGCATTTCCCGGGATTGGAGCGAAGCGATCTCTCCTTGCGCAGTGAAGAGGGGGTTCTCTTCGTCGAGGTGAACGGGCGAGAGCAGGCCATTCCAACCGAGACCCATGTCAAATCCAGTCTTGTCAAAGCCTCACTGGAAGGCGACGTGCTCGTCTTGTTGATTCCTCGCTCCTCTTCGTGATGGACGGCATGCTGTTGAGGGCATGGTTTGAAATGGGTCAACCATAACGCCCAAGCATGGCACTTGAGGGCTTGTCGAGAGGTATCTTCCGCTCGCTGGGTTTGCTCAAGAACAATCGCAAACTCGACGAAGAAGAACTTCGAGAAATGACACGGAGCCTTCGAAGAGCGCTTCAAGAAGCAGATTTCAACATCCGCCAGACCAAGGAAATCGTTGACCGTCTTGAATCAAGGTTGCGTGAAGAGGAGCCACGGCCTGGCCTTACCTTGCAAACGCATGCCATGAACATCCTCTACACCGAACTCGTTCGCATCCTCGGCCCTCCTACGGAATTTCAGCCACGTGGAGCAACCCTTCTTCTTGTCGGCCTTTACGGTCAAGGAAAGACGACAACCACAGCAAAACTTGCGGAGTGGTACCGCAAAAAGCACGGTCTTCGGGTGGCCGTCATTGAAGCGGACGTTCACCGTCCAGGTGCGTACGCCCAACTTTCTCAACTCCTTGAGGAGACCACCGTCCAAGTCTACGGCGAACCCGATAACAAAGACGCTGTGTCCATTGTAAGAAACGGCTTACAAGCATGTGCTTCCGCTGATTTGGTCATTGTCGACACAGCAGGACGCCACCAACTTGACGAGGAACTCGTTGAAGAATTGGAAAACATTGCGGGCCTGACCCGTGCAACCGACCGCTGGTTGGTCATCGACGCCCAAGTCGGTCAGGCCGCCGGACCGGTCGCTGCTTCCTTCCACACCCTTGCCGGGGTGACAGGCATTGTTATCACGAAACTCGACGGTACCGCCCGTGGCGGTGGTGCCCTTTCGGCTGTCGCAGCGACGGGCGCCCCCATCGTCCACATCGGTGTGGGCGAACGCATTCAGGACCTTGAGAAATTTGAGTCCGACCGTTTTATCTCACGATTGCTTGGCATGGGTGATATTCAGGGCCTCATCGATTTGGCACCCGAAGACATGGACCAAGAAGAGGCCATGCGCTTGACGCAGCGCCTTATGAGCGGCCGTTTCACCCTCAACGACATGTACAAACAAATGGAAATGATGTCCAAGGTCGGCACGATTGACAAGCTGATGTCCTTCCTCCCAGGCAGCATGCTCGGTGGCATGGGCGCCATGTCCAAGGGACAAAAGGAGGCCATGCAAGCCAACCTCGACCGCTACCGCACCATCATGGATTCCATGACGGCATGGGAAAAGAACGAGCCAGCCAAGATCAAGGCCGACCGCATCAAGCGCATTGCCCGAGGTTCAGGCGTTCGTGAGAAGGACGTGCGAGAACTCATCGGTCAGTGGAACCGCTCACGCAAGATGATGAAGGGCATGGGCGGCAACCGCAAGTTGAACAAACAAATGCGGAAGATGATGAAGGACGGCGACATGGACATTGACCCGTCATCGTTTGGCATGTGATAACGGGGCGAGGTTTGCTGCAACAGCGACCTCGACATGCCGTCTTAACCGTCATCTCTCGCATGAATGTTGCAAGGGCTCAATTTTGATCGCTTTCCTTGGTTGACCATCCTTCGGTATGCTCGAGATCTTTTCGGATTTGAGAACCAATGTGAAGCGGTTCCATCGTTTGTCGCATGTCATTCAATGCTCGTTGCATGATCACCTCACCCAATTCTTCATGAGTTTGAGGGAGATGTTCGGCGGCGATTTCCTGAAAAATGCTCTCGGGTTTGTGGGCTCCGCTGTGGTAAATGATGCGAGCTGCATAACTCGAGTACGAAACCAAAAAAGTGACAATGGCCAGCAATAGACCAATGATGATGGCCGAACCCACGATGCTTTTGACATGCACGAGAAGAAGCATGCACCACCACATCGCCATGCCATACATCGAGCAGACCACGAGATAATCAGGTATCATGGCCAAGCGGCCAGTAGGCCCCCTCGCACTGACGATGGCTCGGAAGTTATCATCGTCCACTGCCGAGTATACGCCATGAACCACCAAAAGGCAGTTGAGGTGAACGAAATTGATGACGACGATGACCCCCCCCATGATCATGGTCCACCAGGCCAAACTCGTGTAGGGAGGAGAAGACCAGTAGAAGTCCTTGGATTCTCCTGTAAGCAGATTGAAGAACAAAGAGGCGTTCATGGCCAACACCAAAACGGCTGCCAGAGTGTTGACCTCCCAAACTGCTTTGTAACTCTCTTTGAGCGTTTTTCCACTCGGGTAGGCTTCATTGTAAGCATCTTTCCACAACCGCCGATGGTCGATGGGGTAGAACCATTCGAGGAATGGGACGAGTTTGAAGAAATTACGAACTGGGCGGTTTCGAAACGTTTCAGTAGGTTTTTCGCTCCTGCTCATAGTTCAACCACAACGCCTCCCCGTTATCAAATTACAGTGTTTGTCGAGGCATGTTAAATTCGAACCCGAAGATGATTTAAATGTAAACTCTGTACAATCATCCATGCAATCTCAACCTGTTCCGGGGTACAACCCTTACAACCCTCAACAAACAGTAGAACAGATTCCTCCCCAACATAGCCAGCCTGCCTACACCATTAACTCCGGGGCGATTGCAAACGGTCCAAATGGGCCGCCCCAACCATACGCAGGAGCAGACAACATAAACAAAAAAGGGAAGAACAAAAGAAACGCCAAAAAGAGGTCAAAAAGAACAAAAAATTATGTTACAATTTTCATAACCCTGATCTTGGCGTCTTTGATCTCTTCAGGTTCAACATTTTTTCTCATGGGTGGGAGTCTCTTCAATACCCCGAGCGAATATGAGGGGAAATGGTACTCAGGAGGTCCCAGTGGACATCTTAACCTCCTCGAAGATGGAACCTTGAAATATTGGGATGAAGCGAGATTCCTCTGTTTTTCTGGCGAAACGGTTCGTGCCAGTTGGGTCAATGATGGAGATGACGATTGTTTGGACGGTAGCGATGAAGGTACCAACAAAGCAAACACATTCAATCCAGAATATGGATGGCAAGATTACGTGAATTCGGATAGATATACCACTTCTGAAGCCTATTGGTCCGTTGATGGTGAAATGTTCTGTCTAGAGGTCACTTCCTCCTATCCGAGCGTATATTCAGAGGAAACAAAAGTTTGTTACAAATCCGTGGTGGACGGGAATGCTCTTTGGATCGGAAGCGACGAAATTGATGATTCAGGAGAAATTGAAGAATGTGAAGTGATGTTGAAACTTACCAATCGAGAGAGTGGGCCGCAGGAGTGGTCCCAAAATTGGGTCGATGTCTGGAACTTTGCTTTGGAAGATGTTTATTCAGAAAGACCCTCATTTTGCAAGACGACAACTTTTGATAGCCTGCAACAAGAGTTTTACTCATTCTAAGAAAACTGAGCGAGAATTTGAAAAGCCTGATGAACCTAAGGTCGGTGGATTCTCACATGGCCCTCCCTCCTGGCGTTTACGAAGATGTGGTTTCAGCCATCGGCCACACCCCCTTGATTCGTTTGAACAAGGTGACTGCGGAATTATCTGGCTCGGAAGTGTGGGCGAAACTTGAACGTTGCAGCCCAGGTGGCTCCATCAAAGACCGCATTGGCCTTGGCATGATTTTGGAAGCAGAAGAAAAGGGTTGGCTGAAGCCCGGTGGAACCATTGTTGAGGGAACCAGTGGGAACACGGGTATTGGACTGGCGATGGTTGCAGCGCAGCGGGGTTACAAGTGTGTGTTCACCATGCCCGACAAGATGGCGAAGGAAAAGATTGACCTCTTGCGTGCCATGGGTGCACGGGTTGAAGTTTGTCCGACCGCAGTTGAAAAGGAGGACCCACGTTCCTACTACATGGTCGCCGAACGACTCAGCAAGGAGATTGAAGGTGCCTGGTATCCAGATCAATATTCCAACCAGTCCAATCCAGAAGCGCATATTCATTCAACCGGACCGGAACTTTGGCAACAAACTCAGGGTGACATCACCCACTTTGTGGCCACCATGGGAACTGGCGGCACCATCACTGGATGCGGAAAATACCTCAAATCGCAAGCAGAGGCGAACGGGAAAGACGCCCCTCAAATCGTTGGCGTCGATGCAGAAGGCTCGATTCTCAAGCAGTGGTTCGAAGAAGGAACCATGGGTGTCCCTCACGGCTACAAAGTGGAAGGATTTGGTGAAGACTTCATCCCACCAGCGACTGACTTTTCAGTGATTGATGAAATTCGGATGGTGGATGACGAAATTTGTTTCCGAATGGCACGACGTTTGGCCAAACAAGAGGGCTTGTTCTGTGGGGGTTCTTGCGGTGGAGCCTTGCAGATTGCGTTGGATATCGCGGCAGAGTACGACAAAGCCGGACAAAAAGCGAAGATTGTTGTCATTCTTCCTGATGCAGGAAATCCCTATCTTGGGAAAGTGTACAACGATGACTGGCTCAGAGAAAACGGATTTGATGTCGATGGATGGGAGTGGTGAAATGACCGGAGATTCAACCCGCTGCGTTCATTCATCCTTGGACCCCGAGGTCTCAACTGGCTCAGTCCACACCCCCATTTTTCAAACATCGACCTATGTTCAGAACGATTTTGCTGACCATCTCGGATATGAATATGCACGGGGAGACAACCCGACCCGAAACGCCCTCCAACGTGCACTGGCGGAAATGGAATCACCTCACCAAGAAGCGTTTGGGTTTTGTTTTGGAAGCGGAATGGCCGCCATCACAACCATCAGCCAAATGCTTGAACAAGGCGACCATGTCATTGCATGCGACGACCTTTACGGAGGTACGGTTCGCTTATTTGACCAAATTGCTTCGCGCTTTGGCATTGAAACAAGTTATTCTCCGTTGAAAAGCGGAGACTTGGGAAAACTCGTTCGGGAGAACTCGAAAATCCTCTGGCTTGAAAGCCCAACCAATCCACTCCTCACCGTGCACGATATCAAATCCTTAGCGGCTGAAGCAAAAGAACACGGCCTCATCGTCGTTGTGGATTCGACCTTCGCAACCCCAATCCTCCAGCGCCCGTTCGAGTTGGGAGCCGATATCATCGTCCATTCAACAACCAAATACATCGGTGGCCACAGCGACGTCATCGGTGGTTGTTTGATCACCCAAAGCAAGGCACTCGCTGAAAAGATATCATTCTTGCAAAATGCAGTGGGAGCCGTCCCGGCACCGATGGATTGCTTCCTCATCCTCCGAGGACTCCGAACCCTCGCTTTGCGAATGAACCGTCATTGCGAAAGTGCAATGACGCTAGCAGAACGCTTGCAAGACAACGAGAAGGTCACTCGCCTCTTTTACCCTGGATTGGAGAGCCATCCAACCCATGAAATCGCCAAACAACAAATGACCGCCTATGGCGGCATTATCTCCTTGGAAGTCAAAGGAGGAGAAGCAGGAGCTCGTGCGTTTGCAGCACAGTTGAAACTGTTTGCAACTGCAGAAAGTCTGGGTGGAATTGAATCCCTCATCAATCACCCATGGACCATGACACACGCTGCAATTCCAGAAAAGCAGCGCTACGATGCAGGAATGACGCCAGGCCTAATTCGCTTATCGGTTGGCATCGAGGATATGGAAGACTTGTGGCAGGACTTGGTGAACGCTCTTGAAGCGCTCTAAGGGTCATACACTTCGCTAGCGTTAGCACCGACCCACTGCGAACCCTTTGTATTCCCTATGATTGCTAAGGGTAATCGGATGAACCCTTTGCATTTATCCAAATCAGTTAGATTGTAGATGATTATTCTACGTTAACATCTACTATTTCGTAAGTTAGACTCCAATGCATGGTTTTGTTTTCAAAACCCATGTAATGGTAAACTAAGACGCATTCTTCTCCTGCATATGGAAGAAGCCCTATGTCACCTTGATTATGTGTTGCTGTGTTGTAAGTGTCGCCATTGTCAGGCCTAATGTTCCATCCCCAAATAGCCCCACTACTGCAGGTACCTGCCATAGTACCTCCTGACTCAGAGTGAATTTTGACACCCTTTCCAGCACTCTGATTTATCACAGTCAAATTGGTTATTGCAGACCAGTAATCCTCAATGGTTTCGTCATCTGTTGGGCACCCGTCTGATGAATTATTACTACTCCCTTGACCTGGGGCTAATTTGCAGTAATTGTGCTCAACTGAACCAGATCTGCTGAGCAAAATTGGTGTTTCATCACTCTCGCTTTCCGAGTCTTCACCGATACATCCAGATAGCGATGAAAGTAAAAAAGTCAGAACAATCAAAACAGACTTCAATCGGTTCATGAGGGTCTCAATAGGTGCCATTATTTCAAAGGGGGGCCCTCTGCACACCCGTCCAAGCAAAGGGTACCCACTGCCAAC